>JAFXSQ010000058.1 GCA_017525525.1 Lachnospiraceae bacterium | reverse complement strand
GGTGCGATTATGACGAAGTCATAATTTTGCATCGCACCGACTTTCGTCATAAGGGGTACCGCGAAGCGGTGGATTCCTTATGACATTAGACTGGGCAGGATTGCTTTAGCAATCGTGCCATTACATATTATACGAGGAGGTGTTGACACGTCGGTGTCACTCTGAGTGACGCGAAGAGTCTTAAAAAGGGGGCGAATACTATGGATGCTAACAAATTTACAAGAAAATCTCTCGAGGTTATAGAGAATTGCGAGAAGCTCGCGTATGAGTACAACAATCAGGAGATAGATCAGGAGCACCTTTTGTACAGCATGCTCACTGTGGATGAAAGCCTTATAGTCAAGCTTTTAGAGCTTATGGGCATCAATGTCGAGGCCTTCTCAAAGGAGGCCGAAAAGCTGGTGGCTTACCGCCCGAAGGTAAGCGGAGGAAAGCTCTTTACAAGTGATGATTTCCAGAGGACTTTGATTGCTGCCGAGAAGCAGGCAAAGCAGATGGGAGATTCGTACGTGTCCATAGAGCACATTTTCTTAGGCCTCATGGACAGGATGAACAAGGCGGTAAAGGGACTTGTCATGGGTTATGGGATAACTAAGAACAAGTTCCTCGAGGCTCTCGCCAAGGTTCGCGGCAACAAGAGGGTTGACAGCGATAACCCTGAGGATACCTACGATACACTTAACAAGTACGGCTATAACTTAGTCGAGCGCGCGCGTGAGCAGAAGCTCGATCCGGTCATAGGCCGTGACACCGAGATAAGGAACATAATCCGTATCCTTTCGAGGAAGACAAAGAACAATCCCGTGCTTATCGGTGAGCCGGGCGTAGGTAAGACTGCAGCCATAGAGGGCTTAGCGCAGCGCATAGTGCGCGGAGACGTACCGGATTCGCTTAAAAACAAAGACATCTTTGCGCTTGATATGGGCGCCATGCTTGCCGGCGCAAAGTACAGGGGAGAGTTCGAGGAGAGACTGAAGGCGGTTTTAGACGATGTGAAGAATTCAGACGGTCAGATAATCCTCTTTATAGATGAGCTTCATACCATAGTCGGCGCGGGCAAGACCGAGGGCTCTATGGATGCGGGCAATATGCTAAAGCCCATGCTGGCAAGAGGCGAGCTTCACTGCATAGGAGCAACGACCTTGGATGAGTACAGAAAGTACATAGAAAAGGATGCGGCTTTGGAGAGACGTTTCCAGCCTGTCATGGTGGATGAGCCGACGGTTGAGGATACGATATCCATTTTAAGAGGCATCAAGAATCGCTATGAGGTATTCCACGGCGTCAAGATAAGCGACGGCGCGCTGGTTTCGGCAGCAGTTTTATCCAATCGTTACATAACCGACCGTTTCCTGCCGGACAAAGCAATAGACCTGGTGGATGAAGCCTGCGCCATGATAAAGACGGAGCTTGATTCCATGCCTGCGGAGCTCGACGAAATACAGAGGAAGATAATGCAGCTTGAGATAGAGGAGGCTGCCCTTAAGAATGAGGAGGATTCCTTAAGCAAGGACAGACTGGCGCATCTTCAGGAGGAACTCGAGGGATTAAAGAGCAAGTCGGCAGAGCTGAGAGCAGTATGGGAGACTGAAAAGCAAGGTGTCGAACGTGTTAGACAACTTCGCGAGGAGCGTGAGGCAGTAGAAAACCAGATACAGATAGCGCAGAGGAATTATGACTTAAACAAGGCGGCTGAACTCCAGTACGGAAGGCTTCCTGCCATAGACAAGGAGATAACGGCGCTTGAGGCAAAGGTAAATGCAAAGCAGATGACCTTAGTCCATGAGACCGTGACCGATGAGGAGATAGCCAAGATAGTCTCGAAGTGGACAGGCATACCCGTAGCAAAGCTGACGGAGGGAGAGAGGAACAAGACACTCCATCTGTCGGAGGAGCTGCACAAGAGAGTGATAGGCCAGAACGAGGCAGTGGAGCTTGTGTCCGACGCCATAATCCGTTCAAAGGCGGGCATAAAGGATCCGACCAAGCCCATAGGCTCGTTCCTTTTCTTAGGACCTACCGGTGTGGGCAAGACGGAGCTTGCCAAGACCCTGGCAGCATCTCTCTTTGACAACGAGGCGAACATGGTCAGGATAGATATGAGCGAGTATATGGAGAAGCACAGTGTGGCAAGGCTTATAGGCGCGCCTCCGGGATATGTGGGCTATGACGAGGGCGGCCAGCTAACCGAGGCTGTCAGAAGAAAGCCTTACAGCGTGGTTTTGTTCGATGAGGTTGAGAAGGCTCATCCGGATGTGTTTAATGTGCTCCTTCAGGTGCTTGATGACGGGCGAATAACTGATTCCAAAGGCAAGACGGTAGACTTTAAGAATACCATACTGATCATGACATCCAATATAGGTTCTGATTTCCTGCTCGACGGAATAGATGCAAACGGCAACATCAGACCTGAGGCTGCAACAGGTGTTATGGGCTTACTTAGGGATCATTTCAGACCGGAGTTTTTAAACAGGCTGGATGAGATAATCATGTTTAAGCCGTTAGACAAATCGGCCATAGGAGATATAGTGGAGTTGCTTTTGAAGGATCTCGATGCAAGGCTCGCGGACAGAGAGCTTAAGCTTAAGCTTACCGACGAGGCAAGAGATTTGATCATCAAAGAGGGGTACGATCCGCATTACGGTGCAAGACCGCTGAAGAGATATATACAGAAGAATGTGGAGACGCTTGCCGCAAGAAAGATACTCTCTGGCAACCTTCATGAGGGTGATACGATAACCATAGACGTCGGTCCGGACGGCGGACTTACCGCCTGAGACCGGACGAGAAAACTAAACCAAGAAAACTAAACCAAGAAAACAAATCTATAAACTATAACTCTAAAACCATTCGAAGCAAAGCGTTGTGATATCATCAAACTGCACCGCTTCGCCGGCGAATTTATCGACGGAGGCTACCACAGCCTCCGTTATTTCTTTCGGGCTCTTGTCTGCAGAGGCGTTTAATACATCGACAAGCCTGTCGACGCCAAACATTTCTTCCGAAGTGTTTACAGCCTCGGGAACACCGTCGGTGTAGAGGAAGATCTTAATGCTTCATTTTTATCGTTTTAAGGTTTATTCCACTGTTATCGTATCCGCCCATGCGAAGATGTTCTCCTTGTATTTATCGTAATTATCGGCCTTTACTATGAACTTGCAGAGCCAGTAGGAATTGGAACCCTTGAGCATGCAGTTCACATAGGTATAGTTCGTGCCGTCGGTGGTCACTTCATTTACGAAGTAATAATAATTACCTCGGCGGTTCACGTCGGAGGAACGCTGACCGTTCATGTTGATAAGCGCTGCGCAGTAGTCCTCGAGAGTGCTTATGTTGTAACCGTTTCTGATGAGAGAGTCGTTGGTCTCCTCCTTCGCGGTAAATGAGACATCACTTCCTATGAGGTAGACGGTGTATTCGTTCATCTTTCGCTCTTTAAAGTCTGAGGTAAGCGTTATGCTTAAGCCGTTAGAATGGAAATCCTTCGGGTTGGCCTTACAGCCTGTAAGCAAAACTAAAAAGAGCACGAGCAGTATGGTCGTTAAGGCTGTTGCTGATGTACCTGTACCGGGTTTGATCATAGGATTACCTCCCTCGTATAATATACACAAATCTTACAATAAAAAGGTCACATTTACAAGAAAAAACCACACATTCGCAAGAAAAAATTAGT
Organism: Lachnospiraceae bacterium; assembly: GCA_017525525.1. GTDB lineage: Bacteria > Bacillota > Clostridia > Lachnospirales > Lachnospiraceae > Coprococcus_C. The sequence goes on along the minus strand of JAFXSQ010000058.1, from coordinate 42,630 downwards.
AGTGTTTTTGATAAAGATGATGTATAATGATTAAGATTGTAATCAAATTTAACTGCAGATAAGGGGAACTTGCATGAGAAAGACAAAGATAGTTTGTACCCTCGGTCCGGCGACGGACGACGAGGCAGTTTTAAGGGCTCTTATCGAAGAGGGCATGAATGTCGCAAGGCTCAACTTCTCCCATGGGACACACGAGGAGCACAAAAAGCGCATGGACATGGTCAAGAAGCTCAGGGCCGAGCTTGACAAACCTGTGGCTCTGTTACTCGACACGAAGGGACCGGAGATCAGGACCGGCGATTTCGAGGGCGGAAGAGTTGAGGTGAAGGCCGGAGACTTCTTTACATTTACCACAAGGGAGCTTGTCGGTGACAGCACCATATGCACCATAACCTACAAGGAGCTCGGTAAGGATGTAAAGGAGGGCTCGCGCATACTTGTGGACGACGGTCTGATAGAGATGCGCGTGAAGGCGGTCAATGACGATGACATCCTCTGCGAGGTTATGAATGACGGCGTGATCTCCAATCACAAGGGGATTAATGTACCGGATGTTCATCTGTCGATGCCCTATATGAGCGAAAAGGACAGGGCCGATATTCTGTTCGGGATAGAGCAGGATGTGGACTTCATCGCCGCATCATTTGTAAGAAATGCGCAGGACGTGCTTGAGGTAAGGGACCTGCTCAACAAGAACGGCGGACAGGACATAGATATCATCTCGAAGATAGAAAACAATGAGGGAGTGAACCACATCGGCGACATCATCTATGTGTCGGAGGGTATAATGGTTGCCCGCGGCGACATGGGCGTTGAGATGCCCACCGAGGAGGTGCCGGTGGTTCAAAAGATGATCATCAGGAAGGTCTACAACGCCGGAAAGCGTGTAATAACCGCGACGCAGATGCTTGACTCCATGATGAAGAATCCGCGTCCCACAAGGGCGGAGACTACGGATGTGGCGAATGCCATCTACGACGGAACCTCAGCCATCATGCTTTCGGGTGAGACCGCGGCGGGCAAATATCCCGTTGAGGCCTTGAAAATGATGGTGAAGATAGCGGAGCGCACGGAAAACGACATCAATTACGCGCAGCGCTTCCATAATTACGGCAGGAAGACCAATCCGGATGTGACCGATGCGGTGTGCCATTCGGCCTGCATGATGGCCATGGATCTTGGCGCAAAGGCGATAGTCATGGTCACAAAGTCGGGCATGAGCGCAAGGAATGTATCAAAGTACAGACCTACCTGTCCGATTATCGCAGGGACCACAAGCGAGAAGGCTTACAGGAAGCTGAACATGTCATGGGGCGTTGTGCCGTATCTCCTGGAAGAAAAGGATGAGATATTCGCGCTCTTTGACCATGCGCTTGAGGTGGCGAAGGAAAAGGGACACCTAAAGAGCGGTGATGCGGTCGTTATAGGCGCGGGAGTACCCCTCGGCGTGACCGGAACGACGAATATGCTCAAGGTTCAGGTGGTTTAAGCGTGTTATGGTTTATGCTTGAAATGGTTTATGCTTAAAATAAGGAGGACAGTCAGTTGGATGATAATGAAATAAAGAGCGTAAAGTCCGGGCCGGAGGATACTTACGAGAAGCTTAAACAGGAGCACCGCTTCTCGGTGACAGACTCCTGGTACGAGCTTTTGGCGGTTATATTCATGCTGGTGTATGTGATCGCGAAGACATGCTTCTTCATCTTCGACGGTGGTTACACCAGGGGATGGATGGCGACGGTAGGATTTATCCTTGACCTGATACTCGCCGCCTTCGTGGTATGTACCTTCTGCGCGGTAGTCGAGGTTCAGGAGAAGGCGGACATAACCAACTTCAATATGGGGCTTATGGCGAAGTCGCTGCATGATTATTACCATGACATAGCCGACAGGCTTGACGAGCTTGCCGGATACGAGCCTTATGAGGACGCAGACGGGCAGGAAACAGAGACTTCGGACAAAGCTTTTGATAAAACTTCGGATAATGCCGCAAAAACGGAAGAAAAAAACGATAAATAAAACATGCTTTAAGTACAAAGGAGGATACTATGGCAGACAATAATTTTAACAACGGATTTAATAACAATCAACCCTATGGGCAGCAACCCTACAACGACCCTTACGGTCAGCAACCTTACGGACAACAACAGCCCTACGGTCAGCAGAACCGTGGTGTGAATGATCCGTTTTCGGCGCCGCTTTATGCGCAGCAGATTGGCGGAGGACAGGCTTCGGGCTTTGGCTCGGGTTCAGGCTCGGGCGTATACACCGCAGACGAGATTTCACCCCAGAAGTACAATCTTGTAATCGGAGCATGTCTCTTGTACGGCTTCTTAATCAATGTCTTTATGGTAGCTTTCTGCTTTGATGCGGCTGTATCCGTCATAGACAAGAGTCCTATCGTATTCATGATTGCTTATATCGCCATGATTATTGTGGGCAGCATAATGATTCACAAGTCAGACAAGCCGGCTATAAGCTTTATAGGCTACAACCTTTTCGTTGTACCCCTCGGCTTATGCTTAAGCTACATCCTTAACATCTACGCTATGGCAGGCTACAACACCGCAATTACCATAGCCTTCGGTATCACCGCAGTTGTTACGCTTGCAATGATGGCAGCAGCAAATATCTTCCCGCAGTTCTTCTTGAGCCTCGGCAAGACACTTTTCGTTACACTTATGATAACCATAGTAGTTGAGCTTGTTGCAGCTATTTTCTTCGGAACATATCTTACAATAATCGATTACATAGTAGTGCTTATCTTCTGCGGCTACATCGGCTACGACTGGGCTAAGGCAAATGCTCTACCGAAGACCGTGGACAATGCAATCGACTCGGCTGCAGAGCTCTATGTGGACATCGTAAACCTGTTCATCAGAATCCTAAGAATAGTAGCAAGGGCACAGAACAACTAATCAAAATATGAAAGGATAAAAATAATAATGAGAGACATAGACGTTAAATCCGTTAATTCCATAAGAGTGCTTGCCGCAGAGGCGATAGAGAAGGCAAAGTCGGGCCACCCGGGACTTCCGCTCGGTTCGGCTCCGATGGCTTACGAGCTTTGGTCAAAGCACATGAAGATTAACCCTGCCGATCCGAACTGGGCAGACAGAGACAGGTTCATCCTCTCGGGCGGACATGGCTCGGCGCTTCTTTACTCACTTCTCTACATGTTCGGCTACGGCCTTACCATGGAGGATATGAAGCAGTTCAGACAGCTCGGTTCACTCACTCCCGGACATCCGGAGTATGGCCACACCGTAGGCGTTGAGGCTACAACCGGCCCCTTAGGCGCAGGTATCGCTATGGCAGTAGGCATGGCTATGGCAGAGAAGCACCTTGCGGCTGTATTCAACAAGGACGGATACAATGTGGTTGACCACTATACATTTGCACTCGGCGGAGACGGATCTATGATGGAGGGTATAAGCTACGAGGCATGCTCGCTTGCGGGCTCGCTCGGACTTGATAAGCTTATCATCTTATATGACTCTAACAATATAACCATAGAGGGCGATACCAACATCGCCTTCAAGGAGGATGTAAGAAAGCGCTTCGAGTCCTTCGGCTTCCATACACAGCTTGTCGAGGATGGCAATGACCTTGACGCTATCGGCGCTGCAATCGAGGCGGCGAAGGCCGAGAAGAGCAAGCCGTCATTAATCGAGATAAAGACCAAAATAGGCGCGGGCTGCCCGGCTAAGGAGGGCAAGGCCTCGGCTCACGGCGAGCCTCTCGGCGCAGAGAATGTGGAGGCGTTAAAGGATAATCTCGGTCTCGGCGGACAGGAGCCCTTCACGGTAGCAGATGATGTTCAGGCTAACTTCGCAGAGTTGAAGAAGGGCTTTGCGGCAGCAGAGGATGAGTGGAACAAGCTTTTCGCGGAGTACTGCGACAAGTACCCTGACATGAAGGAGCTTTGGGATACCTATCACGACAGCGACAACGCCAAGAAGCTTTACGATATGGATGACTTCTGGAATATGTTCGACAAGCCTGAGGCAACAAGAAATGTATCGGGCAAGTTACTCAACCTGATCAAGGATGTGGTTCCGAATATGTTCGGCGGTGCAGCGGACCTTGCACCTTCAACCAAGACTTATATGAACGGCGCCGGCGACTTCTCCGCAGAGACACCGGAGGGTAGTAACCTTCATTTCGGTATAAGAGAGCTTGCAATGGCCGCTATGGGCAACGGTATGGCTCTTCACGGAGGCGTAAGACCGTATGTGTCAACCTTCTTCGTATTCAGTGATTATGTGAAGCCCATGGCAAGGCTTTCGGCTTTGATGGGACTTCCGCTTACATACGTATTTACACACGACAGCATCGGCGTGGGCGAGGACGGACCTACACACGAGCCGATCGAGCAGCTTGCTATGCTCAGAGCGTTACCGAACTTCTTTGCATTCAGACCGGCTGACGGCAAGGAGTGCGCAGCTGCATGGTACTTTGCATTAAATGAGAAGAAGGCTCCTACAGCTCTCATCCTTTCAAGACAGAACCTTCCTCAGCTTGACGGAAGCGGAGTGGACGCCTTAAAGGGCGGTTACATCTTACAGGACAGCGAGAAGAGTGTACCGGATGCGATAATCATAGCATCGGGCTCGGAGGTTCAGCTTGCAGTAGAGGCTAAGGAGAGAATGAAGAGCGAGGGCGTGGATATAAGAGTGGTAAGTATGCCTTGCCTGGATGAGTTCAAGCGTCAGCCCGAAGAGTATAAGGAAAGCGTGCTTCCGAAGGCAGTCCGCGCAAGAGTCGGCGTTGAGGCTCTTTCATCCTTCGGATGGGGCGAGCTTATCGGCCTTGACGGAGAGTTCGTAGGCATGAAGGGCTTTGGTGCATCTGGCCCGGGCGGAAAGATATTTGATTACTTCGGCATCAATACCGATGCAGTGGTTGAGGCGGTTAAGAAGGTATTAAAGTAATAAAATGACAGCCTGAATACTTACCATGCTACAGGAGAAGGGGCGAAAAGCAGGGGGAAAAAGCATGAGGAGATTTCAGATTGAATATGAGAGTGAAAACTCATTTGCTAGAGAATTAAGCAAGCTCAAACAGTGGACTAAAAGACAGATTGCTCACGAGATACTCTTCCAGATTTATGCCGAGATTGAGGATAATAAGAACAAGACCCTTATCGACGAGGTAATAAAAGGAATAGAAAAGTTCTTTCCGGAGGCCAATTATGTCGGCTGCTCCACTAACGGCAATATAGTATCGGGAGATCTGGGGAAGAAAACGATTGCGGTTATCTGCAATATCTTTGAGTATCCCGATACGACAGTCAGAGTCTTTCAGCTTCCGATGAACCAGGAAAATGAAGCTGAGACTGTTGGAAGATTAAAGAATTACATAGATGCAAACCGATGGGTAAAGTCGGTAGAGCTGCTCACGACCATCAACGGTATGAGCATGACTGAGTTCTGTGAGGTCATGGCGGAGTGCAGGAAGGATGTGTGCATCTACGGCGGCGGTGCATTTCCGACGAACTTTGCGAGAGACGATTCCTTTGTGTTCTCGAAGGAAAATGATTACTCCGACAGCGCGGTCATCTTCCTCCTTATAGGCGGAGATGAGTTCCATGTGGTTACCATGCACATTACCGGCTGGCAGCCCTTAGGCAGGGAGATGCTTGTGACGAAGACTGAGGATAACAGACTGTGCGAGCTCGACGGAAAGCCTGCGTTTGACATCTACAACAAGTACCTGAACATAAAGAATGATGCGAGCTTCTTTGACAATGCGCTCGAGTTTCCCATATTTTTTGAGAGAAACGGCGTAGATTTGCTCAGAGCTCCGACACACAGCAATCCTGACGGCTCAATCACTTTGAGCTCAGCTATCAAAGAGGGAATGCGCGCAAGGCTGGCCTATGGTGATCCCGAGGTCATCTTAGACAGTATCAAGGAAGACAGTATGGCGGTAGCTGTGTTCATGCCCGAGGTCATAGATGTGTTCTCCTGCGCCGCAAGGCGTTCTTACTGGGGTGACAGGGATGTGGGCGGAGAGACCATGCCCTTTGAGGCTATAGCTTCGACAGCCGGCTTCTTCACTTCGGGAGAGTTCTTAAGGACGGACAAGTACATGAACCTTCACAATGTAACTCTTGTTGTGGCGGCCATGCGTGAGGGCGATGTGGATCCCGACAGGGATATCTACTACATCCCTTCCGAGGAGAGCAAGTCCGGCAAGATAAACATGATTAAGCGCTTCACTACCTTCATCAATGCAACGACCGAGGAGATGGAGGAGGCTTACAAGAAGCTTGCGGAAGCAGCCATAACCGATGCCATGACAGGTTTGCTGAACCGTGGCGAGATACAGCGACGGATAACCGATGAGCTTGAGAACGGAGAAGGCAGGGATTATCCCATAAGTCTGATAATGATGGATCTCGATGACTTTAAGAAGGTAAATGATACCTACGGCCATCACGAGGGTGATCAGGTTCTGAAGGGGCTAGCGGATGTATTAAGAAAGAATGTAGGTGAGAGCAGGATACCTGCCGAGATAGGACGCTGGGGCGGAGAGGAGTTCATGATACTTCTTCGTGAGACGGATGAGGAAACGGCGAGAAAGCTTGCAGAGAGACTCAGAACAGATTTCTATGAGGTGAGCTTCGAGAAGGCCGGACACGTATCCATGACCTTAGGAGTTACGCAGTACAAACCCGGCGAGAGCGCGGATACGGTTACCATGCGCGTGGATAAGGCGCTTTACGCTGCCAAGGCCAACGGCAAGAACCGCGTCGCGGTAGGGTAAGATAATCGAGTGGGGGAGACGAAGTCGCCTCTTGCTCGCTATGCCGACTGCGTGCCGCAAAGCGGCTGATTCATTCCGTGGTCGTGTGCATAGTTCAAAAAACGGAGGGTGTTCACATATGTGAACACCCTCCGTTTTTTGCTTTAGCGCAATTCTTTGAGTAGGGACAGCCTATGCAGTGCGCGCCTTTTTTCTTTTCTTTGTAGATGTAGGCGCAGGCACCGCCGACCAGTATAAGCAATATGATTATTAGTAAGATGTTGGTCAAGATTGTTCCCATGGCATATGTCCTTTTTACGTTATGACTGGCTAAGCTGGTATTCCAGTTTTATCTTCTTGTTGTTGTGTATGATAATACCGGTTATTATTCCTGCAAAGCAGAGGATTGCTATAAGTCCTCCGACAAAGCCTGCGCCGAAGGTTCCCTCTGTGAAGAGCGTACCGAACTGGTATACAAGGAAGCCTACGGTAAAGCCTGTTGCAAGCTGAAGTCCTATAGCACCCCAGAGCCACTTGGCCGATTTCATTTCCGAGTTCATAGCACCTAAGGCAGCAAAGCAAGGTGGTGTGTAGAGGTTGAACATAAGGTAAGCAAGAGCTGCTGCCTTTGTTATGCCGATAACCGCTGCAACGGAGGTTCCCTCGCCTATGAGCTCAAGCTCATCCGGATCGACCAGGTTAGTAATGGAAAATACCGTTGCGATGGTACCTACGACATTCTCCTTTGCGATAAAGCCGGTAATCGCAGCAGCGGCAAGCTGCCATGATGCGATACCTACGATCGGAACCAGAAGATATGAGAAGGGTCCTGCAATGCTTGCTAAGATAGATGTGTCCTCGGCACCCTCCTCAATAGCCTCAAAGCTCCAGTTGAAGGCCTGCATGATCTGAACCACCGTGTTACATACAAGAATGATGGTTCCTGCTTTGATGATGTAGGCTTTGCCACGCTCGAGCATGGACTTTACTGCAAACCACAGACTCGGAATCTTATACTCCGGGAGCTCGATTATGAAGAACGATTTTCTGAATTTTGATGCGGTTATTGCTTTTATGAGGAGTGCTCCGAGGAGTATAAGTACTATTCCGAGCATGTAGCATACAAAACTTACCCACTTTGAATCGGGGAAGAATGCTCCTGCGAAAAGCGCTATAACGGGAAGCTTGGCGCCGCAGGGCATGAAGGTCGTAAGCATCGCGGTCGCGCGGCGCTCACGCTCATTCTTGATGGTACGGCAGGCCATGATTGCGGGGATACCGCAGCCTGTACCGATGATCATGGGGATAACCGATTTACCGGAAAGTCCCACACGCTTGAAGATGGGATCGAGAACAACGGTAGCTCTTGACATGTAACCGCAGTCCTCAAGAAGCGCGATAAGGAAGTACATAACCATAACGAGGGGAAGGAAACCGACTACGGCTCCGACACCGCCGATTATACCGTCTATAAGGAGCGCGTAGAGCAACGGGTTTGCATCGCCGAGCTTCTCGCCTGCCCACTCCTGGAAGGTCTCTATCCAGCCTGCAAGGATATCCGCAAGCCATGTACCGACTGTTGTCTGTGAGATGTAGAACACAAGGAACATGATGCCCGCGAAGATGAGAAGTCCCAAGATCGGATGTGTTATAATCTTATCAATCTTATCACCTGTGGTCTTGTCCTTGGTAAGTGTCTTACGCTTCTCTACATCCTTTACTATATTGTTTACAAAATCAAATCTCTTTCTGTCCGCAGCCTCAACCGCTGCCTTGTCGCTTAAGTCTATATCGCCCTGAGTGTAGGGAGCCTTCTGTCCCTTGCCTGCTGCGGCAGCAGCTGCCGAGACAACGTCCTTTAAGCCCTTGTCCGAGGTGGACACTGTTTCAAGAACGGGACAGCCAAGCTTCTCGGACAGCTTCTTTGTGTCTACCTTGTTGCCTTTCTTGGCGGTTAAGTCGCTCTTGTTAAGTGCAACTACCACCGGAACGCCGAGCTCCAAAAGCTGGGTTGTGAAGAACAGGCTTCGGCTTAAGTTTGTCTCATCCACGATATTGATGATTACATCCGGATGCTCGTTTTTTACATAAGCGCTGGTGATGCTTTCCTCGGATGTAAACGGTGACATGGAGTATGCGCCCGGAAGATCCACGGCTATAAGCTCCGTGTCAGTGTCGTTGTAGGCTTTTTTAATTGGACTTTCCTTCTTGTCCACGGTAACGCCTGCCCAGTTACCGATCTTCTCGCTTCTTCCGGTAAGCGCATTGAACATGGTGGTTTTACCGCTGTTCGGATTACCTGTTAAAGCAATTCTCATGATTAATTCCTCCTTATTATAAGAACCTTCGCATAGCTTCACTATGCTCAGGGTGACACATCCGTGTCATTCTGAGGGCTTTAGCCCGAAGAATCTTATTATTGCGGTTAGATTAACCTAACCTGGTTTTGAAAAGAAAACGCGCTTTATTCCAACGCGTCTTTGACAAGGCACAGGTCCCTATCAATTATTGTACAGAGATGGCTCCTGCAAGCTCAGGATCGATGTTGTAGCGCGCATCCTTTATGGACACAACGAGATTTCTCTTCTTATCTACGACTGTGATCTTCTCGCCGCTGTAGCACCCCAAAGAGAAGAGGAAGCTTTCTATCTCCTCATCACCCTCGGTGTTCACGTCGGTAATCACATATTCTTTTCCGAGCTCGGCATCATTTAATGTCATGTGCAGGTTGTCTCCTTATATAATAATGAAATCGGAGGCTCAAAGTTAGAGCTTCCTAACTCGAATACATAATAATACATTCCGGCGAAAAGTCAAGTGTTTATTTGAACAATTATTCAATTTATTACGGATTTGTATAAAATATAACATATCTTGTATCAAAAGTATTACGAACGCCTACATAATGTATAAGTGATTGCATATTGTATACAATCTTTGTACTGAAAAAAGTGCAAGAAATGTATTTTGGTGCGTTGACTTGTATACAATCCGAAGGTATAATAACATCATAGGTCGGGAGATGCGGCGTACAGCGATGCATTTGCAAGGTGCCTTGCGGTACATTTTCAAGCATTTCCGGAACGGAAAAATTACTTATTATAAGGAGGACAAAAAGGACAATGTTACTCAAACTGAATGCATTGGAGACAGACAGCTGGGAGGGCTTTGTGCCCGGAAAGTGGCAGAAGGAGGTAGAGGTCAGAGACTTCATCCAGAGAAACTACACTCCGTATGAGGGAGATGACACCTTCCTTGCAGAACCTACACAGAACACAAAAGATCTTTGGGCTATGGTTATGGATCTCACCAAGAAGGAGAGAGAAGCAGGCGGCGTGCTCGATATGGACACAAAGGTTGTATCTACACTTACTTCACACGGTCCCGGATACTTAGATAAGGATAAGGAGACTATCGTAGGCTTCCAGACAGACAAGCCTTTCAAGCGTGGAATGAATGTATACGGTGGTATTCGTATGGCTATGAAGGCATGCGAGGACAACGGCTACAAAGTAGATCCCGAGATAGTAGAGTTCTTCACAACTCACAGAAAGACACACAACGCAGGTGTGTTTGATGTATACGACGCAGAGATCAGAAGATGCCGTACAAACCACATCATCACAGGTCTTCCGGATGCATATGGACGTGGCCGTATAATCGGCGATTACAGAAGAGTTGCTCTTTACGGTATCGACTTCCTCATAGAGGACAAGAAGATCCAGAAGGAGTCCTTCGGAGATGTATATACTGATGATGTTATCAGAGGCAAGGAGGAGATTGCCGAACAGATAAGAGCACTTCAGGAATTAAAGCAGATGGCAGCTTCCTACGGCATAGATATATCAAAGCCGGCAAAGAATGTTCAGGAAGCAATCCAGTTCCTGTACTTCGGTTACCTCGGCGCAGTTAAGGAGCAGAACGGTGCGGCTATGTCACTTGGACGTACATCTACCTTCCTTGATATCTACGCAGAGAGAGACTTAAAGAACGGTACATTTACAGAGGAGCAGATTCAGGAGTTCATCGATCACTTCGTCATGAAGCTTCGTTGCGTAAAGTTCGCAAGAACACCTGAGTACAACTCAATCTTCGCAGGTGATCCGGTATGGGTAACCGAGTCACTCGGCGGTATGGGCGTAGACGGCAGAACTCTTGTAACAAAGATGAGCTTCCGTTACCTCCACACACTTGACAACCTTGGTACAGCACCGGAGCCGAACCTTACAGTTCTCTGGTCAACCAGACTTCCTATCAACTGGAAGCAGTACTGCGCTAAGATGTCAATCAAGTCATCATCTATCCAGTACGAGAACGATGATCTTATGAGACCTGTTCACGGTGATGACTACGGTATCGCATGCTGCGTATCTTCTATGAGAATCGGTAAGGATATGCAGTTCTTCGGTGCAAGAGCTAACCTTGCAAAGTGCCTTCTTTACGCTATCAACGGTGGTGTTGATGAGTGCACAGGCGTTCAGGTTGGTCCTAAGTACAGACCTATCACTTCCGAGTACCTCGATTATGATGAGGTTATGGAGAAGTTTGACGACATGATGGAGTGGCTTGCAAAGGTTTATGTAAGCGCACTTAACATCATCCACTATATGCATGACAAGTATGCTTACGAGCGCATCCAGATGGCTCTTCATGACAGGGATGTAAGAAGATTCTTCGCAACCGGTCTTGCAGGACTTTCTGTAGTAGCTGACTCACTTTCAGCTATCAAGTATGCAAAGGTTAAGTGTATCAGAAATGAGCAGGGCATCGTAGTTTCTTACGAGACAGAGGGAGACTTCCCGAAGTACGGTAACAATGATGACAGAGTAGACTCTCTTGCAGCAAGCCTTGTTTCAACCTTCATGCACAAGTTAAGAAAGCATCATGTATACAGAAACGGCTTCCCGACCATGTCTATCCTTACCATTACTTCAAACGTTACCTATGGTAAGAACACAGGTGATACACCTTGCGGACGTAAGCACGGACAGCCTTTCGCACCCGGTGCTAACCCGATGCATCAGAGAGATACTCACGGAGCACTTGCTTCACTTTCATCAGTTGCTAAGCTTCCTTACATGGATTCACAGGATGGTATCTCAAATACCTTCTCTATCATTCCGGGAGCTCTTGGCAAGGAGGATCAGGTATTCGCAGGTGACCTTGACGTTGATCTCAAGCTGTAATAAAGATATCTCCGGCGAAGCTTGGTGAACCGGAGCTTGCAATCGGTGAGCTTGGCGTTATCAAAGGAGGTAAAAGTTTATGGATAACGGATTAAACAATGTAGACGACATAGTAGCTATGCTTGACAACATGGTTGCGAACGAACACGGGCATATAAATGTGTCTTACGATCCCAATCAGGAGGGTAAGACGGAGGAGACCCTTGGCTGCCTTGACTGCGCAAAGGGTAACCTCGCCTGTGCGGTTCCCACGCTTCATGAGGGCATAGACGAGTATATGGAGCAGGATTAAGGCTCCGTACATAGTATAAGAGGAGAGATGAATATGTTAACGGTCACGAAGTGAGCGTGTTACATATTCACTCATCCGACAAGCAGAGACAGACTGTATTTTATCAAAATAAGAGGAGGTAATAGACGACATGGCTAGTAAACAGCAGATTGATAACTTAGTTGGTATGTTAGACGGATATGCAGAGAAAGGTGGATATCACCTTAATGTAAATGTATACAACAGGGAGACACTTATCGATGCTCAGAAGCATCCTGAGAACTATCCTCAGCTTACAATCCGTGTATCGGGATACGCAGTTAACTTCATCAAGCTCACACCCGAGCAGCAGGCTGACGTTATCTCACGTACGTTCCACGAGTCAATCAACGGCTAATACGGAATAAACTCAAAGGGGATACCTGATTTTTTGGGTATCCCCCTTTTTTTAGGAGGGGTGATACAGTATGGAGGGTATGATACACTCAATAGAAACGTTCGGTACGGTGGATGGGCCGGGCATAAGGTATGTGGTGTTCGTTAAGGGCTGTCCGATGAGGTGTCAGTACTGTCATAATCCGGACACCTGGGAGATGGCAGGCGGTACCAAGATGACCGTTGAGGAGATACTTGAGGACTATGATAAGTACAAGCCGTTCTTGAAGGATGGCGGGCTTACGGTTACGGGCGGCGAGCCCATGCTGCAGCTTGATTTTCTGACGGAGCTCTTCGAGGGAGCGAAGAAGAAGGGCATACACACCTGCCTTGATACTTCGGGCATAACCTTCAGGAGAGAACCGGCAGATACGCTTGCGAAGTATGACCGTTTGATGGCTTCGACCGATCTTATCATGCTTGATATAAAGCACATTGATCCCAAAGGGCACATGGAGCTTACCGGCCAGCCCTGCGATAATATTTTTGACTTCCTTCAATATATGGACGAGAAGGGCAAGGACATAAGGATCAGACACGTGGTGGTTCCGGGGATTACTTTAAATGATGAGTATCTTGACAGGCTGGGGTATTTCCTCGGAGGTTTTACTCATGTAAAGCAGCTCGAGGTTCTGCCTTATCATACTATGGGCAAGGCTAAGTACGAGAAGATGGGAATTGACTACGTGCTTAAGGACACGCCGGATGCAACCCAGCAGCAGGCTGCGGACGCTAAGAAGATCATCATCGAGGGCATGAAGCGGAAGCGCCAGGAGATGAAGGACGCAGGACTTATTTAGCGGATAGTTTAGTGGTTTTCGGGCGTTTTAACCTGCGTGACACAAGGTGGAAAAAACATGTAAACAAACGTTCGTGTTTACAAAAGCATATAGCAGTGATATAATTCTTTAGTTATTTGTTGAGAGAGTTTTTTATTTTATTGCAACAGAAGGTGCAGGATGGAAAAATATGTGATTAAAGGCGGACGCAGGCTTGAGGGAGAAGTTACCATAGCAGGCGCGAAGAATGCGGCTTTGGGAATACTTGCGGCGGCCGTTCTTACAGATGAAGAATGCATCATAGAGAATGTACCGAGTGTTCAGGATACGAAGGTGCTTCTTGCGGCTATAGAGAATATAGGCGCGAGAGTAAAATACATAGACAAGCACACGGTTTCGATATGCGCGGGAACCATCAGGGACGGAAAGAACCTTGAGGTTGATGACAGCAACATAAGGAAGATTCGCGCAGGCTACTACCTGCTCGGCTCCCTTCTCGGAAAGTATCATTATGCCAATGTTGCTCTTCCGGGCGGTTGTGATATAGGCGCGCGCCCAATCGACCAGCACACAAAGGGTTTTGAGTCCTTAGGCGCAAACTGGGAGATTGTCAAGGGCGGCAAGATTGTTGTCAGGGCCGATGAGCTTATCGGAAACCATGTGTATATGGATATAGTATCCGTAGGCGCTACGATCAATATCATGCTTGCCGCAGTGCTTGCGCAGGGCAAGACTACCATAGAGAATGCAGCGAAGGAGCCGCACATAGTTGATGTGGCAAACTTCCTTAACAGTATGGGCGCAAACATCAAGGGCGCCGGAACCGATGTCATAAGGATCAGAGGCGTTGAGAGACTCCATAAGACAGAGTACTCCATCATACCGGATCAGATTGAAGCCGGCACATTTATGATGATGGCAGCTGCAACAGGCGGAAATGTCCTTATTAAGAATGTAATCCCCAAGCACCTTGAGGCTATTTCGGCAAAGCTTAACGAGATAGGCGCGCATGTTATAGAATATGATGATTCCGTCAGGGTTATGTCGGACGGAAGACTTAAGAGCACACATATAAAGACACTTCCGTACCCGGGCTTTCCGACGGATATGCAGCCGCAGATGGCGGTAACCCTTGCTCTTTCCAGAGGAACGAGCATAATCACGGAGAGTATCTTCGAGAACAGGTTTAAGTACGTGAGCGAGCTTGCGAGAATGGGAGCGCGCATAAGTGTCGAGGGTAACACCGCGATTATCACGGGCGTTGAGGGTTACACGGGCGCAAACCTTGTTGCTCCGGACTTAAGAGCCGGCGCAGCGCTTGTTATCGCAGCGCTTTCGGCGGACGGTTTCTCGACGGTAGAGGATATAAAGTATATCCTCCGCGGATACGAGGACTTCGACGGCAAGATACGAGGACTCGGTGGAGCGATTGATCATTTTGACGACGATGACGACCGGGGGATACAGAAGTTCAAACTGAAAGTGGGATAAGACTCAGCGTCATAACTTACGCGAATCGTAGAATCCTGAAATAATACAGATTTCAAAGCCTGCCGCTATAAAGGCGACAGGCTTTAATTATATCGCAGTGTCGGCGATAGAAAGATGTCAGCTAAGCTGGCCGTCGCCCTGCGGGAGGGTCGGAGACTCCGGCCCGAATACTATTTTATAAAGGGGGCTATCATATATGGCGAAAAAACCTTACTACATCACAACGGCGATAGCATACAGCTCGGGCAAGCCTCATATAGGCAATACATACGAGATAGTGCTGGCCGACTCCATCGCGCGCTACAAGAGATTTGTAGGCTATGATGTGCATTTCCAGACAGGAACAGACGAACACGGTCAGAAGATTGAGATCAAGGCTTTCGAGAATCTCTCGACACCGAAGGAGTTCGTGGACGAAACCTCGGGCGAGATCAAGAGGATTTGGGATCTGATGAACACCTCATACGACCGTTTTATCAGAACCACCGATGCAGATCATGAGGCATCCGTAAAGAAGATATTCAAGAAGCTCTACGACCAGGGCGATATATATAAGGGTGAGTACGAGGGTATGTACTGTACGCCCTGCGAATCATTTTTCACTCCGTCACAGCTTGTGGACGGCAAATGTCCCGACTGCGGCAGAGATGTTCAGCCTGCAAAGGAGGAGGCTTATTTCTTTAAGCTTTCAAAGTACGCTGACAGACTTATCGAGCACATCAACACCCATCCGGAATTCATACAGCCGGAGTCGAGGAAGAATGAGATGATGAACAACTTCCTTCTTCCGGGACTTCAGGACCTCTGCGTGTCACGATCCTCTTTCAAGTGGGGCATACCGGTTGATTTTGATCCGGGACATGTCATCTACGTGTGGGTTGATGCGCTTTCAAACTACATCACCGGTCTCGGCTATGATGTGGATACCAAGGGCGAGCTTTACAAGAAGTACTGGCCGGCCGACCTGCACCTTATCGGCAAGGACATACTTCGCTTCCACACTATCTACTGGCCGTGCATCCTTATGGCGCTTGGCGAGCCGCTGCCCAAGCAGATCTTCGGACATCCGTGGTTGCTTCAGACCGGCGGTAAGATGAGCAAGTCCAAGGGAAATGTTATCTATGCCGACGACCTGGTTGAGTACTTTGGCGTGGATGCCGTGAGATATTTTGTGCTTCATGAGATGCCGTTCGAGAATGACGGCGTGATTTCATGGGAGCTTGTGATGGAGAGAATCAACTCCGATCTTGCGAACACCCTCGGCAATCTGGTGAACCGTACAATTTCCATGTCGAATAAGTACTTCGACGGAGTTGTTACCAATACACATGTTGAGGATGACGTAGACGCCGACTTAAAGGCAGTAGTGACCGGAACAAGGCTTAAGGTTAATGAGGCTATGGACAAGCTCAAGGTGGCTGACGCCATAACCGAGATTATGAACCTCTTTAAGCGCTGCAACAAGTATATCGATGAGACTGAGCCCTGGGTTCTCGCGAAAAACGAGGATGACAGAGACCGTCTTGACACGGTGCTCTACAATCTTGTAGAGAGCATATCCGTAGGGGCAACCTTGCTTGCGCCGTTTATGCCTGAGACTTCCGAGAAGATATTAAAGCAGCTCAATACCGAGGCAAGACGTGTGACTGAGCTTTCAACCTTCGGACTTTACGAGAGCGGAAACAAGGTTACGGACAGTCCTGAGATACTCTTCAACAGGATAGATGTGCCGGCTATGCTTGAGGTTATACACGAGCGTTTCCCGGAGCCTGAGGTTGTCGAAGAGGAGGAAAAGCCTGAGCCGAAGAAGAAAGCTCCCGAGGAGGAGATGAAGGTTGTTGAGGCTAAGGTTAAGGAGACTATAACCATCGATGAATTTGACAGGATGCAGCTTCAGATAGGCGAGGTGCTTTCTTGCGAAGAGGTGCCGCAGTCTAAGAAGCTTCTCTGCAGCCAGGTACAGATTCAAGGAAGAGTACTGCAGATCGTATCCGGAATAAAGCATTACTACAAGCCTGAAGACATGGTAGGAAAGAAGGTTGTCGTTATTACCAATCTTAAGCCCACCAAGCTTGCGGGCGTTCTCTCCGAGGGCATGCTTCTCTGCGCCGAGAATGAGCACGGAGATCTTGCGCTGCTCACTGCCGAGAAGGATATGCCGGCCGGAGCGATGATATCGTAGTTAACAGGGTTTACAAATGAATAACTGACTTAAATGACGCTTTGCATTGATGCGTGCTTACTGTTTCGAATCACACTTCGATTTTCTGCTCTGCATAAGGAGTGACTAAGTGTTTAAAGAACAAACACTAAGTCACTCCTTTATATTTCAGCGCGTTCGGGTCCTCGTTTCGTTGCACGAAATCGTACAACCGTTACACTCGCTTTGCTCGTTCCACTTGTAACGATTTCTGAGCACTCAACTTCGGACCGCTTGAGGCAGTTCTTACAGAGTGTTCTTTGCTCTGTCTAGAACTGCCCATGTGCAGGTGTCCGCCGAGGTTTTTTCGAGGCGGGTAACACCGAGCCACCACTGCTGAAATGACGAAAATCTACGCGAAAAGATTCGAAACAGCAACACGCATCTACTGCAAAGCTGTTTTTTTGCCGATAAAAACCTATGATTTACTGTAAAGTGAGCGTTGGGGCGAGATACAACCCACATACTGTTCCAACGCGTATTATGCACGAAATTTAAAAAAGGGGTTATGTATTATAGATATATTCCGATAAATAAGATGAGTACTAAAATCTACAAGGTTAGGAGGAATTGATATGCGTATAGGTACTATAAACATGATGAGTCAGATTTACGGTACCGGCAAGACTGCGAAGTCAGGGACGACAGCGGCAGGTTTTTCAAGCTTCAAGGATGAGATATCACTTTCGGCGGCCGGGAAGGACATGCAGGTCGCAAAAAATGCTTTAAACACCGTTCCTGATGTGCGTGAGGCCAAGATCGCCGACATAAAGTCACGTATCGACAACGGTACATATGATGTATCGGTTGAGGACTTTGCGGCAAAGCTCATGAGTACATATCAGTCGGTATCATTATAAGGAAGGCGCGATTATGACAAAGTCATAATTCAGCATCGCGCCGACCTTCATCGCAAGGGGGACCACGAAGTGGTGGATTCCTTGTGATATATATGGGCAGGATTACGAAGTAATCATGCCATTACATTATTATTAGGGGTAAGGACAATGGCGAGTCTTATCGAGAATCTTATTGAAGAACTGAATAAGGAATATGTAGTATACGAGCAGCTTATGGACGTATCCATGGAGAAGACAAGCGCGATAGTGTCGAATGACTTAGACAGGCTGAGGACGACTACCGACAAGGAACAACTTCTGGTGGATACGATAACGGGACTGGATATCGAGAGAAGAAAGACGATGGACGGTATCGCCCAGGTGCTGGGAAAGCCCAGGGGAACCATCCGCATAACCGAGATAGTGGACATGCTTTCTTCCCAGCCTGAGTTCCATGATCCGCTTGCCGAGATCAACACAAAGCTGGGACGGCTTGCGAAGTCCTTGAAAGAGGTTAACACCCATAATCAGAATCTTATTCAGACGCAGCTTGAGATGATCAATTACAGCATCACTCTGCTGCAGAATATGGACAGGGCTCCGGAGACTGCCGAGTACACCAGGGATATGTTCAAGGGCAAAAAAGGCAGCTACGGGGACACGGCCCCTGTGACAAGCGGAGGCTTTGATTCGAGAAATTAACGGAAGGGAGGCTTAACTGATGGCAGCAGGTACTATGGGAAGACTGTCCGTTGGAGTGACAGGTCTTAAGACAAATCAATATGCGTTAAATACAACAGCGCACAACCTTACGAATGTTCATACGGAAGGCTACAGTCGCCAGCAGGTGATGCTTACCGACCGCACTTATCATAATCTTTCGGTAGATGCAATCCGCAAGAACCAGACGGGTCTCGGAGTTGTGACTGCCGAGGTTAAGACAGTAAGAGATAATTTTGCAGACATCTCTTACAGGACAGAAAGTGGCAGAAACAGCTACTACAAGGCTCAGACCGAGACGGTAAAAGAGGTTGAGAGCTTCTTCTCCGAGCTTGAGGGTGCGACCTTTAACGACTCCCTTAATGAGCTGTGGAAGTCACTTCAGGAGATGCAGAAGGACTCCAACAATATCGTTACCAGAAGTTCATTTATAGCAACCTCACTGACTTTCCTTGATCGCGTGCAGAGCATCAGGGACAGTCTGATAACCTATCAGAGAAATTTGAACACCCAGATCAAGAACGAGGTCAAGACTATAAATGATCTCGGAAAGCAGATACTTGATCTTAACGATAAAATACTTGCGGCTGAGGCGTCCGGAATAGAGAATGCCAATGACTACCGTGATGCAAGAAACAAGGCGTATGACGAGCTTTCCAGCTTAGTGAGCGCCGATATTGTGCCCAACTCCGACGGAACAGCCGAAATCTACATAGAGGGCCGTATATTTGTCACAAAGGGCAGGATGTACGAGCTTGACACGCAGAAGATATGCGACAATGAGTACTATGCCGATGCAACTAACAAGGATGGTACCAAAAAATACGAATTCGCCAACGATGCAACGGATTTCCTGATGCCTGTCTGGAAGGACGACACAGCTCCGTTGTTCCATATAGAGAAGATACCGACGGCTGAGAACAATACCGACGTCGGAGCGCTTAAGGGACTTATGATGTCGAGAGGGTATTTCACGGGAAACTATACCGACGTTCCTGAAAAGCCCATAAAGCCCCTTGAGACTGATTTTGACAATGTAGCCGATTACCAGACGGCGATGGATCAGTATAACATCGACATACATGAGTATTCGGAGAAGCTCGAGTACTTCAACAAGTACGTGGAGCCTTACACCATAACCAACCTGATGTCACAGTTTGACGTGCTGGTCAACGCTATGGTTACCGGAATTAATGATGCGCTTTGCCCGAACGTTACATTGGCAGACGGCAGACATGTATTGAATGAGATGGTAACTCTCGCGGATGGAACGCAGAAGTACATCTCCGACCTGCTTACCGTGCAGGAGACGGAGGAAGAGATTGAGAATAACAACCTCAAGGCCGGTATAGGCATGGGCACCGGCAACGAGTACGCCGGCGAGGAGCTCTTCAAGAGAAAGAGTGTGGATCGTTACACTGAAGAGGATATGACGCTTCCTGACGGAACGACGATAAAGATAAAGGTCTACAACGAAGAGGACGCCGATAATTATTACAGCCTTTACTCTTCGGGCAACCTTGAGATCAACGACAACCTGCTTCAGGATCCCTCGAAGATACCGCTCTCGAGAGAGTCGGGTGCCGAGGCTCAGGAGGTGGTCGACAAGATGCTGAACCTCTGGAATACCAAGTTCGCTACCGTAAGCCCCAACTCGCTGGTTGAGTGCACTTATGTGGACTTCTACGCGGGCATGACGGACTCTCTTGCGGACAGGGGCTACACCTACGACAATATGGCGAAGACCTGCGAGCAGTCGTCAACCGAGCTTGACAACCTGAGGCAGATGGTCTTAGGCGTATCCTCGGACGAGGAGCTTTCCAACTTAATCAGGTTCCAGCATGCGTTCAACGCTTCGTCGAGATATATAAATACCGTGGCTGACATGATAGAGCATCTTATCAATACGCTCGGTTCATAATGAAAATGTATTCGAGAAGGGGGAGACGAAGTCGTACCCTGATTGTTGCGCCGTCCGCGGTCACGAAGTGATAGAATTCATTGCGCGGGCGTGTGCATAACGGTTGATCCGGGGGAGGCTGCATCTTCCCCGGATTTAGTGGTTTTATGGTTAAGATTTGCGGCGGATTATCCGATAAAAACTATAAGTAGTAACGAAATTCCAGATAGTATAGTATAAAGTAGATTATGAAAAAGATTCTTCGGGCTGAACCCTCAGAAAGACAAGCGGTGTCGTGTCTTACGCGAAACGACGCTGATCATACCGCGAAGCGGTATGATGCCGGCCTTCGATGTCATAAGGAATCCACCGCAAGCGGTACCCCTTATGACGAAATGCGAGGGCTTGCGAAGCAACAGGAAGGATCTTAAACATGGAGGTGGGAATACATGCCGTCAACATTTTTAGGACTCAATACAGGACTTTCGGGTTTAAATTATTTTCAGAATGCGTTGAATACGACCTCACACAACATATCTAACAGTGACACGGAAGGCTACTCCAGACAGAAGGTAAACGGCAGCGCCGCAAGTCCGCTCGACATATCCGCGCGTTACGGTATGATGGGCACCGGTGTGGCCAGCAAGGATATTGAGCAGCAGAGGAACAGCTACTATGATGTCAAGTACTGGGATGCGAACACGAAGTACAACAAGTATGGCATCCAGGATAGCTACTTAAATGAGCTGCAGACCTATATGAACGAGATGTCCGGTGATTCGGGCTATACCACATGGATATCCAAGATGTCCGATGCACTTCAGGACCTGGCGGACAATCCGGGAGATTATACCACAAGGATTTCATATACTCTGACAGCCGATTCATTTACGGATATGATCAACGAGATGTCGGCGAATTTCCAGAGTACCCAGAAGACCATCAACGATGAGGTTGAGCTTGCGGTATCCGAGATTAACTCTCTGGCAAAGCAGATATACGAGCTCTCTCAGCAGATTATTAGCATAGAGCTCAAGGGCAGCAATGCCAACGACTTGAGAGACCAGAGAAATCTGTGTATAGACCAGCTTTCGCAGTACGCGGAGGTGGATGTAGTCGAGCAGAATATCATGTTCGGCGTGGGTGTGGATCAGGTTGAATCACATGCGAAATCACTTACGGTCAGAATAGGTGGACATATCCTTGCCGATGACATGACCTACAACGAGCTTATGGTTGCGCCGCGTGGCCAGAAGGTAAATGAAACGGATGCCGAAGGTCTGGTTGATGTGTTCTGGGCTAATTCGGACGGCACGCCGGGCGCGAAATTCGTGTCGGTTGAGACCAAGGGCAAGCTTGCCGGACTTATCAATGTAAGAGACGGCAACAACGCCGAGGGCTTCGAAGGTGAGATAGTAGAGGTTCCTGATCCTGATGATCCGGATGCTCCGGCTTCTGTTGTGGTCAAGCTTGACAAGTCAATTGATGTAAGAACACTTAACATAGCAGCACAGGGAACGATAACCCTGAACGGAAGAGAGTATATGTACGACGGCTGGGAAGCTGAGTACGACTCCGAAGGAAAGCTTAATAATTTCAGATTCAACAACATGACCATGTACAATGAGAGGAGAGTTGAGGTTCCGGCACTCTTCCCTGACAGCGGTCTTTTGGGACATACGGCGGTTATGGGCTCACAGAACTCTGTTAAGGGCGTGCCGTACTATCAGACCAGACTTGTTGAGATGGTAAGAACCTTCTCGATGTACATGAATAACCTTACTACAAGGGACGAAGTTTTAGATGACGGAACCAGGGTTAAGGCAGTAGACGAGAACGGCGATGACGGCTTGGATATGTTCACTGCGGAGATGGTTCCGGGTACGGACTTTGTCCTAAAGGACAGCGTAAAGGTTATGGAGGAAGCGAAGAAGGGAACAACCGGACTTACCTTAAAGTCCAGTGACCAGAGCTATTACAGGCTCACAGGCCTTAACTGGGAGCTTAACAACGCGTGGAAGACCGATCCTTCGAAGGTGGTAACCTCCTATGAGGACGATATAAACCAGGGCAACATAGAACATACTCCGGTTCTTGAGGGAATAGTATTCGGCATGAAGGATACGGGCATGTTCGAGCAGGGTGCTCTGTCGCAGTACATGCAGGCAATCACAACGAATATGGCGGTGGACATCGCGAAGATGAAGGTGTTCACGAAGAACCAGGATGATATAAGGTATGCGATAGATAATCAGAGAAAGTCCGTATCGGGCGTAGATCAGAACGAAGAAGGCGCGGACCTTGTGAAGTTCCAGAATCTGTACGACCTTTCTTCGAAGGTTATCTCGGTATTGAACGAGGTCTACGACAAGCTGATCAACCAGACGGGAGTATAAAGATTATTATCTGCGTTCAGGAGGGCAAACGTGTGGTGTCATTCTGAGGAGCGAAGCGACGAAGAATCTTTCTTAAACAGGAGGTACATAATATGCGAATTACAAACCAGATGGTATCGGGCAATGCCCTCAGAAATATGCAGAAATCCATGGAGCGTGTGGATGAGAAGACAAAGCAGATGACCAGCGGCAAGAAGATTCAGCAGGCGTCTGAAGATCCTGTTATCGCGGTCAGAGCTTTAAAGCTTAGAACCACGGTTAACCAGCTCACACAGTACAAGGAGAAGAATATCCCGGATGCGACTTCGTGGTATAATATAACGTCTACTTCATTAGATAATATAACCAGCAGGCTAACACAGATATATGAGTATTGCGTTCAGGGCTCGACAGATTCCTTTAACACAGATGACAGGGCTGCGATTATCGACACATTGAGGCAGTTCCAGGATATGCTTGCCAGCGAGGGTAACTCGACTTATGCCGGAAGGTACATATTCTCGGGGTATAAGACCGACAGATCACTTGCCTATACCGAGACAGAAAAAACGGATGTGTATTCTTATATAATCAAGCAGAAAATCGACCCGAAGGAGCTTGATACCAAGAACGTGGTATTGAACGGACTTGATTACGACAAGGCGGATGATTATATAAGTGAAGCTGTTGCAGGCGGTGGTTCATCTGCTTCGTACAAGAAGATTAATAAAGAGATGGTTTACAGATTGAATGTCGCTTACGAGGGTATAGACGATGAGGTGGATACCGACGGCGACGGAACCAATGATGCTACGGGGCTTTTTGATATAAAGGCTTATGACGAAAGTGGCAATCCAATCAACCTGTCAGCATATCTTCCGCCGAAAGTTTTGAAGTCGACTGACCCGGCGGATGTGGAGCAGTATTATGATGTGTCAGACGGAAAGATACAGGTTATCAAGGAAACCGGAGAGGTTATCTTCAACGAGGATGTGTATAATATTCTTAAAACCGCTGCCAATATAGAGGTTACCTACGCGAAGAATAATTTTGAACCAGGTGACTTAAGGCCGGAACACTACTTTGATTGTACTCAGTACAAGACACAGACCGACGGAAGCAGGAAGGTAGTAGATTACGAGCAGCCTGAGGGTGGCCAGGAGATTTACTACGAGGTTAACTTCAGCCAGAGCATAAAGGTCAATACCGAGGGACGCGAGATAATCAATTCCGAGACGGCAAATGATATCAATGATCTGATATACGCTTTGAAGGATCTTCAGGATGCCGAAAGCACTCAGAAGAAGATTAAGGCCATGCTTTCGGATGATCAGTATACCGATAACGAGAATGCGGTAAAGATGATCAATGAGATGCTTTCGGATATAGATGTTGAGGTTGCTGTAAAGAAGGAGAATATGCAGAAGACCTTCTCTGCTAACATAGCGAATTTCCAGAGGTACCTGGATGAGGTATCTGCCATGCAGTCCGATGTAGGAAGCCGCATGACCAAGCTTGAGATGATAGAAACAAGGGTTAGGGAACAGCTTGCTTCCTTTAAGGAGCTTAAGTCACAGAATGAGGATGTGGAGTCTGATGTGGCCATAACCAACTTAAACGAGGCTAACCTTGCTTTTAACGCAGCCTTGGCCGCAACCGGAAGCATAATTGATAAGACTTTGCTTGATTATATATAAGAAAAGTGCTACAATACTTGTGTTACAGGTTGATGCGCGACCGCTTGGATTGAGAAGGCAAGCGGTATGTGTGTAAAAAAATATATGCACGGTGAAGTTTTGGGCGGATACTTAAAACCCGTGCGGATTGGGAGGGTACATATGTTAGCAGAAACTAAGTATTTCGGTAAGATTGACATTGAAGATGAGAAGATTATCGAGTTTCCCATGGGTATAATCGGATTCGAGAACTTAAAGAAGTTCGCGTTGATCTTTGATGTAGGTAAAGAAGAGCGTTCTTCGATCAGTTGGCTTCAGTCCATGGAGGAGCCCCTTATGGCGCTTCCGGTTATCAATCCTGCAGATATCAAGGTTGATTACAGCCCGATCATAGAAGATGAGCTCACCAAGAGGATCGGCGATCCCGCGGATGAGGATCTTCTGATATTCGTAACCATGTCCATACCTACAGACCTGACTAAGATGACAGCGAACCTCAAGGCGCCTATTATCATCAACACCAAGAATCGTCAGGCTATGCAGGTTATCGTCGAGAATGATGATTACCAGATCAAGTATAATGTATATGAGGTATATGAGGCATTAAAGAAACTTGAGGAGAAAGTAGAGGATAAGAATTAATGCTTGCATTATCCAGAAAACATGGCGAGTCCATTATGATAGGCTCGGACGTTGAGATAACCATCCTTGAGGTAAAGGGTGACCAGGTGAAGATCGGCATAGCCGCTCCGAAGACCGTCCCCGTGTACAGGAAGGAAATCTATAAAGAGATTCAGGATGCCAACCGTGAGGCGGTTAACAATCTTGATGTTGAGAGCTTAAAGAAATTATTGTAACAGTATTATTCACAAAACGTTTAGTGTCATTCCAGGCAAGACCGGGTGTCATTCTGAGCGACGCTGATCGTACCGCAAAGCGGTATGATGCCGGCCCGGCGAGGGCTTGCGAAGCGACAGGAAGCGAAGAATCTTAAAAACAGCCGAAAAGTACAAGCAAATACTTGACTTTTCGGCTGTTCTATTGTAAAGTTATTGTATATAACTGTCGATATCAGTAATGAGGAGACAATCTTTATAACTGATCGCGGCAGGCATGTGTCAAACATGAAGCTTACTTGTAAACGGTTTATGTGCGCATGGAGGCATGCACGCTGAGATCACACGGAGGTGAATTATTATGGCATTAGATGGAATCGGTGGAGTAGGAGCTATAAATGTAGCAACTACAGTAAAGCCACAGCCAAAGCAGCAGACAACTGACATCCAGATCAGTTCCTCGGCACAGGAGACGGCAGGCAGCAGTTCGCTGTCGGTTGATACCATTAAGCCTGTAGCCGACAAGGGCAGTACCGACAACAAGAACAGTAAGGATGACAAGAACAGTAAAAGTGAGAAGTGGGGCGAGGTTCAGTCTGATAAGGAGGTTTCCCCTGACAAGGTCAAGGAAGCCGTGGACGATATCAATAAGAAGATCAAGCAAGCCAATCCGCTTCATCACACAGCCTGCAGCTTTAAGTATCACGACGATACCAACCGCATATCCATTACGGTAAAGAACGCTGATACTGATGAGGTTATCCGGGAGATTCCGCCGGAAAAGGCCCTTGACATGCTTGCGAAAGCATGGGAGATGGCCGGTCTCCTTGTGGATGAGAAGCGCTAAGCGGCTCTAAGCATGAAAGAAAGGAGATGATCACATGGGCGGAATAAGAATGACCGGACTTATCTCGGGTATGGATACCGAGAGCATGGTTAAGGAACTTGTTAAGGCAAGCTCCTCGAAGGTTGACAAGGTCAAGCAGGATAAGCAGAAGCTCGAGTGGAAGAAGGAAGCATGGCAGGGCTTAAACACCCAGTTGTATGATTTCTACAAGACAGAGCTTTCGGCAATGAAGACCAACAGCACCTTCAAGGGCAAGGCTGCCACAGTGAGTGACAGCACCAAGGTGAGCGTGAAAGCAACAGCCGGTGCGGCTAACGGTACACATTCCGTATCCGTAAAGCAGCTTGCTTCGTCGGCTTATCTTACCGGAAAGAACATCAAGGACAGCAGCGCAACCTACACAACACAGGAGAACGCGAACGTCAATACAAAGTTCTCTGACATGACAGGCTCAGAGAACCTGATAGGCAAGTCTATCACAGTGACTTCGGACGATGGACAGAGCGAGAGCTTTGTGCTCGGACAGGACGGCATAGAGTCACTTGCTGACCTGAATGCCAAGATGCAGGAAAAGTTTGGTGTGGAGAGTCTTTCGGCCAATTTCGTGGACGGCAAGATTACATTTGCCAACGGTTCGGCGAAAACAAATGAGGCCGGAGAAACTACCGGACACAAGTATACTATAGACGCGGCAAGCTCCTTTGGCGTAAGCGGAGAGATAGACTACAAGAAGGGCGAGGACGGCAACACAGACGGCATGAAGCTTGTGTCCGACAGTGCGACTACAGTGCCGAAAACCTTTGGCGCTTCAGACATTACAGGAAAGACAAAGCTTTCCGACCTTGGTATAAGCGTGGGAACCACTTTCTCGGTAAACGGCAAGGATCTTGTGGTTGACGAAGGCATGACACTTTCATCCTTTGCGAGCGAGCTTTCAAAGAAGGGCGTAAATGCCAACTATGACGAAGCACGCGGAAGGTTCTATGTCAACGCATCAGGTACCGGAAGTGAAAATGATTTTGATATCACTGTAAAGAGCGGTAATGCGGGTGCGCTCGATGCTTTGGGACTCGACAAGAACAACGGCGCAAAAAAGATAGACGCACAGGATGCGATAATTGATTATAACGGTGTGGAATATAAGGGCTCAAGCAATACATTTGATATAAACGGCCTTTCAATCACCGCTAAATCAGTTACAGGAAAGTATGACAAGACATCGGGTGAGTTCACTGAAGATTCGCCAATCCAGGTAGATGTATCGGCAGATGTGGACAGTGCCTACAAGAGCATAAAGAATTTTGTAAACAAGTACAATGAGCTCATCGACAAGATGAACAAGCTCTATAACGAGACCAATGAGGGCTACGATCCTCTGACGGATGACGAGAGGAATGCTCTTTCGGACGACCAGATAGAGAAGTGGGAAGAGAAAGCAAAGGTTGGTCTCTTAAGAAGAGACAGCACTATCGGCAATCTTCTCTCAAGCATGAGAACCATCCTTAACAAGGGTATAGAGGTTACCGATAAGGACGGAAATACAAAGACGGTTTCACTTGCTTCACTTGGCATAGTGACAGGAGATTATTCCGAGAAGGGTAAGCTTCACATCCTGGGTGATGAGGACGATCCTCTTTACTCTGCTCAGGAGAACAAGCTTAAAGCCGCTTTGGCGGATGATGCGAGCGTGTTCGCCCAGGCACTTGCGGGAACCAAGGATAAGCCGGGAATTGCATTCCAGATGTATGACCGTCTGCAGACAGCTATGAAGAAGACGGAGAGCAGCAGCTCCCTTACTTTCTACAATGACATCAGCCTTAAGGACGAGATAGAGGATAAGGATGATGAGCTTGACAAGTGGGCTGAGAAGCTGCAAAAGATGGAAGACAAGTACTATAAGCAGTTCGGTGCTATGGAGACTGCTATGGCAAAGCTTCAGGAGCAGCAGAGCTATATAAGCCAGCTCATGGGTATGTAAACTGTAATAAAATTAAAATAATTCTAACTGCAACCGGCCGGTTCAATCCGGTCGGTTGTATCATTATTATATAAATCGGAGGTTACTATGGCTAAGAATCCGGCACAGGCATACGGAAACAACAAGATAACTACGGCATCACCGGCTGAGCTTACTTTGATGCTCTATGAGGGGGCTATCAAGTTCAGCAACCTTGCTATGATGGGACTTGAGAAGGGTGACTATGAAACGGTCAATACAAATATTCAGAAGACGAGAGCAATTATCGTAGAGCTCACCTCGACACTTGATCACAAGTATCCTGTAGCTGAAGACTTCCAGAGATTGTATGATTATATATTTGCACTCCTTGTGGAAGCAAATATGCAGAAAGACAAAGAACTGCTTGAGCGCGCATTGGACGAGTTAAGAGATATAAGAGATATATGGAAGCAGATCATGTCGAAAACCAAAGGACCGCAGGTGGTACTTGACACCAAGTAATCCTTAAGCAAGTGCATCGTTCTGAAAAAGCAAGTGTATTGACGCAAGCGTGTCATGACTTACGCGAAGCGAAGAATCTTTGTATTTTGGAGAAAAGTATGGAGCAGACCGGTACATACATAAGAATACTGAGGGAGTCTCTCGAGAGAAAAAAAGACTATCTTGATAAAATCCTTGATCTTACGAAGGAGCAGGAAAAGCTTGCCAAAGCAGTGAGGCTTGACGAGGATGCCTTTGAGAAGATCATAGAGGAAAAGGATATATACATAGATAATGTAAATGAGATAGACAAGGGCTTCGAATCTGTGTATAAGAGAGTAAGAACCGAGATTCAGGAGAATAAGTCTGTTTTTACGAGCGAGCTTAAAGCCATTCAGGAACTGATTCGCGTGTGCGTGGATAAGGGGCTTGAGATAGAAGCTTTAGAGGAGAGAAACCGGTCCTCACTTGAGAGCGCCATTGCCAGAAGCTTCAAGGGCATGAATCAGGTGAAGCAGTCGAAATCGGTTGCGAACAAGTATTATAAATCCATGGCAAACGGTATGGTGAATGATTCCATGCTGTATGACAGGAAAAAATAAGACGGATCAAAAAGGTCATAATTTTCATGCAAGCATGAAAACTATGACCTTTTGAGTATAATATCATATAAAAATCAAAATGTATTTATAAAGCAGTGGGGTTTTGGAAACGGTATCATGTTATATGTAACAGTTCACCCTTATCTGTCGCTTTAAGCGATATAGCCTGTCATGACTTACGCGCAGCGAAGGATCTTAAAAGATTCTTCGGGCTTTGCTCTCAGAATGACAAAGCTATAATCATTATTCTGAATGATAATGGTGAACTGTTACTGTTATGTGAAGGAGGAAAAGAATGGATAACAGCTTTGATATCATGGACGAGGATCAGTTAGTGGCGCTTAAAGAGGAAATAAAAACGCAAAATCAAAAGTCAAAAGAGATTTTGCAGAAAGAAAAGGATGTAAAGCATTGGGACGAACAGACATATGAGAACAATTCTTACGTAAAAAACGTTTTTATTACAAAATATGATCTGCGACACGACTGTGCCAAACTTGGGTCAAAAAAGTTGTGGAAGCCAAATGAGCAGCAAAAAGAAAATAACCGCAGGATTGATAGGGCAAAAAAGCTCACAAAGAAGGCAACGGCAGATACACTGACGATTTACGATATCATTAGTAGAAAACAGCGAAAAGGAAGAGATATTACCAGCGCTAATAATGATCAAAACTTTGATGCTGCATTTAAACTTTTTTCTTCCCAGAGTTTTACGGCAAAAATGTTCACAAGTTCATATATCAAAGGCCATTATAGTGAGTGCTATGATCTTGTTGCAGCTTACCATAAGATGTATCCGCTGCATGAGATCGGCGAAGAGGGAGAAGCGAATTATGAGCTGCTGAAAAGAATCGATCCGATCATGAGCCTTTTTACAAAAAGG
The DNA here is from genome assembly GCA_017525525.1 of Lachnospiraceae bacterium. Lineage (GTDB taxonomy): Bacteria > Bacillota > Clostridia > Lachnospirales > Lachnospiraceae > Coprococcus_C. The sequence continues at coordinate 12,400 of JAFXSQ010000058.1, read as the reverse complement.
TTTGAGCATTTCAACAGCCTGAACCGGATCAATATCAATAGTAAAGCCATCGTGATGGGGAAGGATGATGAAGATCTTCCTGAAATGACAAAGATCACGGATGAGGATTACAGAAAGTGGCTTATCCTAACCAACGACGAAAAAGCGGCAAGAAAGGAAAAACGAAAGGACGAAGCTTTAAAAAAGTCGGCACTTGCTGTGGAGGAATTGGAACAGATAAAGGATCACCCCGGCCTTTCAGAGGAAGAAAAGCAACAGGATATGCCGGAGGTTAAAGATCTGTATGAATTAAGCAAGGATGAGAGGATACGGGCATTGCCGAAGATCCGATTCCTTATGGAGCAGAGGAGAGAGGAATTTCAGGATCCGGAAACAGCAGAAGACAGAAAGAGTGTGCTTCGAAGGGAGCTCATGGAGTTGAATGCCTTAAAAAAGCTTGCGGAGCTTGAGGTTGAGTATTCGTTGAAGACGGTGGCGGATTCGGAGCTGACAGACAAGCTGTATGCAGCATCAGAGGAGGTCAGAAAGCTCTTAAAACGCATGAATCGCCCCGCGGATATCGTATCGGAACGCACGATGCCTAAGCGTTTGCAGAAGATGACAAGGTCGGAAGCACTGTCGAATGAATCCGACAGGAGGAGCTTTTCGGAGCGTACTAATCTGCTTAAGCTCGCGGAAGCTCTGTCAAAAGGATGGGAGGGCGAAAAACCTCAGTATGTGGAGAAGATTCAAAAGGCAGCGAGAGTCTATTTCGACGACAATTTTTACATTGTCGCGGAAATGAAGGAAGTAAAAAACTTAAAGAAGCTGCAGCAGGCTCTGGCAGAAGTGCCGAAGGAGGATATAGAAAAACACGCGGGGTTAAAAGCCCTGGTCGATAAGGTTCAGTCTCTTACAATGGGCGGACTTGTGATTCCCGAGGAGCACAAAGGCGCTGTGAGAAAGGAACTCGGTTATCCTACGGATGAAGTCTATGATGGAAATTTCGCACCTGAAACGAGCGTCGTAATTCGGGACGGAGCTTTGAACATGTTTAGAAAGATGGTGGATCGAAGGAATGACCCCCTCTTTGCACACGAGCCGACGGTCAATGACTTAAGACAGGGTAAGATAAGCAATTGCTGGATGGTGGCAGCCACCACCTGCCTGGTCAACTTAGATCCGCAGATCATCAAAAACGCTATGAAGGACAACGGGGATGGCACAGTAACCGTGCGGCTTTACCGCTACAGAGATAAAGATGAACACGGGAAAAAAGCGATGGGTGCGGAACCGGTGTATATCACCGTGACAAAGGAGGTTCCGCGGCTTGTGACCGGGGGCGCAATCCAAAGCTCCGGAGCTCTCTGGATGCAGATGCTTGAAAAGGCGCGTGCATTCTTAGGCGATACGACTTCCAATGGTGAGACAATGAGCAGAGGGTACCGCACTTTGTGGTATTCAGATTCTGCGCAGTGGATATTCGCCCTGACAGGAAAGAGAAAACATGATATCTTCTATCAGGAAGGAAAGGGAGGAGAAATGAGAAACCTTCCGAAGACAAAGGAAGAAAAGGACAGGGTTTTTAATAAAATCTTTCATGCAAGGGAAAACAAGATAGTATTCTCCTGTGGAACAAAAGAGAAGAATATCGCTGCGGGTCTCAATGCCGGTCACGCCTATACGATTCTGGGTGCGGAGATTATAGACGGTGAGCAGTATGTGATTATGCGTAATCCCTATTCGAACATGAGTCTCGAGTACAAGAAAAACGGTTCAAATTACATGACTGAATCATATCTGTCTTCCGAGATGAACTATACCTGCGGGCAGTTCCGTATGAAGTTTGAGGATCTGCTTAGTAGTATGAGCGGCCTTTCTTACACTGACCTTACTGAAGAGTCTGTCTTATATGAGCCGCGGCAGGTGGATAAGCAACATAACATAAATAAAAATGCTGACAACCGGGACGTTAAGGAGAAAAAAGCAAAGAATATTCTCGATGAGTATGATGTGATAGAAGAAGATGTAGAAGATAAAAAAGAAAAGAAAAAAGAGGAAAAGAACATTTTAGATGAATACGACGTGATATGATAGATTATTGATGATTTGAAGCATATGCACGTACATGTGAAAGAGGATGAGGAGCAAAAAAGTAAGAAGGCATCGGGGGAACCGCCGGCTTTAATGCCGGCGGCACTGTATGCAGTATGGAGGAATAAAATGGATGTAGTAAAGATTACGGGAGAAAACATCGCGGAGTACGCGAATATGATCCCGATGGAATACATGGCAGAGGTCGGAAACGGCGACCTCCCTGCAATTGGAGGAATCTTTGATGATACACCTGCGGGAGTAATCGTATGGAAGACTGATAAGGATAATGAAAAGGTAGTCCTGCTCAGTCTGTTCGTGCTTCCGGAATATCGCAGATTAGGAGTAGCTTCCATGCTGCTCTCGCAGCTGCGGGATCGCTCGATCTCTTTTTCTTACACAGCAATTGACGACAGGGCAGAGCTTGAACCCTTCTTTGAGGCCGTCGGGTTTGATACGGAACGTATTGATTACCCCTTGGGGCATCTCACGCTTTCCTTTGCAGAGGAAGCCTTGAAACAGGATAAATACAGCAGCGTCGGAGTTGCCGGAGCAAAGTACAGTGAGCTTGGCAGAGAACAAAAGAGGCTTGTGGCAGAGTGGCTTTCCCAAAACTTCGAGCAAAGCATATTTTCCTACAGCGGAAACATTGCTCCGAGTGTGTTTTTGATAGATAAAGATGCTGTGTACGGCTGCGCTCTGCTCCGTGAGGAGGAGAAGGGGCATGTGGAAATCGACCTGGTACACTATGACCGCGATAATAAAAAAGAGCTTATTGCAATGCTGAATAAAACATTGTCTGAGCTTTCCGCCTCTCATACCCCTGACACTGAAATTGAGATGCTGCTTACAACCGAGGAAGGAAAAAGCCTGTATGAGGGCCTGTTCGGAGAGTGTGAGGATTCATTTGCCGTTATCTCCGGCACAAATCAACAGGTTTCTGTGAGGTTGCTTAGGTAGTGAAAATACGGTTCAAGAGCAACTGTATATATAAATATGAATATGAATGCAGGATGATTTAAATGCGATAGCTTGTGTGCGAGTCCATAGAGTAAAATTATGACATGACAAGTAATATGATTTTTCGCTTTTTTGCATAAAAGCTATTGACAAATATGCTCGAAAGACTTAAAATTGCACTAAGGGTAGCAGTTCGGATGTCGATTAATACTCGGATAATAAATTTAAAAAAATTTTTAATCAGGGGTTAAGTATCGGGGTTAAAATCCGATATATAAGGTGTAAGACAAAGACACCTTACAACATCACATAGGTTATAACGCCGAAGGCGTATAACATAAACTACTTATTAACGGCGGCAGAGACCGCCAGTAGATGTTGCAAGGACGCAACATTATATTCAAGGAGGAATAATTATGGTAGTACAGCACAATTTGCAGGCAGCAAACACAAACAGAATGCTTGGACAGAATGTCAAGGCAGTAGCAAAGGCTACAGAGAAGCTTTCATCTGGTTATCAGGTGAACAGAGCGGCTGATGATGCAGCAGGTCTTTCCATCAGTGAGAAGATGAGAAATCAGATTCGTGGTATCAATCAGGCAGTTAAGAATGCAGAGGATGGTATTTCTCTTATCCAGACTGCAGAGGGTAACATGAACGAGATCCACAGCATCCTTCAGAGAATGGGTGAGCTCGCTACAAAGGCAGCTAACGACGTTAATGCATCTGAGGATCGTACAGCTATCGCTGACGAGATGGGACAGCTCAAGGAAGAGATCGATAGTATCGCTTCTAAGGCTGCATTCAACGGCACAAAGCTCCTTCAGGGTTCATTCACCGGCAAGAAGCTTCAGGTTGGTGCTAATGCAAGCGAGGATATGCAGATCGACATCCAGAAGATGACAGCATCTGGCCTCAGCATTACATCTACAACCATCGATGTATCTAGCCATGGTAAGGCTACAACCGCTATGACTACGATTACAGCTGCTATTAAGACTGTATCTGGTGCACGTTCAAAACTCGGAGCTGTTCAGAACAGACTCGACTATACCGTAAACAACCTGAAGAACTACAGCGAGAACTTAACATCTGCTGAGTCTCAGATTAGAGATACGGATATGGCTACTGAGATGACTAACTACACCAAGAACAACATTCTCCAGCAGGCTGCTCAGTCAATGCTTGCACAGGCAAATCAGTCTACTCAGGGTGTACTTTCATTATTAGGTTAATCTTTAATCTAACAAGATACGGCTGGCTCGGCAACGAGTCAGCCATATTTTGTTTACGGAGGGAAAAAACATATGGAGTATCCAAGGCATTACTTTGAGGATGACGTTCGTGAGGGTTTTTATATAAACGGATTATTGAAACGTGTATGGGGCGCTCAGATGAAAGTGCTTTCCGCTATTGATACAGTTTGCAAGAAACATGGAATCAGATGGTTTGCAGACTGCGGTTCGCTTTTGGGGGCAATCAGACATGGTGGTTATATTCCATGGGATGATGATATGGATATATGTATGCTCAGGGATGATTTTGAAAAGTTCATGAGAATAGCACCTGAAGAGCTTGGGAAAGAGTTTTATGTGTTTAATCTTCATTTTGATGAGTTTTATCCTAATGTGATATCGAGGATTAATAACGGGCATGGTCTTGTTTTTGATAAGGAATTTTTGGAAAAGTATCATGATTGCTATATGCCTGTAGGAGTAGATATATTCACCTTGGATTATCTTTCACCAAATGATGAGGAAGAAAAAAGTAGAAGTGCTGCTACTTTGCAAATCATGGCTGTGTTAGAGCATATGAGTGACGATGCCGAGTGTACAGAGGAATACTTAAAGTTGCTTGAGGAGACTCAAAAACTGACAGGTAGGGTATATAATAAAAACAGATCTGTAAAACAGCTTTTGTTTGAAGCAACTGATGATATGTACTCATTATTCGGTTCAAAAGAGGCTGAGCATGTTGCTTTGATGTCTTACTGGGTTAATGAACATAGTCATAAGTATCCTATAGAGTGCTTCAGAGATACAGTTTATGTTCCTTTTGAATATATGGAGGTACCAGTTCCAATCGAGTATGACAGGGTTTTAAAAATAGAGTATGGAGACTATTCGAGAGTTCAAAAAGCAGGAGGAGTTCATGATTATCCATATTATGAAAAGCTTGAATCTAAACTGCAGGAGCTTGTGAATAATTATATATTAAAATATAAGTTTGATCCGGATGACTTGAATAATCCGGAGAGAGAGGAAAATGAGGGTGTAAAAAAACAGATTGAAAACTATCTGTTAACAACAGCGGAGGCACACGGGGCGGTAAGCGTTATGCTTGCCAACGGCAATGCTGAAGTATGTCTGGAACTACTCGAGGCATGCCAGACAAGTGCTATTAATACAGGAAACCTGATAGAACATGCTTATGGAGAAGGATTTAGTGCGGTTTCAGCATTGGAGTCGTATTGTGAAGGAGTCTATGAACTGTATAACGCAATATCACAGGGGGAATTTGGTTCACAGGATGCCGTAGGTGTAAAGAGCTTTCTTGAGAATATGCTTGATGAGATGGAAACGGTTCTTGAAGATAAGATATTAAACAGGAAAGAAATGGTTTTTATTCCGTACAGAGCTGATTATTGGGATGGGCTTGACAGTATGTGGGAGAAGGTTGTTGCTGAGGGAGAGTATGATGTATCGGTAGTTCCGATTCCGTTTTATAAAAAAACAGCGTTGGGCGGTTATGCAGATGAGTATTATGAAGGTGAAGAGTTCCCGGAGAAACTGCATATTACAGATTATCATGACTATAATTTTGTACTTCGTCATCCGGATGTGATAGTTACGCAGCAACCGTACGATGAGTGTAATTATTGTATAGGCGTTGGGATAGATTACTACTCGAGAGTATTAAAAAAGCATACTGATAAGCTGGTTTATGTCACTCCTTTTATACTTGATGAGATCGGAGACAGAGACAGTAAATCGTGGAAGACAATGGATTACTTCTGTGCAGTTCCCGGTGTTGTTCATGCAGATAAGGTGATAGTTCAGTCTGAACAGATGAGACAAGCCTATGTTGACAGGTTGACTGAGATGTCAGGTGAAGACTACAGGGAAGTATGGGAGAATAAAATAGACGGATCTGGTGTACCTCTTGCAGATGCGTTATTAAAAAGACAAAAGGATAACAGTAAGTCAAAAGTAATCGGAAAAATACCCGAGGAATGGAAAAAGATGATAGAAAAACCGGATGGAAGCATGAAGAAGGTAGTGCTTTACAATCTAAGTGTTGCCTCTCTTGCACAATCCGGAGAAAGAGCAATCGATAAGCTTCAAACGGTATTAAAAACATTTGAGGATAGTAAAGATGAGATCACTCTGATTTGGCATGCGAACCCGCATATCAAAAAAACATTCAAGAGATTAGACTTATCATTGAGAGATAAGTATGCCAAGGCTGTAGAAAAATATAAGCAGGATGGTTGGGGAATATTCACGGAAGCTACAGATTATGAAACAAGAAATCTATTGGTTCAGTTAGTGGATGCATATTATGGTGATCCGGGGCATGAATCGCATATGATTTCCCTACTAAAAAAACCGGTAATGCTTCAAAATGTTGATATATTGGATTGAGGTAAGTGTGTATGGTGGTTTCGGAACTTGAAAGCAAGATAAATGAACTTTTAGAAACAAGTGATTATCAGCGAATCTTTGAATTGCTGGATAGTAATATGGACACCTTGTCGAAATCAAATGAATTGAGCTATTTTTTCTGTATGTGCGAAGTAAACAGGGAGGCTTTCCGTAATACAGGAGAAATGGGTATAGTCACCGGGAAAAAGACTGTAAGGGAGGTAAGCGATGCTTTCCTGAATTTGAAACGTGAGGTACAGAGGATTGCTTATTGCGATGAGCATGATGCGTTAGGGATTCCGGCTGCTCTTCGCTCGACAGGTGCTAAAGCAAGTGAATTGCTTTGGACTATAAATGTATCTACACCGGAACCGGAAAGGGTTTTAAACAAACTATATGGTAATCCATCAGACGATTCGAACGAATCGCCGAGGTATGTGCAAAAACATAGTTATAAGGATATAGCGGTTGATTTTATTATATGCAGTAATAACAGTAACGAACTTGAAGAAGCCATATTCTACATAAGCAGATTGGATGTACCTGATGGAGTAAAGCTGGATGTGATATCCGTACAAGAGGCTTGCTCGCTTTGCGCGGGGTATAACGAGGGAATGAGTGCATCTTCAGCGAAGTATAAGGTTTATATGCATCAAGATGTACGAATAATCGATAGAGACTTTGTAAGCAGATTGATAGATCTTTTTGCAGATAACGAGAATGTTGGCATGATCGGTATGGTTGGGACGGACAGCTTTCCCGCGGACGGAACAATGTGGAATGTACCTCGATACGGATCGGTTTTAGAAACTCATGTAAATGAAACTGTACTGCTAAGGAATTATCCGGATGAAAGCGATATTAATGCTGTATTGTGTGATGGGCTTCTGCTTGCTACGCAGTATGATCTTCCTTGGAGAGAAGATCTGTTTGACGGTTGGGATTTCTATGACGCTTCCCAATGCATGGAATTCATACGAAATGGTTACAGGGTGCTCATACCGTATCAGGAGAAGACATGGTGCGTGCATGATTGCGGTTTCTTAAGTATGCATGATTATGAAAAATACAGACAGGTTTTCTTGAGCGAATACTCATCTATTCTTTAAATAATCTGAACATTTCAAGTAATTGGTGCTCGATGCTGAATAACGAGAATACTTTTTGCTGCCCGTTTAATGCAATTGCAGTTCGCTCCTCCTCGTGAGAAAGATAGTATTCTACTTTATTGATCAAGTCATGGGTGCTTGTATACAGAACAAGGTCTTCACCGTCGACAAAGAATTCGTCGAGTTCAGGTTGATAATTTGACAGAAGAAAGCCACCCATGCCCATAATATCAAAGCATCTTAAAGGTATTCCGCTTGTAATAGTCCTTAATTGTTTTTTGCAAGCCTTTTTTGCAGAAAGTTGCAAAATAAAAATGTAGGTTGTTGCAAAACGTTTTTGTAGGTTGTTGCACCTACATTTTGTAGATTGTTGCAAAGGCTTGTGCCGGCCGACTCAGACCGGCACTTCCAATGCTGACATATTGTTTATCAAGTCGATTATAAACCGAATGGATGAGCTTGATCCCATTCTGAGAGCTCCAGGAAATCAGCATCCTCATCTGAGGGTTCCTCATCTGTCCATCCCATATATTCCATGAGATAGGCTTTCTGTTCTTCCTTGTTCATGCCTTTCATAGCTCGTCGTATCTCTTTATCCATACGATGAACATCAAGAAAATCGTAAGGTTCAGATCCTGTAAGACACAGATATCTTGAGGGCGGCATCTCACGTGGACTGTGGCCAGACATTACCCATTTTCGAAGAAGTGTCTTTTCGTAGTAGGTCATTGGGACCTCACGCTCATACTGTTCAAGTTCCATTGCGTTACTGTATGCTATGTCTTCCGGCGTGAACACATAACCTTCTGGATCGGCATAAAACGATTCAGAGTCAAAGCAGTAGTCTGCCGGATATAAATCGTGCACATTGAAAACCCTATTTTTCGCCATGATTGACAACCTCCTGAGTATTGATCCTTCCCCACGCTTCATTGATGCTTGATTCTCTGAGTCGATTGTTCCCGCCAGGGAAGAGTATAAGTTCCACATGATGGGTAAGACGCCCGATAAGCGCTGTGGTCATTCGTTCATCGTACAGAACGTTGACCCACTGCGAGAACTCCAGATTTGTGTTAAGGATCACAGATTTCTGCTCATGTATTTCGGACAGATAATCAAACAATAACTGTGCTCCGATGCGATCATATGGTACATACCCGAACTCATCCAATATCAGGATCTGAGCAGTATTAAGTTTTTTCTTCAGCACGCCAAGACTTCCTTTTGCTTTGCTCTCGGAAAACAGATTGATAAGTCCGGCGGTACGGAAGAACTTTACCGGAATGTCGGCATTACATGCTGCAATGCCGACTAATGTTGACAGCATTGTCTTTCCTGTTCCTGTGCCTCCGTAAAGGATTAGGTTCTCCCCTTTGGTGTAGAAGTCCAGCCTAAGAAGAGAATCTAACGATACACCGGAAGGAAAATCAATCTCATCAGTTCTAAACTGTTCCGGAGTATATATCTTAGGAAAACCGGCGGTATTAAGAAGCTTGGTCATGCGACGCTCTTTTCGGTATCTAACCTCATTGCTCAAAAGGTTGTAAAGGTATTCCTGGTTTGTTTCTCCTTCCTGGGACATGGCCCTTTCTGCGAAGTTTGTTGATATTTTAAGCTGTTTGCAACACAGTGCGATAGAATCCTTAAGTTCAACCACGTGCAGCACCTCCCTTCGCAAGGACAGCATCCAACGCTGTAAGGTCTGAAGGGAACATGATCACCTTCATGTTCGGGATTTTTTCAGAGGACTCTATCGGAGGCAGAGGTGGAACATCCATAAATGTACGCCGGTAAAGGCTTATAAGGCTGTCGGGATCGTTCACCTGATGTTCAATAGCTTTGTTAACAGTAGTCAGTGCGCTTTCAAAACCGCTGCGTTCAGTCAGTTCAGCAAGAACCTTGAGAGCCCTTCCGCGATTCCCGCTTTCGCACCCGTCCATATACATCTTCATGGAATCAGGCATCATATCATATATGCCGCTGTTCTTGAGTGAACGGGGCTTACGGGATATATACCTCAGATACGGGATCCAATCCATGCTTTCGTGTTCATCACCATACAGTCTGCGGTGCCTGACCACCTCATGAAGATTGCTGTCCATAACAGTCACCTCTGCGGAGGTGATGTGCAGACGCACTGTTTCCTCACAGAATGCAGGAGAAGCTGAATAACGGTGCTTACCAGCATCCAGCGTAAACTTGCCGTATTTATCCGTTCTGGCGGTTATATAGAGGGATGTGTCGAACGGAACTGCAGGGAGCGGCAAAAGTGCAGCCTTATCATCCTGAAAAAGCTCGGAGATAAAACGGTTATTATCATCATCGTAGTGTTCCCTGTTCATATCCCTGTCACAGGCTACGAGGAGTTCTCGGTTTTTTGTAGGCAGGCTTTCGAACTGCGGCACAGGAACGAGTTCGTTGCGGCGCAAGTATCCAACCTTGTTTTCGACATTCCCTTTTTCCCAACCGGACTCAGGGTTCATAAACACGGGTTTGAAACGGTAGTGTTCGCAGAACCTACGGAAACGCTCAGTGACCTCACGCCCACCGCCCTTGATTATGTCGGTGACGATGGTTCTGGTATTATCGAACCATATCTCAGTCGGGACACTGCCGATATACTCGAACATTGTTACCAGTCCCTCCAACAGGCACTCCATGTTTTCGCCGTAGTTTAACTGAAGATAGCCGCCGTTGCTGTATGGAAAGCTGAGGACAAGGTACTTTGCTTCATGATGCAGTTTTCCATTCTCATAGAAATCAGCATACCCGAAGTCAGCCTGCGCTTCTCCGGGATGATGCTCGAGAGGAAGATAAGCTTCTTTCTGCTTAAGGCGTAGTTCCTTCTTCTTTTCAGCAACATAGGTGGCAGTAAGGCGGTATGAGCAGTCATATCCTTCTGCCTCGTCCTTAAGACGTCTGTGAACTCTTTTGGCGGTATGTCGCTGCTTGCGAGGAGCTTTCTTGTCCGCTGTAAGCCACTTGTCAATGAGTGGCTTGAACGGATCAAGCTTCGAAGAATGCAGTTCATCTTTTGGGCTGGGAGGCACTTCGTTAAAGTCCTCTTTGTCCACATACTTGCGGACGGTACGCCAGTCAAGATTTTCGATACTGGCGATTTCTGCCAGAGATTTGTCTTGCCCATAATACAAGTCTCTGATACGATGGATCTGATCCATTGATGTCATACTCCTTTCCTCCTTGTCGTATTGATTAAGCACAACACTTCAAGGATATAGAATTGTCAGTATGTCCGCAATGGATCTTTTAATATCCGACTCAGGAGTTCTCCGTTTGGTGCGAGCTCTCCCTTTCCTGAGATATCATGAAGGTTTGCAACAACCTACAAAATGTAGTTGCAATAACCTACATTTTTGCTTTGCAACAACCTACATTTTTGGTCTGCAACTTTCTACATTTTTATTATACAATAAACATCCTTAATGATATATTTAGATTGATCCTGCTAGAGGCAAATACTTTCGGTGTTACAGTTGTCGAATCGGCTATTCCGAGGTTATTGATCTCAGGATAGCAAAAAGTATCATCTGTTGTGTAAGTATGAGTTTTTGCTAACTGTGAAACTTGACGCAAAATGTGGATTCGATCAAGCTGGGTACACTTGTACCCTAGGTAATAATCGGCGATAAAATCCGTGTAATCGGGGCGATAGTTGGGTAGAATCTGAAACTCGGCATAGCGAAGAAAACTATCTGCCCATTCGTCGGAGATTGAATCCTTTAGAAGGTTGTAGCCGTATACTTGCTGTTGGGCAGAAAGTAGTCCGTCAACATAGCCCTGCATATGAGAGGGCAGCTTACTTGAAACTGAATCATATTGATTGTTCTTGATGTATAACGATCCAATAAAGGATACATCGCAGGAATGCTTTGTTCTTTCTTTTTCAGTGGGCTTGTGCTCGTCAAAAAAAGACGGATCAAACGCGAGCGGAAGATGGAATATGTGTCCCGGATTATAAGGGGCAAACTTGACTGCCTGAACTCTGTCAAAGAGGAATATATAGTTTGTCGGATATGCAATCGTATCTGAGTAAAGTGTGAGACAAGGGCAGTCAACCGTCCAGGATAGATAAGGAATACGGTGAGCCTTGCATACCATGGCTACAACGGGAATGTAGTTGACTGAAAATACGGCATTCACGTTTGTTTGAGCCAAAAGAAAGGCAGACAAGGCATTAAGGTAGTCTGCATCCGTGTCGTAATCATTCAAGGGATGCTTGAATTCTGTTACTGATATGCCAAGCTTTGAAAAACCGCTAATTATGCCGGGTTCCATTAGGTTGTCCCAACTACAGAGTATAATAGTCATAATATGTTCCACCTTTTATGTTTTATTAAGAATAAAATAAATGCGTATTCTTGTCAAAGGTTTTATGAGCAATCGCTTGCGGTCGGCTTGACGAAAAAAAGGAAACGTGATAATATACTCGTAAGTTACCAACTTACGAGTATATTATTTGTATCACAATAAAAATAAACCACCTGCTATGCAGGTGGTCCCCAGTTAGCTTTAGCTTCAAGTAAAAAACCTCCAGTGTTATAATTGGTGCTGGTTCGCCAACCGCACTGCAAATAACAAAGGAGGTATCCAAAT
>JAFXSQ010000011.1 GCA_017525525.1 Lachnospiraceae bacterium | reverse complement strand
TTGCGTTTTTTTGGCCGTTTTTACCGCGTTTTGGCTACCTTTTTGCTCTTTTTTCGCCATTTTGGTAGCCACTTTACGTTTTTGGGGCCGTTTTGATTGCGTTTTGGCTACCTTTTTTCTCTTTTTTCGCCATTTTGGTAGCCACTTTTGCATTTTTCGGCCGTTTTTACCGCGGTTTGGCTACCTTTTTTCTCTTTTTTCGCCATTTCGGTAGCCACTTTGCATTTTTTCGGCCGTTTTTACCGCGGTTTGGCTACCTTTTTTCTCTTTTTTCGCCATTTTGGTAGCCAACACACTTTTATTATACCGTCATCATGAAGTTATCAATAAGTCTTGCATAGCTGCCCATCTTGACTGCAATCGCGCAGAGGATCTCGCCCTTGATAACATCGACCGACTTCATGGTATTCACATCGACGATTTCAACATAATCTATATCGGCAAGGGGTGCGGTGTTGATCACCTCACGCATAGCCTGCTTTACCTTCTCTGGGTCACGCTCGCCGTCCTCTACCATCTTCTTTCCGAGGAAGATGGACTTAGAGAGTACAAGCGCCTGCTGCCTTGCTTCCGGCGGAAGGTAAGTGTTGCGTGAGCTCTTTGCCAAACCGTCTGCCTCACGGATGATCGGGCAGCCTACTATCTCGAGCGGCATGTTCAGGTCGCGAACCATGCGCTTTACCACCGCAAGCTGCTGTGCATCCTTCTCTCCGAAGTACGCCCTGTCAGGTGTTACTATGTTGAAAAGCTTGGTGACCACGGTACATACTCCACGGAAATGTACCGGCCTTGACAGACCGCACAGAGCATTCGTAAGTCCGCTCATATCCACAAATGAACAGAAGCCATCCTTGTACATCTCCTCCGGTTCCGGATGAAAAATGATGCTTGCGCCCGCTGCTTCACAGAGCTTTGCATCGGCAGCAAGATCTCTCGGGTAGCTGTCCAAGTCCTCTGTCGGTCCGAACTGCATAGGGTTGACGAATACGGATACGACCACTTCATCGTTTTCCTTAACTGCTCTGTCTATAAGACTCTTATGTCCCTCATGCAGATAACCCATGGTCGGAACCAGACCTACGGTCTTGCCTTCCTTTCTCCAAGCCTTAACCTGCTCTCTTACACCTTCTACTGTGGTTACTATCTTCATTCCTTTATCCTCCTCTTTTAAGATCCTTCGCTTCTCTCAGGATGACACGACGCCTTTCTATATGGTTTTACTCTTGATTCACCTTACTCGTCCTTTAAGATCCTTCGCTTTGCTCAGGATGACACAATGTCTTTCTATATGGTTTTACTCTTGTTTCACCTTACTCGTCCTTTAAGATCCTTCGCTTCGCTCAGGATGACACAATGTCTTTCTATATGGTTTTACTCTTGTTTCACCTTACTCGTCCTTTAAGATTCTTCGCTCCGCTCAGGATGACACGACGTTTTTATGCGGGTTTTGATCCTTAATTCTCCTTACACATCCTTTATGATCCTTCGCTTCGCTCAGGATGACACAGCGTTGAAGAATCTTTTTTATATACACCTTTAATCCTTAGTACAGCTTCTCTATAACCTCATCATCTATCTTGTAAGTATGCTGCTCCTGCGGGTAGGTTCCTGCCTTGACCTCACTTATATATCCCTTCACTGCCTCGGTGATGACAGCTCCTGCTTCCCCGAAGCGCTTCACGAACTTCGGTGTGAAATCGCTGAACATACCGCAAGCGTCTGCGTACACGAGCACCTGTCCGTCACAACCCGCACCGGCCCCGATTCCTATGGTCGGTATGGCAAGCTTCTTTGTCGCAAGGTCCGCAAGCTTTGCAGGTACACACTCGAAGGTGACAGCGAAAGCTCCCGCCTCCTGAACTGCCATCGCATCCTCCATAAACTTCTTTGCCTGTGCCTCGCTCTTGCCCTGCACTTTAAAGCCGCCGAAGGCATTTATGCTCTGTGGGGTGAGTCCGATATGAGCCATGACCGGAATACCGCAATCGGTGATAGCCTTGATCCTGTCGGCCATCTCCACACCACCCTCAAGCTTAACAGCCTGAGCGCGTCCTTCCTTCATAAGTCTGCCCGCATTGACCACAGCGTCGTACACGCTTGTCTGGTAGCTCATGAACGGCATATCCACTACCACCAGCGCTTCCTTGGCACCCCTTGCAACAGCGGCGCCGTGATGTATCATATCCTCAACGGTCACGGAGAGTGTATCCTCGTAACCGAGCATTACATTTCCGAGAGAATCGCCGACTAAGATAGCGTCGATCCCGGCCGCGTCTATAAGCTTTGCTGTTGAGTAGTCGTAAGCGGTAAGCATCGTAAGCTTCTCACCTGATAATTTAGCCTTTGCAAATGTTTCAACTGTCTTCTTCATAAACACGCACCTCCTTAAGCTTCCTCGCGTACACCCGGAATGGCACTTTGTCATTCTGAGGGACGCATGCCCTATTTTTTTCCGTAATCAGCTTTACACTGCCGACAATAACATTAACGTTTTCTCTTCCGGTATCAGCCGGTTTCTCTTCCGGTATCAACCGGTTTCTCTTCCGGTATCAACCGGTTTCTCTTCCGGTATCAGCCGGTTTCTCTTCCGGTATCAGCCGGTTTCTCTTCCGGTATCAGCCGGTTTCTCTTCCGGTATCAGCCGGTTTCTCTTCCGGTATCAACCAACTTGACTAACGCGTTAGTCAGTATCTCATAAGCAGCAAGTGAATCTCCGGCAAGTACCTCCTTGTGCTTTCTCACCGTCTCCATATCTCCTCTTGCGACAGGACCGGTCAGCGCATCTCTCATGCCATAAGCCGCGAGATTTTCCGCATTGTTCTTAAAGAGCGGCATCAACGCCTCCTCGGCCTCGGCACCTTCAAAGCCGCAGGCCTCAAAGCTCTCCACTGCCATGCTGTAGAGCCCGATCACCAGATTGCTCGCCATAACACAGGCTGCATGATATCGCACCTTGTCTTCGGGCGAGATAACCTTGGTCTTGTGCCCAAGCTCCTTCAAAAGAGGCTCAAAATAAGCTATCACCGTGTCGTCGCCCTCAAGAGTCATAAACGCCCTCTCAAAGCCCTTGTAGGATTCGTATTTACTGCTTGTTGCATAAATGGGATGAATGGAACAGCCATGAACCGGCGTCCTCATATTCGAGAAAATGCGTGAGCTTAGCGCTCCGCTCGTATGAACCAGAATTTTGTCCCGCGCCGCATCGCCCATGCTTTCAAGCTGGTCTGCCACAACAGCTATCTGCCCGTCGGGAACTGTAATAAAGATCGTATCGCAATCCGCCACCAAAGCCTCAATAGTTTCATAAGATGAAGTATCGGTAAATGCCGCGGCCTCCTTCGCACTGTCAATATTCCTGCTGAAGTAGCCTGCCACATCCGCGCCGTTAGTCTTAAGGTGCTTTCCAAAGGTAAAGCCCATCCTTCCTGCGCCTATAAAGCCAACCCTCATATGACCACCCTCTTTCCGTAAAGAATGGAGTGGGGCTTGCGAAATTATGCACACGGATTTTGCAAGTTACTTTTGTTAAGCAATCTGCCGCTGATGTGGCCAAAATCCGATGCCGATAAACATATTTGTTTACCGATTTATTCCGGTACAGCTTCTCTCGAATGCCATCCGTGGTGCATTGTAACAAAAAGAAACCGGCTTGTAAACCGGTTTCTCTTATGTTTTTTATTATATACAATTCTCAAAAAGGTTAAGAATATCCATTTACCTGCCGACACCGCATCATACGTTCAAGTGCTTAAGCTTACTGTTCAAGCGCGCTGTAGTACTTCTCCAGCTTAGGTCTTGCATTCACATAATACTCCTTTAAGCCTTCGTCAAAATGCTTCCCCATGCCTTCCATAATAATCTTGTCAGCCTCTTCAAAAGACATGCTGTCCTTGTAAACTCTCTTTGACACCAAAGCATCGTACACATCCGCTATCGCCATGATACGCGCCTCAAAGGGTATCTCCTCGCCCTTTAAGCCCTCCGGGTAGCCCGAGCCGTCCCAGCGCTCATGATGATAATGCGCTACATTTTCGGCTATCTTCTGGAACTCCTTATCATCAGTTCCTTTAAGTATCTCATGTATAACCTTTGCACCCTCGACGGCGTGCTTCTTCATCTCCTCGAATTCCTTCGGTTCAAATCTTCCGGGCTTCCTCAGTATCCTGTCATCAACCGCGATCTTGCCGAGATCGTGCATCGGCGCAGCCTTGATCATGTTCCTGCAGAACTCCTCAGAAAGCTCGAGTTTTCCGGCTCTCTTCATCTCATCGATAAGTATCCTTACGCCCTCACTCGTACGTCTTATATGGCCGCCGGTAGAATTGTCACGGCTCTCGACCATAGTCGCTACGCTCATGATAAGGTTGTCGTGCATAAGCACTATCCTCTCGGTCTTCTGGGCAACCTCCTCCTCAAGCTCGGAGTTGTACTGGTCCATAAGCTTTATGTACTTCTGGTTCTGGGTATCATCCGCAAGGAATATCTGGTAGCCCCTGCGCTTCTTTCCATCATACAGATAGTTTACATTTACGGTGTACACCTTGTCATTATCACCGCCGGTCTCATCCGGAATCCTGAAAAGGTTCTTGCTCACGCCTTCCTTCTCAAAACTGTCTACCCAGTGTATCACGGTCTTCTTGAGCTCAGGCTCACCATTTATGTCCTTGTCAACCCTGAGCCTTAAAAGCGCAGGCAAAATGCTTTTTGCAGTGTCATTACTGCCTAAGTATCTGTTCTTAAAATCAAATGATACGAAGCCCGTATCACCCGACTCAACCATTGACTCAATGACCATATCACTTACTTCATACAGTGCAAGCCTTCGGACTATTATCAGATAAACTATCTCCGACATCACATAGAACACCGGAAGAAAGTCGACCTCAGTCTTGAGCAGCTTCTGCAACAGGTATCCCAAGGTGGTAAATGCCTGCGGAAGGAACAGCAGATAAAGCAGCACCCTCGACACTTCGTTCTTCTTGAAATAACTGTACACGATAGCGATAAGACTCGCCAGGAAATATCCGATCACAAGGAAGTAAAACATTTTATGAAGCGGACCGTAGGTCTTGTGTGCAACCCACACACCATTGACCTTTTCCAGCGAAAAATCCTTATAATAAAGCTCATTTTTGCCTATGGTCAGAACACAGGCGTACATTCCCGCGCTTAAAAAGAAGAATATTGCACTTACAACATTGCTTATATGTATCTTGCACAGATTCGCCACACATTTGGCTATAGCCCATGGCAGGAAGCATCCCCTGATATACACAATCTTATTGGCAAGCATCGCGGCATCGGGAACAGACTCCTGGTACATCAGATAATATGCAATATTTGTAATGGCAATCAGAATAAAGATTACCGTTATGTTAAAATCAAATCTCCTCTGCCACTGGGCTATATACACAACCAGCAATACCAGTGAGCACAAGAAAGTTATTAAATATAAATGCTGCATAGTTCTCTCCGGGCGTTAAAACCTTGTCCGTCAGGGACAAAGCAAGTCATCAAGACATCCTGTGTCTTTTGCGAAACAAAGCATTTAATATGTCAATGCATCATCTCCGAGGCAGCCTTCATCAGGATTGGAAACCGACTCCTCATTGGACTGCGTTTCCGTAGCGGGTTCCTCGTAATACTGTTCCTCTGTAGCAGGCTCCTCATAATACTGCTCTTCGGTTTCGTACTCCTCGTAATAGACTTCTTCGGTCTGCTCCTCGGTATCAACCTCGGTTTTCTTCTCTTCTTTTGTCACTTCCTCTATCACCATCTCTGCGGTGGCCTTCTTTTCTTCCTTAGTTTCTTTCTTCTCCTCGGTTGCAGCTTCCGTCTTCTTCTCAGTTACATCAGCCTTCCCTGCCTCGGTCGTCGTCTTGGTAGTCTCATCCGCTTTCTTGTCCGAACCGCAGCCGCAAAGCATAGCCGCCGACATCATAACAAGACTTATGCCGCATAGTATCTTAGCTTTAATCTTTCTCATAATAGCCATAAACTCCTTTTAATTCATTCTCTTTATATTGTCATATACCCATGTACCCTTGTCCTTGTAATTGATTGCAAATCCGTTCTTAAGCATCTCGGATTCAAAATCAGGATCGAATACATAAGTCTTTCCGTTATAGTTGTCTATCTCAACCCAGCCGTGAGGTCCGGGAACCCCCGATCTTAAGATAACCGTTCCCGAGATCATATGGGCGTCATAGCCGAGCGCCAAAGCCATCTCACAGAAGGTTGCAGCGTACACATAGCAGTTACCGCAGCCGTTCGTAAATCCCTGGTTTGCAAAGTACCTCATTCCCGCAGAAGAATCTGTCGTCATCTTCAGATATCTTAATTTAACCGACCAGTCAAATGCGCTCTTTAAGTCCCAGCCAACCTCATCAAGCACCGCGCATGCCTGAGGATATTTCGACCTTGCAAGAGCCTTCTGATCCACATAGAACATAAACGGTTTAGCAACCGAGCCCGGCGCTGCCGCGCCTTTATTAACAAGCCTTATCTGTATAGCCTCAACCTGATCAACCAAACCTATCTCACCGGCACTTCCGCCGTTCTTCGCCCAGTCAAGCCAGCCGTAGGACTTCAAATACACCTTGTAATACACATCACAGTAATCGGCTATCATGCCTGTAAGCTTTATCTGTACCGCCTCAATCTGCCTTGACTGTCCCAGGGTTCCCGACACCGAACCATTCGATGCCCACTTGCTCTCCCATCCTAGTCCCTTAACATAAGAGCGATAAGAAATCGTACTGTTTGAAGCCGGAGTGCTGAGCTTTACTTTAAGCCCCTCCATGCGCTTTTTATTGCCTGTGCTTCCCGCTATAGCTCCCATGTTTACAAATGAGTTCCACGCCGAGCCCTGCATATAAGCCGAATAACTGATAGTGGATGCCTGATTAAGCTCTTTAAGACTCGCGGCGGTTATGTAACCTGCTTTAATATCTGTAGCTATAATCGAAGAAGGCGCCGAACCTCCTTTTTTCACAAGGGCAACCTGATATCCTTCGATTCTTGCCTTTAAGCCCTGCGAACCGACGGTCTCGCCGTTCTTGGCCCACGCAAGCCAACCATAACCTTCGACAAAGGTTCTGTAGTACACATCATAGCTCTTCGATACATCTCCGGTAAGCTTTATCTGGATTGCCTCCACTCGCTTGCTCTCGCCCTTTGTTCCCGAAAATGCGCCGCCGGCCGACCAGCCGAGCCAACCCTTGCCCTGCACATAGGTGCGGTACCGTATGTTGCCGCCGGTCGAAGCGCCCTTAAGCTGTATGCTTATGCCTTCGATTCGCTTTAATTCATTAATCCGGCCTGAGGACGCTCCGTCCCTCACCCAGCCTGTCCAACCATAGGACTGCATGTAAGCATTATAATAAACCGACGCGATGACCTCGGCTTTAACCTGCGGTGTGTAGGAAAAAATCCCCACTGCAACCGCGGCAGCCATCAGAAAAGCGATCATCCTTACGCCGGTTAGTCTATTATTATTTCTTTTTGATGTCTCCATACCTACCTCTTTCTACATCTTGATGTCAAAATTCACATATCTTCGGATTGTACCACTAATACATTTCTTCGACAAGTCCTTTTTATTTTTACGGTATTAAAGCAGCTTTTTTAATCCGGGAATCATCTTTAACACGACTGCCGTTGCAAAAGCGCATACGATTACCAGAACGAGAATTATAAAGTACAGAAGCGCATTCTTGTACGGATCCCACTTGAGTATGGAAAAGAACAGCTTTATGTAGAACATGTGCGTTAAGTAAACCGCAAAGGAATATTTATCCGCCCAAAGAAGCGCCTTGCCGAGCTTTGACTCCTCGCTGACCTCAATTCTGAATAACCAACCGAACAGCGCGACGGCCACGATCAGCGCCGGAACGAAAGAATAACTGCCGACGCCCTTAACCTTGCAGGCCGTGCATATTATCATGATGAGCTCACCGACAATCGCTGTTATAAGGCAAATCTTTGAATCTATGTTTAAGATGCCCTTTCTGATCGCATAGCCCGCGAAGAAAAAGAAGGGATACACAGTATAGACGCAGATGTAAAAGGCCACTGTCTTTCCCGCAAGGGAGCTGATTGTCGGGACTACCGACATGAATACAAACAGCAATACCAACAAGTTTAAATAGTCCTTGTCGCGAAGATGTCTCGAAATTATCCTCGAATAAGGAAGCGTTATATAAAGAGCGATTATCAGATACAGATACCACACATGCCCCCAGCTTCCGTTGAAGAAGAACTCATTCCACCAGGTCCTAATAAGATTCCCGAGGCCGAAGGTTCCGTCGGCAAGCTCATCTATTATCTCATAGACAAATGTAAAGATTGCAAGAACACCGAGCATCCTCAGTATATAGGAAAGCACCTTCTTTTTGCCCATCTTCTTCTCCGGGTCAAGCAACAGAGCCCCCGTTACCATCACAAAACACGGGACAGCAAAAAGCATACAGTTCCTTATGCAGCTCGAAACCATGGCGCCTGTCTCTGTCGCGGTCGGAAGTCCCGCGCCCGCGAAGAATACATGCAATATACACACGCCTATGCATGCTATGGCCCTTATGTACGATAATGAAGATATTTTTTTACTTTCCATACTTGCTCCTTTTAATAGATCCTTCCTGTTGCTTCGCAAGCCCTCGCATTTCGTCATAAGGGGGTACCGCTTGCGGTGGATTCCTTATGACATCGAAGGCCGGCACCTCAACGCTTCGCATTGAGGTCTGCGTCGCTAACGCTCAGGATGACACATCAGCAATTTCCTTCAAACACAAACTTCAGTTTCTCTCTTGCCACCTCAGCCAGTCGATACACCCTGTCCACCGGTGTCGGCTGTCTATCCGAGTAGTCACTCCTCGGGAAGAACCTCGTCACGTGAAGCGGAATGCTCTTTCCGCTCTCCTCCTCTGTTTCATGAACCCAGGAAGCAAGCTCCCGCATCTCTTCCTCGCTGTCGTTCTCATCCGGTATGATCAGCGTTGTCAGCTCAACATGACAGCTCTTTGACGAGCGCCTGATAAAGTTCTTTGTCGCCTCAAAGTCGCCCTTAAGGACATTCTTATAATAATCCGCATTAAAGCACTTCAGATCGATATTCATCGCATCCGTGAGCGGTAATATTTCATCCAATACCATATCACTTGTACTTCCGTTGGTGACAATCACATTCTTTAAACCCGCCTCATGAATAAGCCTTGCGGTATCCCTCACGAACTCATAGCCAACAAGAGGTTCGTTGTAGGTGAAGGCCACGCCTATGTTGCCCTGCGGCACATACTTTACCGCAACGGCACAAAGCTCTTCAGGTGTACAGTACTCCGTACGAGGCTTAGATGCTCCGTCCGAAAGCGATATGCTCGAGTTCTGGCAGAACGGACACTTCAAGTTGCATCCGAAAGAACCGACGGACACTATGTAACTGCCCGGATAAAACATACTCAGAGGCTTCTTCTCTATCGGATCCAACGCCAGCGAAGTCAGTTGCCCGTAGTTTATCGGTTCCGAACCTGCCTTCGCACCGTCCTTCGCTCCGATCCGCGCCTTGCACGCCCCAAGCTGCCCCTCATCAAGATTACATTTTCTGAAGCACACATTACAAACCGAACTGCCGATAACACTCGCCTCCATTTCCCCTATGTCATCGAATACCGCACTGGGAACATGTCCAGCGTGCCGGTATAACATATGGTCTTCTCGGCCTTTGGAAAGATCTTTTCCGTAAGCTTCTTCGAAGAGCTGTTAAGAGCAACCGCAGATATGACAACGGATTCGCCGCGCAGCTCAATTATCTTAGTTTTAGCGTACGACATCAGGCTGACTAAGCTCTTGGGGCTGCCGGGCGACATATAGGCATAAGCTACACTCACGCCCTTCTGATCCTCTTTGAGGAATAAAGCGGCTTCGAGCTTATCCTCCGAAAAATAGGCTGCAGAGCCCGGATAATAATCCTCCGGCACAATCGGAAGCTTTATTCCAACCTGAAGCTCCGGATCCTCAATAAATGCCTGATTGATGATACTCTGCATCTTGCGAGTAAGCGAAGCTACCGGAACAATGCACGAATCACCATCCTCAACATCCATATCCTTAAAATCCCGAATATCTGCCTCGTATATGGCGCTGGTCTTGAATCTGTCAAATATAAATCCCTGTCCCGAAAAGAATCTTCTTACAGCCTTGTCTGAGCATGCGGTTTTCACTTCATCACAGGAAGTAAACTTTGCAACACTGTTTAAGAAATGCCATAAAAGTGCAGTGCCTATACCGTTATTCCTGTAATCCTCTTTAATGTAAAGCCAATCCACCCATGCCGCCTCATCCGAAACGGTAGCTATAAGCAGCCCGGCCGGCTGCTCATCATACATAACTCCCAATGCAATCCTGCCGTCACTTAACAAGGTCGCAGAGTCGAGAAGCCCGGCATACAGCTCCGAGAATATACCAAATGTATCTTTATCAAGTATAAAAATGCGTTCCTCCATCTGTCCCCTCCTTAAGCCTGCGGCTTCCATGTATTATACTGCTCGACAAAAGAATTCTTCGGGTCAAATTCTCCGGGATACTCGGCATTGCCCTGCGTATAATCAGCGTAACTTTTTATCCACTCAACGGATCTATCTAAAAAAGCCGACATTGCTGCTATAAAATGTGTCGCTTGCTCAAATTCAATTATTTCACCACCCTGAATCAAAGCGCTGCTAATATTTTTATAAAAGCCTTTTTTCATAACAACATTATCGGAAATAATATGAGAGCACTGCGCTTTTTTGAACATTTCATTCATTGCAGTAACGTTCTTTAGTACTTCCTTAGTATCGGGTTTATTTACAAAAAGCTTTGGATGATCGTTTTTAAAGTCATCCATTTCCCTATACGATTCCCTTAAATAACCCAGGATTGTATGGAAAGCTTCGGCTTTATCCTTATCCGAAGCCTTTTCCTGCTCCTTTTTTCCATCAACCTCAACATACGCTGCATTCGCATGGCAGCCTGTATTCATAACGTATACCGCATCAGCGGCTTCTTCCATTGTTTCTAGGTCTGCCTTATCCTGTTGTTTCAATGCGGTAGTAAAATAGCACAAATCACGATATGCTCCGTTAGCCGGGTATTGTTTCCATTTGCCGGATTGTGTTTGTACATATTTTCCGGAGATAAACTCGGCCTGAAGAGCCTGCCCTTTGCAATAGACATCGGTTGTTTTCGTCAGAATTTCAATTGAAGTTACAGGGTTATAATTGTATGTCGCGTTGCCGCTAAGCTCCAGATCTACCTTTTCGATTGCATATCCAATATGCGTCAAATGGTATTGAAGTTGAACCTTATCCTCCTTCCCGGCCTGTTCATATGCCCTTTCAAGCTCAGCCTTCTTCTGTTCAAGCTCCTCTTTTCTTGTCCGCAAGTCCTCCTTCGCAGAATCACCCGCAGCATCAAAGGCCTTCTTAATCTCCAAAGCTTCCCTCTTTGATCTGAGGTCCTCGAGAGCAGCCTTGGCAGCCTTCCTTTTTTTTCCGAAGAAGTCGTGCTTTACCTTGTCCATGCCGCTTACATTTGCCTGCCTGTTCATCATTTCTTCTTTTGTTTTTGCCACGGCGTAAAGCTCAGGAAAAGCGAGTGAAAGACTCTCGGCACTTTCCGTATCCACAAGCATCATATCAAGGAGTTTCGAACTTGTAAGCTGCTCAATATTCGCAACGTCTCTGACAAATTCCGGTTCAGCCACCACCGAATCAAACTCATCATCTTTAAGCTTCTCCGCACCGTACATAAACGCAGCGGAATTCATTTTCTTTAAGCTTTTTTTCATCTCTTCATTTAATGCCATTTTTCTCCTCCGTATCCTTTACTCGAATTCTTCACGTTGCAAAATATCATCTATTAATCAGGTTCTTGCCTGACTCCATCAGATTCGATTATACCAAATATCTTACAAAAATAATATATTTTTTTGTCCCTGAAAACAATCTTCTTGACAGATTATCTGCGCGGAATATACTTTGACCTATGGACAGAAATATCATACAAAAAAAACAATACATAAACAGGACAGACCTTACCGAATTCATCGTACCGTACGGAATAGAAGAGATTGAGGGATATGCCTTCGCCCAGTGCGGCAGTCTTCTTCGAATCGCCATTCCCGACACGGCGGAAAGAATTGCGGCAAACGCCTTTTTTGAGTGCGACAGCTTGGATAAGGTGTATGTTTATCACTCAGAAGGCGGTGTAAACATCTACTCCATAAATGATGAGAAAACCGAGGTGCTCGCCACTCTCACCGCCATAGCATTCAGGGAGCTTTCCGAAGCATCTTTGTTTGATGTACGCGCATTCGGAAACGAAGAATGGATAAAGATATGGGACAACGCATTCATGGCTTATCTCCTCTCTCCCGACGATGCAGGCTTTATGCCCTTCCTCGCAGGAGGCGAAGAGGACTACGAAGAGGAACAGGCAAGTCGTGACAGTTTCGCCGTGAAAACACGCACCAAAAAAGCAGCCTGCCTTATCGACAGACTGCTTGCTGAAGAATTCTTTTCTCTTGATGATAAACTCAAAATGCGTTACCTTAACAAGCTGAAGAGTCTTTGCGAAACCGGCAGCAAAGAGGCTTTGTCCGCTCTTGCTTCAAGAAAAGACAACCTTGAAAAGACGGTTGAACTGTTCGCATCCAACCATCTCCTGATAGACGCCACAATCAGCGAACTGATCAGTGCCCTTCCTTCCGAGGCCGTCGAGCTTAAAAGTCTGCTTATGCGTACACAGGAAGGCAACATCTTTGAAAGCTTGAAGCTTTAATAACGCAACGCGGGCGGGCGCAAAAAAGGATCCGTAAAACCCGGATCCTTTTTCATTGCCTAACTGCAACTGTTCCCATCGAACTCCACATTCCCTATCGTGCCTGTGGCCCAGGGGCTTCCGACATCGCAGCGGCCGTGGTGGTAAGCTTCCTTTACATCTCCGCTTGCCACAGTGTCATCGACATGGAGATTGATGCGGTTTATACCGTCCGCACCCATCTTTCCGTCGAGCAGGTCTATTATATTCATTACATCATCAAAGTTTTCCATAAAGGTAACGCCCCCTCTCTTCGTTCGGCGGCAAATCGTCGGTGTTCATACAAGAACGCCTTTGACGTTGCACACCTCCTACATATTCTTTACTTCCTCAAACTCCTTGATAATCTCTTCTTCCGGAGCCTTGGTAAGAAGGCTTACTATCACAATAAATATAATCGATACAAGGAATGCCGGAGCAAGCTCATAGAGGTCAAATGCGCCGCCTAAAGGACGTACCGCAAACTTCCATATGAATACCATCGCGCCGCCTGTGATCATGCCCGCAACAGCACCGTACTTGTTGCATCTCTTCCAGTAAAGAGACATGATGATAACCGGTCCGAACACTGCGCCGAAGCCTGCCCACGCAAAGCTTACTATGTTGAACACTGAGCTGTTCGGGTTCCAAGCGATAAAGATTGCTATAACAGCAACAACCACAAGAGTACTTCTTGCAGTGATCATAGCCGCGGTCTCGGAAAGCTTAACCTTGAACACATCCTGAACTATATTCTCAGATACGGCCGATGAAGCAGCGATAAGCTGTGAATCCGCAGTGGACATCGTCGAAGCAAGAATACCTGCTATGATAAGTCCTCCGATAAGCGCGAATACAAAACCGTTATCAGCTATGCTATTGGCTATATGAATAATAAGTCTCTCTGCGTTTGACGCACTGTCTGTAAGGTCGTCCAATGAACCGTAGATAGTCATAGCACGCGCGATAACACCGAGGAACACCGCTATTCCAAGTGATATAACAACCCATACACTTGCAACTCTTCTTGACACCTTGAGCTCCTGAGGGTTCTTGATAGCCATGAAACGAAGCAGGATGTGCGGCATTCCGAAGTATCCGAGTCCCCAGCAGAACATGGTGATCTTGTTGAAGATACCATAGGGATCTCCGGTCTGAGTGGCATTGTTGTAAGTCTTGCTCATATCAAGGAAGCCGTCTAAGCCCTTAACCTGAGACACTACCATATCCATTCCGCCGGCAAGCTTTATACCGTAAACAACGACTACTATCAATGCGATTGTCATAATAATAGACTGGATAAAGTCAGTCTTTGAAGCAGCCAGGAAACCTCCTGTTGTGGTATAACCCACTATGATTATCGCAGATATTATCATCGCGAGCTGATAATTCACACCGAAGAGTGACTCGAAAAGCTTACCGCAGGCCGAGAAGCCCGAAGCGGTATACGGAACGAAGAATATGATGATGAAGATCGCACCTATAAGAAGCGTAACCTTCTTTTCATCCCTAAAACGGTTCTTTATGTACTCCGGAAGAGTGATTGCCTGAACCTTCTCGGTATAGTTACGAAGTCTTTTAGCTGTAAACAGCCAGTTCAAATAAGTACCGACCGCAAGTCCGAGAGCCGTCCAGCCTGCGTCTGCGATACCACAGAGGTAAGCCGCGCCGGGAACGCCCATCAGAAGATAGGAGCTCATGTCCGAGGCTTCCGCGCTCATGGCCGTAACGAAGGGCCCGAGCTTTCTTCCGCCTAGATAAAAGTCTCCTACGTCGTTTGTGCTCTTTGAGGCTATGAAGCCCACAAGAAGCATACAGAACAGATAAACTGCTATAGATACTACAATACCGATCTGTGCGGTTGTCATGATTATCCTCTCCTCTTTTTAAGATTCTTCCTGTTGCTTCGCAAGCCCTCGCATTTCGTCATAAGGGGTACCGCTTGCGGTGGATTCCTTATGACATCGAAGGCCGGCACCTCAACGCTCCGCATTGAGGTCTGCGTCGCTTCGCGTAAGTCATGACACGTTGCTCGCTCAGAATGACACCGAGTCATTCTGAGGGCATGAGCCAGAAGAATCTTTATTTTCCATATTTTTTCTTGAATACACTCACAGAAAGCGGCGGTACCGTGATGGAAATGAAATGGTCATATCCATCGCACTCGCCCCTCTTCGCCTGCTTTGCGGTCTTGTTATTCCTGCCCTCTCCGCCGAACTTTGCGTTATCGGAGGAGAATATCTCCTGCCAGCGTCCGCCGCTTGGCACTGCAAGCTTATAGGCCTTATGCTCAACCGGTGTAAAGTTGATCATAACAACCAGCGTATCTCTCTCATTTGTTGATCTTCTGATGTAAGACAGAAGCGACTTGTTCGCATTGTTGCAGCTGATCCATGAGAAGCCCTGCGGATCGCTGTCCAGTTCATAAAGAGCAGGTTCGGATGAGTAAAGCTTATTAAGTTCCTTTACATAACCCTGCATATATACATGCGCATCAAACTCAAAGAGTGACCAGTCAACCTCTGACGCCTCGTTCCACTCATTGAACTGCGCAATCTCCTGACCCATGAACAAAAGCTTCTTGCCCGGATGAGTCATCATAAATCCATAACCAAGGCGAAGATTCGAGAACTTATCCTCGTAGCCGCCCGGCATCTTCGCTATAAGCGAGCCCTTCTCATGCACAACCTCATCATGTGACAGACACAGAATGAACTTCTCGCTGTACTGATAAACCATGCTGAAGGTAAGCTCATTGTGATGGTACTTTCTGTAAAGCGGATCAAGCTTGATATAACCTAAAAAGTCATTCATCCAGCCCATATTCCACTTGAAATCGAAGCCGAGACCATCCTGTTCTACCGGAGTGGTTATCTTCGGCCATGCGGTGGACTCCTCCGCTATCATCATAACTCCCGGGAAGAGCTCATGCATCTTTGAGTTAACCTGCTTTAAGAACTCTACGGCATCAAGGTTCTCATTGCCGCCGAACTTATTCGGCAGCCACTCACCGTGATTCTTGCCATAATCGAGGTAAAGCATCGAAGCAACCGCATCTACCCTTATGCCGTCCACGTGGTACTTGTCGGCCCAGTAGAGAGCATTGGCCACAAGGAAGTTCTTAACCTCATTCCTTGAATAATTGTAGATGTATGTGCCCCAGTGCGGATGCTCGCCGCGTCTGGGGTCCTCATGCTCATAAAGCGCCGTTCCGTCAAAGCGTCCGAGCCCGTGCGCATCCTTGGGGAAATGTGCCGGCACCCAGTCGATTATAACGCCGATACCCTTACTGTGCATGTAATCCATAAAGTACATAAAGTCTGTCGGAGAACCGTAACGTGAGGTAGGCGCATAGTAGCCCGTCACCTGGTAACCCCAGGACTTGTCAAGCGGATGCTCCATAACAGGCATAAGCTCGATGTAGTTGTAGCCCATCTGATGCACATATTCCGCAAGCTTCGGAGCAAGCTCCTTATAGGTATAAAACTCACGGCCGTCATCCGGTCTCTTCCACGAGCCTAAGTGAACCTCGTATATATTCAGTGGAGAGATATCCGGCTTTCTTGTCTCTCTTTCCTTTATCCAGTTTTCATCCTTCCACTTGTAAGTAAGGTCTGCTATAACCGAAGCATTCTTCGGCCTGAGCTCACTTGTAAATGCGTAAGGATCCGATTTCATGAATACCTTGCCCGACTTTGAGGCAATCTCGAATTTGTAGAGCTCGCCGGTATATTTGCCCGGTATAAAGAGCTCGAATATGCCCGAATAATCGATTTTTCGCATGGGGTGGCGACTGCCGTCCCAGCTGTTGAAGTCACCAACCACGGATACGCGCTCCGCGTTCGGCGCCCATACCGCAAATAGAACGCCCTCTACCCCGTCTACCGTCATGGGGTGAGCGCCCATCTTCTCATATATTTTATAATGCTCGCCCTCGTTGAAAAGGCTTACGTCTATGGGATCAAGCACCTCTTCAAAGTTATACGGATCGATATAAGTTATGTCCGTACCGTCGTTGAACTTGACCCTGAGCTTATAATCAAATCTCTTCTTATTCTTGATAACTATCGAAAAGAAGCCCGGCACCCTTTCATCGACAAGTGTATGCCTTTTTCTAGTGGCCGTGTCAATGGCCGTTACCACCTTCGCATTCGGAAGATAGGCATTGATATATACATCATCAAGACACTCGTGCATACCCAAAATGTGGTGCGGGTTATTGTGAATGCCCTTTACAAGCGCTTCAACCTCCATCCAGTTGATAGCAAATACTTCTTTCCTGTTAGTCATACGGAATAAGCCTCCTGCATATGTCAGTCATCGGTTACTTAAAATCTGTGGATGAACAATCCGCTCCTTAACTTAGGTTCAAACCAGGTTGATTTCGGCGGCATAAGAAGTCCTGCATCTGCCACCGCGAAAAGTTCATCTATGGATGTGGGATACATGGAGAAGGCAAGCTTCATATCTGAATTTGCGCGTCTCTCAAGCTCCGAAAGGCCTCTTATGCCTCCAACAAAATCTATTCTTGCATCGGTCCTCGGATCACCGATGCCGAGCACCGGCCCGAGCACTGTGTCCTGTAATACGGACACGTCCAATCCCTTCACGGGATCCTCAGGTCTCAAACCGTCCTTTAACGAAAGTCTGTACCACTTTCCGGATATGTACAGCCCGAATACTCCCTTTGCATCGGGACTTACCGCTTCGTCAGAAGGCTCTACGGTAAAGCTCTCGGAAAGCTTCTTTAAGAACTCCTCATCCGTTAAACCGTTTGTATCCTTTACAACTCTGTTGTAATCAAGTATTTTGAGCTGATTGTCCGGGAAGAGAACCGAAAGGAAGAAATTATACTCCTCCTCACCTGTATTCGCAGGATTTTGCTCTCTTCTCTTAAAGCCAACCTTGACCGCCGAAGCAGCCCTGTGGTGACCGTCAGCTATGTATATCTCATTCATATCGGCAAAGGTCTGTCTAATGCGTTCGACATCCTCTGTCTTATCCACAACCCAGACCTCATGCATGATACCATCATCAGCGGTAAAGGAATAAAGCGGCTTTTCACTCTTAACCCTCTCCACCAAGGCATCAATAACATCCCTTGCTTTGTACGCAAGAAAAATCGGACCTGTCTGCGCGCTTAAGGTGTCCACATGATTTATGCGATCCTGCTCCTTATCAGCCCTGGTATTCTCGTGTTTCTTGATAACGCCCGACTGATAATCATCTATGGACGAGCAGGCAACTATTCCTGCCTGCTTCCTGCCGTCCATAGTAAGCTCATATACATAGTAACAAGGCTTATCCTCGGTAACGAAGCTTCCGTCCTCTATCATCGAATAAAGGAGCTCCTTTGCCTTGGCATAAACCCTCTCATCATAAGTATCCACGTCATCCGGGAGCTGGCTCTCGGCTCTGTCGATACGCAAAAAGGAGTAGTTATCTCCCTGCACCTTGGCCTTAGCCTCGGCACGGTTATATACATCATACGGAAGTGCAGCTATTTTGTCCGCCAAATCCTCTCTCGGTCTTACAGCCGCAAATGGTCTGACCTCTGCCATACATTTACCCTCTTATCCTATCGTCTTAGCCTCTAATTGCCTTAACCGCAGCGTCAAGAGACTTCTTATAATCCTCGTCCGAAGAATTGTTGAACACGAAAAGCTCCGGTATGCCTTCCGGCTGATCGAAGCGCTGTGTCTTCACATACTCGTCCCAGTTCTCGAGCTTCCATGAATCTCTGTCGGAAGCGCGCTTGATCATGCGCTGGTGAGCTACCTCTATGTCTGTGTGAACCCAAACAACGAAGAGCTCCGCGCCCTTGTCGGCAAGCTTCTTCCTTAAGCCGTCAAGATACTCCTTGTCTCTTATCTCGTCCGTGAAAGGAGCATTGATAAGAACGGTATCATTGTAATCAAGAGCCTCGAAGGCTATGTCCAAAACGGCATAATATTCGTAATCCCTGATCTCTCTCTGGAAGAAATCGGATGAACGGTTGTACTCTTCTCCGGCAACCTTGAATATCTGCTTTGAAAGAACGATAAGTGTATCCTTATCGAGATAAACACAATTGTTAAGTGCTTTTGCAAGCTTCTTTGAGATAAATGTCTTGCCGCATGCCGGCGGTGATGTAACGAGTATAAGCTTCTTCACTTTTAGGTAACTCCCTTCTGAATTATAAATGTATTCTTAATTATTTCTTGTTGATAAATCCCTTAGCCTTAAGTAATTCAGCGCACAGAACCGCGCCGCCTGCAGCGCCTCTTAAAGTATTGTGCGAAAGGCCTACGAACTTGTAATCGTAGATGGTATCCTCTCTGAGTCTGCCGACTGTCACGCCCATTCCGCCCTCGTAGTCAACATCAAGAGAAACCTGAGGACGATTGTCCTCCTCCATATACTTGATGAACTGCTTCGGTGCTGAAGGAAGGTTAAGCTCCTGAGGAACTCCCGAGAAGCTCTCAAGCTTAGCTATAAGCTCTTCCTTGGTCGGCTTCTTCCTGAACTTAACGAATACGGTTGCGGTGTGTCCGTTCAATACAGGCACTCTGATGCACTGGCATGAGATCTTCGGTGACTCTGCCGGTACTATCACGCCGTTCTCGATATGTCCGAATATTCTTAAAGGCTCCTTCTCGGACTTCTCTTCCTCGCCGCCGATATAGGGGATGATATTGCCCACCATCTCCGGCCAGTCCTTGAAGGTCTTGCCTGCACCCGAAATAGCCTGATAGGTTGAAGCTATAACCTCGTAGGGCTCATACTCCATCCATGCAGCCAAGCAAGGTGTGTAGGACTGGATTGAGCAGTTAGGTTTAACTGCGATAAATCCCTTCTCGGTACCGAGTCTCTTCCTCTGGAACTCGATCACATCCGTATGAGCATCGTTAATCTCCGGGATGATCATAGGAACATCCGGTGTCCAACGGTGAGCCGAGTTGTTGGAAACAACAGGAGTCTCGGTCTTGGCATAAGCTTCCTCGATAGCCTTGATCTCGTCCTTGGTCATGTCAACCGCAGAGAATACGAAATCAACCGTGGAAGCAACCTTCTCAACCTCATTTACATTGTACACAACAAGCTTCTTAACAGCCTCCGGCATCGGAGTATCCATCTTCCAACGGTCACCCACTGCCTCCTCATAGGTCTTGCCTGCGCTGCGCGGGCTTGCTGCTATGGTTACCACCTCAAACCAGGGATGGTTCTCAAGTATAGATATAAAGCGCTGACCGACCATACCGGTTCCGCCTAAAATGCCTACCTTTAATTTATCGCTCATAATTCACACCTTCTTATCATATTACTTTATAACACGAACCTTAACTACTCCGTCGATTGCCTCGATGTCGGCGATAGCCTTTTCGTCGGCCTGCTTTGAAAGGTCAAGCATGGAGTATGCCCAGTCGCCCTTTGACTTTGAAACCATGTCCGATACATTGATGCCGTCAGCGGATAAGATTCCGGTAAATCTGGTAATCATGTTCGGAATGTTCTTGTGGCATACGCTTATTCTTGAAGCTGCCTGGCATACGCCTGCATCGCAAGCCGGATAGTTAACGGAATTCTTGATATTACCGTTCTCTACAAAATCCATAATCTGCTGAACAGCCATAACCGCACAGTTGTCTTCCGACTCTGCTGTCGAAGCGCCTAAGTGAGGAAGTGTGATAACACCGTCAACTCCCGCAATCTTAGCATTCGGGAAGTCGGTAACATATCTGCCTACCTTACCTGAAGCTAAAGCCTCTATCATATCGTCATCATTTACAAGGATATCTCTTGCGAAGTTGAGAATCTTAACTCCATCCTTCATCTGAGCAAATGCATCCTTGTTGAGCATGCCCTTTGTGCTATCCAAAGCAGGTACATGTATGGTTATGTAATCGCACTCTCTGTAGATTTCATCAACATTGGTAATGTGCTTTACGTGGCTTGACAGTCTCCATGCGGCGTCAACCGATACGAAGGGATCGTAGCCCATAACATCCATACCGAGTCTGAAACCGATGTTTGCAACCTTTGCGCCTATGGCACCGAGACCGATAACACCGAGCTTCTTGCCCATTACCTCGGTACCTGCAAATGCTGACTTCTTCTTCTCTACAGCCTTGGCGATATTCTCGTCAGAAGCGTTCTCCTTAACCCAGTTATAACCGCCTGTGATGTCTCTTGATGCAAGAAGAAGGCCTGCTATAACAAGCTCCTTAACGCCGTTTGCGTTTGCGCCCGGTGTGTTGAATACAACGATACCCTTCTCAGCGCACTTATCAAGCGGGATATTGTTAACGCCTGCGCCTGCGCGGGCTACCGCAACAAGGTTGTCAGAAAGCTCAAGGTCATGCATTGCTGCGCTTCTTACAAGAACGACGTCAGCCTCCTCGAACTTGTCTGTGGTCTCATAATTATCTGTAAATAAGTCCATACCGCAGGCTGCGATAGGATTAAGGCAATTTATCTTTGTCATGGTTTTTGTATACTCCTTACTTATTCTTAGCTTCGAAATCCTTCATAAAGT
The DNA here is from genome assembly GCA_017525525.1 of Lachnospiraceae bacterium. Taxonomy (GTDB): domain Bacteria; phylum Bacillota; class Clostridia; order Lachnospirales; family Lachnospiraceae; genus Coprococcus_C. Next base: position 52,572 of record JAFXSQ010000011.1, on the reverse strand, counting down.
CAACAAGCTTCTCCACACCCTCGATAGGCATAGCATTGTAGATGGATGCTCTCATACCGCCTACGCTTCTGTGGCCCTTAAGGTTAACAAAGCCTGCTGCTGTTGCTTCCTTAACGAACTTAGCGTCAAGCTCCTCATTTCCTGTAACGAAAGGTACGTTCATGAGTGAACGGTCCTTCTTTACTACAGTTCCCTTGAACATATCTGAGCTGTCAAGGAAGTCATAGAGGATTGCAGCCTTCTTCTCGTTGTGTGTCTTCATGGCCGAAAGGCCGCCCATCTCCTTTACCCACTTGAACACAAGACCGCAGATGTAGATACCATAGCACGGAGGTGTGTTGTAAAGTGAATCGTTGTCAGCCTGTGTCTTGTACTTGAGCATGGTCGGAGTAAGCGGCATAACGTCATCTCTTATAAGATCCTCGCGGATGATGACTATAACTACGCCGGCAGGTCCCACGTTCTTCTGAACACCGAAGTAAATGAGGCCGTAATCCGATACATTTACAGGCTGTGAAAGTATGTCTGAAGACATATCAGCTACAAGGATCTTGCCCTTGGTGTTCGGGAGCTCCTTGAAGGTTGTACCGTAGATTGTGTTGTTGTGGCAGATGTACACATAGTCTGCATCCGGAGATATCGGAAGATCCGAGCAGTCCGGAATGTAAGAGAATGTCTTGTCGGCAGATGAAGCAACGGCATTGGCCTTACCATACTTCTGAGCTTCCTCGTAAGCCTTCTTAGCCCACTGACCTGTGATAATGTAATCTGCTACACCATTTATCATAAGATTCATCGGGATAGCCGAGAACTGCTGTGAAGCACCGCCCTGAAGGAAAAGAACCTTGTAATTGTCAGGTATCTTCATAAGATCCCTTAAGTCCTTCTCAGCCTCTTTGATGATGTTGTCATATACCTTTGAGCGGTGGCTCATCTCCATAACGCTCATGCCTGATCCCTTGTAATCAAGCATCTCGTCTGCTGCCTGTCTTAAAACTACCTCCGGCAGAATTGAAGGTCCTGCTGAAAAATTAAATACTCTTGACATAATGTCCTCTTCCTCCCTATTTCTTTTTCTTATCTTTCTCTATGTCATTTGCGTCAAAGCAGGTCTCAAGCGGCTGTCCTGCAGCAACCATCGGCCATACCTTATCGTCCTTGTCTATGATACAGTCTATAACAACCGGCTTGCCGAGCTTTAAGGCCTTCTTGAATGCCGCCTCGAACTCATCTAAGGTTGTGGCTGTTATGCCTGTAGCGCCGAGTGCATCCGCAACCTTGGCAAAGTCTACATTGTCATTAAGCACTGTGCTTGAATAACGCTTTCCGTAGAAAAGCGTCTGCCACTGGCGAACCATACCGAGCACATGGTTGTTGATGACAACCTGTATAATCGGGATGTTGTAACGGGCTGCTGTTGCTATCTCGTTCATGTTCATTCTGAAACATCCGTCTCCGGCGATGTTGACAACCACGTTGTCCGGTGTACCCACCTTGGCTCCTATCGAAGCGCCTACGCCGTAACCCATGGTACCGAGACCGCCCGATGAAAGGAACTGTCTGGGCTTGGTGTACTTGAAGTACTGAGCTGCCCACATCTGGTGCTGGCCTACATCGGTAGTGATGGTCGCCTTACCCTTGGTAAGCTCATAGATCTTGTTGATGATAGCCGGACCCGACATAGCAGTAAGGTCTGTAGTGTCGGCGTACTTCTCTTTGAGTTCTTCTAACTCAGCCTGCCACTCGGGCTTCTTGGATGACTTGATGCGCGTGGTAATCATCTTCAATACTTCCTTAGCATCACCAACCACAGCAGCGTCAACGACTACATTCTTGTTAATTTCGGCCGCATCCACATCTATCTGAACTATCTTCGCATTCTGGCAGAACTTTGCGGCATTGCCGGTAACTCTGTCCGAGAACCTTGCGCCTACAACTATAACAACATCCGCCTTGTTAATGCCGAAGTTTGAAACCTTGGTTCCATGCATTCCGAGCATACCTGTATAGCGCTCGTCCGTCCCCGGAAATGCGCCCTTGCCCATAAGTGTATCGCACACCGGAGCATCTATCTTCTTAGCGAACTTCTTTAATTCCTCGGAAGCGTCTGCCGCAATTACACCGCCACCGCATACGATGAACGGTCTCTCGGCCTTTTCTATAATACGTATAGCCTTGTCAAGATCGTCCGCATCTATGGTCTCGGTAACGGCCTTGATTGTCTCCGGAGCCTTCGGCTCGAAGTCGGCTACATTTGCGGTAACATCCTTGGTCACATCCACAAGCACCGGACCCGGGCGGCCACTCTTTGCTATCTTGAAGGCCCTTCTCAAGGTGTTCGCAAGCTCGTGAACATTCTTTACTATAAAGCTGTGCTTCGTGATAGGCATTACCACTCCGCAGATATCTATCTCCTGGAAGCTGTCCTTTCCGAGCGCCGCAACGTTAACGTTAGCGGTAATAGCCACAAGCGGAATTGAATCCATGTAAGCTGTAGCTATACCTGTTACTAAATTAGTCGCTCCGGGACCGGATGTCGCCATACAGACACCAACCTTGCCTGTTGCTCTCGCGTATCCATCTGCGGCATGTGCTGCGCCCTGCTCGTGAGAGGTAAGCACATGATGTATCTCATCCTGATGCTTGTAGAGCTCATCGTACACATTCAGGATGGTTCCTCCCGGATAACCGAAAACCGTGTCAACGCCCTGTTCCTTGAGACACTCGATTATGATTTCAGATCCTGTCAACTGCTTCATATACTAAACTTCCTTTCAAATTATTTCTTATTTAAGATTCTTCGCTTCGCTCAGAATGACACTCCTGCTTAAGATTCTTCCTGTTGCTTCGCAAGCCCTCGCATTTCGTCATAAGGGGTACCGCTTGCGGTGGATTCCTTATGACATCGAAGGCCGGCACCTCAACGCTTCGCATTGAGGTCTGCGTCGCTTCGCTCAGAATGACACATAATTCTGAGTGCATGAAAAAATGTAGCGAGTATTATATCACTATATCCTTCGTTCTTCAAGCATTACTTAAGTTCAAGCACCGCTCCGCGGTTTCCTGAGGTAACCATCTTCTCGTATCTTGCAAGATATCCGGTAGTTACCTTCGGCTCTCTCGGTGTCCATGCAGCCTTACGCTTTGCAAGCTCCTCATCCGAAACCTTTAAGTTAAGGGTGCATGCATTGATATCTATGCTGATGATGTCTCCCTCTTCTACGAGAGCTATCGGTCCGCCGACTGCAGCCTCGGGAGATACGTGTCCGATTGAAGCTCCGCGGCTTGCGCCCGAGAAACGACCGTCTGTTATAAGAGCAACGGTCGAGCCGAGTCCCATGCCTGCGATAGCTGATGTGGGATTGAGCATCTCTCTCATGCCCGGGCCGCCCTTAGGACCTTCGTAGCGGATAACGACCACATCGCCTTCCTTTATCTTACCGCCCTTTATGGCGTCTATTGCATCTTCCTCACACTCAAATACTCTTGCGGGACCCTCGTGAACAAGCATCTCGGGAACAACCGCGGAGCGCTTAACCACAGAACCATCCGGAGCAAGATTGCCCTTGAGAACGGCAAGTCCGCCGGTCTTCGAATATGGATTATCGAGAGGTCTTATAACCTCAGGATTTCTGTTGAATGAATTCTTCACAGCCTCGCCTATAGTCTTGCCCGTAACGGTCTTGCAGTCCTCATTTATAAGGCCGAGCTCGCAAAGCTGCTTAATAACCGCATACACGCCGCCGGCTTCATTTAAGTCTTCCATATAAGTAGGACCTGCAGGAGCGAGGTGGCAGAGGTTCGGAGTCTTCTCCGATATCTCGTTGGCCATAGCTATATCAAAGTCAAAGCCTATCTCGTGAGCGATTGCCGGAATATGGAGCATGGAATTAGTCGAGCATCCGAGGGCCATATCCACGGTAAGCGCATTCATGATAGCTTCTTTTGTTATTATATCTCTCGGGCGGATATCCTTAGCAAGCATATCCATAACAGCGTAGCCTGCCTTCTTTGCAAGCTTAAGTCTCTCGCTGTAGACTGCCGGAATCGTTCCGTTGCCGGGAAGTCCCATGCCGAGTGCCTCTGTAAGGCAGTTCATGGAATTAGCAGTGTACATACCCGAACATGAACCGCAGGTCGGACAGGTATGACACTCATAATCGTAGACATCCTCCTCAGTAATCTTGCCTGCGGCGTAAGCGCCTACAGCCTCGAACATGGAGGAAAGAGAAGTCTTCTTGCCCTTGACATGTCCCGCAAGCATGGGACCGCCGGATACGAAGACCGTCGGTACATTTACCCTTGCTGCAGCCATAAGAAGACCGGGTACATTTTTATCACAATTAGGTATCATTACAAGAGCGTCAAACTGATGCGCAAGAGCCATGCACTCTGTGGAGTCTGCAATAAGATCCCTTGTGACGAGAGAATACTTCATACCTATGTGTCCCATCGCAATACCGTCGCAGACGGCAATAGCCGGGAACATGACAGGCACGCCGCCTGCCTCAGCCACACCGAGCTTGACGGCCTGAGCAATCTTATCAAGGTTCATGTGTCCGGGAACAATCTCGTTGTAGGAGCACACGATACCGACCATAGGCTTCTTCATCTCCTCCTCAGTCATACCGAGGGCATTAAACAGACTTCTGTGCGGTGCTTGCTGCATACCGCTTTTAACATTGTCACTCTTCATAATGAATACATCCTTTCTGTATTACTCTGCTTAAAGGGCACGAAAAAGAGTACGCCTTAAAGCGCAATCAACGTGTATTTTATCATTATTGACCGTTTTATGCAACAAAAAAATAGTCCGGAGACCAACAAATCTCCGAACTATTTTTGTACTTATTATACTAACCCCTCTTTAAGAAATCGGGAATCTTGATACCTGATGAATTAGTCGTCTGAGGCTTAGTGGGCTGAGCCGCCTGCTGACGAGGCGCCTGAGTTGCCTGAGGTCTTGCTGCTGCAGGTCTTGCCGCCGTAGGTCTGGTCGTTGTCGTTGCCTGTGTCTGGTTAAGGAAATCAGGCTTTGTAGCTGTCGCCTGAGGTCTGTTCGGAACCGACGGCGCTGCCTGAACCTGAGTTGCCTGGGTTACCACCGGCTTTGCCTGAGGTCTTGTGGGATTCGGCATGGATACTCCGCTTCCCGCGCTGGTTGCGAAAGCGTCCTGAATACCCGTAGCTATGATGGTAATGCATACGTCCTCGCCCATCACATCATTATCAACGGTACCGAAGATGATGTTGGCCGTATCACCCGAAACCTCGGTCAGGTAGGTAATTGCATCATAAGCTTCAACAATACCTATATTGCCAGAGAAGTTAACGATAATATCGCTTGCTCCGGAAACGGTTGTCTCCAAAAGCGGGCTGTCCATAGCTGCCTTGATTGCATCAACAGCCTTGTTGTCACCGCTTGCGCGACCGATACCGATGTGCGCGATGCCCTTGTCTCTCATGACTGTCTGGATATCGGCAAAGTCAAGGTTGATAAGCCCCGGCTTATTGATAAGGTCTGTCACGCCCTGCACACCCTGCTGAAGAACCTCGTCCGCCTTCTTTAAGGCATCCGGAATGCTTGTACGCTTGTCGCATATCTGAAGGAGCTTGTCGTTCGGAATCACGATAAGCGTATCCACATTCTCCTTGAGCTTTGCTATACCGTTAATGGCGTTGTTCATACGCGGCTTACCCTCAAATGTAAAGGGCTTTGTAACCACGCCGACCGTAAGTATGCCTAAGTTTCTTGCTATCTCTGCTACCACGGGCGCTGCTCCTGTACCTGTACCGCCGCCCATACCGCAGGTTACGAATACCATGTTGGCGTCCTTCATGATGTCGGTAATCTCCTCACGGTTCTCTTCAACCGCTCCGGCGCCAATCTCAGGCTTTGCGCCTGCGCCGAGACCCTTGGTGAGTTTTTCACCTATTTGAATCTTTGTGGTGGCACGGCTCTGGGAAAGAATCTGCTTATCTGTGTTTATGGCTATAAGCTCTACACCCTCCACATTTTCATCGATCATTCTGTTGACTGCATTGTTACCTGCGCCGCCTACTCCTATGACAAGGATTCTTGCGGGCGTCTTCTCGTCGTTTGATTTAATCTCTAACAAGGTCTCGTCCTCCTTAATAAAAATACCTCTTTTTTTTATTCAAGTTTACTAATTCAAGTTTACTAATTCAAGTTTACTATTTTAAAGCTTTACTTATTAAAGTGCAATATTAGTCATATAATATCTTTTTTTATCACAAAATTCAATACCAAATTTCATTTTTTCAAAAACAGCTATTTTCTGCTGAAGCTTGCCGTAGACCCGGAAGTCTTGAAATCCTTCATATAGAGCGTGCCCTTCATGTCCCCGAGCTGTTCTAATATGCTTCCCAGGTTCATAAGCTGTATAGCTATGTAGTCACCCCTTCCGAGTTCAACAGTGACACTCCCGCAGGAAAGCTCTATCTCGTCCTCCGGCGTAAACTTGATGCCGCTTAAGTCGATATGATATTTCTCCACCAGCTGGGTAATGCTTAATATCGACTGGAATCTGGCCACGTCCGACACCGGGAGCCTCTCTCCCATCTCCCAGTTGTCGAACTTAAGCCCTTTTATACAAGGAACACCTTTAATAAGGTGATTACCCGCTTCAAGAACTATTCCGTCCTTATCGAAGAACACGTAGCCGTTCATGTACTCCACGCAGCCCGAAAGGGACTTCTCGTAAACCGTTACATTTACGGTATCCTTATCTACTATATCTATGTCGAGCTTTGCCACGAAGGGAATATCCTCTATAGGATGGAATTTGGTGTTATACTTAAGCAGCATTGTGTTGTTCAAAGGCGCGCTCGCAAGCACCGCATCCCTTATAACCTCCTCGGACACAACCTGATTGCCTGTCACATTCACGGTCTTTATTGTGTGAGCCTTGAACATATAATACACAGTTCCGAGTAACGCAAGAAGCGCCGCAAGCACCAATATGCCTTTGTAGCTTCTCTTCTTCTTTTTTCTTTGCTTGATTGCTTTTGTCTTCGGAGCGCTCTCTTCAGCTTCCCACATTAACCCGTCATCGGTTACCGCTTCTTCTTTCGATTCCGCAACAACCTCCGCTTTACCCCCCGGTTTAGTTTCCGATTTGATTTCTGTTTTGTTATCTGTTTTGATTTCTGTTTTGAAATCTGCGTCGGCTTTTTCGTTTGCCGGTTCTTTGGATGCATTATCCGCAGCGCCGGTTTCCGCAACGATTTCTTCAACAGAGCCATTCATATCATTCATTCCGGTCTCTTCCCCTCTCAAGCCGTCAACTTCACTTTTTCATACGGATTTCCCTGTCTTACTACATTCAACAGCACTCCCATTTCGGCCAGATGCATCAGCAAAGAGGTTCCGCCGTAGCTTACGAAAGGAAGCGCCATACCGGTGTTGGGCATGAAATTAACCGCAACGCCTACATTTACTATAACCTGTACAGCTATCTGCGTCAAGACGCCTGTCACAAGTAAACCGCCGAATCTGTCCCTGGCATCCTGCGCCATGTAGAATAATCTTAAAAGAAGAACCGTAAAGAGAATAAGCACGCACACTGCTCCGAATATTCCCAGCTCTTCGCAAATGTTCGAAAAGATCATATCATTATGCGACTCCGGAAGGAGGTTTTTCTGTATTCCCTTGCCGATGCCCTTTCCCCAAAAGCCACCGGAGCCCACCGCATAAAGCGAATTCAGCACCTGATAACCGTTCGGACCCTCAGGATGAAGCATCGCGTCAAATCTCGCGCTTCTGTATGACATCGCAACAAGCATTGCTATCGCTCCCGCCACCATAATGCCGACATAAAGCGCAAAATGAGGATAATTATTTGTCGAAATAAACAGGATAACTATCATTATACCGGCGCATACTACTCCGGTAGACAGGTTTTCCTTCGCTATTGCTCCTATCGTTAAAATCTGAATCGCCGTAAGCTTGAGCATGCCCATAAAATATTGGGCTTCCTTCGGCTTCGAGGTACACATGTGCGCCGTAAAGAGCGCTATAGCCGGCTTCGCAAACTCAGAGGGCTGGAACCTATGTCCCGCTAATACAAGCCACCTCTTGGAACCGTTTACTTCAACTCCCCAGATAAGCGTAGCCACGCACAATGCCAGTGAGCCAATCATCAGCAGCCAGGAAAGCTTTCTTACCACTTCGTAATTAAGATACGAAAGAAGCACCATTCCCAAAAAGCCGATCACAAAAAATTTAGCCTGATCATAAGCATAATCGTACGACGGTCTTTCCTCTTCTATCGCGCGAACATAGCTTGTGCTATAGATCATCATTATTCCGAACAGGCAAAGAACACCCACAACAAAGGCCGTCTGAAAGTCATTATAACCGCCCTTTGTGAAAAGCCTCATCTGTCCTTTTTTCTTTTTTCCGCCTGTCAATAAACCCATTTACTCAAATTCGTTCACGATATCCCTGAACATATCTCCTCTTTGCTCATAATTCTTGAACATTCCCCAGCTTGCGCAAGCCGGCGAAAGAAGCACAGCGTCTCCGGGCTCAGCCAATTCCCTCGCCCTGTCAACAGCTGTCTTAAAATCGTCTATCAGCTCCACCTCGGTAAAACCGTGCTTGGCTGCGCACTCCTTTATTATTTCTGCCGTCTGCCCTATCAAAAGCAGCTTCTTAACCTTACCGTCAAAGCTTTCAATCCAATCATCAAATGGTATCTTCTTATCGTAGCCTCCGCCTATAAGCACCGTGGGCCTCTTCATGGCCCTTATGCCTTTTATGGCCGCATCGGGATTGGTTCCCTTCGAATCGTTGTAATACTCCACATCATTGAAGGTTCTTACGTACTCTATCCTGTGCGCAACTCCCTTGAATTCACCGCACACCTTAGCGATAGTCTTCACATCCGCGCCCATGTAATAACTTATTGCCACAGCCGCAAGAAGGTTCTCGGTGTTATGGTCGCCGAGGGGCTTAAAAGCATCCCTGTCCATAACCTCATACCTTTCGGTGTTATCCTCTAAGATTACCTTATTTCCATCCATGTAGCACCCGCCGGGCATCTTATCCTTTGTGCTGAAGAAGACTGTATGTCCTTTAATCCTGTCCGCTCTCTTCACTATCTCGGGATCATCATGGTTTAAGACGCAGAAATCGTACTCCGACTGATTCTCATTTATCCTGAGCTTTGCGTCTATATAGTTATCAAATGTATGATGCCTGTCCAAATGATCCGGCGTAAGATTCAAAACTGCAGACACATGAGGCTTGAAGGTTTCTATAGTCTCAAGCTGGAAGCTGCTTATCTCCGCAACAGTGTCCGACTCCTCCGTAGTCATATCGCATATGCCCGTGTATGGCATGCCGATATTTCCGACCACATAGCTCTCCGGATTGCAGGCCTTTATAATCTCTCCGACTAATGTAGTAGTCGTTGTCTTACCGTTGGTACCGGTTATAGCCGCAACCGTCCCCTTCTCGTAGAGCCACGCAAGCTCTATCTCACTGATAATTCTCTTTCCCGTCTTCGCATACTTAACCGCGAACTCGGTTTCGAGAGATATTCCGGGGCTTATGACCATCATGTAGCTCTCGTCCGCCATCTCTTCGGTGTACTCGCCGAGGACTATATCGATGTTCTTGTCCCTGTACTCTTCGCCAAGTCTCTCTCTTACAGCCTCTTCTGTGAGAGCGCCTTTTTTATTCTCATCAAACAGAATCACGGAGCCGCCGTTTCTTGAAATAAGCTTTGCGCTGTCAATGCCGCTTATTCCGGCCCCGGCCACAAGAATCTTCTTTTCGTCCATTCACTCTCTCCCCTTTTACAGTATCGCAAGCAATGCCAGGATTGCCAGGATTGCGGTTGCCAGTGTAAATATAGTCACGACCTTTGTTTCCTCCCATCCCGAAAGCTCAAAGTGGTGATGTATCGGTGCCATCTTGAAAAGCCTCTTTCCTCCGGTAGACTTAAAGTATGCCACCTGAAGGATAACAGATACAACCTCTGCAAGATAAACAAATGCAACAATAAGTATAACAAGCGGCATCTGAAGCATATATGCTGTCGATGCGACGAATCCTCCCAAAGCAAGCGAGCCTGTGTCACCCATAAATATCTTCGCAGGGTGTACGTTAAAGCACAGGAAGCCAAGAAGCGCACCCGTCATTGCGGACGTTGTAATGCAGGTTTCCCCTCCGGCAAAGATACCCACTATCCAGAAGAAGACTGCTATAACCGCAGTTACCGAGGTTGCAAGTCCGTCCAGGCCGTCCGTAAAATTCGAGCCGTTCGTTGTGCCGAGCATAACGAAGAACATGAGTGGGAAGAAAAGCCATCCGGTATCAACAACCTTACCCGAAAAGGGTATTATCATCCTGGTTCCCACATCCGAGAACTTCCACAGATATATTCCGAAAGCAAGCATTATAACGAACTGTCCTGCCATCTTCTGCCATGCCTTAAGTCCGTCCGAGTTGTGCTTTGCAATCTTTAAGTAGTCATCCGCAAAGCCTACCGCTCCGTATCCGAGAGTTGTAAGAAGTATCGGAAGCACCGTCTTCGCATGGTCTTTTATAAAGAAAAGACTCGCTATAAGCATAGCCGCCAATATGATTACTCCGCCCATAGTCGGAGTCCCCTGCTTAACCTTGTGGCTTTCGGGACCGTCCTCGCGAACATTCTGTCCGAATTTGAATTTATGCAGTATCGGTATAACAAAAGGACTTGCAGCAAGCGTCACGGCAAAAGCTATGATTGCCGGCATCAACACACTTAACTTTGAGTATGAGTACATACTTCTCTTCTACCCCCATTCATCAGGGACGCCGTCCCCGTCTTCATCAGTAAACTCTTCGTAGTTTTCTTCCTCGTAGTATTCCTCTTCGTATTCCTCTTCGCCTCCGGAATCGCCTTCCGTTTCCTGAGTTTCACCCTCAACCGGCTCTGATGCGCCTTCCTCCATCGCTTCGCGGACATACTGATTATCCTCTCCGCCCGCGACATCATTCTCAGGCACCTCCCCGCTGTATATCGGGGTTGCCAGCTCGTCAATTATCTCGCCCTCGTTTTTCACGCCGGTATACTCCTCGCCGTCCCTGTATATGTTCAGGTACGGGAAAAGCTCCTTCGCGATATCAGCGAAGAGGTAAGAGGCCGCTGCCGATGAAGACTGATCTTCCACGTCAGGCTCATCGACCACAACATATACCACAACCTGTGGATTCTCCACAGGCGCAAATCCTATAAATGAAATGAGATACTTGCCGTTGCCTCTCGGAAGCTTCTCAGCGGTTCCGGTCTTACCACCTATGGTGTAACCCTCAACCGCAGCCCTTGAACCGGTACCGCTCTCAACCACCTGAAGCAAGTCCTTCTTGACTTCGTCCGATACCTCGGCAGAGAGTGTTCTTCTGACAAGAACAGGATCAAGGTTATCTATTACATTTCCGTTCTCATCCTCAACTCTAACGCCCACGCTCGGACGATAGTAATAGCCGCCGTTAACAACAGAACAAAATGCCGTGCCGAGTTCTATCATGGTAACACTCACGCCCTGTCCGAAGGATGAGGTCGCAAGCTCTGTCTCGTTCAATGTATCCTCGTGATATATGATAGTTGAGAGAGACTCGCTGTCCATCTCTCCGGGAATGTCGATACCGGTCCTCTGGCCAAAACCAAAAAGCTGCTGATACTTATCAAATACCTTCGCGCCCTCGAGCGCGCTTATCTGCATCATAGCATCGTTGCATGAGTTCGCAAGCGCGGTTCCAACATCCTGTGCGCCGTGTCCGGCTGTGTAATGGCAGTTGATATTATAGTTTCCGACAAGCTGTCCGCCGTCACACACGAAGCTGTCCGTAGGCTTAATCACATCATCCTCAAGAGCACCCGATATGGTAAAGGTCTTGTAGGTTGAACCGGGTTCAAAGTTATCAGCCAGGGCGAAGTTGCGCCATACTCCTTCTAAAGCATCTCTCTCCTGCGCATCAGTGTGTGAAGCCTTGAATGCCGCAAATGCCTCCGGCGTTTCAAACTGATACGCGCAAGCCTCTATGTCGTATGCATCGTTCGGATCATACTGATGAGAATTGTAAAGCGCGATAACCCTGCAGGTATTAGGCTCCATAACAAGCACAGATACATTTTTCGCGCCCTCCTTAGCAAGGTGCTTTTCAACCTGCGCCTGGATAATCTTCTGAGCATTTGCATCCATGCTCGTTATCACATTGTAACCGTTAACCGGTGACTCCATGACATTGGTCTTGCCGAGCTTTGCATCGTAATACGAGTACTCTCTTCCGTTAGTCCCGTTCAGAACATCATCATAGCCTTCCTCTACTCCCTTCTCTCCTCCGGAGTTTGAAGCGGAGCCGAGCAGGTGACAGCAGAGTTCGTTGTTAGGGTACACCCTGATATAGCGTTCTATAAGCTTCACGCCCACAACATCAGCGCCTTCGTTTGTCTCGCAGAAATCCTTAAAGGGTTTTACTTCTTCATAGCTTACGCCCTTCTTAGCCATCTCGTAATAGGATTCCTCGTCCTCAAGCAGGCTGTTGAGCTGGGCATCCGTGAATCCGAAATACTCCTTTAACGCTTCACGAGTCGCCTCAGCCTTGTAGTCAAACTCAAGGATGTTCTTAGGCTCAAGCGTGATATCGTACACCAGCTTGCTCGTAGCCATGAGCGTACCGTTAACATCATAGATATCGCCCCTTCTGTAAGGAATCGACTTGCTTTCGTAGTTAAGTCCCGACATGGTAGCTTCTTTATACTCAGCTCCCTTTACTACATTCAGGTACACAATCCTGCCTGTAAGGACAACAAAAAGCGCCAGGAATGCCGCAAGCACTCCCAGCAACTTGGATTTCATTTTATTTGAAAAACTTCTGAACTTATCAGCCATTATTTACATCACAATCTCCATTTACTATTTGCTTTCCGGAACACTCTTTACCTGGTTCACGTAGTCTTCCTCAGCGCTGTCATAATATATGATCTGACCCTTCTTTGCATAGACCATTCCCATGTCGTTCATGGCTATGTTCTGTATCTCGTCCAATGAGTACATATTCTCAAGTCTGATCCTTCTTGCCTCGTTGTCGTTATTGATGTTCTCTATCTGGTTTTCTAAGGAAACTATCTCCTCCTGCTGATTATTTATGCCGATTTCCATATTGAGCATCATCATGCATGCAGCTATCATGATCGCGCATGAAACCAACACAAAAAATGTATAGCCGAAGTTAAAAGCAAGCGCTCTGTCCGCCCTCGGTCTCATCCTTACCTCGGTGCGCGGAGCCGCCTTTCTTTCGGTTCTTCTCTGTTGTCCTCTATCCGGCTGTTCTCTTCTCGCGGGCTGTGAATAATAATCTCTCGCAGAACTGCCATGCTCGTAATACGCTCTTGATGATGCCATATCGAATTCTCCTTTCTTAAGTCATTCTTATATCTTCTCTAATATTCTAAGCCTTGCGCTCTTTGCCCTATTGTTGCTTTGGAGCTCCCCGGCACCTGCGGTTATGGGTTTTCCCACAAGCTTAGCCTGTGGCACCCTTCCGCAGGTGCATACCGGAAAGCCAGGAGGACAAATGCAAGGATTTTCAAGCCTTTTAAAGGTTTCCTTAACCATTCTGTCTTCTAAGGAATGAAATGTAATGATGCAAAGCCTGCCGCCTTTTTTAAGCATATCCGGCGCTTCCTCCAAAAAACTTCTTAATACCTCAAGTTCCCCGTTGACCTCTATCCTTATAGCCTGGAAGGTCTGCTTTGCCGGATGTCCCTTTCCCGCCTTGAACTTTGCGGGTATGGCAGCCTTTATAATCTCTGACAGTTCAAATGTCGTCTCAATCGGTTTATCCTGCCTTGCTGCCACGATATGCTTTGCAATGTTCTTTGCGAATTTATCCTCTCCGTAATCTCTTATGACACGAAAGAGGTCGCTCTCGGAATACTCATTTACCACTTGTCTCGCGGTAAGTGTCCTGCGCCTGTCCATGCGCATGTCAAGCGGCGCATCCTCTCTGTAGGAAAAGCCCCTTTCAGCCTCATCGAACTGGTACGATGAAACTCCCAGGTCAAGCAGTATCCCGTCGACTTTATCTATCCCAAGGTCGTCTAATACCGACCTCATGTTCATATAATTATCTCTTACTATGGTTACGCGGTCTTTGAATTCCTCCAGCCTTTTGGTTGCCGCCGCTATCGCATCCTCGTCCTGATCTATGCCGATAAGCCTGCCGGTAGTCAGACGCTTCGCAATCTCATAAGAATGACCGCCGCCTCCCAAGGTGCCGTCCGCATATATCCCGTCTTCCTTTATATCCAAACCTTGTATGCTCTCCTCGAGCAAAACAGATACATGCTTAAATTCCATACATTGCACCTATATCCATTGAAAGCTGGGCGATGTCCACAGCCTCGGTTGCATGAACCTCATCATAGGCTTGCTTGTTCCAAATCTCAACGTAGGTTGTGTGGCCGACAACCACTACATCCCTGTCAATACCCGCAAATTCTCTCAGCTGCTGAGGAATGACGATTCTGTTCTGTCCATCAACTTCAAGCTCAGTAGCTGAGCCCTCGAAGAAATCGCGGAATCTGCGCGCTTTGATGTCGGACTGTGGGAGCTGAGATAACTTCTCAGTGAACTTATCCCATTCCGCGTTGGGATAAGCGTAAAGGTTCAAATCCATACCCTGGCACAAATAAAAAGTACCACCCAGGCCTTCGCGAAGGCGCGTGGGAATGATAAGACGTCCTTTTGAGTCAAGGCTGTTATAGGATTTTCCGATTAACTTTGCCACAATCTTCTTCCAACTCACCCAGATTTGGTTTTGCCGGATTGAAAAGCGACCACTAGGTGCCTATTTGCAATCCATTACGCAACCACCTGACTGCTATTCTACCGCAAAAAAAAAGGAAATGCAACCACAAATTTGCATTTCCTTTGCTTTTTTTCTATTATTTCACAAGAATTATACTATTGTTTTGGGGGATTTTGGAGATTTTTTCGGGTTTTTACATCCACTGACATCCACTAATTTGGTTTTTACCACCACTTAATAACCACTTACTACTATTTGGGGCTACCAAGGGACTTTCCAACCACTTTTAGACGGATGACTACTATAGCAACGGATGCAATCAATACACACAGCGCAGCGAGCAGCTGCGAAGTGCGAAGCCCGGTGTTGAAGAAGTAAAGAGAATCCGTGCGAAGTCCCTCTATCCACACACGCCCGAGCCCATAGCCCCAGGCGTACAGTAAGGCCAGCTCACCGTCAAACTTCTTGTGCTTTCTGTAGATGAATATAAGAATAAGAAGCGCCACGTTCCACAACGATTCGTAGAGGAAGGTCGGATGCACGCTTATCCACTCTATCCCGTCAAAGCTCTTAAGGTTCGCAGCCATAGTTTCGGTTATGGAGCCACTGCTCACACGCCCTGCCGGAAGACACATAGCAAAAAGTGAATCGGTGTATTCTCCGAAAGCTTCACGGTTGAAGAAGTTGCCCCAGCGGCCGAGTATCTGCCCGACTAAGATGCCCATAACCGCGGTATCAGCTACAAGAGTGAACTTAAGGGCTTTCTTCTTGCAGAAGATGACGGCTACCGTAAATCCGAGTATCAAGCCACCGTAGATGGCAAGTCCACCGTTCCTTAAGTTGATCACCCCGATAAGTGTATCCTTAAAGCTCCTGCCTCCGCCGAAGTAATCGTCCCAGCGGAACAGGACGTAGTAAAGCCTTGCACCGACTATCGCCGGAATGATCAGCCACAGGATAAGATCGAGGTAATCCTCGTCCTTCTGTCCCGTACGCTTTGCTTCCTTAGCTACTATTATATAAGCAAACAGGAAACCTAATGCAATTATTATACCGTAGAACTTTATCTCGAAACCGAAGATTGTTATTCCGTCCGGTACATTTTTTAAAACTATTCCCAGATTAGGAAATCTTATATCGTTCATTGTACTCCTCTAAATCTTTACATTCATTTCAACTCAGCCCGTGTCATTCTGAGCGTAGCGACGCAGACCTCAATGCGAAGCGTTGAGGTGCCGGCCTTCGATGTCATAAGGAATCCACCGCAAGCGGTACCCCTTATGACGAAATGCGAGGGCTTGCGAAGCAACAGGAAGAATCTTTTATACATTAAACTTGAACAGAATCACATCTCCGTCCTCGACCACATACTCCTTGCCTTCCTGACGGACTAAGCCCTTCTCCTTCGCAGCAAGCATATTACCCGACTCGATCAGATCCTTAAATGCTACGACCTCGGCCTTGATAAAGCCTCTCTCGAAGTCCGTATGGATCTTGCCTGCTGCCTGCGGAGCTTTGGTACCCTTGACTATGGTCCACGCTCTGGTCTCGTCGGCACCCGAGGTAAGGTAGCTTATAAGTCCGAGGAGCGAGTAGCTTGCCTTTATCAGCTTGTCAAGTCCCGACTCGGCCACACCGAGATCCTCTAAGAACATCTGCTTCTCGTCATCATCGAGCTCACTTATCTCCTGCTCTATCTGCGCACACACAGCGAAGACTTCACTGCCTGTCTCCTTCGCGTACTCGCGTACTTTCTGAACATGCGGGTTTGAAGCGCCGTCATCCGCAAGATCGTCCTCCGATACATTTGCGGCGTAGATGACCGGCTTGGCAGTAAGGAGATTGTACTCCTTGAACCACTTAACCTCGTCCTCATCGGTCACGTCCATCGTTATTGCAGGCTTGCCGTCCTCGAGATGAGCCTTGATCCTCTTCTCGAACTCAACCTCCTTCGCAAGGAGCTTGTTGTTGTTCGCACCGCGGCCGTTCTTAGCAATCCTTCTGTCTATAACCTCGATATCCGCGAAGATAAGCTCGAGGTTTATGGTCTCGATATCCCTGACAGGATCAACCGATCCGTCCACATGGATCACGTTGCTGTCCTCGAAGCAGCGCACTACGTGAACAATCGCATCAGTCTCCCTGATGTTCGCTAAAAACTGGTTTCCAAGTCCCTCGCCCTTGCTCGCGCCCTTCACAAGTCCCGCGATATCCACGAACTCGATCACCGCCGGTGTTGTCTTAGCCGAGTTGTACATCTCGGTCAGCACATCCAGTCTCTTATCCGGCACCGCAACCACACCCACATTCGGATCTATGGTACAGAACGGATAGTTCGCCGACTCAGCGCCGGCCTTCGTAAGTGAATTAAAAAGGGTACTCTTGCCGACATTCGGCAAACCCACTATACCTAATTTCATATTATCTCTACATCTCCTTTATTTTAGCCACTTCCCGGATCTTCATTCTGAGGTTTACGCCATTTTTTACGCCATCTTGTGTTCGGATACATGAAGATAAGTGGTTTTTTGTATCCAAAAAGGGTGAATTTTGCCCTGTTTTGGACCTAATTTGCATTTTTTACTTTAACGATATCACTGATACCTGTTTGAATTTTACGCCATTCTTCAGCATAATCTTCAAGTTTTTTTATCTCCTTTGCTTTCTCATCATCCGTTACATGAACATACAGATTCATGGTGATGTTGATGCTTGAATGTCCCATGAGCACCTGAAGTGTCTTGGAATTCATACCGGCCTCTATGCACCGGGTAGCAAAGGTATGCCTTAAGGTGTGCATCGAGAAATTCTCCATGCCCGCTTTTTGGGTCAATTTCTTGATACATGAATCGTAAGTTGAGTTCTTTGTAGGAATCCCTTTTCTGTTGATAAAGACAAATTCCTTAAACTCATCTTCTACATGCTTTCCAAGTTCGAACTGCTTCTTAAGGCTTTCAAGCAGCTCTCTGCATTCATTTGTCATGGGTATTTCTCTGTAGCCCTTCTTCGTCTTCGGAGGTCCGATACGCCACTCTCCGGTCGAATAACGGTACTCCATGGATCTCCTAATGGAAATGATACCTCGCTCAAAATCGAGATCTTCCCACTTCAATCCAATCAGCTCCCCGGTTCTGACGCCGGTGTTTAAAGCAAAAAGAAATTGAGGATAATTTGAACTGTTCCTGGCAACTTCCATGAACAACATCTGCTCATCTATGGTCAACACTCGTATCTTGTTCTCCACAGGTTTAGGAAGCTTTATCGTTCTCACAACAGGATTGGATACTATAATTCCGTTTTCAAACGCAGATTGAAACATATTATAAAGAGCTATCAGACATTGCATTATGGTGGAACCTGCATAAGTGTCCGCCATGTTATTCAGTACAATCTGACAATGCATAGGTCTCACGTCTTTCAGCATCATCCCGCCTATGCTCTTCTTTATGTTATGTCTGTATCTTTCCCTGTAGTTCCTGATTGTATTTGGCCTGACAGTCGTTCCCTTTATATTAACGATCCAATAATCGAACCATTCGTTGACCGTCATGCCAACAGCCCAGGCTGCCATATCACCTTTTTCGCTTTCGAGCCTCGCTTCGGCTAGCCATCTTCTCGCATCCTGGTACTTATCGAAATACTTTTCAACCCTTTTACCACGATTCGTTACGAGCCTGGCAGAATATCGACCATCCTTTCTCTGCGAAAGACCGATTTCCAATTCCTTACCTTTTAAGTCCTTACCCATCGTTATTCTCCTTTCTATCTACCATAATGGCGAAGAAAAGAGCCTAATATAACTTTACTATATTATCATACTTTTTCTTATTTATCAATTGTTTTGCGCAGCTAATCCCGCTGTGCGCTACATCCCGGTACTCATATCTCTCTTCTGGACGAAAGATACTGTTCGAATTCTTTTCTCTTAACCAGTTTTCGCGTACCGACATACAGTACGAAATTACACATAGGATTTCGGAGCAGCTCCGCGATCTTGTTGATACCTATATTGGAATACTCTGCAGCTTCCCGGATTGTAAGATTTATCTTTTTTTCAATCGGAATGGAACCGGATTTATCGTCGTTTATTATCTCTTCTTTCTCTTCTTCATCTATCATTTTATTTTCTCCTTTCCGGCCCTTCTCTTTGCCTATATATAAAGCCGGTGGTCATGGTTAGTGACCCACACCGGGTTCTCACCGTCTCCTTGGATCTATAAAAGAGTGTATCATTATCAAGAGAGGCTGCAGTCACGAAACCACCACGATTTCTATTCCATCCGATGTTGCCCGCTATGATCGCATCAAAACAAAATGCAATCGTCATCGCGCATCTTCAGTGCGACTCTATGCATGCTCCCTCCGTACGTCCGGCTTTATAACTATTTACTTATCAAGGTGCAATGAAACTAATAAAGGAGGCATGGCGCAGGTTAGCCGGCCATACGCCATGCTCCGAAAGAACAATTATTTACCTACTTCATCTAATGCCTTTATGTAGCCATACTTATCCAGTACGGACTTAATAACCATTACTTTGTCATCAGGGAGATATGTGCGCAGCTTGGCAAGTTCCACACATATGGAATACGGAATCTTAGGGCGTTCTGCTCTCCACTCTCCTATAACTCTGATCTTTTTTCGCGGAACTCTGTAAAGCGGAACAAAAAAGTCAGTTTCAAGCGAATCCAAGTCACTTTTCACAGTACCTGCCCCTATGCCAAACTCTTCTTCAATGTCGCGATACGAGAAAACCCTCTTGAAAGATATGTACTCCATTATCAAAAGGCGACGCTGAAACGTGTTGTCCCACATTGTTCTCCTTATTCTCTTTTCTCCCATTTTCGATATGTTAGCGTTTTTCATACAAAGACTTCCTTTCTGATTCTTGTAACATGTCGCTACTCCGAAAACTCCGAGCAGTTCTGAAAAAATCAAAAAATCATAGGCATCACCTCCAAACCCACAAATCACCAGCTTTATAAGACGAAAAGCTTTTTAAAGTGGAAAGCTTCACATCTCAAAAGCCAAAGCCACAGTGTTATTAGACGATTTTTCCAGGCCAACAAAAAAAGAGCCGAGTGAGATAAATCCCAATTCGGCTCCTTTCTTTTAATATGATGTTTTTCATAAAAAAAATAAATCGTTTACGATTTCATATATAGTATGGTGTTTTTCAAGCAAAAAAACGCCCTCGCACCTTTAACCGGCACAAGGGCATTTCAAATAATCATTTATTACCTTGGAAGCTTCACAAAGCGGAATTAAATTCCGTTTTTACATCGGCATATTATATCTATACAGCAAGCTCATCTCTGACCTTCATCAATGCAAATCCAAGTAATCCTCGTCCTTTCCACTTCGTCAAATCAAATCTGTCATCATCATACACAGAAAGTCCAATCCCCCAAACTTTATCCGACACGGCACATTCCGCCAAAATAGAATCGCCTGTTGCTATGAGTTGTTCCCTCAAATCAATATTCTGCCGAAACTTTTCTAAAAGTCCATTATAAACTATGATCTGGCGCACCCCATTCCATATAACATCATTATAGTTTTTAACGCCTTTTCCAAGTTCCTTTATCTCTTCGACATCCGATATAGAAAGTATCTTTTCCGCACTTTCCATATCATTAAATGTAACAGCCTTCATATACATCATATACTGTTCAAGTGAACTGAACTTTATCCCGTCAATCATAAAGTCAGACATATACCAATTGCTCAGATATC
The DNA here is from genome assembly GCA_017525525.1 of Lachnospiraceae bacterium. Classification (GTDB taxonomy): domain Bacteria; phylum Bacillota; class Clostridia; order Lachnospirales; family Lachnospiraceae; genus Coprococcus_C. The sequence goes on along the minus strand of JAFXSQ010000011.1, from coordinate 32,009 downwards.
CATTCTCCTCGTTAGGATTGTGGAAGCAGATTACTTTCTTGCTTTTCACATCGTTACCTGCAACACTCTTTTCGCCGGAATCATTCCATCCGTTAAGTTCATTTTGGTATGCATTAAAAGTATTATCATCAAACAATACCCACTTGATGACATCTAACTTATCCGGATTATCTTCAACAAACTTCTTCGCGGTGCCGATTGCAATCTTAACCGCCTTATCAAGCGGAAAAGAAAAAATACCGGTTGAAATAGATGGAAATGCTATACTTCTTACTCCGTTCTCTACAGCAAGCTCCAAACAAGACTTGTAACAAGACCCGAGCAATGCTTCTTCATTTGACTTCCCGCCGTTCCACACCGGTCCCGGTGTATGGATAATATATTTACACGGAATATTATATGCTTTTGTAATCTTCGCCCGACCGGTTTTGCAGCCATTAAGCATCCTACACTCGGCAAGAAGCTCCTTTCCGGCCGCACGATGGATTGCTCCATCGACTCCGCCTCCGCCCAGCAGGCTTGTATTAGCAGCATTCACGATAGCATCTACACCGTGATCTTTTGTAATATCACCTTTAACCATTAAAAACTCTGTTTTCATATGTTACCCCTATAACAAATCATTTGATGCAGATTCATCATTCTTAGAGCGGGAACTCAGTTCCCGCAATTTAGTTTACCCTCACATGTACCTCGCTTACCTTTTCCGGATCTACATTGATATTCACGCACTCTTCTATCTTCGCCTTCAATATCTGAAGATCCGCCTCGTCGAGGTCATCCTCGCAGGCCATGTTTATTATAATCTGCTTATAATGCGACATCGTTACTCTACTCCCATCCACTCCAAACTTTTGGACATTTTGTCCAAAGGTTTGTTTAAACTACTACCACTTAAATAGTTTCATCACCATATCAACCGGATTATTCGACTTCGGCTCATACACTTCCATAACCTCGTTCTCACGCAGGCTCTTGATAAGCTCAATCAGATCTGCCATATCTATTCCGGCATTCTTATAAGTTTGGCGAATCATCAAACCAGTATTATCCGAAAGAATTTGAATCTTATCAAACGGAAGAGCTTCCTTCATCTTCCCTTTTACTATCTGCACAATTCCATCAATCGTGAAAATAAGATCATTATCCGCTTCGGAACGATCATCTATAATAGCCACTGTTTTTCTTTGAAGCTTATGCTTGTTTGGAACACTTGAAAGCCGTACGAAATACCGTTCAAACTCTTCCTGATCCTGCATGAGCACAACGGTGCCCTTATCTTCAGCATTAACCTTATCACGGAACTTCACGATCTTCCCGGCCATCTCTTCATAATTGCCGTCACGCTCAGATGCCATTACACCATCCTCAATAAGATCGATGCTCAGATACTGTTTTTTGAATTCTAAAGTCTCCACAATGTCATACGAAGTATCATAAAGCTCATCCGGTGTTTCATACCCCTGCTTGATACAGAAATCACGCAAATTTGACTCTGCATCATTCATAGATACAATGTCCTCTCGCTGAGCTATATAATCAGTAGCATACTCACTTAACTTTTCAAAGAGTGGTGCACAAAATGTGTCGAAAGATATCTCTATCATCGTGTCATATGTCTTCGCATCGAATGAATCATCGTCAATCTTTTTCTTTATATCAAGCAGCATCTGCCTATTTGCGATAATGGACTTGCTCAGGATTTCCAGCAATTCTCCGCTATGTCCTTGGGTAAAGTTGAAAAGATCCGTAGCATTCAACATATCATTCAATACCTGCAGATAGTTATATGGGTAATCCACATCCTGAAGCATCGACACATATAAAGCAATTGCACCTTTCTTCCTTAACTCACTTCCGTCTGCTTTTCGAGCTGCAAATGCATCTACTGATTCATCGTAATAATTATCCGTGTACTCCTTGTCATCCGGAACTGGGATGCATCTATTAAACTCAATCGTATATGCTTTCTTGAAACGTTCGATAACAATTGCTGTCTTCTTTGCCAAAATCTCTTTCTGATTTTCAAGGAACTCGCTTTGCACACTTTCCAAAGCTTTTATATCATCATGTTTTTCAAGCATTGCCTGAGTCGGAAACGGGTAAAGATACTTTTCGTCCATTCTTTTCTGCAGGTATTGATAACCAACAACTGCCTGATTGTTTCCGGTTAAGTAATCGCTTACGTAATACTTACTAAGTAGCTGAGCATTCACTATCGGATTATAGTCTTCATTTACAAGCCTTCTAAAGAGGCGTGCTGCATCTGCCGCAGCACCAATCTTCATATAAGAAAAAGCACATAACTGAAGAACATCATTTGCATTCCCGGAATACTTCAAGGCAAAAGGCAATAATTCTTCTATCTTCTTTTTCTCCATCTCGTTTTTCGGATTCAGCAAATCTATGTACTCTAGTGCACATGCAGAAGCAATCTGATTTTCACGAAGCAAATCACATGCTCCAAAAGCACGTATAAATACCTCATAATAAAGCTTGGCCGCATCTGTGTAAAAAGCGGAAAGCTCACCGGTTGTTTCAAGCGCAAGTTCATTTGCTGTATTGCCAAAGAAATACCAAAACGGCGGATAAGCAACAAAGTTTTCCTTTATGGTATCTAAGCGCTCATATCTGCGGAACGCATCCGGATCCATAAGTATCTCGTTGTACTGTGTTACCTGTCGTTCCGTAAGACGGTATGCGTCAGGAATCTCGTGTGCATCGACAAGTCTCCATGCAGTATCGAAAAGTTCCCTTCGAAGTCCGTTAAATTGTTCAATAGCAGACTTTTGCAATTCCCAGAGTTTCTTTTCATAATCAAGGTTATTCTCAGCCTTGGCCTTTCTGTAATTCATATAACCGATACCAACTTGCGAAGCTAATGATACTGCAAGTGTAAGAGGTTTTCCTCCGGCAAAGATTACTCCAAAATTAGGAACCGCATTCCAAATAGCGTTCTTCATTTTGTTTTGATACTCTCTGTCGATAAAAGCTTTGTCACCTTCTTGCATTCTAAAAAAAGTTATTGTATCAAGCAATTGCTTAAGGATTTTCAACAGCGCTTCATCCTTGGGAATGCTTTCAAGGTTCAGATTATTTAGTATTGCGTCATATTCCTGTTCAAGAACCACAATATCCTTATAGTCTATTATCTGCGAAACGGAAACTGTACATAAATTCAAAGCAAATGCAGTCTTAATCTTGCTATCATTGAAGTCAAATGCTCCGTTTTTCATTTTAGAAATCATTTCTGTTGAATTCATGATTATAGTCCCCCTTTATATTAAACTTAACTCCATCACGATCATAAGATGATCTGATACGTCTTTCTTATATTTATCCAAATCACCAGCGTAGTATTGGGGATCGTTAGGAACATCTACAGCCCAACACTTGGTACTAATCGGCCGTAAATCATTGTATGTAAAATGATCAAAATTATTGGCATAACCCTTTATAGGACCTCCATCCTTAGGCTTTGCTTTTAATGTTGTCAAATCACTCTGAACCGTCACAATACGCTTTTGAGATTTCCCATCCGTAATGATAAAAAAAGGTTCGTCAATAAAAGTATCTTTTGCTCCTGAGGCTCTAAGATTCAAATTATAATCCCCGAGCAATATCGTAGCGCACGGTTTTCTGCATATATCATCCATTTCATTCCAAAACCTATCATAATCTTTGTTTTCGATTTTTGGCAAAATATACTTCGAGAGGATTTCCAACTCTCTTTTCCTCTTCGTAACATCGCCAGGAAGTTTTTCGCTGGAATCATGATCGTCAGATTCATTTTCTTCTCTTTTCTGTGAAAACATGATATGCGTATTAAGCAGCCTTATTTCCGTCATTTTATTTGCTTTCAAAACAAAACGGCCATAAAAAGGATTTCTAATCAGAGTCATTCCATTTTTATGTGGATATTGATTATGTATTACCGGTTCAAAAGCTTCACCATTTTTACGACGTGACAAATCTATCCTTTGTTTATTCCACACAAAAGCATACCCCTCCGCGGCCGAAACTGACCTTGAATTCGGAGAATCCCAACGTCCATCCCATTCTGTACCTAAAGCAGCCAACAGCTTATCCAATGCTCCCTTGCTAAAAATCTCTTGTATAGCAAGAATGTCAATACTGTTATCTTTAATGATTTTTTTTATAATTCCAATTTTTTTATATGTGTTCTCATGGAATTTTTGAATATTAAAAGATCCTATTCTATATGAATCCGTGTCAATCACCCCATCACTATGTTGATTACTTCTTCAACTCCCTATACATCTGCCGAACATTATTCTCAATATTCACGCCATGAACGTAACCAAAGCTGACCTTATTCTCACGCATCACATTTATATATAAAAAATACATACTATAAGTTGTATCCTTTTTCCCTCCAGTAAATTAACGCCAAATTTCTCATTCTACTACATCCCATTTTTAATTCTGTTTTTGACGGTAATACCTTCTCAGTTTTAACATCAAGCGGAAGTCTTTTTGTCATACTTAAAACCTGGTATTTTACTGCAAGTTTCTCCGCCCAACATTTATCGAAATGTCGTGGAATAGCTTCCCGGCAATTATATGGTATTCTGCGATACTCTCTCGGAAGAGCAAGATAAGGCAACTCATAATAGTAATCTGTTCCTTCAGCCTTTGTTATTATCAACCTTTGACTACCCTCCGGGCCAAGAAAGTGTGTTTTATTTCGCTCTATTTCTCTCTGATGAAATTCAGTTATCTCATTCGTAATTAAATCAAAATTCTTAATTTCGGCAGAAAACACTTTCCCCTCTGCATGTATTATTTCATACCGATTAACATTCAACACCTCATCTTCTAAATCATTTTCAACATAAATCTTTCCTTTATACTGTTTGTAAAGTTGATCATCATATATAATCAACAGAGTATTAGGCGATAAAGGCATCATGAAAGCTACTCCAATATTATCATATCCATATCCTTGAAATCTCATAAATGAATTCAGTGTTATTACCGGTGAATCCGTTGTCAACAACTTGTTACTTGTTGAATACTTAACAATTAATACTCCCATATCTTCGACGTATTTAAGTAATCCTGATGCTATTGCTACATTTTCGGCAGGCGTTATTTCCTCCACCGCCCGCTGCTTACAGAAGTCCTCTGCTGAAGCATCGAATTCCCATCCCTTGAAACTATAGAGCTGTTTTGCGCATTCTCTTATTATAGATGTCCTTTCTTCAACAAGATGATTATTATTGGAAGCAGTCCTTTGTTTTTGATATAAAACAAATTCCTTCAATAACACAAAATCTATATCTTTCAATTCTTCACCTGCAATCGCTTTTTTACATGCTGTTGCCCACTTACCCTCTTTCTTTGAAAGTTGATTCTCTAGAATTCCATCTTCACCATAGAAATACTTCTTGTAGCACTGACTTTCATAATAAACCCGTTTTGACAACAAGCCTCTTATATTAAAATCATATGCATAAAACTTGTTTTCTGAATCTGCAAAAAGCTTTAAATAGAACTTTGGAACATAATGCTGTTTTTTCTTTTTATTTTCCAACCCATCACCTTATTTCACGCTTCTCCTTATAAATGACAACGATTGATTTTCAGTATATCCACATACATTTATCGTGGAATGCTTTTTCATAATAGTATTTCTTAGAGCAATGCATCTATATCCATTGGTACAGCAATATGGTTATCATTCTCCATCAGTTTTATCGCCATCTCTTTTTCCTTATCAGTCAAATAAAATCTAGTCATTATCCAATCTGCGCTATCAGTATCATCAATGATTATTTCACCACCTAAGCCATCCTCATCCCACTCTATCTTTTTTATAATAAATCCTCTCAACTCACAATATGGATATAATTCAAATTCAGTTCCTAATAGTTTAAACGAAACAACATCCTCCATAAAGGAATAGCAAATATCTTTTTTACCAACAAGTTTCTCCATCGTTGGTTTTGAATTAATACCATTAACATGAAAACTCTTAAACGGCTTTTTCCATATTAATGGTTTCCTATCCAACATACATACCACTAGTTCAGAAAACAATTTCGCATCATCCATAGAAAATTCCGATTCTGGCAAAAATCGCACACCTAGTTTTTTTTCTAATGCATATGCCTTTTCCCAAAAATCCGTATATTCATTTACTTGATCCTCATCGATAGATATTTCTTTTACACCCGACTTAAATAACACTCCATTTATTTTTGCAGTTTCTCTAACAATCCCTCGAAAAAGATGAAGAATGGCTACAGCTTCATTTACACTCTCAGCTTTTTGGGGCGAAACCGAATAATTAATCCGAGACTTGTTCGAGTCCTCATCATTAATAAACACTTCTATTTTAATCGCTTTATGGTCTATATTCTCATACTTACTCTCAATCCAACTGTCATATACAACTTGCTTAATTCCTATATCTAGTATTTCTCCCTCTTCCGTTTCACACTTGATATAAAATGGTGGTGCAAAAGCCGGCGGGAACATTAATACATTCTCTATTTTATTATCAATAAATGGGTTATTTCCTAACGAAGCTATAGATACCTTACGATCTTTATCTCCTACAGAAACACTTTTTACATCTATTGTTTGCTGTGTGCGGTATAAGTACTCTGCCCATTTATCCCTAGGAACATTCATTAACCTTTTCGATACCTCTTCTGTAAATGTAATACTTCCATCAATAGTTTCTCCTTCTTTAGGAACTAAAAGCAATCCTTTTTCATCGTCAGTAACAATCATAAAATTACTAGGAATATCCTTTTCCAGTCTTGAAATAATAGCCCTAGGCGGTATTACACTATTCTTTTTTTTAAACGATTTATCAAAGTTTCCAAGCATTAAACATCCTCCAGAAATCTATCTGTGACCTCGATTTTTGAAACCAAAACATCCTTTTCTTCTTCATTAATCTCCAATTCTTTGATATAACTAATCATCTCCATGGCATCCTTTTCATTTGGAACAATAATATATTTAATGTCCTCCCATTCGAAATTCATCCATACCTTTTTTTGTTTCTCCAACTCACCAGAATAGTATTTTATAGTGTTATCCGAAACATATTCATTAAGCATTACATAATCCATTTCTGTTGGAATATCTTTTTCTGCCGGAACATATCTCCACTCATTTTCATTTTGGAAAATATAATCTCTTCTTCCATCTTCGCATTGTTCCAAACCAAAAACCGGCTTCATAAAAGCAACCGTACTCAAAAGATAGTCCTTTAATGGTGCAATTTTATGATTTTGCTCGTCAATCTCCATACTACATAAGTACGCTTCTTTAAAATCATATTTAATTGGAGATTTGTTACTAATATAATGAATAGGCTGAATACCATACTTTTTTAAAATACGAGATTTATCAAAAGCTATTCCATATGATCCATACTTTTTTATGTGAATTCTAATTTTTGAAAACGGAATATCACAAAAACAAATCATCGGAAACGCAATACGGCTTAATCCCGGTATTTCAAGATATTCTAAGTCCTCTGATACATAACGCGGAATTACTGCTTTGTCTTTTAACTTGCTCTTCAAAAACTCTATCTCTTTCATGTAGTTACACAAAGAATCCGAATTCGTATTCCATGTTATTTCACTCGGAATCGTTGTTGTTTCAGCAATTTTACCAATATTATTCATTATTTATCCACCTGCCCAAGCAAATCAAACACATAACTAAACCTCATTAAATACTTTCGAAAAGATTAATTTTGTAAAAACATCGTCTATTTGCTTTGCTATATTCCTCGATTCAACCAGCGTTCCAAGTTCTATGTTGCCCTGCTGTCCGTGGTATGACAGGTTCGCTGATGTAATCAATGTCTGCTGCTGATCCACAGAGATTACTTTCGCATGAAGTGCCGCCATCTTGTCTTCTTCCTGGTGGAAATCATAAACCTTCAAGAACCGCCCTTTATATCTGAGCACTTTTTCAAACTCAGGCTGCTTATTCAGGTCATTAACGAAGAACTTTACAAACACACCGCGCTGGCTTTTCTGAATAATGGTATCAACAAGTTCAGAAAAATATGAGGACAGCGAATACCCCGTAATCAGGATATTCCGTTCTGCGCCTTCAATCATCGACTGAACCACATTCATGGTCGTTCGTGCATTAATCGAAAACGAAGGCGGCGCAGTAACAACGAGCGATACTTTGTCGGCTTCCCCAGAGTTTAATGCATCCGCGATAATCTTTGTAATGTTCGCACACTGCGCATTCGACAGTTCAGGGAACCCTCTCTTTATCATAGGGACGGCATTAGATGTTCCGTTCGCTGCATCACTCTTGACAGTATTCAGAAGCAGTTCTTTGTTTAAAATTCCACCTGACATAAATCGCCCACCAGCTCCTTAAAGTATGAACATTCCTCACGACCGGGAATCGGAACTACAAGCCCCCGGTCAAGCATTCTGTTTCCATTTTCGCACGCTGTCTCAGATATCATGCAGCAGGAATGGCATGCTGCTCCATTGGAGTTTTTGCCTGCAGGAAGATTACTCATACACTCCGGGTCATTGGTGCAAACCAGCGCCTCCTGGAAAGCATCTCTCATAAGGCTCGTCATCTGTTCTATCGTGCCCAGTTCTACAAGGCCTCCAAGCGATCCTTCTTTATCTGAACTTCCGGTGTAAAGCAGGATGCCGGACATCTTATTGCCAAAGTAAATCCTCTCTCTGATAGCAGATGAAGAATACCCGGATGACATGGACATCTGCTTTATCATCAAATGCGCAAACGTATGCATAAGCACATAGACTGCGTCTCGCAGAACGGTTACCGTCCATCCTTTAGAATCACAAAACTCCTGGTAAGACTCTGCATATTTTTGAGAAATAGCTTTTACCTTACTGTTGCCAAGCCATTCTCCAAGTGTATCTTTGTTAAACTCGATAAAGATGCCTTCACCATTTACCTCGGCCGCCGGCAGCCACCGCTCTGTTTTCCCCTTGCTGAGTTTTACAACGTTAGGCTGCTCATCGGCATCAGGATCTGGAGCATCTACTCTGGTAAAGCCTAAAAGAACGCGAACCTCTCTCAGCCTCGTCACCCGGATGATCCGACTGAAATACTTTTTCAGATAGCCAGGGAGAGCATCTTCCTCCGCCTTGAAATGCTTCTTGTTCGACTCATACAGCGGATCATCAAAATGTGTAATGGCGTTATACTCCATCTGTTTGATTTCTGTGTACTCTTTAATGTTGTTCATTCTGCGTTCAAGTGCGGCGTCAAATTCATCTTTTGTAAAGGACGAGAAATACATCTCGTATATTTTATCAACCCCCGCATCGCCCATCAGCTGCTTCGCAAGCTCTATATCACGCAGATGCTCATCGATCAGGTTATACAGCGGATTGATCCACGGTGGTATTGAGATGGCACTTCTGCTTACTGCAAAATACACATTTGATGCGCCGCGCTGAGACGGAATAACAGGCTTGCTGCATCTCTGATTTTTTACATTCGGTCTGAACGGATGATGTCCAGAGCAGGAGACGCCTTCAAAATTATCTCTCTGGGTAGCGCCGTTCATGCTCCTCTTTGCACCGCAGGAGCACTCCACCCACATATCTGCAAGCGTGGAAGTATTGCCGGTTGAATACATCTTCAGTGTTCCGTTGCAGTCGGAATCTCCTCTATGCACCCACCACTTCCACGGAAAGTCAGACATATGCCCGTCTTCGCATATTGTAATAAAACGGGAAGGATATGCAGCACGGTGGCACTCCGGGCAAGTCACACCATATTTCAAGTACTTGTCCAGATCAAAGTTCTTCCTCGCATCAAAGAGGCGACCGCATTTCAGGTTTGAACAAACATGCCAGTAGGGAAATGTCACGACCGGGACATCACCCGAAAAGCTGGTGCGTGGCATATAGAAGCAGTCAACTCCCAGATAGGATGCAAGCCTGCCATCTATTATCTTCATTCCTTTATGTTTCCAGTAGGAGATGTCCAGGATCGTTACTGAGTCCTTGACTGCATCTACAACGGAGCCGGGGCCAAAAGTAGTAATGATCTGATTGGGTCGCAGCTCTCCAAGTTTGTTATTATCAAAAGCCATACTATTCCTCCGTGTAATAGAACATATTTGCAGAGCTTTCTACTTCGCGCATGGATTGCAGAGTAGCCTTCTCATCTTCCTCATGTGGCTTGTCATACGGATTCATCAAACGGTTATATCGTTCGGTGCCCACAACAAAATACCGCAGCGGTTTCGTTTGTACCGCACGCAGTTTCCACCAGTCGATAAACTGATCTATCTCCATCTCGGCATCTGCTCTGGCAGAAGGCTTGATGATTTTCAATCTGTCTATAATGAGTTTCTTGACGGAATCAAGCTGTTCAGCCGATAACGCTCCAATTGCTGCCGCATCTGGATTGTTTGCCATGTTCGGATAGTTCAGCCTGATAGCTGAAATAATCAGCGCGTGAAGAACACGATCCCTTGCTCTCGCAGAGAAAGGTGTCGCAGTTGTTCCCTCAACAAACCTGTACAGCTGGGAATGATATCCCGTAAAATTCTCATAATGGGAAAGGTCACGGGGCCGATAGGCGTTGTAAAGGGTGACAACCAGGCCGGGGAATGCTCTTCCGATACGGCTCGTAGCCTGTATATACTCCGAGTTCTGTTTCGGCTGACCCGTAACTACCATAAGCCCAAGGCGGTCAACATCCATTCCTACAGCAATCATATTTGTCGCAATTGCGGTATCCAGACAGTCCTTTGATGCGCAAGTGGTCTCCAGCTGATTCAGCTTCTCAGGTATCTTGTATGAGGACATACGGGAAGTGATCTCCACGTTATGATTCAGATACCTCTGCTTGTCGAGACCATACTTGTTTTTAATCCTGTATATCCTCTTCGGAATGTCGTCCTGCAGCAGACGGACTGCGCCGCCAAGCTCTCGTATACTGTTGAAATACCCGACTAGGGAATAGTAAGGATCGATTACACCCTTATACTCTTCCTGCTGGGAGAAAGTGTATGCCGCCTGCAGAATAATCGCATAAACACGCAGCAAGGCTGTCTTTACAGACTGTCCAGGCGCACATACTCCCACATATTTACGGAACGGATCCTGCTCTACAGGAATTTCCCTGATAAAGAAACTGTCCCCGATTTCAAATCCATTCGGAGGGAACTGCGTTGTATTCTTCCTCGCATACAGGCATCTGGTCTGTGCTTCCGCATTCTTGATAGTAGCCGTTGAGACAACATACTTTGGCCGGATACCATCATGAACGCACATATCTTCGATGATGGTCTCATATGCTCCATATACTGTACCAAGCGGACCCGTGATAAGGTGAAGCTCATCCTGGATGATAAGCTCCGGCGGCAAGAACGGACGGATGTTTTCAAGCGTCGACGAAGGGAGGGTATCCGTTCTGTTATGCCGACCATGCTCTGCACCGATGGCAACATATCCATCACGGCTGCATTTGCGGTCAACGCGACCAAACAAGGCATTCGTATTTACATCCCACGGAAGCCTTGCAAATTTATCGACTGTGGACAGAATAATGGTCGGGCACTTGCCGTATATCTCCTCGTCCACCATATAAACAGGAATCGAAATCCTGTCGTTCTTATATCTGTAAAACTGGCAGTCTTTATCGGAGCAGTAGATCTCTATCGATTTCTTGTCTGTATCAATGTTGAAGTTTTCTTCCTTCAGCGGTTTCCCGCAGAACGGGCAGGTAAGGAGCTGCTTATATACATGATTCCTTGCACTTCTGGCATCCTGCGGTCTGTCAGCTTTTTCAATGAACTCATCAAATTTGTTCGGTGTAACTCCACCACCGACCCAGAACCCGATGCTTATCGGTTCCTTGCCGAAGCGGGGATATGCCTGACGTCTTATCATCTCTGCCGCTACGACCATCTTCGTGATACGATCCCTCTGCTGCGTTGTAAGAAGACGCAGAGTATATCTGAGCATAACCGTTACGCCGCCATCAAGATTATATTTCCCACCTTCTTCTGCACGAAGCCTTCTGTTTGCTATCACGAAAGCCATCAGACCGAGGTATGCTTCTGTTTTACCACCGCCGGTCGGGAAATAAAGAAGATCTACTATCTCGCGTTCTTCATTCGCTGGGTCAACTATCCCGGCAAGGTTCATCAATATAAATGCAATCTGGAACGGTCTCCAGCCGAAGTTGTTCTCTGCGTTTTTCGGATTGATAAAATCCTGAAAATTGCACTCTATGCCGGAACCATGTTTCTTCGCATAATTCTTGATACTGTTCTGAAGGAAAATAACACGGTTCATGAAACAGAACGCCTCAAACGAAGTCTCATCGGTTTCAATGATATATATGCCCTCACGGATACGCCTGAGCGCATCCTGACAGCGATCAATCACGGTATTACCGATTTTTTCTTTGAAGTTGGCATTGTTCATTCTTACGTTACCGACCAGTGTCCTGTTGATCCAGTTTTCGTAGGAATCAGCCAGTGTATTCAGTTTTTCGATAGTCTCCTCTTTCTTTTGCTTTGCGGACATAGAAAACGTCGAGAAAAAATATCGGTCAAAACCATCAAGCGCCGCACTGACTCCTGGAAACTCATATTCAGGGATGAACGCAGACCTTACGGCCGTTGTTCTCCCATCTACAGGAGTATCCCATACCGCTGCGCATCCGCGTCCCCGTCCAAGAATCGGTCTCTGTTCAAAATAAAACTCATCCGCAGCAAGAATTTCGCGGCAAATATGTTCTGCAATGAAGGCCGCAGATCCATCCTCCGCATAAGCTTTCAACTCCACCTGGAACATGATAGCCTCTGCGCTGTTAGCCGGATTACTCCTCTTGTTGATCACATACGCAGTAACCAGTGAGTAGCCGCCCTTAAGCCCTATACGAGAAACATGAACGCGGACATTTGAATCGCATACAAGCTGGTAGTCCTTCGTGCGTGTGAAATCAACAAAGTTAACCCGTACAGTTTCTTTCATTGGAATACGGGTATAGATGGCACGGCTGTGTTCCTTCTCATCTTTCCCCATGTATTTTTCTGATGATTTTGAGTAGTCTCCCCAGCTTACATCCAGGTTTATTCCAGACAGGTCGCTCTGAACATAAAAACTGATACCGATAGAGGAAGGCAGCTGAAAATGAGTTGTTGATATCGGTTCATTATCATCGTCCTCACCGGCAGTAAAATCCTCACCATCCTCAAATGCCATATCAGCGTCAACTTCCTGCTCACCAGCGCCCGAGTAATCCTCATCATCACTTTGAACATCAAGCATGCCGACAAGATAAGCGTAGCGCGGATTCTCCTCCAGCACTTCTTCCTCTTCTCTCGGACCGATCAAATCAGTTCTTATGGTATCGATGAGCTTCTGTCTGACCTCAGAGTACTTAAATCTGTCAGCCATTATTCTCCTCCTTCACGACATGAGCCGTCCCAAGTGTATACTTGCAGGTGTTTCCGGGATGAACATTGTCATCGGAAATCAGCTTATATTCCCATTTCTTATGGTCGGGATCGGCTGTAGATGCGAACCGACACCACTTGATTCCTTCCCTTGCCTTGGCGACAACCTCCTCTTGGTTCACTTCGTTAGTAGCCTTTACCTCGACCATAAATTTACCCGAAGTTGTTTCAACGAGAAAATCCGGATTATATTGTTGGCCAGCTTTCCAAAAGAGACCGAGCTGGTTCAAAGGCGGCTTGATCCAGCGGATAACATCAGGATCTTCCTCCAGTATAATGGAAAACAGGCGCTCCGTATCGCTGTCAAAAGCATTCGCCGGATAATATGATTTTTTATATCCTGTAAACAGATACTTTTTTATGTTGCTCTTGTCAGAGAAAGGCTTGTCATATTTCACCTTGCCTTCATCTTTTACATTCTTCACAAACCTTCGGAACAGAATAAGATCCTTCTGAACGATATGAATATCCTGCGTTTTCCTGTCCATATGCTCATAAATCTGCTTGCGGATGTCGGAAACAATCAGGGAAGCATAACGGCGCACAATGCGGCGCTTATTCTCCTCATCTCCCGGTATCTGCGCAAGGTACTGTTCTACCACATCAATAACAAAGTCTGCATCATCATAAGATAACTCACTGATGGTATCGAGCAGCATGCAGGCCAGCGTGTTCATGGCATCATTGACCTCAAGGATCTGCGCATCTACAACAGAAAGCAGTTGCTGGTTGATAGCGTCAAAACGCTCAATTTTAGCCATAGCAACCTCAAAGTCAGCAATGGTCCTCTTTACCTCGAAACGGTTGAACTTCACCTCGGAAGTGGTCTGCACCAGAATCTTGGGAACAGAGATAGCCTTTGCAGAATATTCCGTAACCGTCTTTACAAACTCTTCTTTAGAAAGAGGCTGCTTGTCACCCTTTCCCACTGCGGCAGGCTGAGGCTGGGTCTGTGTTCTAGTCGGTGTTTCAACACCAGTTCCCTCGGTTGACTCAGGGAACATATCGAACAACGTCAACTGATCCGGATTATCAGTCTTCTTGTCTTTCTTCTGTGCTGCAACAAAGTTCTTAATATATTCTTGATAAATCTCCAACTGTGTTTTGGGGTTGTCAATCTCTACAAACGACTTCACACCTGATGCCGAAATTGCAAAATCGATCAGAGAAAGCTGACCGTCATCCATACCAGCAGAAACTCCCACAGCTTCCGTTGGCTCAACAGAGGCCTTGTCCAGATCCCTGTAACGGAAAATATCACTGCTCTTGATCTCATCCACCAGCTCGCGGTAATGATCGTGGGCAACAATATCGAGAGAATCCAAATCTTCGTTACCTGTTTGTTCATCAAACGGAAGTCTCAAACCACGACCAATTGTTTGCATGGCGAGGATATCACTTTTTGCCGCATTAAGCGGAATGATAGTAAACAGGTTGTTCACATCCCAGCCTTCCTTCAGTTTGTAGACATGAAGAACAATTTCAACCGGGTTTGATGCACTTTCAATAGAAAGCAAAAGACGGATATTTTCTTCCGACTCCTCTCCAGTCTGTTTTGAATGTATCTCTATAACCTTGCCCTTGTACTTTCCATTCTGAAAGGCATCGCTGTCGATAAGAGAACGAATCTTCTTTGCATGGTCGGTATCCTTGCACGCAATCAGGACAATGGGTTTTACATAGTCAATGTCATTCTCGCTGCAATACTCGCGAAGCACTGCCTTACGATGCTCGTGAAGGGTAAGACCGTCACGGATTTTCATCTCCTCGATATCTTCCTGGCTGTATCCTGCAGTATTGGAACGTCCCATAACAACAGGAATTTTCAGATAGCCTTCTACAGCGCCCCTTGCAAGGTCGTATGCATATATGACATTTGATGTGCTTTTCGGTGTTGCAGTAAACTCTAGACCGAGCACGGGCTTAAGATAATTGATAGCTTTCATCGATGCCGGAGCATAGTAACGGTGAGCCTCATCCATGCAGATAACAAGGTCATCAAATTGCGCCAAGACATCAGCAAAGGAAGCACCCAGCGTTTCCTTGAACTTATGGAAATTGAACTGCGTGTCAGTCTTGCTGTTAAATATCTTCCCGATATTGAAAATGAAAATCTGTATGTCGGAGGTCTTCTCAATGATCAAGGTCATCTGGTCATATTTGATGGGATATGTATCATAGTTTTCCCCGTCATACACCTTCGGTCTGCCCATCTCTGCTTCAAGTCCCTTAAATATATATTTCGGATGGTTCGGATTGGTTTCCTTACGGAGCTTGTCATAGATTGTGTTGCCCGGTGCCAGGATAAAGAAATGTTTATATCCCTTTGTCTTGTACAGATAGTAAATGCAGGCACCCATAAGACGGGTCTTTCCTATACCTGTTGCCATTGCATAGCAAAATGACGGAAAGTCGAATAACGAGTTCACTTTCCGCTGCTTTTCGCAGTATTCGGTTGCCGCCGCCTCAATGGTTTCCTTGCCGTCTTTTTTATAATCGCAGCGTGATGTGATGGCATCAAGGTATGAGAGAGCCTCCTCTTGGGGAGTTCTCAAGCTCATGGCATATTTGATCTTGTTTACTGTCTCAGACATATTACCGTACCTCACTTTCAAAATCGCACTTGTCCAACAGATCCTTCGGTATCTTCTTGACCTCGATGTTATCGGGCAGAATCATATCCGACTGTATCTTTGTTCCGTAGATCAGAAGTGACTGACCTTCTGCTAGTCTTGCAGACAGCGATTTCATATATCCCGCATTTATGAATTCCGTAGTGATGTGAATGAACCGTTTTTCGGATGAATGTCCGTGGAACACATCCTGCGGCTTGTAGCGGAACCCCTCAATCTTGCATATGGCCTCACAGAGCATCTCAAAGGTATATGAGGGATTTATCTGGTAAACCGGCAGCTTTTCGTTTTTTACCAGAAGGCTTGGTGCCAGCTCGTAGAAATGATATCCGCCGCCACCTTGCCAATCAACAATTTTAGTAATGCCGCCAGAATCATTCCCATCAATTACACGATCGAGTCTCGGCTTGCAGTGAGTATATGCTTGTTCTCCCAGTTCCACACCTATCCATTTTCTATTCAGTTTTGTGGCTACAGCGGCTGTCGTCCCAGAACCGAGAAAGGAATCAAGTACCCATTCATTTTCGGTTGTTGTCATTTCTATGATTTGCCGAACAAGCTGCTCTGGTTTTTTGCCACTACCAAATTCTACAGAGCCTTCTTTGGTCAGATTTTTCATCCATGCATTCATATCCCAATAAGTGCCTTGCAAATCCTTCTTGTACAATTCACCATCAATAACCTCGGATGT
This sequence comes from Lachnospiraceae bacterium, assembly GCA_017525525.1. Taxonomy (GTDB): domain Bacteria; phylum Bacillota; class Clostridia; order Lachnospirales; family Lachnospiraceae; genus Coprococcus_C. The sequence goes on along the minus strand of JAFXSQ010000011.1, from coordinate 15,202 downwards.
ATCTCTGAGCCAAACAAACAATCTACATTTATCGCCCTTATAAAACTGTTCATATACCTTTCCTCTGTTTTTCCCAGTTTTTGGTACATACTCGATTGAAATCAGATCCTCTTCGATGCCTTCTTCCGCACGATAATCCATCACCCTTGTTCTAATGGAACTTTGTGCGTTTGTTGTTTGGAAAATGCTTATACCGTATTTCTTATATGCCTCTTTCTCAGTAATTCCATCTCTTGTTGCCACCTGTTTGATAGACAGCATTTCCGGTTTTTTCCTCAGAAACACTTTTATTTCGTTACCATCGCCATCTACAGTAGAGCCATAGTATTCCTTCTCACCTGGGTTAAGAAGAACCGTTGTGTATTTCCAGCTTTTTCCTTCATCGATGTACTGCTGAACAAGTTCCGACATTTCCGTATATGAATATGGTCCATTGAACAGGGGCAGAAGAGAATACTCTTTTGCGTAAACCAAAATATACTCACAATTTTTCTTTAGTCTCTTGTCTTCTCCGCCACCTGACACCCCAGCAATATTCTTCATATTAACAGAAATCATATTGATAAAATTTCCGCGCCCAAACACTTCGTCACAAAGCACCTTCAAATATGCCTGCTCTTCATCATCTATTTGAATCCATATTGTGCCGTCTTCCGATAGTAATTCACGAAGTAGAACCAGACGCTTTTTCATAAGAGACAACCAAATACTATGTTCAAGATTATCATCATAGTGTTCAAATGCACTTCCCGTATTATATGGCGGATCAATGTAAATGCATTTGATTCTTCCTGAAAAATCCTGCTGTAATGCTTGCAAGGCTATAAGGTTATCTCCATGAATCAACATATTCTCGCTCTTATGGTCTCCATAGGATTTCTCCTTGTCTTCAAGCAAAATTCTCGGTTCAACTACAGGCTCATCGTATTTGCCCACCCATGTCAATTCCAGTCTTCCTGTCTTCTGCATAATCAATTCTCCTTAAAATTTCAGTACGATGTTAACCAGTAAAATCGGGTTAATATCGAACTGTTTGTTAAACTCTGCGATTTCCTGTTCCCCCGCAACCTTGAAGTCCGATTCCTTCTTGTGGAAGGACTCTTGGAGCTTTTCCAGTGCCTTGGCCTTTTCACTTATCTTCTTGCGAATGTCTATCTTTTCATAAAAGTTGTCCGAAGCCCGCTCCTGTTCCCTCATGGCTTCAATTTCCGCATTCATTTCCTGGTAGCTTGCCACCAGCTGCTCCATTTGGATTCGCTCCCAGTTTTCGATTTTCCTTCTGTTGTATTCCTTGACTGGCTCTGCCTGCTCCCGAAAACGCTTGAGCATTTCTGCTGTCAGGTCATCATAAAGTCTCTGGTACAACTTCATTTCCGACTCCGTCGGTGTGAAGTACTTGACATCCATATCGTCAATCTTTTCAAGCGCCGGGACAAGCTCCTCCTCATCAAAGTCTATATATTCACCATTCTCATCACATAGCAATAAGACAGGGAACAGCAGATTTCCCGAATCACAGAAGGCACCAACAAACAGTAGACCGTGGGAACCGAGTATCCTCATGCCCCAGTTATCCACTTTCCAGTAATGCAGACCGCCATCCACTTCGGGTTCGCTGACCTTGTTCCAGTACTCGACCTGCCGGAGATAACGGGCGATGTCGGCCTTGGTCGCCTCCAGCGCCTGTTCCTTTGCACCGCTGCTTTCTGTAAGCAAAAGTGTACGCAGCTCCCGCGTTTTTTTATCCCGTTTGGCATTCAGCTTCCGATCCAGTTTATCAAAAGCCTTTTTGAATTCCGCTGTGGTGTCACAGCTCTGATAAATCTCAAGAACCATTTTCTCAAAGCTGGTTCCTGATTCTAGGGCACCGAGCGCAATATCGGAAGCACCGAAAACGCCCTCGAACAATTCAAACTTCTTTGACAGGATTTCATAGACACGCTGGTCTGCGGCGTTCTGTGTGTTGAGAAGGTTTATTGCAACAACATCATGCTCCTGCCCGTAACGATGGCAACGTCCAATCCTCTGCTCTATTTTCATCGGATTCCAGGGCAGGTCATAGTTAATAATTGTGTTGCAGAACTGAAGGTTCAGACCTTCAGAACCTGCGTCCGTGCATATCAGCACTTTGGCGTTGTTTCGGAAATAGTCCACAATGGCGTGCTTGTACTCCACGCTTCTTCCATAGTTCACATTCCCGAAGTTCTTAACCTGCCATGTCCTGTATATTTCTTTCGTCATGGCGTCATCGAAGTCGCCATTGAACAGAAGAATATCTTCATCTTCAAACCCAGTCTTTCTGAGTTCCGCCGCTATGTATTTCTGTGTTCGTTTCGACTCTGTGAATACCACAACCTTCTGTGAGATGCCCTGTTCCTTCTGGTAGTCGAATGCAATCTTAACTGCGGATTTAAGTGCCAGCACCTTGGCATTGGACTTAATCCGTTTTGAGACATCTATAATCGTGTTGACCTCATCCAGCTCCGATTGGATATACTGCTTCTGGATGATGGTATCTTCATCCTCAGTTTCTTCAAACCCGGATTCGTCAATCTCATCTTCAACAAAGCTCCAGAAAAGGTCAAAGCCTTCCTGGGCGTTTGCCGACTTACTGCCTTCCTTTAATTTCTCCAGTCTGGCCTTCAACACTTCAAAGGTCTCTATCAGAGCAAAGCTGGAGGATGAAAGCAGTTTTCTGATAACGAGTATGATCAGGCTGCGGTTTGATGACGGTATGGAATACAGCAGGTCTCTTTTCAAAAAGTCATTTACGCGCTGATACAACTCTATCTCATCTGTCGACAGAGTAAAGTCCACCGTCCGGCAGATTCTTTTCTTGAAATTCATATACTTCGCCACATCTCTGCGGAGCGTCCTGTAAAGGACAGGGGACAGCTCCCGTTTCAGGTCTGAGTAATCCTCACCCTCGATGTAGCGTTTATTGAAAACCTTCTCACTGCCAAAAATTCTTGGATCAATGAATGAAATCAAGCCGTGAAGGTCTGTAAGTGAATTCTGCAGCGGAGTTGCCGTCAGGAGGATTTTCGGTATTCCCTTCGACAGCTCATACAGGTTCTTCGCTCTCTTTGTGCCATGAAACACATTTCTGAGGTTATGCGCCTCATCGATGATGAGGAAGTCCCACTTTACTTCCGGGAACCGTTTCATCAGTTTCGATGAGTAATCATAAGAGGTCAGAACTATCCTGACTTTCTTGTTGCCCGTCAGCCTTTTACGCCATTCTTCTTTATCTTTTTCGACTGTAAACCTGTCAAGAATAACGGACTCCAGGCCAAACTTGTCCTCAAGTTCCAGCTCCCACTGTTTCCGCAGCGATGCCGGAAGGGCAATCAATATTTTTTTTGCACCTGATTCGATCACATACTTCAGCACAAGACCGGCCTCGATTGTTTTTCCGAGACCAACCTCGTCTGCCAGAACAATGCCGCCTGTTTTCAATGCCTGAATGGCTGCGCAGAACGCATTGATCTGGTGCGGATTCAGTTCAATGTTTGCATCCAGCAGGAAGTGAAACGGTGATGCCTCAAGTTCCAGCTTTTTATATCTGCTGAATTGCTCAAGAAGTAGGTTGCTCTCCATCAGAAACTCCTTTGTATAACTGTTCGAAGATACCTATTGCTATTCCCTTTGCCATCATGGGAGGGACCGCGTTCCCGATCTGCACAAACTGGGATGTTCTCGGTCCTTCAAAGAAATAGCTGTCCGGGAACGACTGTATCCTTGCTGCCTCACGGACAGTAATGGATCTGTTCTGTTCGATATCCGGATGAATAAAATAGTGGCCGTCCTTGGACAAGTGCGCCAGTATGGTATGGCAGCACGGTTCATCACCCTCCACAACCTTGAACCTGTCAACAAATGAGTGGCGGTTCTTATGAGTTTTCAGTTCATCCGGCAAGTCATTATAGTTGAGCCTCTTATGCCCATCGTTCCACAGCTCTACTGCTCTCCTGTAGATCTTGATGTCGCGGTCTATGTTCGGGCGGCAGTTGTGGAGTGTCAGAACATCATCTGTTGTCCTTATTCCGTTATCGGTAACATATCTGCTGGCTTTCGTCCTGGCATATTTGTCATCGCTCTCGCCGGGATGAAGTACCGGAAGATCCTTGAATAGGTCGTTTACAACAGCATCTGTTTTAATTTCCAGAAAATCCGGGTATTTCAGGTCGCTGCCTTTAAGCCAGCCGACAATAATCATCCTTCGCCTGTTCTGAAGAACTCCAAACGTATGGGCATTCTGCTCACGGCACTCGATCTCATATCCTACGCGCTTAAGATACTTCTGAATGTTCTTCCATGTCGTACCGCCGTTTGCCGATTCGATACCTGTGACATTCTCAAACACAAACATTCTTGGCTGATAGCGTTTCAAAAATCTGGCATAAAGCTTATAAAGATAATTACGGGGATCTTCCTCCATCGGAACTTCCATATGGCTGCTCTGGGCTCTCCCGACAAGGGAGTACGCTTGGCAAGGCGGTCCGCCAACGATAACATCAACCGTTTTAATACCCCGGATTTTCATGATTCCGTCGATTGTTTTAAAAATCGAGGGGAGCGTTTCATCCGACATGGTCTCGTTGATAATTGTTTTTATGATGGACGCCGGGATGTTTTTCATCAGTTCATCGCGCGTCATTTTTCCCTGCATATACTTTTTGTATATTGCAAGATTATCAGTGCCCTTCAAATAGTAGTAGGCACTTCTTGTCTCAAGCGTTCTAGCTGCAAATTCATTCATTTCAACATGGGCAACCGGCTTAAACCCTGCCTGGAGGAATCCCTCAGACAGACCACCTGCCCCTGCAAATAAATCTATAAAACTATACCCATATTGCTTTTCATCTATCAGCATTTCTCAACCTCATTGTATATTTAAAGCTCAAACTCTATGAAATATATGTAGAATCAATGAATCGAGCTATTTGCAACATCTGTTTTTTGATTTTCTGAGGTGTCACTATAACCACCCCATCGCCTAAGCTAATCACCCAACCAAAAAACTGGTTGCTGACTGCAACCTCGACTTTAACGGTAAAGTGTTCATCATCCACCGGGATTAGTTTCACATCTTTGCCAAACTGATCTATTATTACATTGGATAATTCGTTCTTGCATCGCAGGGTTACAGTTTCAACATCCCCACCAAACATGCGGAAGTGTTGTTGTGTATACATTGTCTTGTTTTGTTTTTTAAATTCGGTTGCTCCGTTACGTTTCTTCACGGACTGCTGCACATCCCGCATCTTGTCTACACGGTAATGCTTAAATATCTTTTCCTCGATATCATAAGCAACCAGATAGTACTTTTCGTCATCAAGTATAAGCATCCATGGGCTCACTTCATAAAAGTCGCCGTTCCTGCGATACTCAGCCTTGCCATTTACATTCCATCTGAAGTAACGGAACTTAATCTGCTTGTTTTCGTTCATGGCGTTATGAATAACATCGATTGTATAGTATATACTTTCGTTCATATTACGCACACGTCCGGAAACAGACACGCCGCGCTTTAAAAGCTTTGCGTCATATGTGCTCACGGTATGGCAAAGCTTCTTTATAAGCTCATCTGCTTTTCTTTCCGTGATAAACTTGGAAGACTCTATAGCATCCACCAAGAACTTTAATTCTGCGAGTTGAAAATCTCGATTTCCAAGATAGTAATATGTCTGTGGGCCTCTTCTGTCTTTAACCACATCCAGTCCATACATACGAAGAGCTTCTAAATCTTCATAAAGACTCTTCCTGTTTGCCCCTATATCATACTTGCCTAGTTCTTCTATTATCTCCGGCATAGTGATTGGGTGTTCTTCATCTGTTTGTTCCTGAAGAATCTTCGATAAGAACAATAACTTCAAACGCATATTCTCGCTTCGAGCCATCTTGTGTCCTCCAAATAAATAAGCATGCACTGTTGCACAATAGACATTATATCACAAGATGACATAAAGGGACATCTATTTTTTTAAAGTCTTTTCCTTCTTATCTTGAAATCTCTGCTGCACTCATTGTAAAACCTGCAGCACAAGCAGCATGATCTGCAATTTTTATGTGGCTTCAGCCAATGCCTAATCCTTTTTAACATTGATCCTTAACTCCTTATTCAAAAAACATAAAGATAAAAAGCCAATCTAAAACCTCTTTTGCAATCTTAATTGGGATCACTATAGGAAAAAACATAATCTTTATCAGTGTTCTCATAAAGGTCACCGTCCTTTCTCTGACTTTATTATTTCAAAAGAGGTGTGTCATAAAAAGACCTTGGAGGCGCCATTTTTTCGAAAGTTCGTTCGGGAAAATCATTTTCAACGCAAAAAAAGCCGCCCGCAGGACATCTGACATCCCGCAGGCGGCTTTCCGGCTCATACATTATTTACTTCGTTCTGTTACCTTCCTCCGCGTTCGGTAGAAAAGTCCATATCATCAAGTGCGTTATCTCTTGCCGGCTCCTCCTGCTTCTCTTCTTCCTTGGACTTTGGCGGATTAACCATACTAATCTGCTTTGTAGCCGCATCATAGAAGTATACGGTGTCAGACAGAACCTCGTCCTCTCTTACTACAGAACGGTTAATATCATAAACCATTCCTGCTATATCATTCGGATCTATAGCACTGTTCTCAGGTACCAAAAGCGTCTCGTGCACTGACGACGGTATTATGTAAAAGTTTCCTCCGATCTTCTCTTCCGCTTCCGCCAGCGCATCATCGAGCACGATGTTGGTGGCGCCGTTTATACACTGCTTGTTCGTAAGCACATAGATTTCCCTGTCGGGCTGAGTGTCAAGCGGAGGCATAGGAATGTCTCCCATAAGCCCTGCAAGCACCGAACCTAAGGATCTGATAGAAGTCGGGAATTTGCTGCTATAATTTTCCTTCGCCTTGCTGTACAGCTCATCTACGGTCATATTCATACCTACCAACGCCCTGTCATCTACCAACGCCGACATTAGATCAGAATCTGACGAAAAACATACTGCCCTGAATGTAACTGCGAGATCCTGGAATCTTACATGCGGGCATTCATCAAGCATTTCCTTATTCTTTTCGTAATTTACAAGCTTTATGATGATATTATCCGGATCAAGATTGCTGAAGAAATCAGCCGATATTCCTTTTGTCTTTATTGTTTCTCTTGAATTACGATATTCCTCTGCGATATCCTGCATGACACGTTCTATAGTGAGCTTATCCATGTACTGCTTGTAGTAAGCTTCCAGATAGATATTGCTGGCGCAATTGTTATCAAGGTCATCCCTCATGCAAAGAGACCTCAGAACAACGCCGTTGTTTTTCTTTGTGTCACGGATTTCTACCACCAGATTATGACACTCCGGAAGATAGTCTCCGATATTCTTTTTTATAAATTCGCAAAACTCATCAAACTGCATGGTCATCACACTCCTCTCTCTTTCGGTTGAAAGCTTTACTCATGGCTTCTGCATATGCCCTGTGAAGATTGTTTCTCTCACGCTTTGCTTTTCTGCCTGCACTTTCGATCTCGTATTCTTTTCCGTTTACTGTAATACTTGTTTTCTTCATGACATTTACCTCTCTTTCCTCCCTACCGAAATGGCAAGCTTCCGGCAAGCTCCGGCATCTCTTCTTCGGTCATATCCTCTTTTGAAAGTTCACTTGACTCGTGATCCATGCTTATCTTATCCTCGTAGTTCGCGATAAGAACATCCTTAAGCTCTGCATAGAATTCTTTTGAGAACGGACTGATCACATCGTTATAAACAGTCTTTCCCTCTTCATCAACCTTACTCGTCCTGTAAGACGGGAAGTCGATATAAATCCCCTTGCTTCCTTCACGCAACATAATGTCGTTTAAACAGAATTCATCATTTTCGGATAACGATACCCTGCAGAGGCCGCGCAGGCTATCCCTGTCGCAAGGCTTCACATTTGTCCTTAAATCAAATGCGGTATCGGTTGCAAAATCTTCTTTGCCGCCGTTTTTCTTATACGACTTTATGATTGCATTCAGCATGCTTCTTTTTAGCTTCTGATCTGCAGGATAAGCAATGGTCATATATCCCGTGTCAGTCTTCTTTGACTTCCTGGACGGATAGTGCACTTCGAAGTTGTTATTCTGCTCAACAAGCTGTATGTTGCTAACCATAAGCTTGTCGTCAATCACAACACTCGCCAGACCGACCACGTTATATGATCCATTCTTTATCGGTGTGCATTTTACTGAATACTTCATGCTTTGTGTCTCCTTTCGCTTTATTTTCGTGATATATTCCCTTTCCCATAAGTGGTGCTGCTGCACTAAGGATCGTAACGGATTTTCAGGTAGGGTTGTTTTCTTTGCATTGGTTTTCACCTCACTATAAGATTCTTCGCTTCGCTCAGAATGACACCGCTTTTTTTACTTTCAGAATGACACTGAGCCTTCTTTCTTCCTTCTCTCATTGATTGCTTCAAGCATTCTTCTTTTCACTCGCATATCCGATGCAGAGTCATACAAGATGTAGGATTTTATCTGTTCATCCGAAAGCCCATTTTCGATACCGGCGATCACCTCATCCATCTGCTCATCATCCAATTCAAATTCAGGTATATATAAAACCTGTTCCACCGAAAGCTCCGTAATATCTATCTCCAATATGTCTTTATCCTTCGGCGGAGGCGTATCTGTCCGCTCTCCGCTGCTTCGAACCTTTTCGAGAAGTTCCTCATCCGTAAGATTCTTTCCGTATAGCGAACCTGCCAATTGATCTTTCGTAAGCCTTAATTCCGCCGTCAGCTTTCCGCTTTTCCTTAAATGCTCAAAGGTCTCCCGGTCTATGATAGTGACCGATTCAATTCTTCCTTTTTCAACCGAGTGCACATATATACCAAGCTGCTCTGCCACATGAAACTCTTTTGTTTCAAGCGTCCGGTACTTGTCATCTATGATTGGTTGCTGTCCGCGCACAAAGACAATACACTTATCATTGTCCAGTTCACGTACTTCGTTGGTGGTAAGGAGCTCTCTTCCGAGTACATCCTCATTCTTTGATGAAGAGCCGCTCTTCCCGTAGCTTTTTCCGCGGGACCTCTTCCAAATGGTTGTCTTACCCAGATTCTCGGAAATGTATTTGTGCGTGCTCTGTTCATTTCCTCCGAGATAGACAAGCACATCACAGTTACCGGTTATAACCTCCCAGTCCTTCTCATAGAGCTTCTTGATCTGTGCAAGGTTCTGAAGCACGATAACGGATGAGATCAGTCGTGATCGCATCGTTGCAAGCAACCTGGTGAAGTTGTCCGGCAAAGCGATATTCGCAAACTCATCCAGCCAGAATGTTACCGGTACCGGCAGTTTCCCTTTATTGTCCGGCGCGTCAGCGACCTGATAGAGTTCCTGGAACAGCTGGGTATAAAGCATGCCGGCAATGCAGTTATATGTCGTATCCGCATCCGGTATCACACAAAAGAGCGCTGTTTTTACATTCCTTTGATTTCCCACAAGCCCTGTTCCGATACTTGCCAGGTCCATCTCGTCTGTGGAAAGCAGCCTCTCCACCTCTTCATTTTCAAAGATGGCCATTCGCGCATTTGCGGAAATAACTATGGACCGCACCGTATCTACGGCGCCGCCCATACACTTCTTGTATTTAATGAATGCAGGGTGCTTTGTACCGCCTTTCTTGCGGTTCTTTGTCTTTTCAACCAATTCATCAAACTTCTCGTCGAGCGGTGACTTCTTTTTCTTCTGTCTGTCCGCTTCACTCGGTATCTCAGCCAGCGACAGAAGATTGATTACAGAGTTCATATTCTTAGGCAGATCGAACTTGTCGCCATCCATCCAGACAAATAAAAAAAGCGCCTGCAGCAACATGGATTCCGCTTTCTCCCAGAAACCATCCTGCTTGGTCGCATTTTTATCTGTCGTATTTGCTATTAAGTTTGTTATCAGCTTATCTATATCCGATTCCCTGCGGATGTAATCAAAAGGGTTATAGCAATCACTTTCACTCATCCCTTCCGTGGTAAGATTTAATACCTTTATTCTGTATCCGGCCCGTTTCAGGTAGCGGCCGCATTTCTGCAGGAGCTCGCCCTTGGGATCGGTTAAAATAAAGCTTCCCGGGTATTGCCCCTGCGATCTTGCCATCAGGATATTCGGTATGATAAGAAACATTGACTTTCCTGCACCGCTTCCGCCGAGGATCAGCGCATTGTTGTTAATCCTTGTCTTATAACCATCCATACTTATACGAAGCCTTTCCGAATAAATCCGGTTATTATGCCTGTCCTTATCAGTAAACTGTTTATTCACTGCATTGATATCTGCCCATTTTGCATTGCCGTATTCCCTGCCGGGAAGGAAGTTTCTTTTGGTTGTCATATCATACAGTACATACACGCCGCAGATTATCGTTATCAAAGCAATCGTCTTTAAAGAATACTCCTTGCTCCAGCCCACATATAGCATGCTTTTTGATATGGCAGTTTCGTACTTCTTTACGATATCTACGATCGTATCTCCGGGTGACGCACAGGACGCGATCTGAAGTCCGAAATAAAGCAGGATAATATATACCGCAGCATAAAGAAAATATGGTGGCTTCCTCTTCTTTTGTTCCATCGCACCACCCTATCTTCCGCTCTTTGATATGATATCTTCTATTCCCTGTTCAAGCTGTTTAGCCTTTTCCTTTATCGGCTGTGCAAGGCCTCTCGGCTGATCCGGACTCTTAATGATTGTCTTAGTGTGAACCTCACCTGATTCTGTCCTTGCTTTGAATCGTACACTTGACTTTACCTCTGCCTGCCTGGCACGGTTAAGCTCCGTCATCTCATCCATACGGTCTATACGCCCCTTGAATTGTGAGCCGGAGATGGTATTTGTGCCTTGATTTTCTGATTCCGGAACGACCTTTCCTTCTTCCTTAATCTGTCCCGGGAATTCAGTTCCCGCGATCCCCCGACTGTTTACAATCTCATATTTCGCATCCGAATCAAGATGCAATCGGAGCACGCCGTCTGTCTCTGTGATCTGATTCTTACTAACGACTATATACTCATCCTCTGTATTAGGAACAGCTACGAGTATCTGCTTTATCTCGCCCTCCTCATTCAAATGAAGCAGCGAACTGTCAATCGGCATACTCAGCTCTTTGTTTCCGTTCTTTATTTCCTGCTTTTCCTTTTTCTCAAGCTCTTTGGCATACTCTACCGCCTCTTTGCCAAGACCCTTTATCTCTTCTTCTATATCCTCTATCTTTGCGTTGTCGAAATACTCTCCGTAGGTATAAGTCTTTGCGATATCCGGATGTCTTGCGATGAAATACCGAAAAGCCTCTCCCTGGTACTCCGGATAAGCGATCTCCTTATATATGTCCTGCTTGTTGATATCCGGCATGATGGAATAAGAAAGCCCTGTCTCCTTCGCGTATTCAAGGAAGAGATCCATATGCTCTTCTTCAATCTGCAGCATACCCACGCCGCTCTTGTTCTTCGTCACGAGGTCCTTGAAGTTCACCTCGCCCTCTTTCATGTCTGCCTTTTTCTTTTGCATATGCTGAACTATAAGCGCTGTTATCCGCGCAATCTTATCCACTGTCCAGTTTGCAACACTGCCTCCAAGCTTAAGGAAAATCTCCGTTCCTTCGAACATCACCTTTACCGCTTCCACGCCTTCCATAAGTCCCGGTACTTCACTCATGCTACCGCCTCCGTTTCCATAAAAGAAAGCCGAAGCATCAGCTCCGGCTCGTATCATCTTGATCCTATCATAACAAATATTTATTTCTGTTGCGAATTCTTCTTAGTACTGTTGGTACTGTATTTCATCTTTCTACCTTTTCGATATGCCCGGTGGTTCGTTCGTCTCTTTCAGAATTGATAATCCTTCTTACAATCTGCTTATCCACATAAAGCTTCTTCTTAAACGCATCGACATTCTCATTAATCCTCACCGCGGTTGCATTTAATCTGTATAGCAAAAGCGGATTCACGCCGGCATCCACAAGATCCATATAATCCCGCATCGCACTCTTCCACTGATATGTCTTGCGGCTTACCGAAGGATTTGTTACTCTTTGGCTCCTCGCATACATAACTATCCCCTGCAGCTTGTCCTCGTATACAGAAAAGAGATCCATATAACTCTTCACATACTTTTTGATGATGTTCAGCTCACGATCCGCTGCTTCAAGATACTGCAGATAGTTATCCGCATCCTGCACGCCGCGGAAATCATGCGTAAGGATCATCCTGACCGCTTCTTCTCTTTGTGCAAATTCAAGATTATTTCTGCCGCTGTTTCCGACTACCTTTATCCTCTCCGTACGAAGGAATACATTCCAGTCGCGGTACATCCTGTTAAGGACTTCTCTCCTGTCCCGGCGCTGATAGGTTCCCGCTATCATTCGCTTTATATTTTCCTTCGTATAGGTCATCTTATCGGGAGTCACTACATATGACCTTACAGGTTTTACTCTTCCGGGAGCATAAATACGCAAATGCTTTCCACTGTCATCCATCATATAACCGCACCCGTTCATCATATTCAGGAACTCGTCGTAGCTTTTTGCCTTCTTTATACAGGCATCCATATCCGCGCGAATTCTCTCCCATGTATAATATCTCTTCGGACTGCCCTGATCCTTATGGTCAGCCTTCCAGCTTCCATAGTTTCGGTATTCCTTTTTCCCGGGCTTCTTCTCATCTATAATCGAAAGACCTCTCTTCTCGCATAGCTTATTCACGATTGGCTGGATATCCTTCTTCCAATCCCCGTCTGCATAGTGATACTTTAATCCGTCCACAATAGACACGGAATTAAATACAATATGAAAATGCAGATGCTCCGTATTCGTATGCACCGCGTATACCGCCTCATAATCATTCAGATGCAGCTCACAGAATTCCTTTGCGATCTCCATCGCCATCTCCGGAGTCACCTTATCATCCTTTGCAAACGAAATCTTATAGTGATATCCCTGCCTGCCCGTTAGCTTCACATAGGCATCTTTCGTCTGTACCATCTGATCATAAGAACTACCGGCTACATCGGAAGCATTCATAATCAGATTATGCACCCCGACAAGTTTCCCTTTTTCAGTCTTCTCCGGATTGATAATATACTTTATCGCATTCGAAACACCGATGCTCTTATTTGATCCGACTGCCTGCTTTATATGTCCAAGACGAGTGATTGCCATCAGCCGTCACCGCCTTCCATCTTCTTTATCAGCCTAAGGACCTCTTTTTTCAGTTCAATAAGCTCCATACGAAACTCATCGATTCGCTCCAGATCACAGCGATCAAAAAGCATCATGTTCGCTACATGCGCAATCTGATTTATGTTATTTCCAATGGCAGCTATATGCCTAACGATTTCCTTCATCGCTTTTGGATCCACAGGGCTTAGATCACTCATGATAAGCCTTCGCACATACTCCGATTCACTTATCGAAAGATACCTTGCCCTTTCCTTTATCCGCTCTGCCGTCACCTCGTCTATACGATAATGACGCTCCATGTTTTTCTTCATAATCCTCCGTTCCGGTCTTTCTGCCCTTTTCTACCCTTTGCCCAATTCTGCCCTTTATTCAGCAACGTGGATTTCGCTCGTGAGCAAGATACGCCTTTTGTATCCACAAAACGCATCTTGTTAGGGAAGAATCCCTAATACCCTCAGCTACCGCTTATAACCCTCGTTTACTGCCCTTTTCTACCCTTTATACTTCATTTCTTAAAGCTTCTATCACAGCATTAAACTCAGCTTCCTTGACTTGAGAATTGTCCTCATCTTTCGCGCCTGTTTCTTTAAAATAGCTTTCATCCAGTTCCATCATAGATCTGAGCAGCGTATCCGTTTCACTTATAAGCCGCTTTTCCACTTCAAGATTATCCCTGATCTGTCTGTCGTCCATCGTCATCATATTATCCACCGTCATCACCTCGCTCCTGCAGATAATGAGACGCCAAATTGCCTGATGTTGACCAGGTAATCATTCACATCCTTAACGCCGATTTCTTCCATCGCACTTGCCAACTCATGCTCCTCAACCTTATAGCCATGCGTCAGAAGCTTATCCGTTGCCGCATAAGCAGCCTCCGGCCCCACGCCATCATTATCCAATAAAAAAGAGACCGTATCGATATGCTGATGTTGCGATAAAAATCGATACAATCCCTTCGGTGAAAGGCACCCAAGCGCAAGCAGGTTACTTCGGTCATCCGGATAAAGCGACATATAACTTAACAGATCAATCGGCGCTTCGAATACGATTACCTTATCCGAGTCACTTCTGTAAATAGGAAAACCAAACAGCTTATCCGAGCCCTTCACATCCGCCTTGAATGGATTCTCCGTCACGGTACCTCTCTGTGATGCATATCTCGGATTTCCCCTACTATCGTATGTAACAAAGACACAATTATGATGTGTGGCGGACTCATAAATCCTGCCCCTTTTTATCATATCACGTACCACGTCGATATCGATGCATCTTGTCTTTGAAAGATACGCAATCACACGCTTATTGTCTGTATGTTTCTTAGGCAGGATCATTTCATTGTTCAATGCTTTGCCTGGTTGGGATGATTCAACACTGCTCTTGCGAACATCATATCGTTTTGTCGAATCATGCGATAGATCTTTGTCTCCTCTTCTATGCCCCGACAGTTCCAAAAGATAATCCACCGCTTCTTTCATGCTCATACCCATATACTTGCAGCAGAAATCAATAGGGGAACCACCTACATGATGATTCCCCTCAGTCTGCGAATAATGGCAAAAGCTGTTCGTGTTCGGAAAGATCACGAAGCTGTCATGTTCCTTCAGCACATATGTCGCACCGCGCTTTACCGGCGTATAGCCTGCCTGCGTCACAAGTTCCGCAATAGGCACCTGCTTTGCATAAAAAATCTCATTGTCATTTTCGAATGTCATAATCTCATCTCCCTCTCAACACACAAAAAGAGAGCCATATTTACACGACTCTCCCTTGAATGCTTTATTCTGTTTGAACGATTATCTTCCGGGATAACGTTCCATCCATCCTGATAATTGAGAAGTTTTCTGTCTCATTTTGCTTTCTTGGGTTTCTTTTCCGGAAGTTCAGCATACATCCCATTCAATAGTTCTAGAATCAGCGACTTATCATCAAAACTATCAAATACATGCATCAGTGTCTTTGAACCTTCATACGGATAACGTAGTTCGGAATCTGCAAGC
>JAFXSQ010000057.1 GCA_017525525.1 Lachnospiraceae bacterium | reverse complement strand
GGGACTGTACTCCCTGGTCTGGTGAGTGAACACCTTACTGTAATCGTTAAGCACCTGCCTGGTTCTGATTGCGGCAAGCACTTCCTTCTCTGAAGGCTTTGACGACTTGGAGAAAGCCTTCACTATAATGTATGACAAGAGCAGCGCTATAATCAAAGCCAAAAATGCATTACTTGCAACCCTCATGGGCTGGGCTATCTTACCGCCGCCGAGAAGGGTAAGCTCCTGCTTAAACACCTTTTTGGCGCATCCGAGGTAATCTCCGTTTGTCGCAAGCTTATAGGAATTATCAACTATGCTCTCCGCCTTGGAATTGCCTATCTTGAACCTTAAGTCGCCCTTATTCTCTCCGAAGTTCCTAAGCACAAGCTGTCTGTTGTCCATGTCTATCAGGAAGAGACATCCGCTGCTTCTCATGCTTCCGTAGATATCCACGTAAAGCTGATCGGCCTTCTCCACATACCCCATATTGTTGGAGCTTATGGTGTAGAAGACAACATTTCCGTAGTAGGCAAGCTCTGTCATAACCTCCATGAGTTCATCCGCTTCTGAGCGGGTAAGAAGCCCCGCCTCATCTTTAAGCAGTACATCATATCCCGAGTCGGCGTTCTTTCCGGACAGCTCTACGTACTGTTCCTGGTCGGCAAGCGGAATATCCGTGTCCTTCGCCTTCGCCGCAAAGGGAAGCATTGCAACTACTGCAAGTACAAGCATCAAGGATACGAGAAGTTTTTTAACATACGCTCTACGCACGGTCATCACCTCCCGTATGAGTATCAAACTGCGGAAGGGGACGCATGGCGATGTAATTGTAGCTTGACATCATATCGATTATGCTTACCACAACTCCGGCCATTGCCACCATCGAGCACACATAGTAGATGTAATCCTCCGGCGGGTCAAGGAAGCTTACCACGGTTATGATAAACAGCGCTATCGCCGTCCACAGCGTACCGGTAAGCTTCTTTCCGGCCTTCATCTGACTTACCTTCTTCTGCGATGACACGGTAAGGAAGATGCTTATGACAAATGTAATCAAGCCCACAAATCCGCATATCTTGTCCGCGTTTATCCCCGAAAAAACACTGAACACATCATCTGCAAAAGTGAAAAGCATGATGAAAACCACCATCGCTATTCCGCCGAGAGTCTCAATAACCTTGCCTTCCTTCTTCTTTGCCTTCTGTTCATTTTTCTTTATATCATTCTGTGTCAGTACATAAGTCTCCGAACCGACGCCGTCAAATGAAGCGCCGTCCTGAGCTTCAACCCTGGCCTTCTTCCTGCGTTCAAAGAGATCCTGCATGCCGAGGTCATCCTCATAGTTTTCCTTGGCGAGAATCTTCTTCATCTCGGAGTTGTACATGAACGCGCCTACCAAAGCGACTATTGCGATAGACACCATAAGAAAATCCGGTGTCAGTGTCAAAAACAGCTGGAATATACCGAACAAAACCGCAGCAAGCGCAAGAGAGAATGCGAAATACTTCGGCACGCTTACCGGAATATCCGCCGATACCCTTCCCGTCTGGCCGTTCACGGTCGCGTAAGCCACCCTGTCCTTGGTTCTATAGGACATAAACCACACCGGGAACATGGCCGAGTGCTTTGCATTTACATCGGTCTTTATCCTCTTCTTGACGGTATCCTTGCTATCCTCAAATGAATTGCCCGCCATGGGACTACTCTTCCTTAAGTAATTGTAAGTGCTCTCCTTCGCGAGATCAACCGCCGTGTCCTTGTATACCTCCGGGCCCACATCCGCGATATCTGCGTAAAAGCCCGCAAGGAAGGACGGAGTAAAATACTTTATATCCTTCACGTTAAAGGGCGCTATCTGCTCGCTTATATCGTCCGCAAAGCTCGATGAAGCGTCATAGGATACGCCCGCGTATTCGTTGTCAATGTAGCCCGTCAGGTCATAGTGGTCGGTGATTATGTAATCGCCGCTTCTGTGAGATGAGGAGCTCTTCACCAGCATGCGTCCCTTCTGGGTCATATCGTACACCCAGTAAGGCATGTATATGCCTCTGAAGCCGTCAGCCTTCGCTGTCTTCTTATACGAAGTCGGCGCGAAGATGGCTCTCTTGAGTCTGCTTGAAAATGCATCCTTGCAGCCTTCCTTGGTAAGCTTGAAGGGAATTATCATCTCCGGCTTCTTCTCCTTGGAAAGCCTTCCCTCGAGGATGGTGGAGCTTCCGCAATAGCTGCAGAAGGCAGCCGCGGTATCCTGGGTAGAGGCAATCTCACCGCCGCAGTTTCGGCAGGTGAACACGGTTATCTCCATATCCTCCTGAGCCTCGGCCATGTTGCCGAAGTTCTGGTCGTAGGGATCAAACTGACTACTGCAGTAGTCACATACTACAAATTGTGTTGCGGCATCGAACCTGACTCCGCCGCCGCAATTGGGACATTGTGTCATGTCTACCCTCCTTAACAAAATATGTCACGGCATGATTACTTTGTAACCCTGCCCTCCTTAATCCGTAAATATCTGCACCCAGTATATGGTCTGGCCCTGAGTGTAGGCTGAAACGCCGAGTTTATTATAGGTCTTGCTTAATATCTTCTTTTTGTTCTCTGCGGAATTGATCCACGAGTTCATAGTGGCATCCGCTGTTGCCTGTCCGTAAGCGATGTTCTCCGCTGCGATAAGGTATCTCACCTGACAATCGGCAAGCACCGTGAAGCAGGCTCTGCCGTCCGGTCTGGTGTGTGAAAAATACTGCGAGAGCTCCTTTGCACGAATCTCCGCGGTTTTGCAAAGCTCCGAGTCAAGCACCAGGTTATTGCTCACCCCCGCCGCCTTCCTCTCCTTGTTGCAACGGTTCACTATGTCTATCATGTCCTGCGTATACTCATAGCTGTCCTTAGCCTTGAGCTTTATCTGGATCGCATCTATGTACTTGCTCTGTCCCTGGGTCCCGGCGGTTCCGCCGTTCATGCGCCACGACTGCCAGCTGTCGCCCTTTACATGAGCCACGTAACACACGTCATAGTGCTCGGCCACATCTCCCTCAAGCTTTATCTGTATGGCCTCCATACGAAGCGAGCGCCCCTTTGTGCCGGACATCTCGCCGTCCTTTACCCAATCGGTCCAGCCCAGTCTCTGTATGTAGGTCCTGTACTTTATGCTTCCCGAGTACTCGGTGCCCGTAAGCTTTATCTTGATATTCTCGGCGCGCTTTGACTGGCCTATGGTTCCGGCTCGCTTGCCGTTGCTTACATAGCCCTGCTTGTCGCCGTCCTTTTGTACATACAGAGAATAGGTTACACCCATTCCCGCCGCCTTAACGGGATACGGCTCCGTCATCCCAAAAGCACACAAAAAGAGCACCACCGAAATCACTATTATCGCTGTTGCTCTTTTTGATCTGCTCATAATTATTATCCTCTATTTTAAGATTCTTCGTCGCTTCGCTCCTCAGGATGACACCGCACTCTGTGTCAATACTACTCTCCGCAGGCCCCAAAAAACTTATAATCCGAATCTTTATAATCCGTTCGCAACGTCCACTAAGTACTGTCCGTAGGCTGTCTTCATAAGAGGCTCTGCCAAAGCAAGAAGCTGATCTCTGTCGATAAAGCCTCTCTTGTAAGCTATCTCCTCTATACAGGATATGTAAAGCCCCTGTCTCTTCTGGAATGCTGCCACGAAATCAGCTGCGTCAAGAAGCATATCGTGATTGCCGGTATCGAGCCAGGCAAAACCACGTCCGAGGGTCTCGACCATCAGGTCGCCCCTTCTTAAATACTCGTTGTTCACGCTGGTTATCTCTATCTCGCCTCTTGCAGAAGGCTTAACATTCTTTGCTATCTCAACCACATCATTGTCGTAGAAATAAAGTCCCGGAACCGCGTAATTCGATTTCGGATTCTGCGGCTTCTCCTCGATTGAAAGAGCCTTGCCGTTCTCATCAAACTCAACCACGCCGTACTCTCTCGGATCCTTCACATAATAACCGAAGATTGTAGCGCCCTTCTCTCTCTCTGCTGCCGCTTTGAGCACCTTTGAGAAGCTCTGGCCGTAGAAAATGTTATCTCCTAAAACAAGGGCCACATTGTCCTTGCCAATAAAGCTCTCTCCGACTATAAATGCATCGGCGAGACCTCGCGGCACCTCCTGTATCGCATATTCAAAATGCATGCCCAGCTGGTTTCCGTCTCCGAAGAGCTCCTTAAAGCACGGCAGGTCACGCGGTGTAGATATGATAAGAACCTCACGGATACCCGCAAGCATTAAGGTTGAGAGCGGATAGTAGATCATAGGCTTGTCGTAAACCGGCATGATCTGCTTTGAAACTGCTTTGGTAAGCGGGTAGAGCCTTGTGCCCGAGCCGCCTGCAAGAATTATACCCTTCATATTTCTCCTCCTTTACGCAATTCAGCACCCGTTTTACCGGCTCGGCTCCCGGACATGTGTTTTTCGGTCGATACTCCCTCAAAACACACGCTCCTCGCGCCGAGAATATACTTTATTATCTAAGCTGAATTGCTGTTTACAGAATTATCTGTTTTTGTACATATCGTCGTAGTACTTCTGGTAGTCGCCCGAGGTCACATTCTTCATCCAGTCCTCATGCTCAAAAAACCATGCGATGGTCTTCTTTATGCCCTCTGCGAACATTGTCTCCGGATACCAGCCCACTGCTGCCTTAATCTTATCCGGCGCGATGGCGTATCTTCTGTCGTGGCCCTTTCTGTCCTCAACATAGGTAATAAGGTCCTCGTTGATGTGAGCCTTTCTCGGATCGTCGTCCGGGAGCATCTCATTTAATGTATCCAATATGATATGTATTATCTCTATATTCTGCTTCTCGTTGTGGCCACCTATGTTGTATGTCTCGAAGAGCTCGCCCTGCTCCTGAACCATGTCGATAGCCTTGGCATGATCCTCAACGAAGAGCCAGTCGCGCACATTCTTGCCATCGCCGTACACCGGAAGCTTCTTGCCCTGAAGCGCGTTGTTGATGATAAGAGGTATAAGCTTCTCCGGGAACTGGTAAGGACCGTAGTTGTTGCTGCAGTTTGTGATGTTCGCCGGGAACTTGTAGGTATCCATGTAAGCCTTCACGAGCATATCCGACGAAGCCTTCGAAGCCGAGTAGGGGCTGTGAGGATCGTAAGGTGTCGTCTCGTAGAAGTAAGCGTTCGGATCGTCGTCGAGTGAACCGTATACCTCATCGGTAGACACATGGAGGAACTTCTTGCCCTCCTTGAAGCCGCCGTCAGGAAGCTCCCATGCAGCCTTGGCGCAGTTAAGCATAACGGCTGTTCCGAGTACATTTGTCTCAACGAAGACCTCAGGGTTCTTTATGGAACGATCCACATGAGACTCTGCTGCGAAATGTACCACGCGATCAATGTCATTTTCTGCAAATATCTTCGCGATAGCTTCCTTGTCGCGGATATCAGCCTTGACAAATGTATAGTTGTCCCTGTCCTCGAGGTCCTTTAAGTTCTCGAGATTGCCGGCATAGGTGAGCGCATCCACATTGATTATGCGGATCTCGTCGCCGTATTTCTTAAACATATAGTGAATGTAATTCGAGCCGATAAATCCGGCGCCTCCGGTAACCAAATATGTACGCATTTTCTTCCCTCCATAAGACTCTTCGCTTAAGACATGACACCCCGTGTCATTCTGAGGGTCGCAGACCCGAAGAATCTTTTTCATAATCTACTTTACGCTACCATGTAACAGCGTGTTCTCTTTGCAATCCTATCTAAATGTTCTTTAGCTGCTCTGCGATCATGCGGTTTGCTTCCGCCGGATCGCACTTACCCTTCATTTCCTTCATAACAAATCCGACTATGGCGCCGATTGCCTTGCCCTTGCCGGCCTTCACATCCTCGACTGCCTTCGGGTTGGCCTCTATCGCCTTCCTGACCACTGCCTCGAGCTCACCCGAGTCTGCCTTGGTCGAAAGATTATTGTCGGCGACGTACTTCTCAGGATCAAGGTTGTCAAGGAAGATGGCCTTCTCGAAGACCTCCTTGGCAACCGCGTTATTGATCTCCTTTGCATCAACCAGCTTGATAAGCTTTGCAAGGTTCGTGCCCGAGAACTTGAGCTGATCCGCATCCAAGTTGTGCTCCTTCATCAGGCGCATGGTCTCGACCATAAGCCAGTTGGAAGCTTTCTTAGGATCGGCGCCCTCGGCAACCGCTTCCTCAAAGAGGTCTGCAAGCGCCTTCTCGCCGGTTATCAGGTCTATGTCGTAATCGGGGATACCGAACTCCTCCTTATAACGGATCTTCTTCTCATCGCGAAGCTCCGGACGGTTATCCCTTATGTTGTCTATCCATTCCTGTGAGATCACAAGCGGTACAAGGTCAGGATCCGGGAAGTATCTGTAGTCCTGTGCATCCTCCTTCGAACGCATCGGGTAAGAGTATCCCTTTTCATCATCCCATCTGCGGGTTTCCTGAACTACCTTTCCGCCGTCCTCTATGATCTCTATCTGTCTTTCAATCTCTGCCTCGATACATCTTCTTATGGCTCTGAAGGAGTTGAGGTTCTTGGACTCTGTCCTGGTACCGTACTCCGTGGAGCCCTTCTTTCTTATGGAAAGGTTCACATCAGCTCTCATCGAGCCTTCGTTCAGCTTACAATCCGAAGCGTTCAGGTACTGAACCGTCTCCCTGAGCTTCTCGAGATAAGCTACGACCTCCTCGGCCGATCTCATATCCGGCTCCGATACTATCTCTATAAGCGGAACGCCCGAGCGGTTGAAGTCAACCCAGGTCTCATCCGTGAAGCCGTCATGCACAAGCTTGCCGGCGTCCTCCTCCATGTGAATCTCATGTATACGAACCGCTTTCTTGTAAGTGGCAAGCTTCTTGCCCTTCTCGGTTCTCTCCGACTCGGTGATCTCCTCACATTTACTGTCGGTTGCGGGATCACTCCAAAGTGTGTGCATCGTATCCGGATCTATCCCGTCGGGGTTATCAACCTCTATGATCACATGTCCGTTTCTGCATATCGGGTAATAAAGCTGTGATATCTGGTAATTCTGCGGATTGTCCGGGTAGAAATAATTCTTTCTGTCGAACTTGGAATTCCTTGTGATGTCACAGTTCGTCGCAAGTCCTACCGAGATAGCCTTATTTACAACCTCCTTGTTAAGCACCGGAAGCGAGCCGGGCATTCCCGAGCATACGGGACACACATGTGTGTTAGGTGCTCCGCCGAACTCCGTGGAGCAACCGCAGAAAATCTTGGTCCTGGTGTTTAATTCAACGTGTACCTCGAGACCGATCATTACTTCGTAATCCATACTCGTAACTTAAGCCTCCTTCCCAAAAATGTCATCGCATTTCAGGCTCATATTGTTAAGCCTGTACTGCTCGTAGCTGTAAGCGGCCCTGATGATCTTCTTCTCATCAAAGGTCTGGCCCAAAAGCTGCAGTCCGATAGGAAGACCGTTGCTGTCTTCACCGCACGGAACCGAAATACCCGGAAGGCCCGCAAGGTTCACCGAAACAGTGTAGATATCGCCTAAGTACATCTGTATCGGGTCGCTCAGGGACTCGCCGAGCTTTAAAGCCGTTGTCGGCGCAACCGGTCCCAAGATGACATCATATTTTGCAAATGCATCGTCAAATGCTTTCTTGATCAAAGCCTTTACACGAAGAGCCTTCACGTAGTAGGCATCATAGTAGCCCGACGAAAGCACGAAGGAGCCAAGCATTATACGGCGCTTAACCTCCGCTCCGAAGCCCTCCGAACGCGTCTTCTTATACATATTGTGAAGGTCGAGATAATCTGATGTCCTGTAGCCATACTTAACTCCGTCGAACCTCTCTAGATTAGACGAAGCCTCGGCGCAGGCTATAACATAATATGCAGGGATGGCATACTCAACCATTCCCAAGTCAAACTCTTCAACTATCGCGCCCTTTGACTTTAAAACCTCTGCGGCATCAAGAACCGCCTTCTTTACGTCCTCGTTCATTCCTTCGAGGAAATAGTCTCGGGGGATACCTATCTTCATGCCCTTTACATCATCAACAAGGGCTTCCGTAAACTTATAATCCGTTGTCCTCTCATCCTGCTTCGAGGTCTCATCGGCACCTGCTGAGGTTGAGTCCTTGGCATCGTGACCTGAGATTACCTCAAGGATAGTAGCGCAGTCCGTTACATTTTTCCCGAGAGGTCCTATCTGATCCAAAGATGATCCGTAGGCGATAAGTCCGTAGCGCGATACCCTGCCGTAGGTCGGCTTGATGCCCGTAACACCGCAGAAGGAAGCCGGCTGGCGGATGGAACCGCCCGTATCCGAGCCGAGTGCCGCAGGGCACTCCATGGCTGCGACAGCTGCTGCCGAACCGCCCGATGAACCACCCGGAACGCGGGTCAAGTCACGCGGATTCTTCGTAGCTCCGAAGTACGAGGTCTCGGTGGTGCTGCCCATCGCGAACTCATCCATATTTGTGCGTCCGATGATCACACAGCCGGCGTCAATCAGCTTCTGAACGGCCGTTGCGGTGTAGGTCGGAACAAAATTGTCAAGTATATGGGATGCACAGGTTGTGAGCGTTCCCTCTATGCACATATTATCCTTTACGGCGATCGGTACGCCCGCGAGCGGACTAAGCTCCTCACCTGCAGCCTTCTTGGCGGCTATCATTTTGTCAGCCTCCTCGGCAGCCTTTAATGCCGGCTCGGTCATAACGGTAATATACGCATTTATGTCTTTATCCACAGCGCTGATCCGGTCTAAGTATGCCTGTGTCGCCTCAACCGAGGTTATCTCACCGGCAGCTATTTTCTTCCCGAGATCGACTGCGCTTATCGAAAGAATATCCTGCATGTCTTGTTCTCCTTGCTATCTCCTAATTGATTTCCTGACAGACTTCCTAATAGGAATGAATAATCTCTAAAATGTGTTCGGAACAATGTACGCATCCTGATTGCTCTCGGGTGCGTTCTTCAGCATGTTCTCCTTGTCGTCACCGTTTGTTACCTCGTCTTCTCTCATCACATTTGAGATGGGGAAGGTGTGCGACATGGGTTCTACACCTGAGGTGTCAAGCTCGTTAAGCTTGCCCACGTAATCAAGCATGTCCGACAGGTCCTTCTTGGACTGTTCCTTCTCATCATCGGAGAGTTCAAGTTTGGCAAGAATGCCTACATACTCTATGGTTTCATCTGTGATCACCATATGATTTATCTCACTTTCATTTATTATTTCGTGTCATTCTGAGGGCTTTGGCCCGAAGAATCTTAAGGATGACACTATGCTCTTACTTTAATGTGAACTTCTCTAAGCTGCAACTCGGTTACATCTCCAGGTGCGCCGCACATCAAGTCCTGTCCGTTGCCGTTCATCGGGAATGCGATAACCTCACGGATGTTCTCCTCATTTCTAAGAAGCATGATCATACGATCAACGCCCGGTGCCATACCTGCGTGCGGAGGTGCTCCGAACTGGAAGGCATTGTATAGAGCTCCGAACTTAGCCTCGAGAACTTCCTTGTCGTAGCCTGCGATCTCGAAGGCCTTTTCCATGATCTGCATGTCGTGATTTCTGACTGCACCTGAGCTAAGCTCAACACCGTTGCATACTATATCGTACTGATATGCGAGTATCTCGAGGGGATCCTTCTCGTTCAGTGCCTCAAGACCGCCCTGCGGCATGGAGAAAGGATTGTGTGTGAAACCGATCTTCTTCTCCTCGGGATCGTACTCGTACATCGGGAAGTCATTTATGTAGCAGAATCGGTAAGCGTTCTTCTCGAGCAGATCAAGCCTTATACCAAGCTCCTGTCTGATCTGTCCCGCATAGCTTGCTGCGTTCTTCTCGTTATCTGCTATGAAGAAGATGGTATCTCCGACCTCAAGGCCCGCAAGCTCCTTTATCTCCCCCTTCATATCATCCGGGATGAACTTGTCTATCGGTCCCTTGTAAGAACCGTCTTCGAGCACCTCAAGGTATCCGAGGCCGCCCATGCCTATTCCGGTTGCGAACTTGAGCATCTTCTCATGCTGGCCCTTTGAAAGCTTGGCATGAACATTTACGGCTCTTACAGTCTTGCCGATAAACGGCTTAAATGTACATCTGCTGAAGAACTCAGACAGATCTATTATGCGAAGCGGATTTCTTAAGTCCGGCTTGTCCGTACCGAACTCGAGCATAGCCTGCTTGTAGCTGATGATCGGGAAGGGAGCCTCTGTGACAACGCTGCCCTCCGGTGCAAACTTCTTAAATGTATCGGCGAGAACCTCCTCACCTACCTTGAACACATCTTCCTGTGTCGCAAAGCTCATCTCGAAGTCGAGCTGGTAGAACTCTCCGGGAGAACGGTCCGCTCTCGCATCCTCGTCTCTGAAGCACGGAGCTATCTGGAAATACTTGTCGAAGCCCGATACCATAAGCAGCTGCTTGTACTGCTGCGGTGCCTGGGGAAGAGCGTAGAACTTGCCCTTGTATCTTCTTGACGGTACTATGTAATCTCTTGCGCCTTCGGGTGATGAAGCGCAAAGGATAGGTGTCTGAATCTCAAGGAAGCCCATGTCGGTCATCTTCTGCCTTAAGTAGCTTATAACCTTTGAACGGAATATAATGTTGTCCTTAACCTTGCGGTTACGAAGGTCAAGATAACGGTACTTCAAACGCACATCTTCTCTGACCTCTTTTGAGGTTGCGATTTCGAACGGAACCGGCTTGTACACCTTGCCCAATATATCAACCTTGTGAGCCTCAAGCTCTATGGTACCTGTCGGTATCTTGTCGTTATAGGTCTCCTCGTCGCGGTGCTCAACCAGGCCCTCAACAGAAATCGCGTCCTCTCTCTGTATCCCTTCGAGCAGGGAGGTATCTCTCATAACGACCTGCATTACGCCGTACATGTCTCTTAAATCAATAAAGGACACGCCGCCGTGGTCTCTTATATTCTCAACCCAGCCCGCAAGCCTGATTTCCTTTCCGACAAGCTCTTCGCTCACCGATTCAATGGTCATATCTCTGTAAATGTTTGACTGCATGATAAATCTCCTACCTTATATAATAATAAAAGCACATAATTATTGACATTTTATAGCAAAACGCCCGAAAACGCAAGAGTTTATTGAACTATCACTTCTTATGCCTGATCTGTATCTTCACACAATTCGGTTCCTCTTCAGCCTCATTGAAGCTGTACGATACCTCCTTCGCGGTATTGCGAAGCAGACTCAAGGACAGGTCATTGTCCGTATTGTCTATATCAAAGCGCTCACCCTTATAGTTCACGATGATCTGACAGCTCTCCTCCTTCAGCGAATACTCAACCCGTACACGTATGAACGGATCATCAAGCTTAGGAAGAATTATCTGCTGCACAAGCTCCTCCAAGGCAAGCATGATACGGAATCTGTCCGAATTCGAGACATCATTTTTGAAGAGATATTTTTCAAGCTCCGAATTGAAGCCTATGAAGTCATAAGACTTGCTGTTGATCACCTGCTCGAATAACTTGAGCTTTTTTATAAACCTGCGTGTAAGCTCTTTTTGGGGGTGGTCAAATATCTCCTCCGGCGTACCCTCCTCATAGATACCGCCGTCATCCATATAGAATACACGGTTTGAGATGGCTCGCGCGAATTCCATTTCATGAGTTACGATCAGCATAGTCTTGCCGCTTTCCGATAACTGCCGGATAACGGCCTGCACCTCCGACACCATGGTCGGATCAAGTGCCGAGGTAGGTTCGTCCAAAAGTATTACCTCCGGATCCATGCAGAGCGTTCTCGCAATCGCAACTCTCTGCTTCTGTCCGCCCGAGAGCTCCTCAGGATAGCTTAAAGCCTTTTCCGCCATACCAACCTGTTTTAAGAGCTCCATGCCCTTATCATAAGCCTCCTGCCTGCTCTTTTTGAGCAGATCCATGGGCGCGAGCATCAGGTTCTCGATTACCGTCAGATGTCCGAACAGGTTAAAGGACTGGAACACCATCCCCATCCTCTGCCTTGCCTTCTTTATGTCGTAGCCCTTCGCCGTGATTTCCTCATCGCCCAGAAATATCTGTCCCGAGGTAGGCTTTTCGAGCATATTTATACATCGGATAAATGTACTCTTGCCCGCTCCCGACGGGCCTATAACAGCAATCACGTCGCCGTCGTTTATCGTAACGCTCACATCCTTTACGGGAGAAACATCCGCATATTCTTTGGTCAGATTCTCAATCTTAAGCATCTGTTCGCACCCCCTTCAGGATTTTTTCTTTCTTTCGTCTCTTCGGATCGACCGCCTTCTCCAGTCGCCCTACGATAAACGCAAGAATTGCACCGAGAATAAAGTAAATCACAGCCACTGCAAGAAGCGGAAAGATAGGCTCGTAGGTCCTGCCCCTCACGATATCACCCATTCTGGTCAGATCCTGCACGGCAATGTAACCGACAATTGCCGTCGCCTTGATAAGCGAAACCACCTCTCCTTTATACGAAGGAAGACAATGAGGCAATGCCTGCGGCAGGATTATCCTGAAGAAGGTTTTCGCATCACTGTAGCCGAGAGCGTACGCCGCTTCCGTTTGTCCCTTGTCCACCGCTCCCACTCCCATTTTAAGCATCCCGAACACGCCGGAGCCAAAGACAAGTGTAAATGCAATGACCGCAACTATAGTACCGCTTATGTCCGTCTTTTCGAAAATGATGTAGTAAAGGATCATAAGGAGTACCACGACAGGCATGCCCTGAATAAGCCACACAAAGAAGCCGGCCAGCTTATTTGCAAGCTTTCCTCCTTTACGGCATCCCATGTATATCAGGAAGCCGAGTGCCGTTCCGAGGATGATGGACAAAAGAGTTATTAAGATCGTCGTGAGTATTCCGCTCAAGAACAGCTTGTAGCGGTCCTCACGGATAAAGGTTTTGTAGAAGCTGTCTTTAACGCTTGCAATAAACGAATTGTCCGAAGCATCCGCTACCTTCGCTGAACGCACTATCAGCACAAAGTAAGCCGGCTGGTATTCCACAAAATCCATAGTTTCCCTGCGTTCGTCCGTTGTGACTATGGAACCGCAGCCGATATCTGCCTTGCCGGATCCTATGGAAGACAAAACCGCCGAAAAGTCCATGGGGGTAAATTCCACACGTACATCCAGTTCCTTTGCGATGAGCAGTATGGTCTCAATATCAAGACCAAGCACCTGACCGTCCTGCCCTACATAACTCATGGGCTCTAATGCATCACATGCGGCAACCTGCATGGTGCCGTTTGTCCCCGGCCAGTCCTGCTCCGGAAGCTTCTTTACGCTGTCGTCCGCTCCGGTCCATTTCTCCCAAAGAGCGGTTTTCGTCTCTGCGGGGATCTTATCATAAGCCGCGACCCAGTCAGAGAACCGCTCATCACCTTTTTTAAAGGCCAGGCCGAAGGCAGTCTCTCCGAGGTTTTCCGGGAACACGGCAAGCGCACTATCCTTATTGGCCGCAAGGTCTGCCACCGCGTTGTTCATAAAGCCCGCATCGGTCTTCCCTGATTTTACCGCAAGCATCATATCCGGCATGGTCTGGTAGTAGGTGAACTCCTTCACACGCGAAACCTTTGATGAGATAAGCTCCTCAAATGGCGCGCCCGTCAGCATGGAGACCGTCTTGTCATTTAACTCTTCAAAGGTTTTGTACTCAGCTTCTCTTTTCTTCGTGTCCTTATTATCTTCCGAAATATTCTCCGCCGCCGACGCGCCGAAAGAAAAAGCAAAAGGTAGTATCATTATCACTGCCAAAAGCATGCAGATTATTCTTTTCATACTCGTTTTCATCCAATTCATCAGCCCCTTTTCCAGTCTTGTTTTCTATGTTTTATTACACCGTTTAATGCGTACGCCGCGAAGCTTTTCGCCAGATCAAAGCCCTTGAGTCCAAAAAGCTTGTAGGTCTCATAGGTCATCTGTGCGGACTTGATCTTCGAGTACGACTTGCTGCCCTTTACCACGCGGTAGAATGAAAGAGGTTCATCTATGCCCGCCGCAGGTCCCTCCGCCTTTATGATTTTCAGCCACGCGAGGTAATCCTCCTGCACCTCATCGTGATCCATCGGGTGCGCGAGCATCGAGCTTTTCTTCACTAGCACCGACGAGCAGGTGATCAGATTGGTCTTGAGCATGGAGGAAAGCGTGATCCTTCCGGGAACATGTATGATTTTTTCCCTTATGCTCCCGTCCTCATCCATAATCTGCCTTGCGGTACAGCAAATCGGCGCTCCCGTCTTCTTAAGCTTCTTAAGCTGCAGCTCAAGCTTATTGCGGCTCCACATATCATCCGCATCGAGAAATGCTACATAGTCGCCCACGGCCGCTCTCACGCCGTCCATGCGGCTTGTAGCTACTCCCATGCGGCTGTCATGCCTTATCACGCGTACCAAGCCTCTGCTGCTTCCGCTCAAACCCGCAACAGCTTCGGAAACCAAACCGTCGGTCGAACCGTCGTCGACTATTATTATCTCTTTTTCAACCTCCTGGGAAAGCGCGGAATAAAGCGCTTCCTTAAGGTAATCCGCATTGTTGTACACAGGGATTACAATAGATATCATGTTATCCGCCTCCTTATCCCTTCCGCCATCTTTTCGGTAACGGGCACGCTGACGCCGACCTCAGCCGCTGCCTTTACCAGATAATCGGCGAATATCTCGTACTCCGACTGCCGTCCTGCGTTTAAGTCCCTCTGCAGAGAGCTTGTGAGCTCATCCGCGTAGTCCTCGTAGAACTTCCTTATGGTTTCCTTCGCATCCTCCTCGCGAAGCTTAACTCCCTTTGCCGTCGCCACATTGTAAGCCTCCCACACGAGAGCCTCATACTCCGCAGCCTTTTTCTTATCGTCCCTGAGCTGCCCTATAGTGTTGTCATAGCTCGCAGTCGCCACATTATATGCACAGTTGAGCATGTATTTCTTCCATATCTCCGCTTCGATGTCCGGCGCATACACATGGTCTACCCCAGCCTCTTTAAGAAGCGACTTAACCTTTCTCGCATCCGCATCAAGCGCCTTATCCTTCACACCGAACTTAACCGTCGCGAACTTCCCCTGCTGTGTGATCGAGTAGTCCGCATTCGCAAATGTTACGATGTAAATCACCGAACCGATGACCTTTCCCACTCCGAGAGTTTTCGCCACCCTGTCCGCGGTGTCTACTCCGTTCATCACCAGAACGACTATCGTGTCATCCGTTACCGCATGCCTTATCTCATCACACACCTCATCTATCGAATAAGTCTTCACACAAAGGAAGATGATATCCTGCTTCTCAAGCCCTGCTGCCTCCGTCACGCATGCAGGCTTCACAACCCTCTCGCCGTTATTCTCGCTGTGCAGCACCAAGCCATTTTCCTCTATGCTTTTCTTTCTCTCTCCTCTTGCAACGAGGGTCAGTTCTACGTCCGCACCCCCGAGCATCCCCGCGAGATATCCACCGACACCGCCTATTCCGACTACCGCAACCTTCAACATGGTCCACCTCTCCCATTCCTTTTTAGATTTATTCTATTCAAACATATTACCTATGTCAACAAATCTTCACCAGCATACAAAAAAACTCCCACAGTCGCATCTGCAGGAGTTTTTCAGTGATAGCCGTTACCATCAACTTCTTCGGCTGATTGGATGATACCACACTTTTATCTACAATGCAAGCAAGAGCACACCGAAGAAGGTTCCGATTAAACGTCCCCGGTGTCGTTTATTATATTGTCCTCAGTGCGTCCTTCATCTGCTTTACATACTCGCCGACCTTCGCCGGTGAATCAACGCCGTATTCCTCTATGATTCTCACTATGGCCGAGCCGACTATCGCTCCGTCTGAAAAACCGGCCATCTTCTTCGCCTGCTCGGGAGTCGAGATTCCGAAGCCCACCGCGCACGGGATGTCGGTATTCTTTCTGACAATGTCAACGATTGCTCCCACATCCGTCGTGATTTCGCTTCTCGTTCCGGTTACGCCGAGGCTCGAAACTATGTATAAGAAGCCCTCCGCCTCCGATGCAATCATCGCGATTCTTCCCTCCGAGGTAGGCGCCACAAGAGATATCAGGTCAACGCCCGCCTCTTTGGTATACGCCATGAACTCATCTTTCTCCTCATATGGCAGATCCGGAAGGATGAGACCGTCTATTCCGACCTCCCTGCATCTCGCAAGGAATCTTTCGGTACCGTAGGAGAAGACAACATTTGCGTAAGTCATGAAGACCATAGGGATGTCAATCTCGGCCCGCAGCTCCTTCACAAGCTCAAACACCTTGTCCGTGGTAACGCCCGCGGATAAGGCCCTCATGTTCGCCGCCTGGATTACCGGGCCCTCCGCCGTCGGATCGGAGAACGGTATGCCGAGCTCTATGAGGTCCGCGCCTGCCTTAACCATCTCCTTCACACATGCCTTAGTCGTGTTCAAATCCGGATCTCCGCAGGTAATAAACGGGATAAATGCTTTGCCATTCTTAAACGCATCTTTAATCCTACTCATGGATACCCTCCTCCCCTCTGTATCTTGCAATGGCCGCGCAGTCCTTGTCGCCGCGGCCCGAAATCGTAACAACCATTATCTTATCCGAAGAAAGCTGTGGAGCAAGCTTTCTTGCATGAGCAACGGCATGAGCAGACTCTATGGCAGGAATTATTCCCTCAGTCTTCGCCAGATACTCAAAGGCCTGAACCGCTTCTTCATCCGTTATGGCCACATACTCCGCGCGGCCCGTGTCGTGCAGCCAAGCGTGCTCCGGTCCGATGCCCGGGTAGTCAAGTCCCGCAGAGATGGAGTACACAGGGGCTATCTGCCCGAACTCATCCTGACAGAAGTATGACTTCATGCCGTGGAATATACCCTCACACCCCGTAGCTATGGTTGCCGCGGTTTCGTAAGTATCCACGCCTCTTCCGGCCGCCTCACAGCCAATCAGCCTTACCTCTTTATCCTCAATGAAATGATAGAAGCTTCCTATGGCATTCGAGCCACCGCCCACGCAAGCAAGCACCGCATCGGGAAGCCTGCCCTCCTTCTCAAGCATCTGGTCCTTTATCTCCTGTGATATTACAGCCTGAAAATCCCTGACTATGGTCGGGAACGGGTGTGGACCCATGACCGATCCGAGGCAATAATGCGTATCGGATATCCTTCTTGTCCACTCCCTCATGGCTTCGGACACAGCATCCTTTAAGGTGGCTGTGCCTGTCTTGACGGGGATAACCTCCGCGCCGAGAAGTCTCATGCGGTACACATTAAGCGCCTGACGCTTCGTGTCCTCCTCGCCCATGAATACCACGCACTCCATGCCCATCAGTGCTGCTGCCGTCGCGGTTGCCACGCCGTGCTGGCCCGCGCCGGTCTCAGCTATAAGCCTGGTCTTGCCCATCTTCTTTGCAAGTAGCGCCTGGCCTAAGACGTTATATATCTTGTGTGCACCGGTATGGTTTAAGTCCTCTCTCTTTAAGTATATCTTCGCTCCGCCTAAGTCCTTAGTCATCTTCTCCGCATAGTAAAGAAGCGACGGTCTGCCGGCATACTCGTTGAAAAGCTGCGAGAGCTCCCTCTTAAAGTCCGGATCCACCTTGAACTTATCGTATGCCTCCTCTAATTCTATCACGGCATTCATCAGGGTTTCGGGAATGTACTGCCCGCCGTGTATGCCGAATCTTCCTTTCTTGTTACTCATATCTATCCTCCATTCTCAAGATTCTTCGCTACGTATAAGACATGACACTGTTGTGTCATTCTGAGGGCCGCAGGCCCGAAGAATCTTTTCTCACTATCTCCGCAAACCTCCTCATCAGCGCTTCATCCTTAACTCCGTTACTCTCTATCCCGGAGCTTACATCCACTCCGAACGGATGAAGCTTCTCAACCGCCTGCTCCGCATTCTCACAGCTTAAGCCGCCTGCAAGAATGTAAGGTCTGTCAAAGCCTTCGAGCAGCTTCCAGTCAAAGCTTACTCCGTTACCCATGCCCGCATCGAGCAGGATGTAATCGGCGCTGCTCTTTGCTGCGGCCTCAAGGTCCTTTGCCTCCCTTATTTTGAAAGCCCTTATAACCTCTTTTCCGGAAATGCTTTTAAGTTTGTTTATATACTCCTCATCCTCATGTCCGTGCAGCTGAGCGATGTCTATTACACCCCTTTGAAGAAGTCCCGCCACAGTTTCAAACTCCTCATCCACGAACACTCCCACAGCCTGAATGTCGCTGTCAAGCCTGCTCTTTAACTCTGTGGTGGTCTGCTCATTTACATACCTTGAGCTCTTCGGCCATAATACGAACCCAATATAATCGGGCTTCAATTCATTTACAATCTCTATGGTCTCGGGCTTTGTAATCCCACACAGTTTTATCCTTGTCATAACCCACCTCTTAAGATTCATAGGGTAAATACCCTCGGAGCAGCTATTATCTCTGCCGTTCTTACGCTTTAAGCCGATTCAAAAACTCCGCCTTGTTCTCCGCGCGCATCATGGCCTCGCCGATTAGAACCGCATCAGCCTTGATTTCACGCACAAGCTCCATATCCTTCTCGCCCGTGATACCGCTCTCGGATACATAAGCCACGCCTTCCGGAACAAGAGCCCTTAAGCGCCCCGCAAGCTCTATGTCGACCGTGAAGTCCTTTAAGTTGCGGTTGTTCACGCCGACCACTCTGGCCCCTGCCTTTAATGCTGTTTCAATCTCTGCCTCGTCATGGCACTCTACTAAAGCCGAGAGCCCAAGCTCATCGCATATTCCGATGTACTCCCTGATTTTATCCTCCGACAACAGCGATACTATCAGCAGCACCGCCGAAGCGCCGAGTACCTTCGCCTCATAGATCATGTACTCATCTACGGTAAAATCCTTTCTGAGCACGGGTATCTTCACATCCGCGGCTATCTCCTTAAGGTAGGCTTCGCTGCCCTTAAACCACTTCGGCTCTGTAAGCACCGAGATTGCATCCGCGCCCGCAGCCTCATACGAACGGGCTATCTCAAGATAAGGGAAGTTCTCCGCGATGACTCCCTTAGACGGAGAAGCCTTCTTGCACTCACAGATGAATGAAACACCGGGCGTAAGCAGCGCCTTCTCAAACGCAAATCGCTTGTCTGTGGGAGTATCTATCGCGAGTGCTTCCTCCCGGATAGTCTCCAAGGGCTTTGCCGCTTTGGCCTTCTCAACTCTTTCCCTTGCGTATGCCGCAAGCTCATCCAATATGGTCATCTGTTAAGCCTCCAAATTGCTTACGGTGATAAGCTTCTCAAGTGTCTCCTTTGCTTTGCCTGAGTCTATAATCTCGGCCGCAAGCTCGACGCCCTTTTCCATGCTCTCTGCCTTGCCTGCTATGTAAAGCGCAGCTCCCGCATTCATAAGAACCGCATTTCTCTTGTGACCCCTTTCACCGTTAAGGATGTCTCTCGTGATCTGAGCATTATTCTCAGGCCTTCCGCCCCTGAGCTCTTCCTTGTCGCAAGTCTCGAAACCGAAGTCCTCCGGGCGTATGATTCTGGTCTTGAACCAGCCGTCCTTTATCTCGCATACCTTTGTCGGAGCCGAAAGAGATATCTCATCGAGCTTGTCCATGCCGTAGACTACCATGCCGCGCTTGATACCGAGGCTTACAAGCACCTGCGCAAGGGGCTCAACTAAGTATTCGTCATACACGCCGAGAAGCTGCATGGAAGGTGTGGCAGGGTTGGTAAGCGGTCCCAAGATGTTGAACACCGTTCTGAAACCAAGCTCCTTCCTGATAGGTCCTACATACTTCATGGAGGTGTGATATCTCTGCGCGAAGAAGAAGCACATACCGACCTCATTTAAGAGCTTTACCGCAAGCTCAGGGCTCTGGTCTATGTTCACGCCGAGGGCCTCTAAGCAGTCTGCTGTTCCGCAGAGTGATGAAGCCGCTCTGTTTCCATGCTTTGCAACCTTAACGCCTGCTGCCGCAGCAACTATTGCGGTGGTCGTGGAAATGTTGAAGCTGCCCGCATTATCTCCGCCCGTTCCGACTATCTCGAGCACATCCATGCCCGTTTCAACCTTGGTTGCGTGGTCACGCATGGCAGCCGCGCAGCCTGCGATTTCCTCCGTGGTCTCCGCCCTTGCGCTCTTGGTTGAAAGCGCAGCTAAGAAAGCCGCATTCTGTGTAGGCGAGGTCTCACCGCTCATTATCTCGTTCATTACGGCATAAGCCTCATTATAAGTTAAATCTCCCTTGTTCACGATTTTGACAATTGCTTCTTTGATCATCTTTCGTTCCTCCCTCGTATAGTTTTTTTCTGACCGGTTCCCCTGTACATAAAAAAGTCCTTGACAGAGTAATATAATTCTTCTGTCAAGGACGAATATTCCTTATCCGCGGTGCCACCTTGCTTCATGGGATTCATCAATACTCCCATGCTCTTACGAGATACCTTCATATCTCCGACAACTGACGCATGTCTTCTCGTCACGGATACTCAGGTTCTATCAAAACCCTTTCCCCATGCCCTCAGCGGCCCATATAAGGACTTTCGGAATCAAGTCATAATCGACTTATAATCAAAATCTGTCCGCATGCCCACGCATTCCTCATACCATCCGGCTCTCACCGTCCCGGACTCGCTTTCGGCAGCTTTCGCCACGGCGATAAAACGCTTTTTCTCCCGCTTCACAGGTTTGTGTATTCAATTAGGTCGAATTATACAACTTAAGTCTTCGCCATGTCAACAGTTTTTTTGTAAGATGCGAAGCCATTTCCGGTCTTACTTCCCGTCCTTTGCGCTATCATAGAACGCCTGCTTTGTGCCCTTGTTGAACTTTGTTCCCTTAGGTACGAACTGAATCTGGAACGCCTCAAGCTTTCTCGCGTAGCCGGCCGAACCGGACTTCTCGTTATTTCCTGCCCATCCGAGCCAGCCGAACTTCTCGCAGTATGTTCTGTAATACATGTCGTAGAGATTGGCCACCTGACCGTTGGCGCTAAGCTGAATCATCTCAACTCTTCTCGACATTCCCTTGGTTCCTGCGAATGTTGTCTTGTCTGCCGTGGTCGCCCACTGCGTCCAACCCATCTTCTCTACATAAGCTCTGTACTTAACCGCACCGCCTATACCGGAAAGCTGCATCTGGATGGTCTCCATTCTCAGATTATCCGTAGTGCCGGCGAACTTTTTTGCATCAACCTTGGTTCCGATTCCGGCTGTCGTCCAGGACATCCAGTTCTTCTTTTGTACATACGCCCTGTACTTTAAAGCTGCCTTCTTGATTACAAATCTTTTCTGAACCGTTCCGTTGTACTCACCCCGCCCCGATATTATAACGGTTGCGCTGCCTGCGCCGGTGTTGTTGCTGTAAGCTACGGTGTAATCCGTTCCCTTCTTCAGGGTCTTGCCGTCAAGCTTTACCGTGACAACAGGCTCAACCGCCGAACCCGTCCACGCCTTGGTGCCAAGTCCTGTCACCGTTGCCGAAGCGATATCAACAGGCTTTTCCTCCTCGGTTTCCTCAGTTGTTTCTTCTTCGGTCTTTTTTTCTACCTTTGTTTCTTCCTCTGTAATCTCTTCCTTGCCTTCAGCATCCTTAAAGAACTTTCCGCATTCTGAGCAGGTCCAGTATTCTGTGTTACCCTCTTTATCTACCGTTGCCTCAACAGCTTCCACGTGTGTTAGCTTATGTCCCTGCGCCTTTACAACAAGCGCCGCCTCGGTTGTCTCGTTCTTTCCCTCCGCGTCCGCAAATATCTTCTTGCACTCCGAGCACTCCCAGTATGCTTTCTTTCCGTCTTCCGTACAGCTTGCCTTAACCTCAGCATGT
>JAFXSQ010000056.1 GCA_017525525.1 Lachnospiraceae bacterium | reverse complement strand
TTGCAATCCGTGAAAGAATAAGCAATATATAGTAAAGTTGACAGAAAAGAGAAGACGGGATAAAATGCGGTCATCTTGAATTCGTTTTTTCTTATCAGGGATACTCTGTCCTCTGTCAACTGACAGTAAGTTTACTTCGTCACATGGGTTATGTAGCCTGTGCAACTCGCATAGCGAATGCTACGCTTAAACAAGAGAATGCCGAAGGAGCGCAGCAGCCTGTGGAGCAACCGCGAGCATTTGATATACGAGATGAGTTTAAAAAGACGGACAGAGTAAGAAATTACCTGAATTACTTTAAGGGAACCGGGAGGGAGATTGCCAGACTGTTTGTATTGGATCAGAGCCCGGATTTGTTCATGAAGACCGTGAAGGAGAAAAAGAATCTGAACACGGACCTGGTGAACCTTAGGAACACACTTGTCAAAATGCCTAAGATCAGTGCGGTAACGGTGAAGGTTGCCGGCACGCCGGTGCGCATTGTGCGAGATGATACAACCATAGAGGTCACAATAGAGAACCGGAGCATCATGCTTCCGTTTAATTCTCTTTATCTGGCTGACAAAATTGATTCGGATATCTGTGAGCACGTTGAAGCATATCAGGATCAGGATGTCCTTCAGGTTTTGAAAAGCCTTAGGAAGCCTGATAATGATATGACGCCGGGTGATGTGGGCCGGCTTCGTCAGCGCTGTCTGTCCGTGCTCAAAAAAGCAATCGGAAAGAACGCCGGTTATTTTTCTAATATCAGTTACAGCATGCTCTATGATTACGCGATTGGTCTGCTGTCGGGGAAGATGAACAAGACTGAGATCATGTACGAGATTTCCCAGATAGAGAATGTCGCAGTGGAAAAGGTAAATGGCGCGGAAGCCATAGCATTTTTGCAGCGCACGGAAAAACAGCCTCAGGCAAAGCTGGCTGAGAACGCGGCGGTAGAGATCAAAAAAACGGTGGCAGCAGTAAACGAGCCTACATGGTCACCGGAGGAGGCAAGGATCAAGAATTTTATTGCGGATCTTATGTTTGGTGAGGAAAGCTGGAACACCACAGACCAGTATATTGATGAAAAAGAGAGCAAATCGGACAATCGTGCCAAACAAAAGGAAAGCCGCATATACGACATGCTTATTCCGGGAGCGGTAAAGGAGAATAAGAATTTCAACACATTTTTGCTTATGATCAACCATCCGGAGCTCATCCGCCGGACTGTTGAGAAAATGGCGCTCCCGAATGGCGGAGACGATGAAGGCTTGGATAACGTCAAGGATATGATCATAAACCAGATCGAGGCAGTTGTGACGGATCCGGCTTTTGACGAGATCAGAAACACAGAAGGTAATTTCCTTGTGTCAAAAGAGTTTGTGCAGAAGGCGAAGCTTGCCGCCGGATTATCGTTAATGTCAAAAGAGATCAAGGAAAAGATGAAAGAAGCAGAGCGTTTGATCGACCAAAAAGTCCTTATGGCTTCGAAGGGACTGCAGGAGGAAATCGAAAAGGCTGTTGATAATATGTTTGGCGGCGATAATGCGCTCGATAATATCGACAATGTGGCTAATCTGAGCCCGAAGCAGGGTTCTGCATATCTTCAGAAGATCATAGAGGATGCCGCAAAGGGAAGAAAGGGCCAGGGGCTATTCACAAAGCTTGTGTTGAAGAATTATTTTGTTAATATGTCCTACGAGGATCAGCGAAAGATGTTTGCTTCGGCAATCAGAAATGCGGGCATCCGGAAGAATCCTGAGGAATTGGATACGGTGGAGAAGCGGGAGGCTTACGAGAAAGAGAAGGAAGGCTGCTTCTTAGGCGGGCTTTTCAAGGGCGCCGGCCCGCTGCTTCAAAAGATGCTCCAGGGGCTTCCGGACAGCTCCTTGCCGGACAAATTGAAGCTTGCCGTAAAGGATATGAAGTCAAACCTGAATCCGATTCCGGAGCAGGTGGTCAAGGCACAGCTTTTAAGCCTTGTCCAGCGATCACATGATAAGCTTACTAAGATAGAGGTTTCAAAATCGCTTGGTGCGGCTTCTGTCGGACAGGCGTTTTTGTGCAAGGCCTTCGGTCCGAACCTTCCCGAGGAGGGAAAAGAGGTTGTGGTGAAGATCCTTCGACCGGATGCCAGAAACCGCATGGAACGCGAGAAGCATATCATGCGTGAATGCGCCCGCATGACAGACACTACCGGCGGTATGCTTGCGACCTATGAGGGTCAGCTTGAGCGTTTTGACGAAGAGGTTGACCTTACCATAGAGGCAAGAAATGTACTGGCCGGACAGATCTATGACAAGGGTGCGGGTATTGTGCAATCCATGAAGCTGTCGGACTTAGCGGAGCCTACTGAAAATGCCATGATCGTGGAGATGGCCCCCGGGACTACGGTTGACAAATACATGGAGGATATAGACAAGGAGAAGGAGGAGCTGATAACCCCCTTCTATAAGATAAATAAAGACGGAAGCGTCAATAAGAACAGCTTAAAGATCACGCAAAAGAATTACATGAAGCGTGCAGCCTTAAGAACAAAGCTGATCGAGCTTAAAAATCAGCTTGAAAAGCGACAGACATATATTGTTAAGCTTGCCGAGAAGTGGGTAATGGAGGGCATCTATGGTGCCGGCTTCTATCACGGCGATCTGCATTCCGGTAATATAATGATAGACGATAACCTTGCCACGGTGATCGATTTCGGTAACTGTACGCAGTTAAGCAAAAACCAGCAGGAGAAGATCATGCTTATGATGACCAGTGCAACCGTTAAGGATGCGAAGAGTTTCCTGCATGGTTTTCATCAGCTGCTTGAAAAAACACCGGAGGAATACTATCAGATGAACCGCGCTAAGCTTCTGAAGGCATTTGAGGATATTATGAAGCTTGGTACTGAGCAGGATGTGGGACAGCGAATACTCGCTGCGCTAATTAAGGCGCAGGAGCTCGGTTTCGAGATGCCGGCAGCCGTCTTCAATTTCTCACAGGCACAGCAGAGACTTCATAACACGATAGAGGATATGAATGCAAAGCTGAAGGAATTGCATGAAACGATCCGGCAGGTGGACGATATGGACATTGCCTTTGAGACGGATCCCGTATTGAACATCCTGCATGATCCGGATGTACGTACGAATGACCAGTCGAAGCGCATTGCGAGACTAAAGGAACTCTATACCAGCAGTATGCCGGATCCGCAGCCCATACTGAAGGATTTTAATTCCATGAAGCCGGAGGAATTTGAAAACAAGTATCTGAGATCGAAGGATATGCCCACAGCAATCTTGAAATGCGTGGAATACGCGGTAAATGACTTGGAAAAACAAAGACAAAGCCTTCAGGAAAGACCGAATGATCAGGCTGAAAAGTCAGTAGCATCAATGTTGTTAAGAAGCGCAAAGACATCGGCTATCATTCCGTTTCAGAATAATGCCGAGAAGTTCTTGAATGCGGAAGAAAAAAAGGCTATGAACAATGAGATCAATATAATTCCGAATGATGCGGAAAGCTATCGGCTTTATATCGATAATCTGAATAAGTGGCTCAAGCTTGTAAGAGAACGCTCGGCCGGAGAAAGGCTGCAGCTAAGTGAAGCAGTGAACGCTCTAAACGAGGTAAAGCAAAACCCGCTGGATTTCTCCGCAAAGGAAAAGCGCAATCGCGAGCAGAAGCTCCTTACGGAGTACAGGAAGCTTCTGTTAAATGATAAAAAAGGCTTTGATTATACTGCGCTTGGGCCGATAAAAGATATGCTTCACAAGAGTAATGATCAAAATCAGGAGGAAGAATTACGCAAAAAAATAGAAAAGGATTTTGAATTGATGTTCGCTGATGAAGAACACAGAGGGCCGGAATTAAAAGAGGCATATGAGAATTTCCGGATGGTTCAGGATGAGCATCCTGATGATTCTGCAGAGACAAATGCAGCAAGAAACGCATTTATGGGTGTTCTCAGGGAGATCACCTTAGATAAGCTTAAAGTCATGATCGATGAAGAAAAGGATTTAAGCAACGAAGTACCGGCACCGAAAACCTTCTTCGACATGATGGGACACGTGCTCGAGCAAAACAAGCTTGCATCGATCAGACGGCTTGGGATCGTGAATACCGGAAAGTTTGTGGTAAGCGGAAAGCTTGGATTAGGTGATGCAATCTCTGCTATATTCAGTTGAATTATTCATGCGGAATATTAACTTTATGTGGTTTTCGTGACTTTTGTGTGCTATAGTTGAACTATTATGTAGATCATATAATGTATAAAAAGGAGGCAACATGGGACAGTTAGAGAATTATTTGGATGAGAAGCGTAAAAAGCAGGCAGGTGAAAAACAGCCGGATGTCAGGACTGAGCTTGATATTCAGGAGGAATTAAACACTGCGTTTGTCAAGGAAGAAGAAGCTCCCGATGTGTATAAAAGGCAGGAAAGCTCCGGCATGGGCGCGGGCACGGAGTATGATACGGACACAGCTTCCTATGCCGAGGAGCGCATACGCGAAAAGCAGGAGCAGTCCTCCTTTGCGGAGCGCACGGAGTATTACTTTAGGGACGCCGGCTACATGCAGTCGAAGGTAAAGCGCTACGCAAAGCTTGCGAGCGACAAAAACCTGACTCTTGATGTGTATGCCGACGAACACACCAACAGAAGTGCCGACAAGCGTAAGAAGAAGGCAAGAGCGGCAGCAAAGAGCTTTGAGAAGGCAAGAAAGCTTGAAGAGAAGCTGAATATAGATGAAGACGGAGAGGGTGCGCTTGCGCCCGTAGAGCTCTACAAAAGGCGCGATGAGATCATGCGCGCGAGAATGGACGGTATGATCAACGCCGCCAAGGTGAAGGCTACAAGCGACAGGAACGAGGAGTATCGTATAGCCAAGGCAAAGCTTTCCTGTCTGTCGGTACTCTACGATCAGGCTAAGAACCTGCTTGGTAAGGAGCACGAGAAAGACTTTAAGTCTATCGAGTCCGGTCTGTTAAAGGAGATTGCGGATGCTCAGAAGTCTCTTAAAAAATACGGTGAAAATTCACTCGAGAAGTGGAAGGATGCATTAGGCGTCAACGACAAAGCACACCTTGACAGGATGATCAAGGAGTCCGGTAATCCTCACGCGACCAGAGAGGACGCACAGATATCCCTTATGTTTTCTACGCTTATGGCCGAGTCTTCCAGACCGGAGATCGTGGAGGCCGCCTCACATACCGAGGAAGTGTTCGGTGTGAACGATTCATCAAGACATGATGAAGTTATGTCCATGATTCGCTATGTCAAGAGAGACAAGAACGGAAAGCCTATCAATAGGGAAGAACGCAAAAAGGAAGAGTGGAATAAGAGGTGGCTCGAGGCATACTCCGACAAAGATAAGAGCTTTGAGAGAAAGCAGCTGATGTTTGAGGCCATGGACAGAATTAAGGATTACAAGCTACCGACACCCGAGGAGCTTAGAAAAAAAGGTCCCTTATACTTTATCAAGAAGGATCCTATCGGTATTTATGAGATTGCGCACCTTTCTTTGAGATTGGATAATTATGCTAAATGTGATCCGGATATATATGAATACTATAATAATCCGCTGCTCAGGACAAAGTTTGAAGCGACGAAGTTCTTTAGCCTCGTGGTGGATTATACTCTGGGCTTCGAGCATAACATCAATCGCACGTACTATACGCTTAAAAAAGGAGACGAAAAAGCCGGCAAGGATAAGGCTACCTTAGCCGACGAAAAAGCGGAGTATAAGGAATTGATAAACGATCAGTTAGTTAAGTATGAAGAGGCATATCCGAGGGTAACCGAGGCCGAGAAAGCCCTGCAAACGGAGGAAGCATCTTACAGGAGAAAAAATCGCTTTAAGACCTTTAAGGATGCCAAGGCCGAGATCGAGTCAAAAAATAAAAACAAACTCTTTGATGAGAAGTCCTTTGAACTGTACAAGAATATCCGTGACGCTTCTAACTTTATTGATTGCCCGCATTACAGAACAGCTTATGCACAGGTGTACAAAAAGTTCTCGAGCGACAAGGACATTTCCAGGGTGTGCGGTTCTATCTTAAGACCGGTCAACTTTGATAAAAACTGGAAGCCTTTGACTGCGGCCGATATGGAAGCTCATCTGTGGAACATGAGATTTATCAACAACGTAGTAACATATGTGGTCGGCCCCAACATTGATTCTGAGTGGGATGAAGCGACAAATAAGCGTAAGGATAGGGAAGCAAGGGAGAATAGTCAGAAGATCATTCAGGAGATGGTTGAGGAAGAGACAAAGAAGTACTACGAGGGACAGTTTGAGCTTCCGTCACCCGAACAGCTAAGGAAGGACCTGCTTGAGCCGCTTAATAAAGGTGAGCAGCCTTACTCCGAAGCCATGGAGAATATGATCAAGGACATGGACAGGCTGTGGCTGTTGTTCGAAAAAACTCTTACCTTTGAGGGTCCCTACAAGAACCTTCCCTTCCTTAAGGACTATTATGATAAAAATCCGCTGTTTGATAAGTGCCAGAATATGTACAGGGAATTTTGTACATTACTAATAATGTATGGGCATTCGAGATATCATATCCACCTCAATTCTGAAACCTCTTTAGGTACGATAAGCGGTCTTGGTCCGGATCTTTCCGATAAAGAAATGGTCGATACTTTTATTACCATGTATGAGACAAGCTACAAGGCCTTCCATGAGGAAAAGAATAAAAAGGGGTAAAACAGGATGAACTATATCAGAGTTACCAATGAGAATAAAGCAGAATTTGACTCGGTTTTGCCCGGAGCCTTCTGCGACGGAAGAGGTATATCCTTAGCTGCCTACGAGGATGACGGCACGGTGTGCGGAGCTGTGTCCGTATTGTATTCCGGGTATGAGTATAAGGTGGTCTGGCTGTATGTAAGTCCCGAGAAGAGGCTTAATAAGATCGGAACAGGGCTTATCAAGGAGGTACGCCGTATGGTGAACTCCCTGGGCATATGCCCGATACGCGCGGAGTTTGATGTGGATGACGAGAGCGGACTGTATGATTTCTTCCTGGCCATATCCACCCCGGATCTTGTGGTGGATGTGGATTATGCCTATGACAGATACGCGGTGACAACGGAGGACTTCACCGGCGCTGAGATTCTGAAGAAAAAGGGCGAGATGGATTATGCCCCTGAATATCTCTTCGATATGCCTGAGGAGCTTAGAAATAAAGCGTTAGATAAGACCATGGACCACTTGACCATAAGCTCTCCCGAAGACTTTGAGGCGACCTGTGAGAAAAAGCTTTGCTTTGCGGTAGAGAAGGGCGGAGATATCCTTTCGTTGATGATCGTACAGAGGGATGCGGCCGGAGACCTGAACCTTTCGTATCTTTATTCCTTAGATGGCAAGGCGCTTATGTCCATACTTGTACCGGCGGCAAAGGAAGCCAAGAAGAATTACAAGGGGCGTCGCATATACTTCGATGCGGTGACCGATGCTTCGGCGCTTATAGCGAGGAATTTCTTCCCGAATGCAAAGAAGAAACTGATATACGAGGCGGAGTTTTAGCATATGGATATAATAGAACTAAACAACGAAAATGTATCGGAATACGAGAGTGTTCTTGAACCTGATATCTCGGAAAGCATAGGAAGAATGTTCTACCGGGGAATCGCAGCGGTGGGAGAGGATAATTCTCCGGCCGGCGCTATGGTCTGGGAGTACAAGAACATGGAGGATGAAGCGGATACCGATGCGGAGATATATCTTATCAACTCGGAAGGCGGGGATGCGTTGGCATCCTTGCTTTCTGAGTTTGATTCTCAGATCAAGGGCTCTGAGGTGACGATGTCCTTCTTAGAGCTTGAAGACATCTCCGAAGAAGAAAAAAAGGGGTTAAAGGACGA
Organism: Lachnospiraceae bacterium; assembly: GCA_017525525.1. GTDB lineage: Bacteria > Bacillota > Clostridia > Lachnospirales > Lachnospiraceae > Coprococcus_C. The sequence goes on along the minus strand of JAFXSQ010000056.1, from coordinate 39,694 downwards.
CGGCTTCGAGATCAAAGAGGGCGAGAGCAGGGACATAGAGCTTACTGTGGAGGATGTGAAGTCCTTAATGGCACTAAAGAAGAAGCTCGGAGACAATGTAGTAGGCTTAGACGAGCTCATGGAGCTGCAGTTTATGCAGGGTGTTACCAACTGCCTCTTTAAAGGCAAGAAGGGCTTAGTTGAGGACTTAGAGTACCTTGAGAAGGATTGGTTTGACGAGACGGCTTCAAGCTGCGTCATCACGGACGGAAAGGTGAGCGGCATGTTCCTCATACATCGCTTTTCATCCGGAGTACTGATGCCGGTGCTCTTTCACGCATCGGGGCCCGACTCGAAGATAGACTTACTCAGTATGATCGCCTTCTCCGCAAGAAGAGCGGTTGAGAATTACCCGTCGGACACAAGGATAGTCATACGCCGACACAATGCGATGGTGAAAGCTCTTGCGGCTAAGCTTTTCGCCGGCAGGACAGGCAGGGAAGCAATAAGCGGATGCAGGGGATAGGGAGGAAAGTGTGTTATGAATTATAAAGACATGGTTATCTATGGCATAGCGTTTGCCTGCATGGCCGTACTTTTCTTCAAAAATGAACATATCAGAAAGAGGGATACACCCGATGCAAAGAATATCTTCATGGTGTTGGTGCTGATCGTGGCAGGAATTGTATCGGACAAGTGTTACATGCTGTACAATCCGTCCTTTGATGATGTAAACAATGAAACTATATTTGCTTTAAAAATCACGCTTATGTATACCTTGAAGTTCTTGAGGGAGCTGATCATCCTCTTTATCATAATCTGCTGGAACCGCTTTGTGGATTTTGTTGTATACAAAAGCCTTGATCATGTAAAAAAGAAGTATAAAAGGGCTATCATCCCTGCCGCTCTTTTCGCGTGCATTCCGATCATAATAAAATACGTGAGATCGCCGGTGTTCAGGGAGTTAGCCGATCTTAAGCGCATCCTCGCGGAGTGGCTCGGCAATTGGTGCTACATCCTTCAGTTCTATTATGTGGCCAATGCCATATGGATCGCATGGAAATCGAATAAGGAGAGGAAGGCGCCCACATGCTTAAGGCTGGATGTATTTGTGATACCGCTGGTAGCCGGATACGCGTTTAACTACATCTATGCGATCCTTCCGGTAGATATCTGGATTAATTACCCGTTTCTGATAGATTGGTTAACCACCTTTGACGCAAGGTTCCCGTTCCTTGTGCTTGCGGCAGTTCTTACATGGGGCACTGTCAAGAAGAGATACCGCTATATGGATCCGATAAACGGATTTTACAACAAAGAGTTCTTAGCCGATATGAACGATTACATGGAAAAGAGCGGTTATCCAAACGGTATCGGGGTCTATTTCAAGGTGCCGCGGAGCGAGGGCAGGCTGATACCGGTACTAAACAGCATAAAGCCTGAGGACTCGGAGATATTCTCGCTCGGCGAGGATGAGTACCTCCTTATGGCAGGACCGCAGAAGGAATCGGTCATCCGGCTTCTGATAAAAAGTGTAAAGCTTGGACTTGCCGGAGTGGATGATTCACTTGCGGTGACCTCCGACTACCTGATAAGGGAGAAGGAGGAGAGTCCCGAGGCATTTACAAAGAGACTGCTGGACAAGGCAGCAGCCATGTCATAACACACGAAAGCTGCCGAGCCACAACCCCGGCTGACCACTGAACACTGCATTCCGCGACAAACAAATCATTTAAAAAAATTCTTTCAATCTTGATTTAATAGTGGTATAGTAGAAAGCGTATTTTTATTTTACATTGGAAAGGAAGTAGATCATTATGGCAAAGGACATCGATTGGGGAAGTCTAGGCTTCGGTTACGTAAAGACCGATAAGAGATTTGTTGCGAATTACACTAACGGCGCGTGGGACGAGGGCGCACTTATAGATGATGATACCATCACCATGAGCGAGTGTGCAGGCGTGCTCCAGTATGCTCAGACCTGTTTCGAGGGCCTGAAGGCATACACCACGGAGGACGGCCGTATCGTTACCTTCCGTCCGGACCTTAACGCAGCCCGCATGGCTGATACCTGTAAGAGACTTGAGATGCCGGTTTATCCGGAGGACAAGTGGGTGGACGCTATCGTTCAGACCGTTAAGGGCAATATAGATTATGTTCCTCCGTACGGTTCGGGAGCTACGCTCTACATCAGACCGTACATGTTCGGTATCAACCCGGTTATCGGAGTTAAGCCGGCAAATGATTATCAGTTCAGAGTATTTACCACACCGGTCGGCCCTTACTTCAAGGGCGGCGCAAAGCCGATCGTTATCAGAGTATCCGATTACGACAGAGCGGCTCCGCACGGAACCGGTCATATAAAGGCAGGCCTTAACTACGCCATGAGCCTTCACGCTATCGTTGAGGCACATGAGCAGGGCTATGCAGAGAATATGTATCTTGATCCGGGTACAAGAACCAAGGTTGAGGAGACAGGCGGTGCCAACTTTATCTTCATCACAAAGGATGGTACACTTGTAACTCCGAAGTCGGACAGCATTCTTCCTTCAATCACGAGAAGATCACTCATGGTTGTTGCAGAGAAGTACCTCGGCATGAAGGTAGAGCACAGAGAGGTTCTCTTCTCAGAGGTTAAGGACTTCGCAGAGTGCGGACTTTGCGGTACCGCAGCGGTTATCTCGCCGGTCGGCAAGATATTCGATCACGGCAACGAAATCGACTTCCCGAGCGGCATGGAGGAGATGGGACCGTACACCAAGAAGCTTTACGATACCCTTACAGGTATCCAGATGGGACGCATCGAAGCTCCCGAGGGATGGATTAAGGAGATAGCATAAAAAGGATATCAGGGGGACTTGAAAAAGGTCCCCCTTTCTTACAATTATGAAGGACATAAGATGGGACAAGCTTGATAATACGGCAAACCTCTTTCCTGTGATAGCGAGAGAGGGAATGAGCAACGTGTATCGTGTGGCCGTTAACCTAAAGGAGAACATAGACGGAGAGCTTCTGCAGGAGGCTCTTAACCTTGTGCTCCCGTTTTTTGATGTCTTCAACATGAAGATGAAGAGGGGACTTTTCTGGTATTATTTTGAGACCAATGAAAAGCCGGCTCCGAAGGTTCACGAGGAGGATACATTTCCGTGCGCTTATATCAATCCCTACAACAACAATGATTATCAGTTCAGGGTTACCTACTACAAAAAGAGGATCAACCTTGAGGTTTTTCACGCTTTGACGGACGGCAACGGTGCCTTTCTTTTCTTGAAGGAGCTTACCTACCAGTACTTGAGGCTGATGCATGAGGAGCTTAAAAGACCGGAGCTCGACAAGCTGTCGGCGACTACTTCGTTAGACAGTGAGGACAGCTATCTGGAGAATTACAAAACCAAGGCGAAGAAGGGCTACAAGACCGAGAAGGCCGTTATCGTGAAGGGCGAGAGCTTCACGATGGGACAGTACGGCGTGGTTCAGGGGTATATTAATCTGCAGGACATAAAGCGCGTGGCAAAGAGCTACGGCGTGACCATAAACCAGTACATAGTCGGCGTGTTTACCTACGCCATTTACAAGGGCTTTTTAAAGGGCAAGCCGTCGAAGAAGCCGATCAGTACCTGTGTGCCGGTGAACTTAAGACCCTACTTTGAGTCGGAGACCACGAAGAACTTCTTTGCAGTGGTTTCGGCGGTGTTCAAGCCCACAAAGGAAAGCTATACATTTGAGGAGGTCTTGGGCGAGATTAAGGACAGCCTTAACACGCAGATAGACAAGGACAACCTCGAGAAGCTTTTCTCCTATAATGTGTCTAACCAGATGAACTATATGCTGAGGGCATTTCCCCTCTTTTTGAAAAACATAGGCATGAAGATAGCCTACTATTCGTCGGCAAAGGCCAACACGGGAACCCTCACTAACCTGGGAGTGGTGAAGGTAGACGAGCCCTATGCCGATTACATAGACAGCTTTTATGCTCTGCTTTCCATGTCGAAGGGGCAGAATATAAAGGGAGCGGTGTGCTCCTACGGGGACACTCTCGTGTTCTCCATGAGCCAGGGCATAAAGGAGATGGATGTGCCCAAGGCCTTTTTCAGGCAGCTTGCAAAGGACGGAATCGGCTTAGAAATCGAAACTAACGGGGTGTGCTATGAGTAGTTGCAGAAAGTGCGGAATCGGAATAAGGGATGAGTCCAAGGTGTGTCCGTTGTGCGGGGCGCCTCTTGAGATGGGCGACACGGCCCACGAAACCTCAGGCTACCCGGATGTGAGCCCGAGCATAAAGAAGATGCAGCTTGCGGTAAAGATAATCATCTTCTCCTCGGTGGTGGCAGAGATTGTTATGATAATCGTGAACATTTTTACGAAAAGCGATTATCCGTGGTCGGCTCTGGCGGGAGTGGGACTTGTGTTCGGCTGCTTTACATTTACCTTTTCCTTCAGAAACAACAGAAGCCTGCAGCGAAAGCTCGTGATAGAGACCTTTGCGACCGTGATAGTAATCTTCGTGGTAAATGCGGTCGTAGGCTACGGCAGTTGGGGCCTTACGATAGGTGCGCCCGCGGCGGTTGCGGCCTTTGATATAGCGCTTGTGTGTCTCATGCTCTCGGAGATAAGGCACTACAGGCTGTACATATTCGGACAGGTTTTCATGGTGGCTTTAAGCGTTATACTTGCGATAGTCTGCCTGGTCAGGAAGGAGAGCTTCTACTGGGTTTGTGTCGGTACGGCCATGTTCACGATAATTGTGCTCGCGGGCATGATAGTCTTCGGCGGAAGGCAGGCCACGGGCGAGCTTAAGAGAAGGTTTAGGGTTTAGGGAGCTTACAGAGCTTATGGATGAGCATTCTAAAGAAACAATCAGTAAGAAGGCTAAGTTGATAAGGGAAGTGGTGGCGCGGTTTAACTCAACGCCATATATAAAGGATCATATAATCGGGGACCACAGGGGGGAGAGCGATTTTGACAAGAGCTTTTCCTACCCCGAGCACATAACGAGCAGCAAGATAGATATGGGCTGCTTTCGCGCGGAGCTTATAGAGAATGATACCTGCGACACGGACTATGTCTTGCTGCACCTTCACGGCGGCGGCTATGTGGGTGCCTTTAAGACCAACTACAGGCGAATGGCGGGATACTACTCCGAGGTATCAAGCGGCGCGCCCGTGCTGACGCCCGACTACAGGGTGGCGCCGGAAAATCCTTTCCCGGCGGCGCTTTACGATGCGGTGGTGTGCTATGATTATCTGCGGGGAAAGGGCTATAACGGTGACAGGATAGTCCTCTGCGGAGATTCGGCAGGCGGCGGACTTGCCATGGCGCTGTGCAGATACCTTCTGGACAGGGACAGGCAAATCCCGGCGGGGATAGTGGCTATGTCGCCCTGGACGGACCTTACCGCAAGCGGCGAGAGCTACCGGACAAATCATGATATAGATCCGGTCTTCGGCAATTCCGGTGACGACCTTATATTCAAGAACCCCTACCCGGGAATAATTGACAGGCGTCACCCGTATATATCCCCGGCATTCGCGGATTTCGGAGGTTTTCCGCCCATGCTTATACAGGTCGGAACCCACGAGATGCTGCTTGACGACGCAAGAGCGGTGCGCGATGCGGCCAAGTCAGCGGGTGTGCTTCTTCGTTACTCCGAGTACCCGGGCATGTTCCACGTGTTCCAGGTGGCGGGCGCAATCATGGAGGAGTCCAAGAAAGCCTGGGCTGAGGTCGGGACATTTTTTAAGGAGATAAAGAGACGGTCCGAGTAAAACATTTAACCGCTTGACCAAAATGTTCGTCAAGTGATAGAATACAGAACATGCGCAGCTTCAGGCTGTGAATAAAAGCAAAGGCATAAGGTCTTCGTCGGTTGATTGTGGCGGAGATCTCATGCAAGGGATCAGGAGGAAACATCAGAAATGAAATTAGCTAATCTTGTAGGCGAGCGCTTCAAGGAGCGTCCGTCGGACTGCGTTATAGAGAGCCATGCGCTTTGCGTAAAGGGCGGGTACATCAAGTATGTCGCAAACGGCATATATTCTCTTTATCCCCCGATGAAGAGGATAACGACTAAGATTGAGAATATAATCAGAGAGGAAATGGATGCGGTCGACTGCCAGGAGGTCATGTTCCCGGTGGTTCTTCCGGGCGCTCTGTGGGAGGAGTCGGGAAGGTTTACCAGCGTCGGCGAGGAGTTGCTTCGCTTCGAGGACAGGAACGGCACATCCATGGTGCTCGGCATGACACATGAGGAGGCTGCGGTACAGCTTGTGCGCGAGTACGGACAGTCTTATGCCAAGTATCCGTTCTCCATATACCAGATACAGACCAAGTTCAGGGACGAGGCAAGACCGCGCGCCGGACTTATAAGAGTTCGTGAGTTTACCATGAAGGATGCTTATTCCTTCCACACCTCGCAGGAGGATTTGGAACAGTATTACGACAGGATGGCGAAGGCCTACGACAGGATATTTGCCCGTGTAGGCATACCGGAGACGGTTGCGGTTAAGTCCGACTCGGGCATGATCGGCGGAAGCGTGTCCCACGAGTACATGCTTCTTACAGATGCCGGCGAGGACTCCATAGTTCTCTGCGACGAGTGCGGCTATAGCGCGAATATGGAGGCTGCCGACACAACAGTTGACAACAGCGGCTGCGCGCCTGCGGGAGAGCTGACCAAGGTTCACACTCCGGGCTGCAAGACCATCGAGGAGGTATGCACCTTCCTTAACAGCAAGGTTGAGGAGTCCTGCAAGGCCGTTATATATCAGAAGAACATGAATGACGAGTACGTGGTTGTCTTCTTGAGAGGCGACTACGAGGTAAATGAGACGAAGCTCACCAACCTGCTCGGCGAGAAGGTTCACCCTGCAGTTATCACCGAGGAAAGCGGTCTGGTTGCAGGCTTCTGCGGTCCTTACGGACAGCATGCGAACTGCACCATCATTTACGACAAGTCTCTCTGCGGCATAGAGAACCTGTGCGCGGGAGCAAATGAAGTTGACTACCACTACACAGGTCTCAACATCAAGCGTGATGTGGGAGAGGTTGAGTATGTGGATGTGGCTAAGATACAGATAGGCGGCATATGTCCGTGCTGCGGCAAGAAGACCATACATATAAGCAGGGGTATCGAGGTGGGCAATATCTTCCAGCTCGGAACCAAGTATAGCAAGTCCATGGGCATGACCTACACCGATGAGAACGGTGAGGTGCAGACACCGATCATGGGCTGCTACGGAATAGGCGTTGGCAGACTTGCGGCTTCGGTGTGCGAGGCAAAGCGCGACGATTACGGCCCGATCTGGCCGATATCCATCGCCCCCTGGCAGGTGCACATCTGTTGCATGCGCGTGGACAAGGAGGAGTGCAAGTCTATCGGTGACAGATTATATAAGGAGATGCTTGATGCGGGCATAGAGGTTATCTATGACGACAGGAAGGTGAGCGTCGGAGCGATGCTTGCGGATGCGGATCTCCTGGGCGTTCCGGTCAGGGTAGTTATAGGACCTAAGAACGCGGTAAACGGTGAGGTCGAGATTGTGACAAGAGATAAGAGGTTCACAAACAAGGTCAGTGTTGACGATGCCTTGGAGGAGACCAAGAAGATGATTGCCACGCTTTTTTCGGAAATCAATGAAAAAGTAAAATAACAGTTTTTAATTGTGCAATATTTGGAAGAAAACAGCGATTGATATAGTGTGAGCTATAGGAGTCGCTGTTTTTTTATATGCGCTGGGGCACCGAAATGTAGATGTCAGCTGAAGCTGACCGGTGCCCCGCGCGCGAGCAGGTTTCGGCTACGTCGACTTGCTCGATGATAGGAGGTGCGCTATGATGAATTTGACTGATTTACGTTCGTTAAACTCGATGAGCATGGTAAGAGGCACGGTTATAACCGACCTTTTCGAAGGCTTTACCGATCTTAACCCGATGGAGAAGGAAACGGAGAAGAAGCAGGAGAGCTTTGATCCCGCGACACGGGGAAGCTGTACCGCAGAGGATGCTCTCATGCGCTGCATCAACGATAAGGGAAAAGTGGATGTAAGGTACATGGCCCATCTTGCAGCTATGAGTGAGGATGAGATACTTGAGCTTCACGGCGGGAAGACTATCTTCCAGAAGCCTGATGCTTATGTGGCAAACCGTGACGAGTACGGCGACTGGGTTTTGGAAGCAGAGTACGTGCGGGGCAATATCAAGGACCTTCTTACGGAGGCTGAGAAGCTTGACAAGTATTATAAGAGGTTCGAAGCGAATATAGCGCTGCTTAAGTCACGCATGCCGGCCAGACCGTCGGCCTTCGATATACATATGAAGCTCGGCTCCTCGTGGATATACACAAAGCATATCGCGCACTTTGTACAGTGGCTGCTTGAATTAAGGGTTATACCTCAGGTCTACAGGGCTGCGGGCAAGTGGAAGCTTAAGATGTACTATAAGCCCATGGCGGTGCTCAACAACTTCACATACGGAACCAAGAGGGTTTCCGCGGTAAAGCTTATAGAGAATCTGCTTAACGCAGTGACGACCAAGGTTAAGGACGAGGTTCCCGCAGACACCAAGTCCGGTTTTAAGCTGGTCGTGAACATGGAGGAGACGATGCTCGCGCAGAGCAAGGCGAATGAGATACTCGGGAAGTTCCAGGAGTGGCTCTCCTTGAACCCGAAGGTGATAGAAGAGCTTGTAAATGAGTATTGCAATACTTACGCTTTCGCCATGCCGCATTATTCCGGAGACATGCTCTCACTCTCGGACATGAATCCGGCGGTTACACCCTACAAGCACCAGAGGGATGCCGCAATGCGCATCATCCTTAATCCCAACTCGGTTCTCTGTCACGATGTGGGAAGCGGCAAGACCTTCTGCTATATCATAGCCGTGCATGAGCTTTACAGGATGGGCATTTCAAAGAAGAATATGATAGTAGTGCCCAACGCAACATTTGCGGGAACGGTAAATGCCCACAAGACGCTCTATCCTCAGGACAAGATACTGACCATATCCCCGGACGATTTTAAGCCCGGAGAGAAGCAGGCGATAATCGATAAGATAAAGCATGGGAAATATGTTGCCATCTACATAGCCTACAGCAAGTTCGATATGCTTTGCATGTCGAATCAGTACTACAAGAAGAAGTTCGATGAGGAAATCAGCGAGGCATTTGCAAAGAGCAACAGCTGCGGCAGCCCGTGGGAGAGAGAGGCTTATAAAAATAAGTACGAAAGCTTAAAGAAGCGTAAGGAGAAGGTGCTTAAGGAATACAAGGGCGACGACAGCTTATGCTTTGACAAGCTCGGAATAACAACTCTCGTTGTCGACGAGTGCCAAAACTACAAGAATATAACCATGGACACAAAGCTTGAGAATGTTGTCGGGCTTCACGGCGTAGGCAGCAAGAAGGCGGATCTTCTCATGGACAAGGTAAGGTTTGTGCAGAAAAAAGGCGGAAAGATAGTATTCGCAACGGGAACCCTGCTCACGAATTCTATCGCAGACCTGTTCGTGTTCCAGACCTATCTTCAGCCCGATACCCTGGATGCCTGTCTTATATCAAGCTTCGGTGAGTGGGCGAACACCTTCGGAAGCTCCACAACCCAGTTCGAGATAGATGTGAACTCGCACAGCTTCCGTTACATGACGCGCATAAGTCACTATCACAACCTGCCGGAGCTTATGGCTCTTTTTGGCGAGGTGTGTGATTTCTACCATATTTCGAAGGAAGATATGGATGTGCCTGAGTTTAACGGCTATACGGACGTTCCGGTGGAGGCAACTCCTTATCATCTTGCTTACAACGAGCTGATAGTTAAGCGCACGGATGCCATAAGGACAAGAGCAGTGAGCATGAGTGAAGACAATATTCTTAAGGTAGTTACCGACGGACGAAAGGCCGCCTTAGACATAAGGCATGTGGACGGCACTGCCGTGATAGCGCAGCACGAGTGTAAGGCCGGAGTCTGCGCCGAGAAGGTGTGGGAGCTCTACAAGCTTTACCCCGATGCAACGCAGATAGTATTCTGCGACTACTCTACTCCCAAGAACGAATTCAATGTATACGATGAGCTTAAAAAGTACCTTATAGCTAAGGGCATACCCGCAAAGGAGATAGCATTTATCCACGAGGGCACTACCGAGGCGAAGAAGAATAAGCTTTTGGACATGCTTGATTCCGGTGAGATTAAGGTTATGATAGGCTCAACCCAGAAGCTCGGTGTGGGCGTAAATGTACAGAAGCACCTTATCGCGCTTCATCATCTTGACGCGCCCTGGAGGCCCTCGGATCTCACACAGAGAGAGGGGCGCCTTATACGCCAGGGCAATCTGAACAAGGAGGTATTCCAGTTCAGATATATAACCACCAGGAGCTTTGATGCTTATGTATGGCAGATTTTGGAGAACAAGCAGCGCTTTATCGGTTCGTTCCTTGCGGGCTCTATGTCCGAGTTCCACAGAACCGAGTCCGACATAGACAAGGTTGAGCTTGACTGCTCAGAGGTTAAGGCCATCGCAGTAGGCAATCCGCTTATAAAGCAGCGCGTAATAGCCGCAAATAAGTTAGAGCGCAGCAGGATAGCTCAGCGCCAGAGGAAGAGAGAGCTCTATGACTTAAACAACGAGCTTTCAAACCTTCCCACGGAGATTAAGAAGACTGAGTACAGAATAGCTTCCTTAAAGGCTGACCGCAGTTACTACAGGGAGCACAGGGAGACCATGCCGGTGTCAGAGCGTGAGGTCTTCGGTGAGAAGCTCTTAAGGGCTCTGAAGGGTAATGTAATGCGTGAGCAGGAGACCTTCTTCAACAGCTACATGTACTTTAAGGTATTTCTCCCTGCGAACATGCTTCCGGACAAGCCTTATATAATCGTAAGGCGCACCGGCGGCGGCTCCTACAAGATCGACATGACAGACAAGACGCCGGTGTCATGCACGCAGGCAATCGATGCCACCTTGAACGGCATATCCAAGAGAATTGAGAGCAACGAGAAGCAGGTTGAGACACTCAACAAGAGACTTGAGCTTACCAAAACCGAGATTGCAGTCGGTAACCCATATGATGACGAGATAGAGGAGCTCAAAGCCGAGCTTGAAAGGATAGACGGTGAGCTTGAGGCAATGAAATAGTAAGTGTCATTCTGAACGAAGAGTCTTTTTACGGAGGTGAATACTATGGCATTAATAAATGTACCCGGAATATCCACCGGAAATACCGTGGATTGTATATCAAGATATTACGAGAGGATGATCGGCGCGGGAACCCCGTGCCGTGACATCCGTCCGATTATGATGTTTGGCCCTACGGGAGTAGGAAAGTCCTCTGCTGTGTACCAGGTGGCGGACAGGCTTACGGAGAACCTCGGCAAGCCCGTAAAGGTGGTGGATGTGCGTCTTACAAGTTGTACGATTACCGACTTGATAGGCATACCCGTTGCAAGTGAGGACAGGGAAACTACGGTGTGGTTAAGGCCTGAGATATATGCGGACGATGGGGCCGGTTCATACTACATCTACTTCTTCGACGAGTTGGACAAGGCTTCTCCGGCGGTTCAGGCAGCCGCCTTGCAGCTTATCCTTGACAGAAAGGCGTGGACGCACAGCTTCCCCGAGAATTCATTTGTTATTGCGGCTGCAAATCCGGCGAGAGGTACCTCAAAGTATGAGACGCGCATGGCTCCGGAGCTTATGAACCGCTTCAGGCATTTTAATGTGCAGCCGGATTATGACAGCTTCAAGGCCTGGGCTATTATCGAAAACATCCATCCGTATGTCCTCGGCTTTTTATCATACGATAATTCAAAGCTCTATGCGAAGAGCGAGAGCGACGAGATAGCATTTCCCACTCCGAGATCCTGGAAGAGCGTAAGCGACCTGCTTTATGCCTGTGAGGGCCTGTATGAGGATATGTCCGAGCTTCACAACGACATAGCAGGAGATATAGGCACAGGGATAGCTCTGGAGTTTGAGGGCTGGTGCGCGATGTACAAGTATCTTCCCGATACCGAAAGGATAGTCAGGGGTGAAGAGCCTAATCTTCCGGGGATGTCGGACGTGCTTCACGCGGTGATAAGCTCCCTTACGGTATACGTTGCAAGACATACAAAGGATATAACCGTGCAGGAGTTAAACAATATATGCAAGTACGCGAAGGGCTTCCCCGAGGATTTTCAGATGCTGTTTTTCAACGATCTTAAGGGCATGGAGAGCATCAAGATGCGCCTTATGAAGGTTCCGTCCTATATGGACTGGCTGAAGGCTGTTCAAAAAATGGGGTGATTGCTTATGAGTGAGCAGATTATTAAGGGCAAAGCGCCTGCGGGCGCTCCTGACAAAAGGGCTATGATTGACAGGCTGACTTACCTAAGGACACTTATGCTGAAAAAGCAGCCGTTTTTCGGCGAGCTTTTGATTCGCATGGATTTTGCGCTGGCAAGGTGTGAGACAGCCTGCACGGACATGAGGAGGATAGTTTTTGATCCCGATTTTATGAACCGTCTTTCGGATAAGGAGCTAAGCTTTGTGCTGATGCATGAGGTTATGCACTGTGTATTAAAGCATCCGGAGAGGGGAAAGGGAAAGCTTCATCTCCTTTTTAACATAGCCTGTGATATAGTTGTTAATTCAAATATATTAAAGTGCATGGGAGAGACGGATATTATAGTGGACGGAGAGCCGGCTATACATCTTACGCCCTCGGGGCTGGAGGGCTGTAATTTCAGCGCGGAGGAGGTCTACTATGAGCTGCTTAAGAATCCGCAGATTCCGGTCAGAAAGCCGGGAGGAGGCATGTCATCGGATTCGCCGGAGGATTATGATACCTTGGATAACCATGATGTGTGGGAATTGATAAGTGTCAGTCAGTCGGATGAGGACCGCTTTGAGAGCGAGATAGAGACAATTCTTGCAAAGGGCTACGGAGAAAGCATATTTCCGCAATCGGTAAGAAAGCTTCTTGAAGAGAGAGCGCTTGAAGCAAAGCTCAGGTGGAAGGAGCTGCTGCGTGATTTCGTGAATTCTTATGTGTATTATACCGACTACTCCTTTGCTCCTCCGGACAGGAGATTTGTCGATTCGCCCTACATGCTGCCGGCGGAGAACACATATGAGCGTGAGGCAATGCAGGATATATGGTTCTGTGTGGACACCTCGGGCTCAATTTCTGACAAGCAGCTTACCAGGCTTTATACCGAGGTTATGAATGTCATCAACGAGATTAATGGCTGCAGGGGTATGATTTCGTTCTTTGATGCAGGCATAACCGAACCGGTAGAATTCTCAAGCGAGGAGGATTTTAATGGGATAACGCCGGCCGGCGGCGGAGGCACGAGCTTTCAGGTCATTTTCGACTACATGGCTGAGTATATGAGTGATAAGCTGCCTAACGCGTTGGTTATCCTAACGGACGGCTGCGCTCCCGAGGTTGACGAGAGGTGCGCCATGTCGGTGCCGGTGCTTTGGATAATCATAGATATGCCCAAGATAACCATGTCATGGGGAAGAACGGTGCACTGCAGTACAGAGTAGTATTTTAAGAAAAATGAGACAGCCGGGTGAGGGCTGTCTCATTTGAAATGCAATTATTTATCCTGTTTTATGAAGCTCCTGCGGCCGCTGCGGCTTCCTTCTGTTTCTTCATCTCTGCCTGAATCGCCTCCTTAAGGTCGTAGGCGCGTTCCTTCAATCTCGGCTGAGTATCTTTGTTGGTAAGAACTATACCGCAAAGTCTGGACGCTTCGTCGTACTTTTTAAGACGGTGCGCAAGCTCCGCAAGGAGGAAAACAACTGTGTTCTCGTCCATATTGGCTATGGGCGCCGACTCCTTGGAAAGAGAGATGGTAAAACCGTCATAAGCGACTCCCAAAGCTTCCTTTTCATCCTCGTAAAGTCTGACTATGGTTTCGCGGTATTCCTTTTTCTGCTCCTCGGTAAGAGGCGGTTTTGCGGGCTGCTGTGGAGCTGTCGGTTGCGGCGCGCTGCCCTGGGGCGATGCCTTCGGAGGGGCGGGATTCAATTCCTTTTCGAGGCCTTCCCTCTTTCCTCTTAATACCCAGGCGAGCTTTAAGGCTGTGTAGGCGCGCTCGCTGTTCTTGGCCTTCTTGACAACCGTGGATACAAGCGCGAGCTTGTAGCGCATGATGGCATCATCATAGGTGTAGATGCCTTCGTGGGTTGCATAGCCCTTGAAGCCTGCGCAAATCTGCTCCTTTACATCTCTTAACTGTCTGCTTGCAAGATGCGGGAAATACTTCGTAAGTCCGGCGTATCCACAGTTGGTGCAGGCTATGGCGTCATACTTTAAGGGGTCCATCTTCTCGTAGCGCGGGCGAAGATCGGTGTCTGTTCCCTCAAGCTTTGCCTTGCCCGGACGCATAACCTTGGTTTTGAACTGCAGGTCGCATACCGGACAGGTTATGGTCCTGTCGAAGATAGCCTCAAGCTCGAGCTCCTCCGGCGTCTTCTCGATTACCGGTTCGTCGGCTTTCTTTTCCTGCTTTTTGTCTTCTATTATGGTTGTATCTTCAAGGCTCCCGAGACCGAGCTCCTTGAGTCCTGATAAAAGTCCCATTCTTCTCCTCCAAAAGACAAGGTTTCATATGCATAATAATGTAACAGTATAACACAGAAGCTACACAATTGGCAATTATCACTTACGAACGGTTAAAAAAAACTGTTGAACGGTTGCAAGCTCCTTCTCCTGATTTATGCGGTGTTTGACAACTTCGCTTTGCTGTGGTATATTCAACTAAATATACACTGCAGATGAGGCAATTGGATTAGTGTAAATGGATTGTGAATAAGATTCTTCGGGCTAAAGCAATAGTATTGACACGATTAATTCATAATCGTGTCATGTTGTCGAAACGCATTTAAAAAAATGACTTCGTCATTTGCGTTTCTCCTCTCAGAATGACACCCGCGTGTCATCCTGAGCGAAGCGACGCAGACCTCAATGCGGAGCGTTGAGGTGCCGGCCTTCGATGTCATAAGGAATCCACCGCAAGCGGTACCCCTTATGACGAAATGCGAGGGCTTGCGAAGCAACAGGAAGGATCTTTAAATGGAGTGATTATATGTATCATATCGAAAGACTTAATGATAATCAGATAAAGTGTACGCTTAGCAAGCAGGACCTTGACGGAAAGGGAATAAAGCTTTCCGAGCTGGCTTACGGTACGGATAAGGCAAGGGCTTTATTCAGGGAGCTTATGCTTCAGGCCGAAACCGAGGTTGGTTTTGAGGCGGAGGATGTTCCGCTTATGATAGAGGCTATCCCGCTTTCGGGAGAGAATCTGGTTCTTATTATAACCAAGGTTGAGGATCCCGATGAGCTTGATACGAGGTTTTCGCGTTTTACCGGAACGCCGGAGGAGGATGACGATTTCGAGATTGACACCGATACCGATCTTCCCGAGGATGAAAGAGGCGAGCTTACGGGGATGGGCATAACTCCGGAAGCCAAAAGGACAGTTGCAGAGGGTATAATAGAAGCCTTAAAGCATCTTGAGTCCACTCTTTCGGCAGGCAAGGGCCATGAGTCGGGCAATGTTATCAAGGCAGGAAGCGAAGCTTCGAAGGATGCTAAGACAAAGTCTCTTGAAGCCTTCAGGATATATGCCTTCAGAACCTTAGACCAGGTTATTGTAACCTCGAAGCTTGTGGGAGATGTGTACCGAAGCGACAACACTCTGTACAAGAACCCGACAGACAAGCGATTTTATCTGTATATGACCAATAATAACAACACCGATGCCGAGTTTACCCAGACCTGCAACGTGGTGGGTGAGTACGGAACAAGGCAGAGATCGACATACGCTTCGAGAGCGCATATGGATGAGTATTTTAAGATTATAGTTCACGGGAATGCCATTCAGACGCTTTCAAAGCTTTGATTTATCAGGAATTATAACAATCGAGTAGGGGTTTCCCTACTCGATTTTACTAATGATAATAGTTTTTACTTGCTAAAGGAGACAAAAAATGTATAAGGTAGACTTTAAAAAGCCCGTGAAGGCTTATTTTATGGGTATTGGCGGAATCAGCATGAGCGGCCTTGCCGAGGTGCTTCTTATGGAAGGCTTTGCGGTGTGCGGTTCTGATATGAAGGCGAGCGACGTGACCGAAAGGCTTGAGAAGCTCGGGGCAGATATCAAAATCGGTCAGGTAAGAGAGAACATAACGGAGGATATAGATGTAATAATATACACCGCGGCGATTCACCCGGACAATCCGGAGTATGTGAGGGCGACGGAGCTTTCTATCCCCATGCTGAAGCGCGCGGAGCTGCTCGGGCAGATCATGGATCATTATAAGTATTCGGTAGCGGTTGCGGGAACGCACGGCAAGACAACAACCACTTCCATGATGTCCTACATCTGCATGGAGGCGAGGCTTGATCCGACGGTTTCCATCGGCGGTATGCTTGATGCCATTCAGGGAAATATCCGCGTGGGCAAGTCAGACTACTTTATAACCGAGGCTTGCGAGTATACCAACAGTTACCACGCATTAAATCCGTTTGTTACCATCATCCTGAATGTGGACGCGGATCATCTCGATTTCTTTAAGAATCTTGAGAACATAAAGGAGTCCTTCAAGACCTTTGCGGGCAAGACCGTGAAGGGCGGAGTGGTCGTATTAAACGGTGACATGGACAGCGCCGCTTTTGTTGCTTCGGGAACGAGCGAGAGGGTTATCACCTTTGGCTTAAAAGAGGAAAATGATTATCGCGCGGAGGACATAAACTACGACGAGAACGGTCTCCCGACATATACGCTTGTATCGAAGGAGCGCGAGCCCGTAAAGGTTTCGCTGGGCGTGCCCGGACTTCACAATGTGATGAATTCCATGGCAGCCATTGCTTCCGCGGACTACCTGGGAGTTGATCGTGAGCTTACATTAAAGGGGCTGTCGAGATGCAAGAGCGCAAAGAGGCGCTTTGAGAAAAAGGGCGTAACCGAACAGGGAGTGATTGTGGTGGATGATTACGCGCACCACCCCACGGAGATAACGGCTACATTGAAGAGCGCAAGAGAGCTTAAACCCGAGAAGCTCTGCGTGATCTTTCAGCCGCACACCTACAGCAGGACTAAGGCTTTGCTTGATGAGTTTGCCGAGGCGCTTAAGGTGTGTGACGAAGTGCTGCTTGCGGATATCTACGCTGCGAGAGAGAAGGATGACGGAACGGTATCCTCGAAGGATCTCGCCGAGCTCATCAATGTCAAGGGCGGAAATGCCACATATTTGGGACAGTTTGACAAGATAGAGGAGTACGTAAAAAATAATTACAAAAAAAATTATTTGTTGATAACTATGGGGGCCGGAAACGTAGTTTCTATCGGCGAAAACCTGGTAAAAAAATAATTATCCACAATATCCACACGACCACTGCGTTAGACAAACGCGGTGGTCGTTATTGATTAGGTTAACATAATGCAAATGGTGAATGACGGATAAATGAGGGTTTTCGGCGATATTATTTTTACTGTAAACTCTAATTAACATTATCCACAATATCCACATTTTTCTTTCACAGTGTGGCAAAAGAGTGTTCGATTGACTAAAGGAAATCTGATGCTATAATAACCCTCGCAACACAAATACAGGGGAAGAAAACTATATGAAAAGCATCAGTATTTCAACAGAAAACAATGAGACCTATTCAGCCATTTCCAACTTCTTCATAGACTATTATATGACGGAGGCAAACGGTGACTATGTAAAGGTCTATCTTTATCTTGTGCGTCTTCTTAATCTCGAGAAGAATATCACTGTGTCGCAGATAGCGGATCATTTTAATCTGACAGAGAATGACATCTGCCGCGCAATCAAGTATTGGATAGGGCGTGATGCGATAAGGCTTAATTATGACGGAGAAGGAAGGCCGTCTGGGATAGTATTGCTCCCGCTAAAGTCATATTATGGTTCAGAGAAGCGTGAAGCCGATATAGTTCGAGTTCGTGAGCTTACAGTAAGCGAAGAGGCTGAGGCCGAGAAGATTATATCGGACAAGAAGCCGGAGCCGGCAAAAAAGGTAGAAGCAAAGACAACTTATACAAAGTCCGAAAGGGTACTTCCGGAGAAGACTCCGATTACCAGGGATGATTTAAATGACCTTTTGCATGATGAGGATTTTAGCAGCCTTATCTATATGCTTCAGGAGCTGTTCGCAAAACCGATTACACAGAGGGATCAGGAAACTCTTTCATACATTTACGACAAGCTTAACTTTGATGTCGATCTTATAGAGTTTCTGATAGAATATTGCGTGACGATGGGAAAGAAGAACAGCCGTTACATGGAGGCTGTCGCCGTGGCCTGGTATAATGAGGGCATAACCTCCAAGGAAGAGGCGAAGGCCCAGACCGATATGACTACCGGATTAGTCAAAAGCCTTTATAAGCAGCTGGGCATAAGGAGCAGATATCCTACGAATATAGAGATGAACTACATAGATGTATGGACCAAGCAGTACGGCTTTACCGACGAGATGGTTGAGTACGCCGCGGAGCTTGCGGTTGCGGAAAAGCCTGCTTCGGCCAACTTCAAATACATCAACGGTATTATGGAAAACTGGTACAAAAAGGGCGTGAAGACCAAAGCCGATGTGGAGAGGGTCAACAAGGAATTTGCCGAAAGCAAGGCAAAGAAGGCCGCAGAGGCGAAGATGGGCAAGACGAGCGTGGGAAGCATAAATGATTTTATGCACTCGGATAATGAGGCTGAGCTTAAAGAGATGGAAAAGCTCTTTTTGGCGCAATCGGGCAACAGGAAGGAGTCATCATGACGAAGTCATGATTTAGAATGACTCCGACCGTCCGGGCAGGATTACGAAGTAATCATGCCATTACATATTTGGAAGAAAGAATAACGATGATACTGACAAGGCAGGATTTGCTGGATATCAAAAGTGAATATGACGAAATCCGCTTTAAGAACAGACAGCTACTTGACGAAAGACGCGAAGAGGTGTATAAGAAGATTCCCGGGGCAGAGGAGCTTGAGGTTGGTTCAAAGCTCGATTATATCGATATGATAAGGGAACGTGTCCTGAAGGGAAAGGCTGCGGAGAAGAAGGAAAGCGGTCTTGCAAAATCAAAGGAGTTAAAAAGACTTCTTACGGAGAACGGGTACCCGGAGAATTATCTTGAGCCGGTATTTGATTGTCCGTTGTGCAAGGATACGGGAGATGTCGACGGAGTACGCTGTTCATGTTATAATAAGAAACTGACTGACAGACTCTACAGGCAGTCGAATCTCGGGAATGTGTTCCGGATGGAAAGCTTTGACAACTTCAATCTTGACTACTACAGTAGTCAAAAGTGGAAGGATATGGAGCTTACTCCGAGGGAGAATGCGGAGAGGGCCTTAAGGCTTGCTGAGGACTTTGTCGATTCGTTTGACAGTGAAAAGATTGTAAAGGGTATGCTGATCTACGGCGAGACCGGACGCGGCAAATCATTTCTTTCAAACTGTATAGCGGGTCGTCTGCTTGAGAGAGGACACTCGGTCTTATATCTTTCGGCAAATGAGCTTTTTAACGATGTGGTCGGAGCCTATCTTATAGAGAAAGAAGAGGATGCCGGCGCGCTATATGAGCTTGTGCAGAAGACAGAGCTTCTTATTATCGACGACCTTGGAACAGAGATGACTAACAGCTTAGTCAACTCGCAGCTTTTTGAGATAATCAACAGCAGGGCGCGGGCGGGCAAGCCTGTGCTCATATCGACAAACTGCTCCTGGGAGAGCTTCAGCAAGAGGTATCAGGAAAGGATAGTGTCGAGGATAATTGCAGATTACACCGTGCTTTTGATGTACGGTGATGATGTGAGATATATTAAGAGAAGAGAACAGCTAAACAAGTAACTTATAGTGCGCAATTATGCGAAAGCAGGAGGAAAATCATGCCGGATACAAGCCATCTTATCAATGTACCTGTCGGAAAACTCGGAATTATAGCCTTGGAGAGCTCGACTGAGCTTGGACTTAAGGTTGATTCCTACATCTCGCGCTGGAGAGCGGAGAGAGAAAATGATGAAAACGAGCACTTTACATTTACGGGATACAAGAAGAATTCTTATCTCGTTAAGTCGGAGTGTCCGAGATTCGGCTCGGGCGAGGCGAAGGGAATGCTTAAGGAGACCGTAAGAGGTGATGATCTTTACCTGCTTGTGGATGTGATGAACCACAATGTAACTTACAAGATATGCGGGAAAGAGAACATGATGTCTCCGGACGATCACTATTCGGATTTGAAGAGAGTCATCGCTGCTATAGCCGGAAAGGCTGCGAGGATTACGGTCATCATGCCGTTCCTTTATGAGAGCAGGCAGCACAAGAGAAACAGCCGTGAGTCTTTGGATTGCGCATTTGCGCTTCAGGAGCTTATAGGCATGGGCGTGGAGAACATCATAACCTTTGATGCTCACGACCCGAGGGTGCAGAATGCAATCCCGGTAAGCGGCTTCGAGAACATCATGCCCACTTATCAGTTTATAAAGACGCTGCTTCGCACTACTCCGGATCTTACTTTGGACAGCGACCACATGATGGTTATAAGTCCGGATGAGGGCGCGATGAACAGGGCTATTTACTTTGCAAACCACTTAGGCGTTGACGTAGGCATGTTCTACAAGCGCCGTGACTATACAACGGTTGTCAACGGAAAGAACCCGATAGTTGCCCATGAGTTCTTAGGTGATGACGTGGCCGGCAAGGATGTTATCGTTGTCGACGATATGATTGCTTCGGGCGAGAGCATGCTGGATGTGGCGCGTGAGCTCAAGAGGAGAAATGCAAAGCGTGTCTATGCGCTTGCTACCTTCGGTCTCTTCACCAGCGGACCGGACTTCTTCGACAAGGCTTACGAGGAAGGCGTGATAGAGAAGGTTATCACCACGAACCTCACTTACCAGAACCCCGAGCTCTTCGACCGCCCATGGTATGAGTCGGCTGATTTGAGCAAATATATAGCCATACTTATAGATCACCTGAACCACAACGCTTCCATCAGCGGTCTGCTCGACCAGTCCGCAAGGATACAGGCGCGTATACAGGAGTACAAGGAGAAGGGAACGATTACCGATAACTACAAGGCTCCGAAGGTTGATGAGGACTAAGGGGTAACGGTTTATAAATCATACACAAAAGCTTCGCGGTGGAAATGACTTTCCGCCGGGGAGCTTTTTATATTTGTCAAATAATACAATAATACGGTTGGTGGTTTCCGATTGAAAAAAACGAGGTTTTATGGTATTATTTTGAAGTTATATAAGGCTTTTTAAGGAACGATTATGAGCTTACAGTTTCAGGATTTTATGAGGGTTAATGGATTATGGGATACGGACACATAGCGTTAAGGATATTTGCGCCTGTTGTAAATCTTTTTACCGGTGCGGTGAATCTGGTCATAAGGCGTGACAGGAAGGTTCTTCTTTTCGGTTCATGGATGGGCGACAGGTACGCGGACAACAGCAGGTTTTTGTACCAGTATCTGCAGGAAAACAAGGAGCTCTATGACATAGACAAGCTCGTGTGGGTCACAAGAAGTGATGAGATTTATGATGAGCTTAAAGGCAGGGGCTGTGAAGTGTACATGATGAACAGTCTTAAAAGCCTGTATTATCACTTCAAGGCCGGAGTTCATGTTGTGTGCAATATGAGCCACCCGGTAAAGGGTTATAAGGGTGATATCATGGGGCAGTTTTCCGGCAAGGCCGTGAAGATCAATATGTGGCACGGCATACCTCTTAAGGCCGGAAAGTCTACCGGTGAAAATGTAAAGAAGAGCGGTATCAAGGGAAGGATCAAGCATTTCCTTAGAAATAACAGATTGTTTAACGCACTGTTCACACCCGGTCACTGGGACAAGGCTTATTACTTCTCGACAGGCAGGGAGTGTACAAGGCTTTTGTCCATGTTCTGTGGTGTGCCTGAGGAGCAGTTTATAGAATGCGGTTATCCGAGGGATATAGAACTGTCTAATCCGTTAGACGGTGAAAGGGCTGTAACAGAGAAGCTTAAAGAACATGACAGGGTTATACTTTATGTGCCGACCTTCAGGGAGGGCGGCGAGGTTCCGCATCCGCTTTCGGATGCTTCGGTCAGGGAGTTTATCGAGAAGAACGGCTGCCTCTGGGTTGAAAAGCCCCACTCGGCGGCAAAGGATGCGGTAAAGCTTGAAGGACTCGGGGAGCATGTGCTGTATCTGGACGGAAGCTTTGACATCAATACGGTGCTGCCGTACATTTCTGTGCTTTTGACGGATTATTCGTCGGTCTGCTTTGATGCATTTGCCTATGACAAGCCGGTGCTTTACTATGCTCCGGATTATAAGCATTATGCGACGAAGGAGAGAGGCTTTATTACCGACTACAAGGGCATGGTAAGGGGCTACGGCGCAAGGGATACCGAGGGGCTTGTGGCAAAGCTTGCAAGGTTTTTCGATGAGGAGTCCTACCGGAAGCTGGCGGTTTCTAAGGCGGCTCGCGAGAAGAAGAGAAC
The DNA here is from genome assembly GCA_017525525.1 of Lachnospiraceae bacterium. GTDB lineage: Bacteria > Bacillota > Clostridia > Lachnospirales > Lachnospiraceae > Coprococcus_C. Next base: position 17,221 of record JAFXSQ010000056.1, on the reverse strand, counting down.
CATGGAGGCCCAGCCGGATAACTTTGAGGAGCTTATGGACAAGCTTAACGAGCGCGTGATGATTGCGGAAAGAAAGGCGTCACGCTGAGAGAAGCGAAGAGTCTTGATATTTACGGAGAATTGTTATGAAAAGAGTAATAACCTACGGAACATTTGACCTTTTGCACTACGGTCATATCAATCTTTTGAGGAGAGCCAAGGCTCTCGGCGATTACCTTATCGTGGTTATTTCCACGGACGAGTTTAACCTTAAGGAGAAGAACAAGACCTGTTATTTCTCTTACGAGCAGAGGAAGGCCTTGGTCGAGGCAATAAGGTATGTGGATCTTGTGATTCCCGAGGAGAGCTGGAATCAGAAGCGGTCCGACATGCATGAGTATCATATCGACACCTTTGTTATGGGTGATGACTGGAAGGGCAAGTTCGACTTCCTGAAGGAAGAGGGAGTGGAGGTTGTGTATCTCGAGAGAACTCCCGAGATAAGCAGCAGCCAGATCAAGAAGGATCTCTATGATGCGAACGCCGTGGACGGTGAGAGCCGTGTGAACCACGACGAGATCAATACGGATCCGGGGCGTAAATAAGCCTTTTGCGCGGATTGTTCTTTGTGACGAGTTCTTGTTGTTCTTGCTGCCGGGCAAATTTTTAAAAATTAGGTCTTTACAAATTACGGCATTTGTGGTATGTTCTCTTTACGGCAAATGCCGTATTCATTGTTCTTACAATCGTGCAGGTTGTCTGTGACGAATTATGAGTCACGCGCTGCACTTATTTTGTTTCCCTATACGAATGAGTTGTACATGAAAAAATGCTTTAAAAATATAGGCTTGCATGCGTTCTTTGCACATTGATCAGGCCACAGAATCTGTAAAGATTTTTAGGATTTCTATAAGTTTCAGCGATGGCCGCATAAGGCGTCAACCCCACACACTTTTATTTCTGGGAATAAGAAAGCACCTAACTGAATATGCACACTTACGTCCTGTACGGAGGTAAGAACTTTTGAATCGGGGCTTACAGACAACCTGCATAGTTGTTTGAAAACAAAACTTAATAACGGAGGAATAGATTAAATGGAATGTGATTATTTGCTATGTCTGTTCCTGGTTTGCTGTGCCTGTTTTGATATAAAGACAGACAGGATACCGAACCGGCTTAACCTTGCTGGACTTATCTGCGGGCTTTGCCTGAGCGCGGCTTGTAACGGCATATCAGTTCTTCCTTCGCGACTTCTGTGGGCTGTTCTTCCGGCGGCGGTTCTGATGATATTTTTCAAGTACCGTGTGCTGGGCGCCGGAGACATAAAGCTTCTCTGCGTGTGCGGCGCATTTGCGGGAAGAAGGGTGATAAAGGTTGCGGCTTTGATGTTTCTGCTGACGGCGTTGTACGGTGTGATAAGACTTATTATACATGCCCTAAAGGGTGTGTATGTAAGACAAAAGGTTCATATGTCTGTCCCCGCGCTGGCCGGAATGGTGATTCTCTGTGTGTCAGAGCAGCTTTACGGGGCTTGAAGGAGGGGCATGAGGATGGGTTTAAGAGTAGGAATCTTCGATACTGACAGCCTTTATATGCAACGGCTTATGGCCTATGTCAATGACGTGAAGGGACATGGCGAGAGCGGTTTTACGTTTTACGGTTACTCCTCGGCCGAGCAGCTGAAACAGAGCGCTTTGTCTAATGAAATAGACATGCTGCTTATTCCGGAGGAGTGCAGGGAACTTGTCGGTGAGATTACGCTTCCGGCATTTATTTTGACAACGGGACGAGGAAAAGGCGGAGTGTTCAAATATTCAAGAGCAGACCAAATCCTAAATGAGCTTAAAGGCCGTTTTGTTCATGAAAAACAGGAGGTTGTAACGGGCCAATCGATGGTGATAGGCGTGTGCTCGCCTTTGGGCAGAAGCGGAAAGACCAGACTTGCCAAGGGGATATGCAATTGCTTTAAAGACAGCCTGTACATAGCCTTCGGGGACTATCAGACTCGCGGAACGGATGAGGAGATGCTCATGATAGACCGGTTGCTGTTTATGATAGCCGGAAGGGACGAGAGTTTTTGTAACCATATCAAACCGGACGCAGGGGAGCTTCTTAAGGGAGCCGAGCATCTGGAATTAAGGCAGCTTTCTTGGGAGGATGTGGCATTCATGATCTCTGTGTTGAAGGAGCGAACGAACTACAGATACATAGTTTTCGACTTGGGCACAGGCGCCATGTCGGACTTAAAGGTTCTGCTTGGTTGTGACAGGATATTTGTTACCACGCTTCAGGATGAATATGCATACGAGAGGCTTGATGTGTTCAAAAAGCAGCTCTCTTATGGCCCGCTGCCTGCGCTCAATTCAAAGATAAAGTATATGCAGGTTGCACAGGATGATACATCCCTTGCAGCTTGGATAAGGAGGGAGCTGGCATAGCCATGACAGACATAAAAAAGCGGATTCGCGAAAGGGTAGAGGAAGGGCTTGATATGAGCCACTACCTTAAGGATGAGGAGATAAGGACGCTTATCGACAGATGCATACTCGAGCAGACAAAGGAGGAGCGGATTAGCTTAAAGGATAAGCTTGAGATCAGAAATGAGCTCTTTAATTCGCTCAGAAGACTGGATGTGCTTACGGAGTTTCTGGAGGATTCGGAGGTTTCGGAGGTTATGCTGGTCGGCACGGGGACTATCTTTATCGAAAAAAAGGGACACATCATAGCTACGGACAGACATTTTGAGAGCGCAGAACGCCTGATGAGCGTCATACAGAGGATAGTTGCCGACTGCGACAGAAAGGTAAATGAAGCGGAGCCGATAGTCGATGCGAGATTAAAGGACGGTTCGAGGGTAAATGTGGTTTTGGCTCCGGTTTCACTAGACGGTCCCGCGCTTACCATAAGGAGGTTTTCCGACAGGGAGCCGGATCTTTTGGAGCTGAGCAGGCTCGGTTCGTTTGACAAGCCAATGATTAAGGTATTTAAAGCCTTGGTTATGGGAAAGTACAATATGCTGATTTCAGGCTCTACCGGCTCGGGCAAGACTACATTCTTAAATGCGCTGTCCGGCTGCATACCGAAGGACGAGAGGATAATAACCATAGAGGACTCCGCGGAGCTAAGGATCAAAGGCGTGAAAAATCTTGTCCGGCTTGAGACAAGAAACAAAAGCAGCTCCGGAGAGAATGAAATCACCATAAGGGATCTCATCAAGACGAGCCTGAGGATGCGCCCGGACAGGATAATAGTGGGCGAGGTCAGGGATGCGGCAGCGGTGGATATGCTTCAAGCTATGAATACCGGTCACGATGGTTCTCTCTCCACTGCACATGCAAATTCAGAGTATGACATGTTAGAGCGGCTTGCGACCATGGTTCTCACGGGAATGGATATTCCCATGGAGGCCATAAGAAAGCAGATAGCGAGCGCGGTTGATGTAGTGATTCATTTGGGGAGGCTTAAGGACAAGAGTCGGCGGGTTTTGAGTATAAGTGAGGTGAAGGGCGTGAAGGATAACGAGATAGTATTGAACACTCTGTACGAGTTTATCTCGCAGGGAGAGGAAAACGGAAGGATAAAGGGACGGATAACCAAGATAAATGACATGATCAATATACATAAACTGGAAAGTCAGGGGGTACTTGCACTCTATGAAGAAGGAGAAAGGGAGCTTGAACAGCTTTGATCCGGCGTGGCACATCCTTGAGGCAGTAAAGCTCAGCGGGTTATGCATGCTAATCGCGTACCTTATATACAATTCGGTATGGGGAGTCCTGCCGGCGATACCGGTATGTGTGCTGCTTTACAGGAAGGATGTTCAGGCGGCAAAAGAGAAAAAGAAAGATCAGCTGACAGTGGAATTCAAAGATTTTCTGGTCATGCTCGCAGGAGAGCTTAACGCCGGACGCTCCCTTGAAACGGCTATCATAAGGCTTTCGGAGAATTATACCGGTACGGGGCCGGCAGCGGCGCTTATGAAAAAAGAGCTTCTTGTCATGGCGCACGGACTTACCTTAAGCAGAACGCCGGAACAGCTTATAAGGGAAATGGGTAAAAGAAACGGGATAAAGGAGATAATGGATTTTGCGGGACTTATTTCAATCAATAAGTATTACGGCGGAGAAATGTCTGCAGTGACAAGAAGAACCGCGGACGGGATAGCTGACAGGCAGATGCTGTTGTCGGAGGTGCAGACTATGGTTGCCGCAAAGAGGCTTGAGAGCATGGTTATGGTTGCTACGCCCTTTGCAATTATCGCTTATATGAGGCTTACAAATCCCGGTTACATGGAGATGATGTACGACACGCTTCCGGGAAAGCTGGTAATGACGGTAAGCTTAAGTCTGGTGTTGTTGTCCGCCTTGTTGACGGACAGGGTATTGAAGAAGCTTAAGTGAAAGCGTGTCATTACGGATAAGACAGGGCGTCATTCTGAACAAAGTGACGCTGACCGTAATGCGAAGCGTTACGGTGCCGGCCTTCGATGTCATAAGGAATCCACCGCAAGCGGTACCCCTTATGACGAAATGCGAGGGCTTGCGAAGCAACAGGAAGAATCATTATACGAGGAAAACAGATGATAGTGAGTGTAGTAATCTGCTTATTGTACATACCTCTTTTGGCAATAAGCAGGAAAAATATAAAAAGATATAAAGGAAAAGGTGTATCCGCTGTGCCTTACGGTATGGCGTTTACCATATATACAAAGCTTAAGAGTGCATTAAATCCGGAGAAGACACGGAGTGCTCTTAGGAAGCTTCGCGTGGCCGGTTCCGACGAGCTTGAAGCTCTTACCGAAGACCGGTATGCAAAGATCATAGCTCTTTTGATTACCATAGTATTTGCGACGGCGGTGCTTGCCCTGAATGTTTCATTAAAGGAGGCATGTGAGTCGCAGGATTTTGTACTGGAAAGGGAGGATTATAACGGTAGCGAAAGGGAGTATGAGCTGGTTCTCACGTCAGGAGAGGTAAGTGAGAAAGGAACGCTTAAGGTAGCTCCGGTGGAGCTGACCCGGGAGGAATTTGATTTGCGCGCCCGGGAAATGTTTCTCGGAATGGAGGAAAGAGTGATGGGAGAGGGCGGTTCATTTGAAAAAGTGACAGGGGATATAACGCTTCCGCTTTCGGATGTGCAAGATGTAATCCGGTTAGAGTGGAACTCTCATGAACCTGAATATCTGACCTCCTTCGGGCGTGTGCTTCGGGATAATCTGCCGACAGACGCCGTGAATGTGGTCCTTACAGCGAAGGCGTATTACCTTGACTATGAGGCTGAATGTGACTACAGCCTGACTATAGTTAAAGAGGTCGAGGAAGAGACTGTGTATGCTTACATAGAGGACGAGCTAGCGAAGCTGGAAAAAGAAGGCAGAAACCAAAGACAACTCGCACTTCCCGGTGAAATCGAAGGGGTAAGTGTAAGTATGTCTGACACCAGGATCCCGAACACCTTGAAGATTTTCGCATTGGGGTTTGTATTAGCATTCGCCACTGTAGGATTGGCAGCAGGCAGGCTTAGGGAGGAGGAGAAGGAGAGAGATGATGTGCTGCAAGCTCAATTTCCCGAATTCGTGAGCAGGCTTTCGCTGCTGATCGCTACAGGTATGACAATCCGCGCAGCGTTGAATTATATTGCAAAACAAGGAGGAGAAAGAAATGAGTTATTGCAAACAGGCGACTCCTCCAAAAAATCTGATGAAAGAATTTATAAGATAATGTATATGGGTGAAGAGATTAAATATTCCTTAAATCAGATTGAAACCGGTGAGGGTGAAGCGTCAGCCTACGAAGAACTAGGGCAGAGGCTTTCGCTACCCTGCTACAGAAGGCTTTTTTCCAATCTGTCGCACGGCGTATCGGTAAATGATAAACAATTGCTGAAGCTTATGGATGATGAGATAAGACAGGCGGTCGCGGAACAGCGCGATAATATCCGGGAAAGGGGCGAAAAAGCATCGACTGCACTTCTTATCCCCATGGTCATATTGTTGGCGGTTACAATGCTTATAGTTATATATCCGGCCGTGTCAGGTTTCTGAGCTTTTAAACAAAGGAGGATTAATATGCAATTATTAAAAGACTTCTTTAAAGAAGATGAAGGAATGGGCGTAGTGGAGATAGTCTTGATCATAGTCGTGTTAGTGGCGCTTGTGGTTATATTCAGAGACCAGATTACTGCGCTTGTGCAAAATGTATGGAATTCCATAAATAAAGACGCGAAAAGCATCTACGGATAAAAGAGTATACGTGAAAGGAGGAGAATTATGAATAATAAAGGAAGAGTAACCGTGTTTTTATGTCTTATGGTTCTGATAATGCTGCCGCTTTTTACCGTGGCATTCAAGGCGGTGCAGCTGTATGCGGCAAAGGAGAAGGCTGTGTGCGCTGCAAGAACTGCCGTTTCAGGGCTTAAAAGTGATTATAACAGGTACATTTTCGAGCATTATCATATTCTCCTCTTTGATAAAAATGCCGGCGGAGCCGGAGAGGCGGGACTTGAGGAGAGACTTTTGAGCGAATATAAGGAAAACTTGGGAGATGCGTTTACCGACTGCGATGTCAGGTTTAATGATTTTAGGATGATATATGACGATGAGTGTGAGCCGCTTAAGGAGCAGATGTCCGATTACATGAAGTATGCGGCTGTCGAAACCGGGGTGGATATGATTATGGAAAAAACAGGCGGAAGCGACGGGACTGTGCCCGGGGAGCTGATCGATGAGATAGATGAGGCAAGAGGAAGCGGGGACGGAGAAGAAGGGGACGATGATGAAAGCGATTCCGAAGATGGCGCGGGTGAAAACAGTGATAATGATGAGAACGGAGGTAACGGTGAGGAGGTCAAGGCAGAAAAGGTCAGCATATTCAAGGTAAAGGATCCGAGAAAATTCACCAAGAAGCTTAAAACAAAGGGCTTGCTCGGAATAATCCTTCCGGAGGGGACGGAGCTTTCGGATGAGGAGATAGAAACGGATGAGCTTCCGTCACATATGCTTTCGGTGGGAGGCTTGGACGAGCTCTTTGAACAATTCGGTGAGGATAGAAAGTTTAAGAACATAGACCGTTTTGAAGACCGGCTGAAGGAAAGCGGAGGCTGGGGAGAGGGGCTTTATAATTCGGGGGTTTCCATGGCATATGCCCGTTGCTGTTTTAACAGTCTGACTAATGGCGACCGGAACGAGGAGACTGTGCTTAAGTATGAGATGGAATACCTGATCGCCGGGAAGAAATCGGACTATGACAATATGAAAAGTGTAATCAATAAGCTGGTATGGTTAAGGACTCCGGTGTGCTATGCGTACCTTGTTAGGGACGCGGAAAAGATGGCTATTGTAACATCTATAGCCACTACGCTTTCGTTTTTGGTGCTCATTCCCGAGCCGGTGCTCAAATATCTGCTTGCAGGCTGCTGGTCTTATGTGGAAGCCATGGCGGATGTGAGGGCGCTTGCGGCGGGAAAGAAGATTGCATTTACCAAGAATTACGATAACTGGATAACGGACATAAAGCGCTTAAGCGACACGGTTACGGGTGAGATTCCGGAAGCCGAGCATGGTCTTAACTATGAGGATTTCTTATGCATACTGATGGCGTTAAAGACGGACAGAATAAATTACAGGATGCTTGATTTGATGCAGCTTAACGCCTCGAAGGAGGATGGGAGCTTTAAGATTGCTGACTGTGCGGTTGCCGCCGGTGTTGATTTTACGGCAAGCTACGACGGAAGACAGTTTTTTAATCATTTGGTTACCGAGTATTGAAACGCATGCTGCGGTATCCTCTGATAGGCATAGGGTCCCGCCCAAGCGCATGGATCCAAATAAAAATATAGGGGAAACAGGGGCTTGTATGTTAATCACATGCTGATATGTGCTTTTTATCAGGGGATTCCGGAGCATGCGAATAATAATCAGGGAGGTGCAAATTTGTGAATAATAAGGGAAGCGCAGTTGTTGAGGCTGTCGTTGGAGCACCCTTGTTTCTGATGCTCTTCCTGTGCCTGTACATGATGTGTATGGCAAAGCAGGCAGAGGCATGTGTGTACGAGGCTGCGGTGGAGACAGCGGAGTACACGGCGGAAAGCGCTTACATAAGCGAGGCTGCGGCGTTGGCTGTTCCCTTTGTGAAGTTCTCAAGCTATGTGGATGACGAGGACCTGGTTGAACGGTACATAAGCGGCGGAAAAAGTGGAGTTAACTTCCTGGGAACATATACAGATGACGGCTATCTGTATATGAGAGTAAGCTATACGGTTGTTGTGAACACTCCGCTGATGCCGAAATTGGAACGGTTCAGGACTTATGTTATAAAGCAGAGGATATATGACGGAGCAGGCAAGAAAGAGGGAGAAGAGGCGGGTGAGGCTGAGGAAAGCTATGTGTATATAACGGACAACAAAGAGGTATATCATGAGTCGAGGTCGTGTACGCATCTTTCCTTGAGTATTCATGGCGCATCGCTCTCGGAGGCAAAGGATGCGGGTTATAAGCCCTGTGAATTCTGTGGAGCGAAGGCTTCGGAGTATGTGTATATAACCGACGAGGGAGACAAGTATCACTGCGGTATGAATTGCAGTGGCTTAAAAAGGACGGTGTACAGGATAAAGAAATCCGAGGCAGGAGGGATACCGCCCTGTTCAAGATGCTCGGGAGGGTAGGTGTGAGTTTTATGGATAAAGAAGATAACAAGGGATACGCAACCTTGGAGCTTACGCTCATTATGCCGCTGCTTATTCTGATGATAGTAATGATAGCGGGCATTTTCATAGATGCGATAAATGACGGGGATGTAAGAGCTAAAAGCTATGTATATCTCTATACCTACACTAAGGACAGCAATAAAAACGAGACCGGGTCGGAAACAGGCCTGCCCTTTGGGCATGCAGTTATAGGTGGAGCGGATACGGGAGCTTCGGTAAATGCCTCTGGGGGAGAGGTCTCGGTCAGCCTTTATCATGTCGAGCGGAGCGTGAGAGGTGGATATACGGCAGGCAGCAGTACAGAGTATAAAACAGAGTATGATAAAACATCAGGAAGGCTTCGGAGGTGGCAGCTTTATGGAGATTATTTATGGGAATAGCGGAATAAAAAAATATATCAGTGCCTGTCTTGGGAAGCGTGAGTATCCGGGAAAGGAGGACGGAAATTATGTGTTCGGAATGCTTTTGGAGAACGACATTCCCTATATCATAAGGCCGGTTATGGTATCGGTGGACGGTCAGATGACGCTTACCTACGATACGGAAAATGATTATATCCTCGGCAGTCTCTTGTGCAGACTGAAGCCGGACGGTGCTCTTTTGGATATGCTCCTAATGCAGATAAATGACTGTGTGAAGGAGCTTGAGGCGTATCTCTTAAGTGGCGATGACCTTGTGCTTGATCCGGGCTTTATGCTTTACAGGTATGAAGAAAAGAGCTTAAGGCTGCTATATGTGCCGGGCTACGGAAAAAGCTTGAGGAAGCAGCTGCAGCATTTCCTTGAATTTCTGATGCTTCATTTTGATGCAAGGGACACAGATGGGATGAAATGTCTGTACGGCAATTACGAGCTTCTCAAAGGAAATGTCCCTGCGGTTCCGGGCCTGCCGGTCATGAAGCCTCAAGGGAAGGCGGCAGACGAAGGAGGGCAGAGGGCAATGCTTACGCTTCTGCCGAATTCGACTGAGGAAAGCGCAACGCCCTTGCAGAAAACCGTAAGCCTTATGCCCTTGAAAAACGGAGCTTTAAAAAAGATGTCCATATCTCATGAGGACAAACCTTTTGTAATAGGCAGACACAAGAAGGATACGGATTACAGCATAAGGACACTTCAGATAAGCAGAAAGCATGCGGTATTGATGCTTCATGAAGGAAAGCTTACGGTTATGGATTGCGAATCTGCGAACGGCACGTATGTCAATGGCAGAATACTTGTCCCGGACGAGCCGGTAGAGCTTGAGCCGGGCGATGTTGTCAGCTTTGCAGGCGAGGAGTTCTATGTGGAGTGACATTTTTGTTGCGGGGAAGACTTTATTTTGGTAAAATCTTCTTTCGGTGGTCGCTTATTATGCACCACGATTTAAGTAGTAAAGGAGTACTTGCAGCATGAATATACCGGAAATGATAGCGAAGGAAATAAATGTAATGACCTGGCAGGTGGAGGCAGCGGTAGCCCTTATCGATGAGGGCAACACAATTCCTTTCATCGCGAGGTACAGGAAGGAAAAAACCGGAGAGCTGAATGATGAACAGCTCAGAACACTGTTCGAGAGACTGACATACTTAAGGAACTTGGAGGAGAGAAAGGAGCAGGTTATTGCCGCCATCGAGGAGCAGGGCAAGCTGACAGATGAATTAAGGGAGAAGATCACTGCGGCAGAGCAGCTTGTTACGGTGGAGGATCTCTACAGACCGTATAAGCAGAGAAAGAAAACCAGGGCCGATGTAGCAAGGGAGAAGGGACTTGAAGGTCTCGCGAACATAATCCTGCTTCAGATGACCAATCATGATATAAGGGAGGATGCAAAGGATTATATCTCCGAGGAAAAGGAAGTATTGGATGAAGATGCAGCCATAGCCGGCGCGCTTGATATAATAGCGGAGGGCGTGTCCGATGAGGCTGACTACAGAACTAAGATAAGGAAGATGACTGAGAAGGAGGGCTTTTTGGTCAGCAAGGCAAAGGATGCGGAGGCAGAGTCTGTGTATGAGAACTACTATGATTTCAGACAGCCCATAGGAAAGCTTCCGGATCATCAGGTGCTTGCTGTTAACCGTGGCGAGAATGAGAAGTTCTTAACCGTGAAGATAGAGGCTCCCGAGGAGGAGATCTTAAGATACTTGGAGAGCGAGAAAATAGTAAGAGAGAACCCGTTCACTACACAATACATAAAGGATGCCATAGCCGATGCCTATGACAGACTTATAGCTCCGTCCATAGAAAGAGAGATAAGGTCATTCTTGACCGAGAAGGCCGAAGATTCCGCAATTACGGTATTCGGAAAGAATCTCCATCAGCTTTTGATGCAGGCGCCTGTTGCGGGACGCAGGGTGCTCGGCTGGGATCCGGCTTTCAGAACAGGCTGTAAGCTTGCGGTAGTCGATGAGACCGGCAAGGTGCTCGACACAGCGGTAGTCTACCCGACAGCGCCTACGAACGAAGCGAAGATTAAAGCGGCTAAGGATAAGGTTAAGCAGCTTATTAAGAAGTACGGCATAAGCCTTATCTCCATCGGCAACGGAACCGCCAGCCGCGAGTCCGAGATGATAGTTGCCGAGATTATAAAGGAGATTCCTGAGAAGGTAAGCTACGTGATCACAAACGAGGCAGGAGCTTCGGTTTATTCCGCAAGCAAGCTTGCCACAGAGGAATTCCCAGAGTTTGACGTGGGACAGAGAAGCGCTGCTTCCATAGCAAGACGAGTGCAGGATCCTTTGGCAGAGCTTGTAAAGATTGACCCGAAGTCCATCGGAGTAGGTCAGTACCAGCATGATATGAACCAGAAGAAGTTGGGAGAGGCATTGACCGGAGTGGTTGAGGACTGCGTGAACTCGGTTGGCGTTGACTTAAATACCGCTTCCGCGCCTCTTATGGAGTACATTTCCGGAATCAACAAGAATATAGCAAAGAATATAGTAACCTATCGTGAAGAAAACGGAAGCTTCAAGGAGAGAAAAGAGCTTCTCAAGGTACCGCGCCTCGGCCCGAAGGCCTACGAACAGTGCGCGGGCTTTATGAGAATAGCCGGCGGTTCTAATCCGTTAGACAACACCGGAGTTCATCCCGAGAGCTATGATGCCGCCAAAGCGCTGCTTTCAGAGTGCGGTCTTTCCATGGCCGACGTTAAGGAGGGCGCAGCCCTCTTCGTTAAGGATTACAAAATCATGGCCGATAAGCTCGGCGTGGGCGAGCCTACCTTGCGCGACATAGTAAAGGAGATATCCTCCCCCGGCCGCGATCCCCGTGCCGACCTCCCGCCGGTAGTCCTTCGCAGTGATGTCCTCGAGCTCAAAGACTTAAAGGAAGGCATGATCCTCAAGGGCACAGTCCGCAACGTAATCGACTTCGGAGCCTTCGTGGACATCGGAGTACACCAGGACGGCCTGGTCCATATCTCCCAGCTCACGAACAAAAAGTTCGTAAAGCACCCCCTCGAGGTAGTAAGCGTGGGCGACATAGTGGAAGTAAAGGTATTATCGGTTGATGAGAAGAAAGGCAGAATAAGCCTGACGATGATAATATAATAGTATGAGATGAAGATATTATATCGATAAACAGCGCAAAGGAGCACATATATAAGTAAAGCAGGCTATAGAGCGGCGTCCCTTCTTAGCGAGGTCCCTCACGAGCTTAGAAGGGCTGGAGCGTGTATCCGACGAACGAAGTGAGTCGTTGATACCGCCCATGCGACAGGGCTCCGACGAGCTTGCGAGGAGGCTAAGCCCGAACCGCAAGCCGTGAAATAGTACTCTGTGTAACTTCGAACTAAGCTCACTTCGTTCGCTAAGGTCTCAGTTAAGCGCGAGCGTCCTGCGTACTTATATAGTGCTCCTTTGTGCGTCATTGGAGAGACAGTGTTATTTCGCTGTAAAGTCTTTAATTCCTCCCCACACCTTATCCTTGTCGGATATCGTGAGGTCGTCTCGTGTCATCCCCTCGGGCATGGGCCACTCAACCCCAATCTCCGGATCGCTCCAAAGCAATCCGCCCTCATCATTCGGATGATAAAAATCCGTACACTTGTAAGTGAATTCCGCGCTTTCCGAAAGCACGATAAACCCGTGCGCGAAGTTCTTCGGTATGAAGAACTGCTTTTTGTTCTCGGCCGAGAGCCTTACTCCGAACCACTTTTCGAAGGTTGCCGAGCCCTTCCTTAAGTCAACCGCTACATCGAAGACTTCTCCGCTGACCACGCGGACAAGCTTGTCCTGCGGATAATTGATTTGGAAATGAAGTCCGCGGAGCACGCCTTTTTTTGAGCTGGACTGATTATCCTGCACGAATTTTACATCAATGCCGGCTGCCGCGAAATCATTGTAGTTGTAGGTCTCCATAAAGTATCCGCGCTCATCCCCGAATACCGACGGAGTTATGACCTTTAAGCCCTCTATCTCACAGGTTTCTACAGTTATTTTTCCGAATTTTTCTGCCATTTTGGTTTCCTCCTGATATTTTTCGAACAGTATAGCTTAAATTCGTCCAAAACACAATGAAATCTTCTTGAAATTATGCCTTGTTTGGCTTATCATTAACGTCAGATTATTGTGCGCAAAAATACCTTTGACGGGGTTTTGGAGGGTTCATGGATATCAATAAGGTTTTAATGGAATACGACAATATGTATGGTGTTTATTCCCTTGATGAGATTGATGAATTTTTGGAGAATAAGGTTGAGGAAGCGTTGACTGAAGGAGATGGTAGCAGCGCTCTTACCCTGATGAACGAGATGCTAGGCCTGTGCCGCGATACGGGCAAGAAGGAGAAGGGACTGCACTACTGCGAGCTGACCAAGCGCATGCTTGACAAGCTTAATCTTGCGGGAACAACTGAGTACGCTACCGCTTTGTTGAATGTGGCGAGCACTCAGAGAGCCTTCGGTGAGTATAAGGCGTCCATGCTGTGCTACCGTGAGACCGAGAGCATATACAGAGCCAATCTCTCCGACGGTGATTTTGCATTTTCCGGTCTTTATAACAACTGGAGTCTGCTATATCAGGAGATGGGAGATCTTGACTCGGCGGTAACCCTCTTAAAGAAGGCGCTTGAGGTGGTGGACGCTTTTCCGGATGCCAGGATAGAGCAGGCAACTACCAGGACTAACCTGGCCATGACGCTTATCTCTATATGCAGGAGGGAGCAGGAGAAAAAGAGCGACAGCGCCTTTGACGAAGGCTTCTCTGCGGAATACTACGACACCTACGACGAAGCTCTTTTGGTCCTTGATCAGGCGCTTTACAGATTTGAGATTGACGGCGGCAGGGATTACCATTACGGAGCGGCGCTTTCTACGAAGGGCGATGCCTACATGCTTGCGGCGGATTTTAATCTCGCAATAGAATTTTATGAGAGAAGCTTAAATGAGATAGAGAAGCATACCGGAAGAAATGCTTCGTACAACGCTGTTTTGGAGAGGCTGGAGGCGGCAAAGAAAAAAGCCGGGATAACAGATGACTATGATGATAGACAAAATGGCGAACCGGATAGACAAAACACTAATTCTGCAGGACAGAAACGAAACGCCTTTGCTCCTGTAACAATCAACAATACGAGCTTGAACGCGCAGGCAAACGAAGAGGGTAAAAAATCCTTCAGGAACAACCTTGAGCGCTGTCGAGACTTTTATGAGAATTACGGCGAACCGATGATAAGGGAGCTCTTCCCGGAGTATGCCGGAAGGATAGCTGCGGGAATGTGCGGCGAGGGTTCGGATTGTTTCGGCTTTGAGGATGACATTTCGAAGGACCATGACTACTGTCTCGGATTTTGCATATGGCTGACGGATGCCGATTATTCCGCGATAGGAAGAGAGCTTCAGGAGGAATACGGCAAGCTGGTAAAGAGACACGCCGAAGATTACGGTGATGACGGGAACGCCCTTATTATAGCGGATGAAAGGCGTGGAGTTACCACAGTAGGCCGCTACTATCAAAGGCTTCTCGGAATAACCGTAAATGAGCATACCGACCTTGACACCTTCCTGACGGAGGAAAGGTGGCTTTCCATGGATGAGGCCGCTCTTGCCGCGGCGCTTAACGGAGCAGTGTTCGCGGACGGAGAGGGAAGCTTTACGCGGATAAGGAGAAGGCTTAAGGCTTACTATCCCGACAGAGTATGGCGCTTAAGGCTCGCGCAGACACTTCATGATTTTTCGCAGACTGCTCAGAGCAATTACGCAAGGGCCATGGCCAGAGGCGATGACCTGACGGCTTTGATTATAAAAGGCAAAGCGGCCGAGAGTGCGTTAAAACTGGTTTATCTGATAAACAGAAGCTATGCTCCGTACTACAAGTGGCTTGCAAAGGGGGCGGCGAAGCTTCTGGAATTGAATGAAGTGACTGTTGAATTAGACAAAATGTCTCTGCTTTCGACACAGAGGGATGCATGGGCGGGAACGGAGTATATTCCCACAAAGCTTAATACAGACGATAAAGCTGTTGTATTATTCGAGAGGGTTGCAAAGCTTATCCTGGACGGACTTAAAGATAAGGGACTCGTGTCGGGCAGCGATACATTTCTTGATACGTATGTTGCGCAGCTTGCGGCGGCTGGAGCTGATGACACAGAAAACACAGACACTGCCGCAGAAAAAGAGCCTGTTAATGTGAGGCTTGACAGAAAGGTGGATTTGAGGACGGATATGAAGCCGGAAGAGGTTAAGGAATATTCCGAGAAGAGGCAGACACCGGAAAATGAAGACATAAGCTCCATGAGCCATGATGCGCTGGTGGATTCCATAGTGCTTCATGAGTGGAAGCAATTTGACAAGGTTAAGAACGAGGGCGGAAGGGCAGACTGCCAGGACAACTGGAATACATTTTCCATCATGAGGAAAAGCCAGTACATGACTTGGGAGGACGAGCTTTTAAGAAGCTTCCTCTACGACCTGGTGACCGCTGAGGCAGAAGGCAGGAACCTGGTTACCGAGAAATACGGACGCATGATGGAGTCCACAGCTCCGGAGGAGTATGAAAGCTTCAAGGACAGCCTCCCTGAGAAAACCGATGAGCACAGAGCTATAGCCGGATTAATCATCAAGATACAGGTAGAGTGGATGGAGGAGTTCGCTAAAAAGTACCCGCGCATGGCAGGGAATGCACGGAAGATCCACACGAGTGAGGACACTCCGTTTGAAACCTCCTACGAGACCTACCTTCGTGGAGAACTGATGACCTATTCCGACGATACGTTGTACCTGTACGGAAGGTTCGTAGTAGGGCTTAAGAGGCTGGGTATGAACTTAGCTTACATGATCATGGACAATACGGCGAAGCTTTACGGCTACCGTGATGTGAAGGACGCTGAAGAGAAACTGGCGGATTAAAAGATTCTTCGGGCTAAAGAAAAGGTATTGACACGCTGATGTCATCATGAGCGATAACGAAGGAACTTGCATAAGGAGACATATATGAAAGCAACAGAAATAACGTCGTTGATAGACGAGGCCGCGCATAAGCTGAAGGAAAGCTATGACAACGAGAAGATATTTGACATGTCCATAGAGGATAAGGTTCCGAACCGCGAGACAATCATGACTGTGATTGATGACTTGAGGCGCGTTACCTTCCCGGGCTTTTTTGGCTCGAGAAACATGACCTATGTGGACAAGGAGAGCTTTGCGGCTACGACCTTAGCGGAAATTTATGAAAAGCTCTACAAGCAGGCGAAGAACGCTTATTCCTATGTGGAGAAAATTGAGGACTGCGCGGAGCTTGATGAGAAGTCAAGGACTGTGGCGGCAGAATTCATAAGGCGGGTGCCTGCGGTGCAGGAGATGATTATGAAAGATGTGACCGCAGAATTCTACGGCGATCCCGCTGCGAAGGATAAGGAGGATATCATTTTTTCCTATCCGGGGCTTTACGCGATATTTGTGTACAGGTATGCCCACGAGCTCTACAACCTGGGTTTGCCTTACATCCCGAGAATCATGACCGAGCAGGCGCACAGCAGGACAGGCATAGACATCAATCCGGGCGCCGACATAGGCGAATTCTTCTGCATAGACCACGGGACAGGTATTGTTATAGGCGAGACAACCGTGATAGGCAGTCATGTGAAGATATACCAGGGCGTGACCTTGGGCGCGCTTTCGACCAGAAAGGGCCAGGCTCTCTCGGGCGTCAAGCGCCATCCCACCATAGAGGACAATGTGGTAATCTATGCCAATGCGACCATTTTGGGCGGTGATACGGTCATAGGAGAAAACTCCGTGATCGCCGGCAATACATTTATCACGGCTTCGGTGCCGAAGAATACGAGAGTAACCTCTAAGCACCCGGCCTTGAAGATGAATGATATGTGACAGACGAGAGGGTTCGCTAAGGACTTATAAATGCCCCATAAAGCAATAAATATGTGGCTTTTTGGGTAATAATAATGTAAAATAGTAACATTATAATTATAAAAGATTCTTCGAGGGAGGTGCGATTATGACGAAGTCATAATTTTGCATCGCACCGACCGACTGGGCAGGATTGCTTTAGCAATCGTGCCATTACATATTATACGAGGGAGGTGCGATTATGACGAAGTCATAA
>JAFXSQ010000055.1 GCA_017525525.1 Lachnospiraceae bacterium | reverse complement strand
TAAGATTCTTCCTGTTGCTTCGCAAGCCCTCGCATTTCGTCATAAGGGGTACCGCTTGCGGTGGATTCCTTATGACATCGAAGGCCGGCACCTCAACGCTTCGCATTGAGGTCTGCGTCACTTCGCGTAAGTCATGACACGCTATCTGATAATCTCTTTTTCGGTTATTATCATGTCAGGCTTGATGTCATGCTTGCCCGCAGGTATCTTTACATAGATCTGCAAGTCATAGCAGACAGCCGCATTCTTTATGCCGGGATGCTTCTTCATAAAGCGGTCGTAAAAGCCGCCGCCGTAACCGACGCGGTCTCTTTCCCTCGAGAATACCGCTCCGGGCAATACAACAAATGTATTCTCGTCAGCTTCAAGCTCCTTGCCCGATGTAGGCTCCATAATTCCAAAGCTTCCGACAGCAAGAGACTCCTGCCCCTCGTAGAGGTAGAAAATAATCTCCTGTCCGCAAACCTTCGGGATATATATCTCTTTTCCCAAAGAAAGCAGCCTGTCGAAGATAAGCTTTACATCAACCTCGTTGTTGATGGGCATGTAAAGACATATCTTATCGCATTTAAGTATTTCAGTTTCTGTAAGAAGCTTCTCGCAGATAACGGTCGAGTCCTCCTCAACCACATCCGAAAAGAGTCTTCTTCTCTCGTTTAAGACCTTACGCCTTAATTCCTTTTTTTCTTCTCCTAAAGTCATTACACACACCCCCAATATTAAAAGATTTTTCGGGCTTCACTTAAGTCGTGTCAACACCTCCTCTTTAGCCCGAAGAATCTTTTTCATAGTATACTTTACACTACCTATACTTATTGCAAATACTCCTTGCTGGTTATGAATTCAACCGTATCAAAACCTTCGGTGTCATGTGCCAAGAAAAGAGTTCCCACATCCTCGCCGTCAAGCAGCGCATGGATAAGGTTTAGGTCCGCTGCATTTAAGATAGCCATATCAGCGCCGGAATCCGTGGCAATTCTCGCTGCTGCAATCTTTGTGGCCATTCCTCCGGTTCCGTAAGAGCTTCCCACGCCCTTTGCCATATCTTTAATCTTATCATCTATAACCTCAACCACCGAGAGCTTCTTTGCCTCCGGATTCTTGTGAGGATCGTCCGTATAAAGCCCGTCGATATCCGACAAGAGGATAAGCAAATCAGCCTTGATAAGATGAGCCACTATAGCTGACAGAGTATCGTTATCACCGAACTCTATCTCCTCAATAGCAACCGTATCATTCTCGTTGACAACTGGTATTATATCCTGCTGCAGAAGCTCATTTAAGGTGTTCTCCGCATTCCTTCTTCTCTCGGGATTCGAGATTGCATCAAAGGTAAGAAGAACCTGAGCGGCTATATGGTTATATTCCAAAAAGAGCTTCTGATATATCATCATCAGCTGTGCCTGTCCGACTGCGGCGCAGGCCTGATTTAAAGACAGGGTCTTGGGCTTAGTATTAAGTCCTAATGTCTGCGCGCCGATTGCGATGGCGCCCGACGACACTAAGATTACATCCTTGTTGGTATTCTTGAGATCACATATTATTCTGACAAGCTTTTCAATCTTACGAAGATCAGCCTTGCCGGTTTCGGGATGCATAAGGCTCGATGAGCCTATCTTTATTACTACTCTCTGCTTTCCGAGAAGCTTTGTTCTTGCGTCCATTTTCAAACTCCTTTTTAAGATCCTTCCTGTTGCTTCGCAAGCCCTCGCATTTCGTCATAAGGGGTACCGCTTGCGGTGGATTCCTTATGACATCGAAGGTCGGCACCTCAACTCTTCGCATTGAGGTCTGCGTCGCTATCGCTCAGGATGACACTTTTCCGGACAAGTAAAGTGCCACCTGTTCGGCAGCCTTTATTCCGTCCACTGCGGCGCTTGTTATGCCTCCTGCGTAGCCGGCTCCCTCACCGCAGGGAAAAAGCCCGGTGACCTTCGACATCATATTACCGTCGCGAATTATCCTCACCGGAGACGAAGTTCTCGTCTCGACTCCGTAAACTAAAGCCTGCGGCATGTCAAAGCCTTCAAGCCTTTTTCCGTAGTGTACAATCCCTTCGATTATAGCATTATTTATATATTCAGGCAAACAGTTATTTAGCTTTGAACCGCCCTTTGCAAATGTACCAAACTCAGACACAGGTATCCTTCCGCCACCAGCATCATAAGCTCTTTTTTCCATATCCTTCTGGAAATACATACCGGCGAAAAGTCCGTGTTCACGATATGCTTCAAAGTCCTTATCGTTAACCCCTGCTACTATAGCCGAGTTCGAGAATTTACCGTCTCTTTTGTACTCAGACATACCGTTCACAACGCACTGCTCATCATCAGAAGATGCGTTGATCACATAACCTCCAGGACACATGCAGAAGGAAAACACAGGCCTGTTATCCTTAGTTGTATAAGTCATCTTATAATCGGCAGCCGGCAGCGCTCTCGCCTCATCACTGTCGCCGTACTGACCTTTATTTATCAATTTCGCCGGATGCTCAAACCTAAGCCCTACGGCAAATGGCTTACTCTCCATAGGCACGCCGGCTTTATCAAGCATAAGAAATGTCTCGCGCGAGCTGTGGCCTATGGCAAGTATCAAAGCTTTAGTGTTATCGATAAAGCTTTTTCCTTCACTCAAAATCTCGTACTCTATTCTTCCGCACTCATTACTTTTAAGAGAATTCATATAAGAATTAAAATGAATCTCGCCTCCGAGCCGGATAATCTCACCGCGCATATTCTTCAAAACAGTCTTAAGCCTGTCAGTGCCTATATGAGGCTTTGCAAGGTAGGCTATATCTTCAGGAGCCCCAAAGCTGACGAAATCAAAAAGAACCGCGCCTATCCTTCCACTCTTGTCCTTTATTCCGCTGGCAAGCTTTCCGTCCGAAAATGTACCTGCCCCGCCCTCACCAAACTGGGCGTTGGTATCCCTGTCTATTCTGCCGCCCTTCCAAAAGCTGTCTACCGCATTAGTCCTGTTATCCACATCTGCGCCGCGCTCGTATAGAACAGGCTTAAATCCCGCTCTTGCAAGATAGAGAGCTGCAAAGTATCCCGCCGGTCCGGCTCCGATTATCACCGGTCGTTCGGTAAGCTCTGCCGGAGCATTTGGCGCAGGAAACTGGTATTTCACCTCTTTTGTTAACATAATATATTTACTGTCGTGTGAGAGATAATTCTTCTCCCCCGATGTAGACACATCAACGGAATAGATATAGCAAAGCTTCGTTTTGTCTCTTGCATCTATCGATTTTTTGACTATTCGTTCTAATGTAAAATCCGATTTTTTTAGCCTTCTTGCTATCTGCTCGGTGAGAGCCTCCTCACCCGCAAGAACCGGAACCTTGATCTCGTTAAGTCTGAGCATTATACCCTCCTCCGGCTTTAAGTCCTGAAAGAAATGCAAAGGTCAGATTATATCCTCCGCATTTGCCGTCTATATCAAGCAGCTCTCCGCAGGCATAAAGCCCCTTTCGCCCCTTTACCGCAAAGGTTGAGGGATCAATCTGATCAAGGCATATCCCTCCTGTAGCAGCCTGAGCTTTTTCAAAATCCTCCGTGCCTGTTATATTAAACTCAAGCTCGGCTATATGCCCTACAAAAGAATCTATCTCCTTTATGCTTATATCACTGACACATGAGCTTTTCTTAAGTCCGAAGCTTTCAACCATGTACTGCGCAAGCTTGTCGTTCACAAAACCGTTTAATACTCCCACAAGCGTCCTGTCGGCATGCTTTAAGAATATCTCCCTGTCCGGCACCTTGTCAAAGAAGCATATTCTTAATCTGTCCGGCTTAAGCGAAGCCATATTAAAGCATACTATGCCCGAAAGAGTGTCCTCGGCAAACTGAACCTCCCCGTACTCCGAAGCCATAAGCCTTCCGTGTCTGTCACAGGCATCTACCCTGCCCTTCGCCCTTACACCCTTAAGAAGCTCAAAATGCTTTGTCTCTTTAATCTTAAGCGCCGTAAGCGCCGGCTCCGGCTCACTTACCTTAAGTCCGAGGCTTTCGGCAAGACTATACCCGCTTTTGCTTCCTCCGAGTGAAGGATATGCGCAACTGCCTGCCGCAAGCACAACATTTGACGCAGTATACTCCTTATCACTGCACGTAACCTTATACTCATCGCCATACTGCGCGATACCGATGACCTCACAATCGCAGTTAATGCTTACCTTTAGTCTCTTTAATTCATCCAGCATACCCCATACGACTGAAGAAGCCTGGTACGATGCAGGATACACATATCCGTCTATCTCAGTAGTCATTATGCCTAATGCGTTCATAAAGCTGCATACCTGCTCGGAAATATCCACCCCGTGACACAGGTTAAACAAAAGCTCCATATACCCGCCCTCTTTTGAGCGATAGCAGGCTGTATCGGCATAGCGGTTTGTCAGGTTACAGCGCCCGTTTCCGGTGGCATAAAGCTTTCTTCCCGCCTTCTTATTCTTCTCAAGCACGATGACGCTCTTACCGTTAGATGCTGCCGCTATGGCACAGGAAAGGCCCGAGGCGCCCGCTCCTATTATGCAATAATCAAATTTAACAGATTCGTTATTCATATTGTTATTCCTTATATAAAGATTCTTCGGACCTACGGTCCTCAGAATGACACATAATTATCCGTTGTGCTCAGAATGACACTTCTTTATACTAAAGAAAGGACATGGATTACCTCATGTCCCTTCTTAGTTTTTGAGTTACTATTCCCAGCCACACAACGAACTTGTACTTAATTTTGCGATAACTGTGAATAATAACATATTATTCAAATATCACATTGTCCTCTGAATCTGTGCTGTCGCACACACTTATGAAAGTCTTGCCCGGGTTCATCTTGAGCTGCTTTCCGTCTTCGGTGTAGTAGACGATATTATTGTTGTTCTCGCAAGCCCAGGTGATCGGTATATACTCACCGTCCGATACATACCAGCCTTTTCCGCCGCTCAAGTCTACATCCTGTCTGCCGTAATCATCTATGGTTGAATATGCAGCCTCCATAATAAGGATGTTCTTGAACTTAAGCTGATTGCCGGTGTTTGCATCTATGTGCTTATCGCCGAACTGGAAACGGTAATAAACCTTTTCCTTCTCGTCATACTCGAAGTAAGGATGTGTATAACCGCTCATAAGCGTCTGAACCTTCACAGCCTTCTTACCGCTGTTTAAAGGAGTTTCCTCTTCATTGAATGCGAAAGGCTTAACATATCTCGGATCGTGGTAGATGCCGTAATTAAGAGCTTCTATACCCTCCTGAAGCATCTCCGTGTTGGTATACACATTGTGCGGAGCCTCCCTGCTGTTATCCCTGTCGAAGGCCATGTAAGCGTTGGCGCCGTAGTTTAAGAACGGTATGCCCAAAGCTGCGATGGTATCGCTAGCCTGCGGGCTCCAGCCTGCATGTCCGTAGAAGGCATTCAGGTAATAAGCCATATATACATAATAATGTCTTGAACTTCTGATGGACTCAAGTCTCTCGATATTGTACCAATCCTGGAACACCGCGAGAAGTCTTGTGATACCTCCCTCAACCTTGAACTCGTAGATGACATCTGCGCCCTCTATACCGTACTGCGGAAGTGAGTCCTCAACGTTGTTGATCATGAACGCAAACGGACGCACATTCTCGAACTTCTCGTCTATCCACTCGCCGGTATAATCACTCAAGATACAACCGTCCTTCTTTTTGTTGCCAATCTCGATGCCTTCCGCATCAGACATGGAAGCAACATTCTTCACTGTAAGCTCCGCTATGCTTTCCGTGCTTACAGCGGTAGTAGCAGTTGTCTCATCCTTCTTTCCGCAGCCGCCCATCAAAGCGGTAACGAGCATGGCGCCGGTTAACATTAAAGCAATCTTATTCTTCTTCATAATCTCTCGTATATCCCCTTTTGCTTATGATCTCTTCCTGCATCCTCTCCATCTCCACGCGTTCGTCATCCTCCACATGGTCGTACCCGAACAGATGCAGCATACTGTGAGCGGTGAGAAATGCAACCTCTCTTGCCACAGCGTGGTTGAACTCCTCAGCCTGTGCCTTTATCCTGTCATAGTTTAGAACTATGTCACCCAAAATAAGCTCGCCGTTCTCAAGGTCAAAGAGCCACTCGTCCTCATCCCTTATACCCGAGAAATCTCCGGCTTTTTCATACTCTATCATAGGAAACGATAAGACATCCGTCGGAGCATCAATTCCTCGCTGCTCGCTGTTGATTGCCTGTATGCCCTCGTTGTCCGTAATAAGGACATTGACCTCGCATTCATACGGACACTGCGCATACTCACCGGCAGCAGATATAATCTCTTTTATGATAGAGATGTACTTTTCGGGAAAGCTCTCGCTATCTTCAAGCTCATTTTCGATAAAAACACTCATATTTCGTACTCACAATCGCTTTATTATACTATATCTTGTAAAATCTGGCAAGTTGTTTATAAGATTCTTCGGGATGCGCCCTCTTAAATGACACTTCGCTCACTTTTTCTTACTCAGCTTCTGCTCATAGGTTTCGTATGCATTGACAATCCTCTGAACCAGCGGATGCCTAACCACATCGCTTGCCGTAAACTCGATCATGGCTATATCCTCTATGGACTTTAATATCTTAACCGCCTGTTCAAGGCCCGACTGCACGTCCTTTGGCAAATCCTTCTGCGACAAGTCTCCGGTTATTATGGCTTTCGAACCGTAGCCTATACGGGTTAAAAACATCTTCATCTGAGCAGGTGTGGTATTCTGCGCCTCATCGAGAACTATGTAAGCATTGTCAAGAGTACGCCCTCTCATGTAAGCAAGAGGTGCAACCTCTATCAGACCGCTTTCCATATTCTTCATGAACTGCTCGGCGCCCATTATCTCATACAGAGCATCGTAAAGCGGTCTCAGGTAGGGATCGACCTTGCTCTGCAGATCTCCCGGAAGAAAGCCCAGCTTCTCTCCGGCCTCTATAGCAGGTCTGGTTAAAATGATTCTGTTTACCTCTCCCGCCTTGAACGCCGTAATCGCCTTGGCCATGGCAAGATAAGTCTTTCCGGTTCCGGCAGGACCTATGCCGAAGACTATCATATTGTTGTCGATTGCCTCCACATAAGACTTCTGCCCCAAGGTTTTTGGCTTTACGGGCTTACCGTGTATGGTATGACATATCACTCCCGAGCCGCTCACAATCTCGGACATCTTCTCTGCTTCGCCGGTTTTTGCAAGCTCCATGGTGTAATTAACCTTCTGGTCCTCAACCACACCGCCCGACTCGGATATTGAAACCAACTGGTCGATTACCGAACGGGCCTGCTTTACATTGCCCTCTACACCTGTGATTCTAATCTTGTCTCCGCGGACTATGATTGACACATGATAGGTCTTTTCTATGTTCTTAATATTCTTGTCAAACTGCCCGAACACATTCTGCATATGCCCGGCAGGAATTATCACTTCATCAAATGAACTCATAATCTATCCTTTTAAGATTCTACGCTTTGCTTAGAATGACATATATTTCATAAAGTAATATCATCCTGAACGAAGTGAAGAATCTTTTTTTAATGAAATAGAGCAGGGGACTTTGCTTTCCCCTGCTCGGAATATAAGTCTTATTTATATTTGCGCTTTCTTGCTGCTTCAGACTTCTTCTTACGCCTTACACTCGGCTTCTCGTAATGCTCTCTCTTACGAATCTCCTGCTGGATGCCTGCCTTAGCGCAATTTCTCTTAAATCTTCTGAGTGCGCTGTCAAGAGTCTCGTTCTCCTTAACTATTACGTTAGACATTCGCTTCCAAACCTCCCCTCCGGTTGCATATTATGTATTCGCAACTCTTTGGGTTCCTCCAAAAATTTGCAACACAAGTATTATACTCACTATTTCAGCATTCGTCAACAGATTTTTTATAAATTATAGTTACTATTCACAGTTACGTAACCCACGCCCCGTCTGCTTCGCATCCGTCGCGGCTTCGCCGCTTATGGGCATGGGTATACGCGGAGTCACTGCTTCGCAGTTTTATCACAAAACCAAGTGAAATTTCTTATGTGCAAGCACAACAAACTTTCACTTGGTTTTGCAATAACTGTGAATAGTAACAAATTACAAGCTATAAATTATACCATGTATCCTCTCTTTAAGCGCCAGTGGCAGGAACGGCTTAGTGATGTAGTCGTCTGCGCCGAGCTCACCAGCCTTACCGATAGACTCGATATTCTTGTCGGCCGTCATGAAGACTATGGGGATATCGGGGTAAACCTCCTTGATCTTTTTGAAGGCCTCAAAACCGTCTATATCAGGCATCATAAGGTCGAGCAGAACGAGATCGATATGCTCCTCCTTTAAAATGATCATGCCGTCGTCAAAGGTCTCTGCGCCGAGCAGATTGTATACAGGCTCATCCTTGATGATGTTCTCTACAATCTTGATGTTGAGCATCTCATCATCTATCATAAGGATATTCTTCTGTGCGCTTTCAACCTGCTTCATGGTATACTCCGTATCCTCATCTATCATCTGAAGCATGATATCCGCAATCTGCGGATCGAACTGCTCACCCTTACCGTTCTCAACCTCACGCCTTACGACCTCCTGAGGAAGCGCATCTCTGTAGCTTCGGTTACTTGCCATGGCGTCGTATGCATCCGCAACCGCGATTATCCTTGCAACCTCGGGAATATTATTGCCGCTTAAGCCGTCAGGATAACCCTTGCCGTTGTAACGCTCATGGTGGTACTTAGCTCCTAAGGCGATATGCGGCTCGTCGTAGATATCCTTCAGGATGTGATAACCGCTTATGGTATGTATCTTGATCTGGTTGAACTCGTCGTCATTCAAGCGGCCGGGCTTATTCAGCACCTCTTCGGGCACCCTTATCTTGCCCACATCATGAAGCAGGCCCGCATAGTAAATGATTCTCTGCTCCTCTTCGCTCTTGCCCATTCTCTTGGCAAGCTCCAAAGAATAGTTTGCCACTCGCTGCGAGTGACCACTCGTATATCTGTCCTTTGCGTCTATGGTAAATGCAAGAGCTTTGATGACATTGTCATTGAGTTTCTCTAACTTCTTGTTATTCTCTTCATTCTTATCCCTGTAGTGTAATATCCTCTTGTAAGCAATAAACATGAACACAAATATAATCACGAACACAACTACGCTTACAGCGCCCTGTATGATAAGCTTGGTCCTGACATCTGCAAAAAGCCTGGTGTCGCTTACGACCATCACCACATGCCAGTCGTTCATGACCTTGTTGGTGAATACGGTACACTTCTCACCGGACAAAGTAATATGAAAATTACCTGAAGGAGTGCTCTTGAGCTTATCAACAAGAACCGCCTGCTCATCATCTGTGGGATATACCTTTCCCGTCTCATCCACATCAAAATGCGCAATGATAAGGCCGTCGTCATCCATGATAAAACCGTAACCGACGCCGCCTATCTGGATATTCTCGGTTATGTTCTGTATCTCATTTAAAGCTATGTCAAAGGAAACGACGCTTCGACCGTCGGTCAAAAGCTGCGCAACGGATATCATAACCGTCTGTGTCTGGGCATCAAGATACGGCTGTACTATAACAGGCTTGCCTTCACCCTCAAGCGCGGCCTCATACCAGTCACGCTTGGTTGCGACATAATCCTCCGGCGGAATCCAGCCCACGCCGTCAAGGTATTCTCCGTTGATCCATCCGTATATGCCGGTAAAATTCTCATCAAAGTTTAGACTCTGCTTTTCGGACTGTTCTGTAAGATATCTTAATATCTCCGAATTAGCCGAGCCGATTTTGATCATGTGATCCACGGTATCGGCCGTTATACAGACTATATCCCTGCCCTTCTGAAGATAACTCTGTATCTTCTCGGTCTCATAGGCAAGAGAGCTTTCTCCGAGAGACTTTACATACTCCAAGGAGCTCTTGTAATAAGTTATAAGATTATAACTCACAAGACCCGCAAGACAGAGCAATATAACGCTTACCGTCATTAAGAATTGTCTTTTATATCTCATAATACCTCCTTGTAGGAACGGTACATATCCAGAACCTCCTGAAGATGTTCATCGATATAAGCCTTATCTTCGTTCTTGCCGGCTTCCTCGAGCAGTCTGGCCTTCTCCGAGAGAACATGAAGTCCTATGGTTCTCGATGAACTCTTTAAGGCGTGAGCCTTTACCGTAAAGTTCTTCATATTGCCTTCGTTATAGAACTTCTCAATCTCAGCCGATTTTTTGTCTATGCCGTCTCTGTATATCTCGAGAGCCATCTCATAGCCTTCCTCGTTTCCGCAATAGCTTAAACCGTCAGCTATATTTACGTCCTCCCTGTCCCTGATCTTCTCGATGATTGAATTACTCATGTTTCCGGCCTCCTTAGGTTTTTCTGTGTTGTTATTTGTTACATTATCATTTTGAGCTTTTACTGTTGCTGTCTCTGAAACAGGCGGCTTTGACACCACCGGTCTCTCTTTATCGATAAGTGATGCGGGAAGATACTTTATTATAGTCTCCTCTAAGGTTCTTCCCGTAACAGGCTTTGATATATAATCCGCAAAACCCTTTTCTATATACATACTCCTTATACCCGGAGTAGCATTGGCGGTCAATACTATGGCGGTCGTATTTATTCCCATCTCACGCATCTTCTGCAGAGTCTCTATACCGTCCATTTCAGGCATCATATGGTCGAGAAGAATCAGATCATACCTCTTTTCCTTAAGCTTTTCAAGACACTCCTCTCCGCTTAATGCCGTATCCGTCTTCATCAGAGTTGGCTTTAGAAGACCCGCTGCAACCATTAGGTTCATATCGTTATCATCCACAATCAGTATATGAGCCTTATGCGCAGTGAACATCGAAATATATTCCTCGCTGTCGTCCTTGAGCTTCTCCTTATGAGACTTTTCCCAGTTGGTACCGAGTACATCTGTACCTTCAAACTTCTGTACCAGGTCAAAGGAGAAGGTGCTTCCGCTACCATACACGCTTTCCACATAGAGCTTACTGTCCATAAGCTCAAGGAGTTCTGTAGTTATCGAAAGTCCGAGGCCGGTTCCCTGTATGTCCTTATGGGCATTCTCGTCAAATCTTCTGTAGGCTTCGCCTAAGTTTTCTGTATCCTTCGGCTTTATGCCTATTCCGGTATCACTTACCTTGTACTTGATTCTTACACTATCGTCTGTCTTTGAAAGCAACTCAACGGTAAATGAAACGCTGCCCTTCTCGGTGTATTTTACAGCATTGCTTAAGAGATTTACAAGTATCTGTCTTAGCTTTGCCTCATCTCCGTACATAACCGAAGGAATACCCGATGAAACCTCCAAATTAAAGTCAAGTCCGGCCTTCATCGCTCTAACCTTATGCATGGTGGCAACACTTGTAAGGAGCTCCGCAGTGTCATAAGGATCGTTTATAATCTCCATCTTGCCGGCCTCGATTTTTGATAAATCGAGGATATCGTTGACTAAGTCAAGCAATGCATTTGACGCCTGTCTTATATCAGTAGCATATTCCCTGACAGACGAATTGATATCATCTCTCAGGATAAGCTCATCCATACCTAGAATAGCGTTAATCGGAGTTCTTATCTCGTGAGACATGCTGGCAAGGAATTTGGACTTGGCCTGATTTGCCTCCTCCGCCTCCTTCTTTGCCTGATTGATCTGGTCATACTGTCTGTTGATTATGGCCATGCTTCCGAGCTTGGATATCATCCATACCAGGAAGGCCACGAACACTGTACAGACAGCGAGCAGATAAAGCTTAAAATACATCTTCTCGTAGATCTGAGCATTTTTGTGGAACTTAAAGCTTTCCTCTCTTACAACCTCGTCCGTGTTATCGGCAAGTATCCTTACATACAGAGTATAATCTCCGTAAGGAAGATTTGTAAAGTTGAGGGGAGTAAGTTCATTCTGGGTGCATATCATGCCCTCATCACCCGAACCGTCAAGTGTAAGCGATATCCTCGGGTTTGACAGCGTGAAGTTCAAAACCGCAACCGATATCTTAATTCGCGCTTCTCCCTCGGGAAGCTCATACACTCCGTTCTCTAAAGGAACCTCGTTATCGCCCGAAAGCACTGAGTTAATCTTAATATTAAAATCGCCTACATAACTGTTGTAATTAGCCGTATCAATAAGCTTTACACCGTCGCTGCAGCACAGATAAAGCTTTGTTCCCTCTACCGCATTCCAGGCATTTGCGGTAAGAGTCGTATAGAAGCCTCTCGAGCGGTTAAGCAGCTCGTAGCTTATGTCATTTCCAGCTATAAGCTCTGCGGCATCTGTTATATAAATGCCGGCGCTTGATGAAATCCAAATCTTACCGCCACCGGCGTCATAGATATCATAGTTGTTGCTGTAAGGGAAGTTCTTAAGTCTGACTACCTTCTTATGACTTCCGTCATCATAGTAAAGCGCGTTACTCGTCACATAGAAGTAACCCTTTCCATAAGGAACTATACGAAGAATAACCAGAGAGTCCAGTCCGTCTCTTTTATCTAT
This sequence comes from Lachnospiraceae bacterium, assembly GCA_017525525.1. Taxonomy (GTDB): domain Bacteria; phylum Bacillota; class Clostridia; order Lachnospirales; family Lachnospiraceae; genus Coprococcus_C. The sequence continues at coordinate 148,839 of JAFXSQ010000055.1, read as the reverse complement.
TCGTCCGGCCATCCTGCCGTTTTTAACAATATATACACCGTCACCGTCAGATCCGCAGAGTATGCTTCCGTCCGCTGTCTCGATCATGGAAAGAATCTGCGGAGTGTCAAGTCCGTCTTCACTGCCGAGAGTTCCCGTTATCTCGCCGTCCTTAAAGAATGTAAGCCCGACATTCGAAGCCGCAACTATAGAACCGTCCTTCAATTCCAAAGTAGATCTGAAACGGCTTCCCATGGTTCCCTTATTCTCGTCATACGTTGTTATCTTTTCATTCTTGTCAATACATATCAGACCTGCCTCACCGTAAGTGGAAACCCACATGTTGTCATTGCTGTCAGTCATGATATGTCTTACTCTCATACCGTCCGCGCAGGAAAGATATTTGTCCTTTTTTAATTCACCGCTTTTCTTATCTAATGCGAACATCCCTGAATCAGTACCCACGATAAGGTCGTCGCCTCTTATGGAAAGCGCATTGACAACGGTACTGCCCACACCCGAGAAAGAGAACATGTCTGTAAAGGGCGTCATTGCGTACTCGACTACTCCCTGCTTGTTGGACACTACCCAGATGTTATTCTGGTAGTCCTTTGTCACATCGCTTACCGAGCTGTCAAAATCATTGGTGCTCATATTGAGCAGCTTTCCGTCGGAATCAAGGAAACCGAAACCGTTTTCACAGCACAGGAAGAAGCCGTCCGCTTCCTTGTCATAATAAATACGGTTGTAATAATTCAAAAGACCGGTATCTATCTCATCTCCGGATTTTATGTTTCCGTCCTTGTATGAAAATCTGTACAGCTTATTTCCGGAGGTACCCACAAGAAAATCGCCGTCACCGCAGCCACATACGGCGCAGAAGCTTAAAACGCCTACACCTTGATTTAAGTACGAGCTTGCCAGAAACTTATTGTTCTCCGCAAAGAAAAGCTCACCGCTGTTGTTTACTCCGGCAATCACATTCCCGGAGGATGAAAGAGATCTTGTACCGGTAACGCCGTCAAAGGATTCATCTGTAATAATCTGCATATCAGCATTTACAACCGCAAGCTCACCCGAGGTACCTATATAGATATTTCCCTTGTCATCCTCGGTTATGGCGCGGATAGAATCAGACGGTAAGCCTCCCTCGGTATCAAGAAAGCTTATTTTACCGGTAATGCAATCATAGCAGCCCACGCCGCTGTCATTGGTTCCTATCCACAGTCTGCCCTTTGAATCCACGAATAAAACCATGACATTGTTGATTCTGTCATCAAGCTTTACCGGTTCAAAGCGTGAACCGTCGAAGCGGTAAATGCCCGAATAAGTGCCTGTCCATATATAGCCGTCGGGTGTCTGGGCTATGGCATTGATCTCCGCGCAGGAAAGACCGTCATTGGTATCATAGGTAACAGCCTCAAAACGAGACTCATAATCTATGGTTTTTTTCGCTCTGTCCTCTGCCGAAAGTCCTTCAAGCCCCGGAAGCATAAAGCTTATTGTAAGCGCAAGAATAATTGCGCTCGGTGTAAATTTCAGTTTCTTATTTCTCTTAATCTCGCTCCTTTTGAGCAGCTTAATCGGCAGTATACTCAAGGCCAGGGCAAGGAACATGGATATGGCCTTGTCAGGCATGTCTACAAAGGCCTCTCCGCAGATGCTACAGAAAACAGGAACATGGATATTCCTGTAAAGCATGGCGTAAAGACCGTCCCCCCAAATATTACCGGACATGCCTTCATAAATGACCATGTTTACCGGGGTAGACAAAACAACCGCAACAAAGCCTGCCAAAACCGCGGTTGCTATGGCCGGGAAAGCTTCCACCTTCTTTCCTCTCGGGAAGAAACGTCCGACGGTAATGCCGACACCTATATTTACGAATATATAATAAAGGCTCTCATGCTTGATAGCCCATATAATCAGATTTGTAAGCGCACCGGTTAAGCCTCCGCCTATGGGCCCCAAACAGATGGCTGATGTTATGGTGCCTACGGCGTCAAGCCAAAGCGGCAGGTTCAAGGCCGAGGCCGCCGCCCTTCCGAGTATATTTATTCCTATGCATATCGCTATCAGCAGCAAGCTCAGAAAGCTGACTCGGAAGCACCACTTATCCTTAAGACTTCTTTTATCAGAGCTTCCGTCATGTCCTGTTATGTACCTCAAAAGATCGCTGTCGTTGTCTATCGAAAGCAGGATAAGGAACATACCGATGGACTGGAAAAAAAGCTCTATCAGGTTATACGGGAAGAATATCTGTATAACCATCGGAACAAAGCAAAACATGATAAATACAATCAGCAGTATATATTCCACCTTACGGACATTATTCTTATACCTTAATACAAGCACGAAACCGAAAAGAAGGTACAGGAAGCCCACAGCATAAAGCACCGCAAAAAGCGGACCATGAGAATAAAGCACTCTTTCACTCTCTCGGCATATCATGTTATGGAAAGGATCCGTAAGTATCAAAAGAATGCACACAAATAGCGGAAATGCGAGCAAAGCAAAGCCGTATTTCCTGTATGCCCCTTCTAAATTAAGCATATAGATCACATAAAGAACGGCAAAAAATGCCATGGTCAGATGAATTGATAAGAAAACATAGTTCCAGAAAGCTTTAACAGGACTATATAGATAATTCGGATTTGTATCATAAAGCGAACTCACGATATCGGTTATGGAGGCTAAAAAACAGCAAACAAGAAGAGCCAGGAAGACCTTGTTGGAGGCCTTCCTGGTACCCTTCTTTAATACCATGTAAATAATTGCAATTAAAGATATGACTACAGCACACGCATCGAAATAGATATTGTATTCCATAGTTTTCTCCCGTGGTAAATGTAAGTGCGATGCTACTTCTTCTCTTTTGTATCCTTATCTGCGCCTTCCTCACGGGTTGTGAAGATGTGATCGATAAGTCCGTACTCCTTAGCCTCCTCGGCTGACATCCAGTTATTTCTGTCGCAGTCCTTTAAGACTGTATCATAATCCTTACCGCAGTTATCAGCCATAATTCCGATAAGCTTCTTCTTAATACGGAGCATGTGCTCAACCTCAATCTCCATGTCGGAAGCCTGTCCGCGAGTACCGCCCAACGGCTGGTGAATCATGATCTCTGAGTTTGGAAGAGCTATTCTCTTACCCTTTGCGCCGCCAGAAAGGAGAAATGCTCCCATGGAGGCAGCCATGCCGACACAGATAGTAGACACATCGCACTTGATGTACTGCATGGTATCGTAGATACCGAAGCCTGCGGAAACCGAGCCGCCCGGGCTGTTGATGTAAAGCGCAATGTCCTTCGAGGGATCCTCGGACTCAAGGAAAAGAAGCTGCGCTATAACAAGACTTGCCGTTACATCATTAACCTCATCCCCGAGGAAGACGATCCTCTCCTTTAATAATCTCGAGTAAATGTCGTAGGCTCTCTCGCCTCTGCTAGTTGTCTCAATGACGGTAGGTACTAATGCCATATTGATTTCCTCCTTAATAAGATGTAATGTTTTTGTCTTACAACCATTCAATCAACGTTTTCTATCCGGATATTGCACATGCAGCATTATTTTTTTAATTGCGACTTTACTTCTTCAAGTCCCTTCTCAAGTGCCGCGTCTATTCCGGATGCATCTTTTCCGCCGGCCTGCGCCATATTCGGGCGTCCGCCGCCGCCACCGCCGATAAGAGGAGCTATAGCCTTAATAATATTACCTGAATGTGCTCCCTTTGCAACCGCATCATCGGTAGCCATTGATATAAGATTTACTTTACCGTCTATCTCCGAAGCAAGTACCAATACCGCACTCTTAAGCTTGTTTTTGAAGTCATCTCCAAGATTTCTCAAAGCGTTCATGTCTACGCCGGAAAGCTTTGTGGCAAGAACCTTTATACCGTCTACGTCAATCGCGTTGTCAAGCACATCGCCTGCAGCATTCTTGGCAAGCTTGTCCTTGAGCTTGTTGTTCTCTGCCGTAAGCGCCTTAATCTCGGCAAGCATTGCCTCAATTCTTGAGGCAAGCTTTGAAGGCTCGGCCTTCGCAGCGTCACAGGCAGCCTTTAACTCTGCCTCGGCATTCGTATAGTACGCAAGCGCACCGTCGCCGGTAAGCGCCTCAATACGTCTTACACCGGCTGCAACGCCCTGCTCGGAAACTATCTTAAATGTGCCGATGACCGATGTATTCTTAACATGAGTACCACCGCAAAGCTCCTTCGAAAAGTCACCCATGCTTACCACTCTTACGGTATCACCGTACTTCTCTCCGAAGAGAGCCATGGCTCCGGTCTTCTTTGCCTCATCCAAGGTCATTACCGCAGTCTCAACCGCAAGACCTTCCTTTATCTCTTTTGCAACCAAAGCCTCAACCTCGGCAATCTGCTCGGCTGTCATAGCCTGGTTGTGTGTAAAGTCAAATCTTAATCTCTCGCCGTCCACATATGAGCCTGCCTGCTCAACATAGTTGCCGAGAACTATCTTTAACGCCTTCTGGAGAAGGTGTGTGGCCGAGTGGTTCTTACATGTATTCGTACGGCCTGCCTCATCCACATTAAGGCTTACATTGTCTCCCACATTCAGCTCGCCCGACTCCATGTAACCGATGTGCGCAACCTTGTTTCCTACCACATGAACAGTATCCGTTACAACAAATGTACCGTTGTCGGTCTTGATTATACCTTTGTCACCGGTCTGACCGCCCATGGTTCCGTAGAAGCATGTTACGTCTGTGATAACAGAGCCGTTGTCTCCGTCTGATATATAATCGCAAAGCACGGTATTTACACTGCCGTCCTCTGCCTTCTCACTCTTTGTGATTGCATAAACCTTTGCATCCATGGAAAGCTTGTCGTATCCGTCGAAGCTTGTGGATACATTTGCGTCAAGCTGCTCGTACACGGTTGCGTCAGCGCCCATGTAGTTGCTTACCTTTCTTGCAGCTCTTGCTCTCTCTCGCTGCTCCTTCATAGCCTTGTTAAAGCCCTCTTCATCCACGGTAAGACCTGCTTCCTCAAGTATCTCCTTGGTGAGGTCAAGTGGGAAACCGTAGGTGTCATAAAGCTTGAAAGCGTTCTCGCCCGAAAGCTCGCTTGTTCCCTTGGACTTTAACTCGTCCGTGTAACCGCTTAAGATGTTAAGTCCCTGGTCTATGGTCTTATTGAAATTCTTCTCCTCGGTGTCAAGTACGGAGAAGATGTGCTCTCTCTTGTCAAAGAGCTCGGGATAAGCATCCTTTGAGGTCTCGATGACAGTCTTCGAAAGCTCTGCCAAAAATCTTCCCTCTATGCCGAGCAGCCTGCCGTGTCTTGCGGCGCGGCGAAGAAGTCTTCTCAATACATAGCCTCTTCCTTCATTCGAAGGAAGGATGCCGTCGCTTGTCATGAAGCTTACGGAACGGATATGGTCTGTGATAAGACGGATTGACACATCCTTCTTCTCGTCAGCCTTGTAGGTTACATGAGCAAGCTCGCATATCCTGTCGCGAAGCGCCTTGATTGTATCCACATCAAAGATTGAATCCACATCCTGAACAACAACAGCAAGTCTTTCAAGTCCCATACCGGTATCGATGTTCTTCTGAACAAGCTCTGTATAGTTGCCCTTGCCGTCATTCTCGAACTGAGTGAACACGTTGTTCCAAACTTCCATGTAACGGTCGCAGTCGCAGCCTACGGTACAATCAGGCTTTCCGCAGCCGTACTTCTCGCCTCTGTCATAGTAGATCTCAGAACAGGGACCGCAGGGACCTGCGCCATGCTCCCAAAAGTTATCAGCCTTGCCAAACTTGAATATTCTTTCCTTTGCAACGCCAATCTTCTTATTCCATATATCAAATGCCTCGTCGTCATCCTGGTAAACCGAAGGATAAAGTCTGTTCTCGTCAAGACCTACAACCTTGGTTAAGAATTCCCAGCTCCACTCTATAGCCTCATTCTTGAAATAATCTCCGAAAGAGAAGTTGCCGAGCATCTCGAAAAATGTACCGTGTCTTGCGGTCTTACCAACATTCTCGATATCTCCGGTTCTTATACACTTCTGGCAGGTGGTAACTCTCCTTCTCGGAGGTATCTCCTGTCCCGTGAAATAAGGCTTTAAGGGCGCCATGCCCGAATTGATAAGAAGAAGGCTGTTATCGTTATGAGGAATAAGCGAAAAGCTCTTCATCCTAAGATGCTCCTTACTCTCGAAGAAGCTCAAAAACATTTCTCTTAATTGGTTTACTCCGTACTTTTCCACTATTCCTTACTCTCCTTTGCAATAGCCAGTTCTTTTTGATCCTTGTTTGCTCTTAACTTCTTTCCGACGAGTATTCCGCAGAAAGCACACACAAGCATAACAATGAACTTGAAAAGATAAGTAAGCAATTCGCTTAATACTGCTGTCATTTTATTTCCTCCTGTCACTTAATTCATTTATCACATCATCCCATGTAAGTCCCTTCTCTACCATAAGCACCATGGCGTGATACAGGAAATCCGAAAGCTCGTATTTAAGCTCCTCTGGATCGGGATTTTTAGCGGCAATAACTATCTCGGTTGCTTCCTCGCCAACCTTCTTCAATATCTTATCGATACCCTTATCGAACAGATAATTTGTGTATGAACCCTCCTTAGGGTTCTTCTTTCTGTCCGCGATTATGTCATACTCCTCAGTGAATACCTTGAGGGGATTTGTCTTGTTGTACTCCTTCCTTACCAGATCAGTGAAGAAGCATGTAGGACTGCCTGTATGGCATGCGGGACCTATTTGGGAAACCTCCGCAAGGATTGTATCCCTGTCACAATCTATGGTCAGAGCCTTGACAAACTGGAAATGTCCGCTCTCCTCACCCTTTGTCCAAAGCCTGTTCCTGCTTCTTGAAAAGTAGGTCATGCGCCCTGTACGTATGGTCTTCTTAAATGCTTCTTCGTTCATGTAAGCAAGCATAAGAACCTCGCCGGTTTTATAATGCTGCGCTATAACCGGAATAAGACCCTTGTCATCGGTTTTAAACTCGGAGAACTCCAGCGAACTCTCGAACAGATTGACCGGAATGCCCTTCTCACGGCAGACCTGCTTGATCTCAACCACATCATGTCTTGATATGTCGTAAAGACCTATGGTCTCGGCGCCCGTTGCTTTGAGCATATCGGCTATCTTCTCCGGATCCGTTGACTTATCCTGGGCAATAACCGGAAGGGCCGCTTCCTTTCTGATCTGCTTTACCAGATCCGCATACCCTTCAATGCCCTTATTGCTTATGATAAGCAGCTCGCCTGCACCGGCATTCTTAACTGCCTTCGCATAGCTTACCGGATCCTCACAGGTGTCTAAGTCAATAGTCACTATTATTCTCTCCGAACCGAAACGGTCAGCAGCCTCGGTGACAATATTGATATCTATTAAAGGAGCGGTCTTCATGCAGACCTTCACCGCGCCTGCGTAGAGAAGCTTCTTTACATCCTCAAGTCTCCTGACGCCACCGCAGGCGATAAGCGGAACATCTACCTGTCTGGTAATCTCCTTTATAAGAGTTATATTTTTATCTATATTTTCTCTTTCGCATGAGGGATCAAAAAATGCTATCTCATCCGCACCTGCATCATTGAAGAAAAGCGCATCCTCCACCGGATTATCCATGGACAGGCATGGGATTATCTTTTTGTAGTCCATTTTTTATTCCTCCTATAAACTTCCTTTTGTTGAGAGCACCTCGCCCGAAAGCCTCGGCTCCGGTGAAGTCGCTTCATCAAGCGCTTTGGCAAAAGCCTTGAAGGCAGCCTCGATTATATGATGATTATTCTCGCCCGAAATCTGCTTCAAGTGAAGATTCATTCCCGCGCTGTATGAAACGGCGTAGAAGAATTCCTTTGTCATCTCGGTGTCGAAGTAGCCTACCTGAGGTGTTGTAAGCTTTAAGTCGTATGAAAGATACGGCCTGCCCGACAGATCTATGGCGCACATAACAAGAGTTTCATCCATGGGGAGAAGAAATGAACCGAAGCGCTTTATGCCATTCTTATCGCCCAACGCCTTAGCGATTGCCTGTCCGAGAACAATGCCCGTATCCTCTATGCTGTGATGTGAATCCACGAAGAGGTCGCCATCGCACTTTAGATCTAGGTCAAAAAAGCCGTGCTTTGCAAAGCTCTTTAACATGTGGTCGAAGAAACCGATGCCGGTGTCGACCTCAGCATTGCCTTTTCCGTCCAGATTAAGCGTTATGCTTATATCCGTCTCCGATGTTTTTCTTGTAAGCTCACATTTCCTGTCAGACATATAATCACTCCCTGCTAAATAATACATAAAAATTCAATCTCATAATTATAACAGTTACTACATTATAAAGCAAGAGATTTATATTGGGTTTATGACGCTAAAGATTAGATACTTTCAATTAACAGTACTCTTCCGGAGTGGACGGTTATTTTTGCTTTATCAGCAGATAGCTCATTACTTACTCCAAGGGCGTTGTCTCTTTTGAGATGGTAATTATCTAGGGGATATTTGAAACCGGTAAGGGTTATGTTGACATTATCATCTATAGGGATAATAGAGATATACTTGCCGAATGTTTTTTCTTTTATCAACGTTATTTCAGAACTGATAAGTCTGATCCTGTTGTAACGGTCAAACATGGCGCAATCTATTAAGAGCTCATCCGCTTTAATCAGGAGACTGATATTTCCGAAGAAATGATCCAGCCGTCTGCCGGTAGCTCCGTAGATTATAATATCATCGGCGCCCAATGATACAGCATGGTTAAATGTCGCTTCGAGATCGGTAAAATCTTTTTCGGCGGGGTATTCGATAATCTGCGAGGTAAGCGATGCTCTGTCGGCTGACATGGAATCGAGATCCCCCATGATGATATCAGGCATAAAACCTGCGCCTATAATATAATCCGCTCCCGAGTCTGCAGCTATCAATAGGTCGTGTAAACCAAGCTCTAACTCGCTCTTTAGTTGTTCTATATCTGCCTCTCCTCCGGCTACTATTATGGTTTTCATATTAATCTCCTAATTTTTTTAATTTATGCTTGACAACCCGGTACCACCGTGTTATACTCTCATTCGTCGTCAAGACAAGCGCGAGTGGCTCAGCGGTGGAGCACCTCCTTGCCAAGGAGGGGGTCGCGGGTTCGATCCCCGTCTCGCGCTCTTTTAAACCGGTTCGATATGGACCGGTTTTTTTACGCGAAGCAATGAGTCACGCATAAGAAAAGTCGTTGATAAGCGTTGAAAGCTTGCTTTCATATGCGCATCAACGGCTTTTCTTATATGCGGCGAATGCCGCGACCTCACAAGCGAAGCTTGTGAGGTGCGTGTCCGTCATTGCACCCTACTCTTTCAAAGCCTTATAAGTGTTCACAAGATCTGCAATCTGTGCGCTGTCGCGCTTTTTGACCGCTGCTTTCAATGCATCCATGAAATCGTTATCCTCTCCCTTGTATTCATTTCTGCAAAGTTCCTTCATAAGAACGTTTACGGCCTTATAATTCTTCTTTTTGGAAAGCGCACTCACCTGTTCGAGCATCACAATATCTATTCCGCTTAATATAAATACCTCCTCAGGTGTATCGGTAAGAGCTTCTTTAGCCGACATATCCGGAGCATCCTGCTTTTCCGTCTTATCATGTTTCTCATTTTTATGCTTGGCAGCTCCGTGCTTCTTTGAATCCTCTTTCTTATTCTTATCCTGTACGCTCACGGGCACATTGCCGAATACTTCCGTTATATCATATTCTATCGGCTTAACCGATATCTTACTCTCAGGCAGGCAGTCCCGAAGTATTGCGGCTATCCTTCTGGGCTCCATAGGCTTAACTATACTGTCGGTAAAGCCTTCCCCGAGAAGGCTTGACTTGTCTGCTTCAATCGCATCCATATCCATCGCGACTATAGGAAGCGTGGCAAAGCTGTCGTCCGAAAGCTCACGGATTTCCTTCATAGTGTCTACTCCGTTCATCACAGGCATGGAAAGATCGATAAAGCACACATCAAACTGTTCATTCATCACAAAATCAATAGCGCTCATGCCGGAACCGGCAGTTGCAACTTCAATGCCGAAGTTCTTCAGTGTTGTTACCGAAAGCTCCAGACTTACATCGTCATCATCCACAACAAGAGCCTTAACCTCGGGGAACCAGAGACTCTCTGCGGTTTCCTTAGACACTACTCCTTCTATCTTCTCGGCGGTTACAGCCTTCTCCTTCACACCGGCCTTCTGGGTTGCCAGAAGTGTAAAGCTTGTTCCGACTCCGTATTCCGACTCTACCGTAAGCATAGCATCGATAAGGTCGGCATACCCCTTCGCAATAGGCAGTCCGACGCCGTTGCCCGAGTGAGGATTGTTTTTCTTATTGTCCGCTATGTTATAGACCTCAAAAAGGGTATCAACCCTCTCCTCCTGTATTCCTATTCCGGTATCGGATACATGAAGAGTCAGCTTAAGAGAATCATTGTTTTCGTTTTCGTATTCACAATCCGCATAGAGAACTATCCTGCCCTCTTTTGTAAACTTGACGGCGTTGTCCAAAAGTCTCTCCATGATACCCTTGATCTTCTCGTAGTCACCGTACAGACCGTCGGCATCAATCTCTCCGAGTTCAAGTTCAAATGAAACGCCCTTGTCCACAAGCTTCTCAAGCGCGTAATCGGACAACTCCTTTACAAGCACCATGTATGAATAATTCTGTTCCTCAAGACCTATGCTTCCGGCCTCAATCTTAGCAAGAAGAATAATGTCATCAACCCTGTCGAGAACATCCGCGCCTATATCATAGATGCCCTTTATGCTCGGCGCATACTCAGATTCGGGATCCATGTTCTTTAAGGCCTCATCGGCCTTAGCCATCATGGCATTTACGGGAGTTTTTATTTCATTGGAAATATTCGCAAGGTAGTCATTTTTTGCAGAGCTGGTCTTCACGGCATCTTCATGCTCCTTTGACAGAACCTCGATTGCCTGATTCTTGCTCTTGATAAGTCTCGCTATCTTCCAGCCTGCAAGTATAACAAGAAAGAGCACCAGAATCGAAAGCGCGATTAGCAACGCTCTTGTAACCTGGTTCTCAAGTATGCTCTTATCTTTTACTATCTCAAAGGAAACAGGCTCTTCGCAGCTTGTTCCGTCGCCGTTAACGGCGCTTATCACAAAGCGGTAATCTCCGCCGTCAAGGTTGGTATATACAGCCGAAAGCGCATCATTTCCGCGAACGGTCACCGGCTCCTTATCAAATCCCTCCAGGAAATAATTAACACTGATACCGGATCTGTTCGCATAAGAAAATACAGCAAAATTGATAGTGATCTTCGAAGTATCGCTGCTTACCGAAAGACCGCCGGATATATCGTCAAACTCATAAATCTGTCCGTCAACCTCAACGGATGTAACCTTTATTCTCGGCTTAACCTGATTAACAGGGATGTTAATCGTGTCCAGAACATAAAGGCCGTCGTTACAGCAGATGTAATATTTGCCGTCATTGTCGACAAAGCCGTGTCCCATGTTGTTGACAGTCTTCAAAAGTCCGTCGGCAACAGAGAGATATCTTGCCTTCAAGGGCTCGCTTCCTATAAGCTCAGACTCCGTAGCATAAATCACGCCGAGAGAACCCGTGATCCAGCACAGGCCGTCAGAAATCTTTATGTCATATACGTTGTTGGCCCTTTCAATATTGCTGAGCGCCCTGAAGGATTCGTTGTAGAAGGTTATACCGTCATCGGTAGCGAGATATATTCCGTTCTCTCCCTCTGTTATGTCTATCACAACATTAGAGCTTAAGCCATCATCAACAGTGTAATGCCTTATATTCTCCGCGTTTCTTCCGTCAAAAGCATAAAGACCGTCTCCGTCGGTTCCCACAAGTATTCGTCCGTCTTCGGTCTCGAATATGCATCTTACCGAAGCCCTCGGGAAACCGCCGTCTTCTTCAACCTTACCCGTTTTATCGGCGAACACAAAGCCGTTCTCGGTACCGCAGGCGAGAAAACCGTCTGAAAGCGGAAGTATGGTATTGATAGTCCTTCCCGGAAGATCCGCGCTCTTGATAAACTCGGACACCTTGCCGTTCTTTGAAAGCTTATACACTCCCCTGTATCTGGCCGTGCTCACATACATATTTCCCGCTTTATCGGTTCTTATATCCGTTATATTGGTTTTTTCAAGCGTAGTGCTTAAGTCGTCCGTAACCAAAGCGCCGTTTTCATCGTATATATAAAGTCCGTCATCTGTACCTATGTAAGTCAGCTCGTCCTTTTTACATACGGCGTTGACCATTGATTCCTTAAGTCCCGAAAATGTATTGTAATCCTTGAATTTGGACCTGGACAAATAAAGGAGTCCCATTCTGCTTGATGCAATCCAGTAATTTCCTTCATAGTCCTGTATCATGTCGGAAATATAGCTGTCAATCTCGCACCCGGTACATTTCTTAAGGCCGGACTCCTTCAGGTAGCCAATACCCGTATCGGCGCCAACCCATATCCTTCCTTCACTGTCTTTGCTGATGATATGAATATTCTCTAAGTGTGTCGCGTGCTCCGTTACATTTCCCGCATTCTGGAAATAATATATGCTGCTACCCTCAGTACCGACATAGACAGTATCGTCGATAACGGCTATGGTGGTAAGATCATACTTGTAGATATCAGAGAAATCGATTGAGCTGATTTTTCCATCCTGTCTAACTCGATAGACAATATTGTCCGTCGATAGCATGTAGACATCCGTGCCTCTCAATGCAAGCTGCTTACATTTTAACGAGGCAATCTCCTGTATATCGTGAGGCTTTAAAGCATAACCGTCATCATTGGAGGTTATTCCGTATATACCGTTAGCCGCGGCTACATAGATTCGGCCCTCGGCATCCTCGATAACATCATTTATGACCTTGACACCGTTATAATAGTCCTCACGAAAATGAGTCGTGCTTCCTTCAAAGTACATAAATAGTCCGTAGTTTTCAGTTCCAATCCAGACCCTTCCTCTTCCGTCCTGGTAAAGACAGCTTATAGAATAATCATCCGGCCTGTCCGAGTCCCATAGGCTTATGCTTGTAAATTCAGCTCCGTTACTTCTGTAAAGCCCGCTCTCAGTACCTATCCACACATAGCCAGAGGCAGACTGATACAGGCACTTTATCTCATTGCTGTAGAAGCCGGTAGACTGGCTGTAGACAGTCTGTATATAATCGGCCGTAAAGCTGTCCTTGGCCAAAGCTTCAGACACAGAAAAGAGGCATCCCGCAAGGAATGCCGCTATCGTTATGATGATAACCGATATTCTTTTCTTTAAATTCTTCATTTCCATATAGTTTTATTAAGATTCTTCGGGCTAAAGAGGTGGTATTGACACGACGTAGCTTTGCATAAGTTCGACTAGCGAAATCAAAGATTTCGAGTCTCACTTACGTCGTGTCCAGTCGTCGAAACGCATTAATAAAATGACTGCGTCATTTGCGTTTCTCCTCTCAGAATGACACCGAACGACGCTTTATGTCATCCTGAGCGTCAGCGAAGGATCTTTTCTTATGCTTCCTTCAAGAAAACCTTATACCCCTTATATGTCTCGTAGATATCTGCCTTGGAAGTAACCTCCCAGGGTGCGTGCATATTAAGCACCGCAACGCCGCAGTCTATTACCTCCATGCCATAAAGCGAAAGAATGTATGCGATGGTTCCGCCTCCGCCTACATCTACCTTGCCTAGCTCCGCGCACTGGTAGAAGATTTTATTCTTGTCCATCATGGCTCTTATTTTTGCTATATACTCGGCGTTTGCATCATTTGAGCCCGACTTGCCTCTTGATCCGGTGAACTTGGAGAATACCATGCCTCTTCCGAGGAAGGAAGCATTCTCATGCTCAAATGCTTCTGCATACAAGGGATCGTAACCTGCATTTACATCCGAGGAAAGCATGCTGGACTTTGCCAGACATCTTCTTAGATTAAGCTCACTGTAGTCGCCCATAAGCATGAGCAGCTCTGCCACAGTGTTCTCGAAGAACATGGAACGCATACCTGTTGCGCCTACGCTTCCTATCTCCTCCTTGTCGGTAAGAAGCGTACAGGTTGTCTTGTTCACATCCTTCACATCGAGCATGGCTTTAAGAGATGTAAATGCGCACACCTTATCATCCTGTCCGTAAGCCATAACCATGCTCTTGTCTATGCCACAGTTTCTTGCTCTTCCCGCAGGCACAACCTCTATCTCTGCCGAGAGGAAATCCTCTTCCTCCACATCATACTTGTCCTTGAGAAGCTTTAACACGTTCTTCTTGACCGCATCCTTTGCTTCCTTTTCATCCTTATCCTTCGATACGAATGGTATGGAACCGAAAAGCACATCAAGCTTCTCGCCCTCTACAACCTTCGCGCCCTTCTTCTCAAGCTGATCGGCCGCAAGATGTATCAGAAGATCGCTCACGCAGAATACAGGATCCTTCTCATCCTCTCCGATAAGCACATCAACCGTTGTGCCGTCCTTCTTTACTATAACGCCGTGAAGCGCAAGAGGAAGTGCAACCCACTGATACTTCTTTATCCCTCCGTAATAATGAGTGTCAAGGTAAGCAAGCTCCTCCTTCTCGTATAGCGGATACTGCTTTACATCCATACGCGGAGAATCTATATGAGCGCCGAGTATGTTCATCCCCTCTTCTATAGGCTTTATACCCACATTGAACATGACAACCGACTTGTTCATGCACACGCGATAAAGCTTGTCTCCCGCCTTTACCTTCTTCTTTTTCCCTATAAGGTCATCCATATCCTTATAGCCGTTTTTCTCGCAGTACTCTCTGATAAGCTTTACATTTTCACGCTCTGTCTTGGCTGTGCTTAAGTAATCTATATACTCATCGCACAAGCTGTCCAGCTCCTTAACAGCCTTCTGCTTATAGCTTTTCCACGCATTCTTTCTTTCCATCTCAATGTCCGCCTTTCGTAATCAAATCTACAATATCTTATCTGCACCATATAATCTACAATGCTTTTATAACCTTATCCAAAATGCCGAATGCCTCATCGCAGTCAGCCTCTGTTATGTTGAGCGGAGGTACAAGCCTTATAACCGAAGGTCTAACCGCTGTGATAAGCAGGCCTTCATCCGCGCTGTTGTACTTAACATCCGTCGCGATATCTTTCTCGAACTCAACACCTATCATAAGCCCTCTTCCTCGAACCTCTTTTACATAAGGCAAAGCTTTAAGCTTATCCATAAAATATGCGCCGACCTTAGCCGCATTCTCAGGAAGCTTGTTGTCTATAATCTCTTTAATCTGAGCATAGGAAGCTGCGCAGGCAACGGGATTTCCGCCAAATGTAGTTCCGTGAGCGCCCGGGCCGAAGGTTTCGATAAGCTCCTTTGTTGTGCACATTGCGCCGATCGGCATACCGCCTCCCATAGCCTTCGCCATGCTTACACAGTCAGGCTTTACGCCATATCCCATAAAAGCCATAAGAGAACCGGTTCTTCCCCAGCCTGTCTGAACCTCGTCAAAGAGAAGAAGCATTCCCTTATCGTCACAGAGCTTTCTTAAGCCCTTAAGGAATTCTTCCGTTGCGGGATAAACTCCGCCCTCGCCCTGTACGGGTTCAACCATAATAGCAATTGTATCCTCGTCACATGCCTCCTCAAAGGATTTAAGATCGTTGAACTTAGCATAGGTAAAACCGGGGATAAAAGGTTCATACCCCTTCTGTATGGCCGAACCCGGTTGCCCTGTTGCTGCAAGTGTTGCAAGAGTTCTTCCATGGAAGCTGTCTAAAGCCGTAACAATCTTATATCTGTTAGGACCGTACTTCTCAACACCGTACTTTCTGGCAAGCTTGATCATCGCTTCATTTGCCTCGGCTCCGGAATTCTGGTACTGTATTTTGTCAAAGCCGATAGACTTTAAGATAAGCTCCGCAGCCCTTGCCTGAGGCTCGGTATAAAAATAATTTGAGGCATGCATAATTTTATGCGCCTGCTCGCATATAGCCTCAACCACCTTCTCGTTGCAGTGCCCCGCGGAATTGACCGCAATGCCCGCCATAAAATCAAGATACTTCTTTCCGCTCTCGTCTGTTATGTAAGAGCCGTCGCCCTTCTCGGCCACGAAATCAAAACGCTTGAAGGTATCGTAGAAATAATCCTCATATAGTTTTTTTACTTCTTCTTTTTGCATATTATTGTCCTCTCTTAATATATATGTAATGGCATGATTACTTCACTTTAGAAAATGGCTAATGCCGGCAGGATTGCCTGCCGGCATTGAAAACACTATATTGTTGCTGCATTATAGCTTACTTTCCGTAGATCTGACTTGCCACAAGATTGTCAAGTATGTTCACAAGCTGGCCTATCTCAGGCTTGCTGATCTGAGCATCAGCGCCAAGCCTGTCGCCCTTTTTCTTCATATCGTCATTGATAAGCGAAGAGAATATGATGATCGGAATATGCTTCAGACCCTCAGTCTCTCTAATCTTCTTGATAAGATGATGTCCGTCCATCTGAGGCATCTCGATATCGGTTATAACACACTTAACACCGTAATTAACGCCGTTATTCTTAAGAAGTTCGGCGAGATAATCCCAAGCCTCCTGACCGTTGTTTTTCATGATAAGCTTTGTGTAGCCCGCCATGTTGAGTGAATCCTTGATAAGCTGAGTAAGCATCTGGGAATCCTCGGCAACAACAATCGGAATGTTGTTCCTTTCTCTCGTCTCAAGACCTTCAAGCTGTGATACCTTAAGACTTGTCTCAGGGCATATCTCCTCAACTATGCGCTCAAAGTCAAGGATGATTAGAAGTGTCTTCTCCTTCTTGATAATACCTGTTGCAACGCCTGAACCCGCGCCGCTTACGGTTGCATCCGGCTTTGCCACATCCGTCCATGATACTCTGTTAATGCCGAGCACCTGCTCCACATCAAAAGCAATATTCAAGCTGTTGAAATTCGTTACGATAAGGAAATGATTTGTCTTGTCCTCGGATGAAGGGAAGCCCAAAGCCATAAAGAGGTCGATGACTGTGATAATATCACCTCTCGGCATGAATATACCTTCGATAGCCGGGTTTGAATTAGGCACGGGAGTTATCTCCTGATATGAAAGAATCTCCCTAACCTTCTCAACATTGATACCATAGTGATTACCGTTGATTACAAACTCTAAGACCTCAAGTTCGTTAGTTCCGCTTTCAAGCAAAATGTTTGTATCCATGCCCTACCTCCCTAATTCTCAAGCTGAAGCGTTGCGCTGTCGCCGTTTTTATTTGAAACCTTCAATTTTATATCCTTTAATGTCGAAGCAATCGTATCCGAAACCGAGAACAAAAGCACGGCCTCATCTCTGTCGCTCGCATCAAGCTTTTTCTGATAAGTATACAAGTCGTCCATGAGTATCGTAAGCATCTGCTTTGCCGACTTGCTGTTGTCAATGATTATATTATAGCCGATGTCCTTGGAGTAAAAGTCCAGGTTCTGCATCTCGTTGGTCTTGTTCTCTATGGCGAACTTCAAAACCAGAAGCTTGTGCCCCGAAGGAGCCTGTATCTCAATATAGACACCGTCCTGATCATAAGAGGGATAACTGTCGGCAAGCATGTAATACGCATATTTGACAGACACGTTGTCCTCGCCTATGATTGTGGCTATATCGTAATTCTTGTCCTGATCCGCAACCACACCGCTCGTGTTCTCCGTATCCGGCACATCGGGAGTGACCTTGTTTCCGCCCTCAGTGGTCTTCTCATCGGAAGTCTTTTCTTCAGTCTTATCTTCCGAAGAAGCTGTCTCTGTCGTTACCTTCTCATCCGTGGACTTTTCTTCGGTAGTCTTCTCCGTAGTGCTCTCCGTTGTTGTTTCCTCGGTGGTAGGCTCTTCGGTAGTGGACTCCTCCGTGGTCGTCTCGATAAAGGCTGTTGTAAATTCCTCCTCGGCAGTCGCCTCCGGATCATACTTCATATGATACTTTTTGTTATATTTCAGCAGCAGCTCTGCGGCATACTCGGCTATCAGGTAATTCTCCTCCTCCGAGAGGTTCTTAACCTTATCGCAACCACACATGAACAGGCACAAGCTGCAGACTATTGCCAAAACAATTATCCGCTTCATAACAGCTCCGTTTCGCCCAAAACAAAAATTACATAAATAATAACATGATTATATCACATTTTCACCCCTCTATCAAGCATTATAAATCAGGGGAAGAGGTAAAGCATCTGATTGGAATGCTCAGATGTGATAGCCTCCATATTGTTGAGAATTATAACCTCGTCTATGCCCTCCTGCTTGATAAAATCAACAAGATTTTTAGAGCTGTATCTGTAATCCACCACGAAGGTTTTCTCGAAATGATCCACCAAAAACGGGGCAAACGCATTGCCGTAGGATTCTTTTATAAGCAGACAGGCGGAGCCATCCTTAATCTTGGGATTGACTATCGTACAAAGCTCGTTATCCGCGCCGATAAAGCAGCTGTACTTTCCGCTGTCCGGATAATCGGATACATCATATACGACATTCCACGGTATCTCCATGCCTCCCTCGATAAATGTGCATTCATTCGTGCCCATCGGGATGTATGCGATAATCGTATCCGCATTCTGTCTTAAGGTTTCTGACTG
This sequence comes from Lachnospiraceae bacterium, assembly GCA_017525525.1. Taxonomy (GTDB): domain Bacteria; phylum Bacillota; class Clostridia; order Lachnospirales; family Lachnospiraceae; genus Coprococcus_C. The sequence goes on along the minus strand of JAFXSQ010000055.1, from coordinate 130,269 downwards.
TCCCGAAGCGGCATAAAATGTACCGAGGAAATCCGGATATTCAACTGTTTCAAACTGATCCAAAGTATGAGGAACTATCTCCCTGCTCTGGCACCATCTGTAGTACGCGTAATAAGCGCCGAGAGGCGTCCAGTGATGGTCGGTGTTAAAGTACAGATACTCTGCGTTATGGTCCTTTAATATGTCCATAACCTTAACCTTATTTATGTCCTCCGACATCATACCGTACATATAATCGATGGCCTTACCCTGATCCGAGCCTCCCAAATCCTTCTGTATATTCTCTCCGAGATATACTCCGAAGGCTGTAGGCACAAGCATCTCGGTAAACTTAACTCCCTTGGGAATCTTGGTCGCAATCGTGTTGATAACCGACGCATAATAATCTGCATTGTCCTGACCGAAGTAATATACATTAAAGGCCTTTCCACCGGAAATGTAAACCGTGCCGGCCTCCTCGCCCTTACCTGTCAGAGTGCCGTCCTTGCCGTGCTCGGGATCCTTGACATTGTATCCCTCCTCCTCGGTGGTTTCCTTCTTCGCGGCGTCACTTGAAGAAGCCTTTTTATCGTCCTTTCCTTTATCATCTTTTCCTGCCTCGGTCGTGATTACCGGCGCTATGGTCGGAGCCTTGCCGGAATCATCGGCATCGGGGATTTCGTCGACATTTGCCGCCACATCGCCGTGGAGCTCATTTCCATGAAGGCCGTACATATTCTTGAGCTTTGAATTAAAAGAAATCATGCTCTCCCTCATGGGGTAGGTATCCGCATACCAGGTCGAAAGCTCGTTAAAATACTCTCCGTTCGCAACCGTCTCAGCCTTAACCGATGGGAACTCGGCAAGCTTTCTTTTCTCCATGACCGACTTGTCCGGTCTCATAAAGAAAAGCAGACCTATCACGAAGAATACCAAAAGAATGCCGCAGAAGCCGATAACCCTTATGCGATCCCAGAACATTTTCTTTGCCTTTATCTTCTTCTTGAACATAGGAGATTTTCCGTCGTAACTCATCTATAACACCTCCTTAGAACTGGTTATACAGGAACGGCCTGAAGCTGCTTCCGGCCATAACATATATAGCTACTATAAGCGCCGCAAAACTGATTATGGTTCTCAGCCCGAAAAGGACTCCCGCAGGCACCGTATTTTTCTTCACACCCGCAGCAAGCTTCTTGTCTATAGCATGATAAAGCGGTGTGCAGGCAAGAACACACACTATGATAAAGAACAGATTATTGGACAATGTAAGCCTTACAGCCGCATTAGTGAAGCCGTTCTTGTTTATTCCGAACAGACCTAAGAATGCTTTACCCAAAACTCCGGCATCGGTACATTTGAAGATAAGCCAGCCGATTGAGAACACAAGTATCGTGTACAAGTGCTTTATAAGTCCCGGCAGTCTCTGTATGCCCTGTGAGTAGTTCTCTATCTCGATGAATACAAAGTAGAACACCCCCCAAAGCACAAAGTTGACTGTTGCTCCGTGCCAAATGCCTGTGAGCAGCCATACCACAAGGAGGTTGAAGTTTCTTCTGCCCTCGCCCTTTCTGTTGCCTCCCAGAGGAATGTAGACATAATCCTTGAAGAAGGTGCTTAAGGATATGTGCCACCTGTTCCAGAACTCCTTGACAGACTTGGATATGTAAGGATAGTTGAAGTTTTCGGGGTAATCAAAGCCTATCATCTGTCCCAGGCCTATCGCCATATCCGAATAGGCCGAGAAATCAAGATAAAGCTGCATGCTGTAGGCGAACATGCCCATCCACACGCCGAGAGCTGGCACCGAGGTAATCGTATCGTTGACCGGAAGAAGTATGTCGGATATCTCGCCCATGTGATCGGCCAAAACTGTTTTTTTGAACAGACCGAGCGAGAACCTGTAGATGCCCTTCGACATATTTGCAATGGAATAAGTTCTGTTATATATGCTTTCCCTTACATCCGGATACCTGATGATAGGTCCCTGCATTACATGATGGAAGCAGGCTGTGTAGATAAGAAAAGCAACGAAGCTCTCCTCAGGTTCAGTCTTCTCGTTGTAGCAGTCAGCCACATAGGAAATAAGCTTGAAGATGTAAAAGCTCATGCCCACAGGCATAACAATATTCGAGAAAAAGCCAGCATACTTAAAGAAGCCGAGCATCCCCACAAGAAGGAAAACCATAAAAGCAAAAACAGCTTTACGGGCTCCGGGCTTGTTCCTCGTCATGTCGACCAAAAATCCGCCCGACCAGCCTACTATTGTAGCTATGAAAAGCATGAGAACGCCGAAGGCGCCTCCGAACAGATAGAAAATAAGTGAAGCTAATACAAGTACGATATTCGCGCCCTTTATATTATACGGATTCCTTGCCACCGCGTGATAGGCGAATATAAATATCGGTAGAAACAATAATACAAAAATCAGACTTGAAAATAACATGATCCTCTCACCCTTTTATAAGCACATTTGGTTGTTATAATATCACAAAGGGCAAGAGGATACATTATTATTTTTATTAAGAATTGTTAAATTTTTGTTACATTGTTACAAAGTGTAAATACATATACAGTGTCATCCTGAACGCAGTGTCATTCTTTATCCAAAATAAAATCCGCAAGTATATAATTGCTTACATCTATGCCGGCATCAGTAAGTATAATCCTGTCTCCGACCTCTGCCATATATCCCTGTTCTATGTGCTTATTAATCACCGGAGCATAGACCTCGTAGATATCCTTATTAAAGCGCTCCTGAAAATCCTCACGGCTTACTCCGCAGGTCATGCGAAGCCCGAGGAACATGAACTCTTCCATGCGCGAGTACAGGTATACCGGCGTTACATTTTCACGAAGAGACTTCATTGCCTCATTGTAAACCATCTCCTTTGAAGCCGGTTCTACCGCTTCGGAGGTTCCTTCAAGAAGCGAGATGTAATCAAGTATCCCCTTAATGTTCGAAAAACGCTTGCCCTGGAAATAGCTTGCCGCACCAACGCCGAAGCCCACATACTCTCCGCCTGTCCAGTAAACCATATTATGCTTGCACTCGTAACCGCTCTTTGCGTAGTTGGATATCTCGTAACGGTCGTACCCCTTTGCGTTAAGGAGCTGCTTTGTTATCTCGTACATCCTCCTGTCGACTATATCCGTGGGAAGCTCCTTTAATAGCTCCTCATCCTTCGCAAGAGGCGTACCCTCCTCCACCTGAAGCGAGTAAGCCGAAATATGCTCGGGATCAAAGTTGAGGACCTTGGTCAGCGTGTCCACATAAGTATGTATGGTAAGGCCGGGAAGGCCTGACATAACATCGATATTGATATTTTTAAAGCCGGCGCGTCTTGCGGCGCTGTAGCTTGCTACAAACTGGTCGAAATTGTGTATCCTGCCAAGCTTCTTCAAAAGCTCGTTGTCCGCGCTCTGAAGTCCAAGCGAAAGCCTGTTGATACCGGCCTTCAGGTAACCGTTCAGCTTCTGGTTGCCTAGGGTTCCGGGGTTTGCTTCGATTGTTATCTCCGCGCCCCTTTCGACCTTGAATATCTGTCTGATAAAGGCAAGGATATTCGCAACCAATGACTCATCGAGAAGCGACGGTGTGCCTCCGCCTATAAAGATGGTCCGGACATTATACTCATCGGCTATAGGCTCGTATAGCCTGATTTCCTTACATAGCGCATCAACATACCTGAGTATGGTACCGTAGCTTTCGCCGTCACATGAAAGGAAATCGCAGTATCTGCACTTCTGCGCACAAAACGGTATATGTATGTATAAGCTTAAATTCTTCGGCATATCTTATTCCTCATCTAATTTGAGCACGCTCATGAAGGCCTTCTGCGGCACCTCGACATTACCTATCTGACGCATGCGCTTCTTTCCTTCCTTCTGTTTCTCAAGAAGCTTTCTCTTTCTTGTGATATCACCGCCGTAGCACTTGGCCAGGACATCCTTTCTCACGGCCTTAACCGTCTCTCTTGCGATAACCTTGCTACCGATAGCTGCCTGTATGGGTATCTCAAACAGATGCCTTGGAATCTCGCCTTTAAGCTTCTCGCACATTTTTCTTCCGCGCTCGTAGGCCGTATCCTTATGAAGTATGAAGGAAAGCGCGTCGACCTCCTCCTTGTTGATAAGTATGTCAAGCTTCACAAGGTCAGACCTTACATACCCCTTAAGTTCATAGTCAAATGAAGCGTAGCCCCTCGATCTTGACTTTAAAGCGTCAAAGAAGTCGTATATTATCTCGTTTAAAGGAAGTTCGTATTTGAGCAGTGCTCTCGTAGACTCTATATACTCCATGCTTATGTACACACCTCGCCTCTCCTGGCAAAGCTGCATGATCGGTCCCACATAATCGGTTGTTACCATGATCTCAGCCGAGACAAACGGCTCTTCCATGTATTCTATCTCCGAAGGATCCGGAAGGTTCGACGGGTTGGTAAGCTCTATCATGGTTCCGTCCGTCTTTATCACATGGTACACAACGCCCGGAGCCGTAGTTACAAGATCAAGATTATACTCCCTCTCAAGCCTCTCCTGTATGATCTCAAGGTGAAGCAGCCCTAAAAAGCCGCATCTGAAACCGAAGCCTAAGGCTATCGATGTCTCGGGCTCATAGGAAAGAGATGCGTCATTGAGCTGAAGCTTCTCCAATGCGTCTCTTAAATCCGGATACTTTGCACCGTCCGCAGGATACATGCCGCAGTAAACCATCGGGTTTGCCTTCTTGTAACCCGGAAGTGCCTCTGCACACGGGTTGTCCGCATCGGTTACCGTATCACCCACCGTTGTGTCCTTGACATTCTTAAGGCTGGCTGTTATGTAACCAACCATACCGGCTTTAAGCTCGTCACACGGCAAAAACTGTCCTGCACCGAAGGTACCAACAGATACAACCTCAGCCTCCGCGCCGGTTGCCATCATCCTGATGTTCGTACCCTTGCCGACCTTACCGTCGTAAAGCCTGCAGAATATGATAACGCCCTTGTAGCTGTCGTACACACTGTCAAATATAAGCGCCTTCAGCGGTGCATTTTCATCACCCGAAGGAGCCGGAATTTTCTGAACAATCTGCTCTAAGACCTCTTCTATGTTGATTCCGTTCTTTGCAGAGATCCTCGGAGCGTCATGTGCCTCTATACCGATCACATCCTCTATCTCGGCTATAACCCTGTCGGGTTCGGCCGAAGGAAGGTCGATCTTGTTTATAACAGGCATAACATCAAGCCCCGCATCCACAGCGAGATAAACGTTCGCAAGAGTTTGCGCCTCCACGCCCTGAGCCGCATCCACCACAAGGATAGCACCCTCGCAAGCTGCCAGACTTCTTGAAACCTCATAATTAAAATCCACATGACCGGGAGTATCAATCAGATTGAAGATGTACTCCTCCCCATCCTGCGCCTTGTAGACTATACGCACACACTGCGCCTTGATGGTTATGCCCCTCTCGCGCTCAAGATCCATATTATCAAGCACCTGGTCCTGCATCTCACGTTCGGTCAGGGTTCCTGTCTTCTCTATGATCCTGTCGGCCAGGGTTGACTTACCATGGTCGATATGCGCGATTATACAAAAATTCCTTATCTTACTCTTATAATCAGACAATTCTCATATTACTCCTTATGATAATCTTCAAGCCGTTTTACCGACACTAAAGAAAAATTATATCATAACAGCCCCCGCAACTCAAGAAAAATACGGACACAAAGAGCTGCGATCCTATTGATACAGGTACGCAGCTCTTTTTAATAATCGATATTTATTTGAATTTGTCAAGGAAACTCGAGAGCTTTTCAAGTCTTTCCAAATTGCCTCCCTTCCCGGCTGCGCTTCCTGTATTGCCCTCGGATGCATTCTCGCTTGTGTTTGTCTCTCCGGCCGAACCGGACGAAAGCATCGGAGCCATCCATATCTTCCCCGTTCCTCTGTAGACATTGACAAAGCCTTCGCCGGATACGGCAGAACCGATAAGGGATTTTGCTGATTTTTCAACCGTAAAATCAAGGGTTCCCGACCACGCCATAGCCATATTTCCGTCAATCTTGATCATGTCGTTCTGAAGAGTGATCTCCAATATCTCTTCCTTTGGAACTATGCTCTCCAAGGCAAGTATTCCTCTTCCGTTTACCGACAGGTTAAATATACCCTCACCACCGAGTACTGCAGTAGCGACATTCGATCTCTTGACTATCTTGTGTTCAAGTCCTGCGTCACAGGCGAGGAACAGGCCGTCATCCAAAACCACACTGCCGTTCCATTCGTCAAGGTCTGTAAGCAAAATATGCCTGTAGGTTGGTTCAAGCATCATCTGTCCCATACCGGAATAAATCGGCTTTGCCATGGTCTCGCCCGTTACCGCGGCGCCCAGCATCTTGCCTAATATCTTACCGGGTTTCACTCCGGTATCCATTTTTATCGAGCCCTGTATCCACTGCATGGCTCCCGCCTGGATCATATAGGAATTACCGTTAAGATTAAGTACAAGCTGCCTTCGATTGACATTCATCTGCGAACAGAAGAATTCCATCTTCGACATCAGTGCATTGACACTCATATCCCGCTTATACTCAACAACCTGCATCCCGCCCAACTGGCTCTTAACGGTCACATTATCAGAGCTCACCATTGAGTTTGATACCATAAGCTCCTCCTAATTAGGTGTAGGAACCATAAGAATGGATCCCGTTCCTCTGTATACATTTACAAAACCTTCGCCCGAAACAGCCGAGCCTATAAGTGATTTGGCCGACTTCTCAACCGTGAATTCAAGAGAACCCGACCATGCGATAGCCATATTACCGTCAATCTTCACCTCATCGTTTTGAAGATTAAACTGAATAAGCTCCTGCTGAGGAACGGGGCTTTCGAGAACAGCTATACCCTGTCCGGAAAGCATGAGGTTAAATAAGCCTTCTCCGCCGAGAACCGCGGATGACAGATTGTTTCTTCCGATAACCTTTTCCTGAAGGGTTGTGTCGCAGGCAAGGAAAAGTCCGTCCTGAAGAACAATAGACCCCCACTGAGCAACATCAACCATGAAAATATGCTTGTAGGTAGGCTCAAGCATGAGATGTCCCTGGCCGCTGTAAATCGGTTTGGCGGTAGTCTCGCCGGTAACCTTAGCCGCTACCATCTTTCCGAGAAAATTGCCTGCCGTAACACCGGTCTGCATGGAAATATTTCCGAGAATCCACTGCATGGCACCTGCCTGGATCTTAGTCGAAGAGTTGTTAAGCTCGATCAGAACCTGACGTCTCCTGACATTCATCTTAGATGAAAAGTAAGCTGTCTCGGCACTGTACGGAGACACCGACAGGTCCTGCTGGTGCTCAAGCACCCTGTACTGCCCGAGCTGTGCCGTGCAGACTACATTCTTGTTGTCAAATAAATTTCCGATCTGATACATAGAATACCTCCTCAAAAAAATAGTATTTGTATTTTATCATATTTTTATTGCTAATAACAGTGTTCAAAAAATCAAAAAATGTGTTATAATATGTTGCTACATTTTGTGTTCTTTTTGAAATAGATGAAAGGTTAACGATATGAAGATAAAAAGACATAAAACGCTCATACTCTGTCTGTTTATGACTATCCTTCTTGCATTAACCGCCTGCGGAAAGAAGGACATCACTACCACCGAGGAATATACCGGATTTGTGCCCATCACAGAGGAAAGAAAAACCGACGGTAAAGCGCCTGCCGGTTCATTTAAGGCCATGATGGAGGATGAGACCACAACCGAATATCACTCTCCTTTGGATGACTTAGATGAGCATTATTTCACAACAACCGAAAGAATAACAGAAACCGAGACCGAGCGCACAACCCGCGCCACTACCGAAAGAAAGACAACCCAGGCAACGGTTGCCCAGAGCTCTACGGTAGGATATACAAGCTACACGCCGAATTACAACAAGGACCTTATTTCACAGATAGCCGCATGCGATGTCACTGCTGTCGGAGACTCTATCATGCTCGGCGGTTCCGATGAATTAAAGAAGCTTATCCCGTCGATATACATAGACGCAGTTGTAGGAAGACAGTTCTACAGCGGAAGGGATATACTTAAGGCTTTGAAGGACAGCGGTGCACTTGCAGATACCGTGATCATCGGACTTGGCACCAACGGCTCCTTCTCACAATCCAGCGGACAGGACCTTATCGACCACATAGGGACAGACCACCAGATCTTCTGGATAAATGTATATGGTCCCACTCTTTCGTGGACCGCAGATTCAAACGCAACCATACAGGCACTATGCGATGCAAACAGCAACGTTACCCTTATCGATTGGAATGCCATGGGCGGTTCGCAGCCCGGCCTTGTATACGACAGCGATCACGTGCATCTGACACCTGAGGGAACAAAGGTTTACGCCGAGCTTGTGGCAGGGACGATTGCGACTACTTTAAATCAATAAGGAGAAATGATATGCCATTCCCCGATTATCATCTTCACACTCATCACTCCACTGACAGTGACGAGAGCTTAGACAATATCATAAAGCAGGCTGTGTCTAACGGAATAGACGAAATTTGCATAACAGATCACCATGACATAGACTTCCCCATGAAGTACTCCTATGAGGAGGGAGTGATGGCCTTCCAGCTTGATTTCGATGCATACAGTCGTGAGATCGACGAGATCAAAACAAAGCTCCCACAGGGCTTTACTTTAAAGAAGGGTGTCGAGCTCGGTGTTATGCCCTCTACAGTTAAGAAGGCGGCCGAGTATGCAAAAGAACACAGTGACCTCGACTTTCTTATCTGCAGCACTCACATAGTCGACGGATACGATCCTTACTATTCCGAGTACTACGAAGGCAAATCCCCCGTACAGGCCTTCGGCAGATACTTTGAATGTATCCTGGAGACCGTAAAAGGCTTTACCGATTTTGATGTGTACGGACACTTAGACTACATAGTCAGATATGGGGATTACAAGGATTATGTATTTGAACTTAAAGATTATTACGAGATATTCGAAGAACTATTGAAGACTATAATCAGCGCCGGGGGCGGTATAGAGGTAAACACAGGCTCGTTATATAAGAACCTCTCCTACCCTCACCCGCATAAAGAAATCCTAAAGCTCTACCACGATTTAGGCGGTGAGATCATTACCGTCGGTTCCGACGCCCACTTTTCAAAATATGTGGGTTACGGTTTCGATAAGGCACGCGAGCTGCTGCTTGAATGTGGGTTTAAGGCTTACGCCACTTTTGTTAAAAGAAAACCGAAGTTTTATGACATAATATAAACCAAAAAGCCTGCGGCAAGGACAATTCCGCAGGCTTTTTTTTCAGCATATGTCTAATAATCAGTCACCAATCTTTTTGATATACATCTCAAAGGTACCGTCACCGTTATCATCAATCTTTAATACTTCATGTCCCTCTTCCTTTATGCTTCTCGGAACATTCTGTATAGGCTCGCCGTCGGCGATATGAACCTGAAGTATCTGGCCCTCATCCATCTCCTCAAGAGCAACTTTGGTCTTCACGAAGGTTATGGGGCAGGTTACATCAGTTATATCAATCGTCTCATCTACATTAAACTCAGCCATAAACTATTCCTCCTCTATTACAATCAGTTCTTCCTTTCTGACAGTTCTTGCTCCCTGCTCGCCCTCCACATGGAAAGCATTCAAAACCGGATTACCCTCCTCCTGAAGAGACAGGATAAGGTAGCTTGCCTTGCTGTCATTTGCAAGTCTCTTGTCCTCCTCAGAAGGTCTTGACGGAGACTCGGGATGCGAATGCCAGTTGCCTAAGGGCGACAGACCGTTTGCACGCATATCCTTTATAGAAGCAAGCTGTTCCTTGGGATCTATGGAGAAATGTTCGTTGGTGTGGTCGATATTGGTCAGAAGGTAAACCTTCTGAATCTCCCTTACACCGTCCTCCCTGTCAACGCCGGCTATAAGGCCGCAGGCCTCATCGGGACGTTCCTTTAAGGCGTGCTCATATATTCTGTCATAATCGGATTTTTTGATGGTTATCTTCATATTATTTCCCTCCCGGGTGAAACTCGCAGGCCGGCTGCTCGTAATCGATAAGCTTCGTGATGGTCGGAGTATCCGAGCATACGGCACAGCCCTTTCCGCGGGGTGGCAGCTTAATCTTGTGGAATTCCATCTTCAGTGCATCATAGGTAAGCAGATAACCGCTTAAAAGCTCACCGACACCGGTGATATACTTAACTGCTTCCATAGCCTGAAGCGAACCTATCACACCGCCCATGGCGCCTATTACTCCTGCCTGCTTACAGGTAGGTACGGCGTCCTTTGGTGGCGGATTCTTGAAGATACATCTGTAACATGGGCCTTCGCCCGGAAGAATAGTCGTAAGCTGCCCTTTGAATCTGATAATACCTGCATGCGAAAGCGGCTTCTTGGCCATAACGCATGCATCATTGATAAGGAACTTCGCAGGGAAGTTATCGGTTCCGTCAAGCACAAAATCATAGTCCTTTATAAGATCCATGATGTTCGCACTGCTTACGAAATCGTAATAGGTATTGACTGTGACATCGGGATTGATTGCGCGCATTGTCTCAGCCGCAGACTCAACCTTCTTCTTGCCTATGTCATTGGTTGTATGTATAACCTGTCTTTGGAGATTTGAAAGATCAACTACATCCGCATCAACTATGCCTATGGTTCCCACACCCGCAGCCGCAAGGTACAAAGCCGCCGGAGCGCCTAAGCCGCCGGCACCGATTATAAGCACCTTGGCGTTGAGAAGCTTCTTCTGCCCCTTCGCTCCTATCTCCTTTAAGATTATATGTCTTGAGTATCTCTCAAGCTGTTCGTTAGTAAAGGGCATTAGCGGGCACCTCCTCCCATGAAGTAAAGAAATTCAACCTCATCGCCCTCCTTAAGCACATGTGCATCAAATGTATCTGAGCCGATGAATTCCTCGTTCACGGACACGGTAACATACTGAGGTGTCTCAACCTGCTCAAGCTCTATAAGAGCTGATACGGTAAGGCCGTCTGCTACCTCCTTCTTTGTTCCTGCTACGGTTATGTTCATGATCTTTGCATCTCCTCTCTGTTAATTTAAGATTCTTCCTGTTGCTTCGCAAGCCCTCGCATTTCGTCATAAGGGGTACCGCTTGCGGTGGATTCCTTATGACATCGAAGGCCGGCACCTCAACGCTTCGCATTGAGGTCTGCGTCGCTTCGCTCAGAATGACACTGCTTTGTTCAGATTTTACTCAAATCATATAGTACCACTCGTCGCTCTGCTTAACCTCTTCATGCTTATGCTTGTTGTCGTTTGTTCTTATATCCATCTCAGGGTTCTTAATGCTTACTCTTGTGTCCGCAGGTATGGAGCTTGTGATAAATGTATTGCCGCCTATCACGGAATTCTCACCTATCACGGTATCACCGCCTAAGATAGAGGCTCCTGCGTAAATAGTAACATTGTCCTTGATGGTCGGATGTCTCTTCTTTCCCGAAAGCTTCTGTCCGCCTCTTGTGGATAAAGCTCCCAAGGTAACACCCTGGTATATCTTGACATTCTGTCCTATGACTGCTGTTTCGCCAATCACTATGCCCGTACCGTGGTCTATGAAAAAATACTTATCTATAGACGCACCCGGGTGAATGTCTATGCCGGTCTGAGAATGCGCATACTCCGTCATAAGTCTCGGGAGTACCGGTACATTAAGCAGATACAGCTCATGTGCTATGCGGTAAACCGTTCCCGCGTAAAGTCCCGGATATGCAAGGACGATCTCCTCTAAGCAGCCCGCGGCGGGGTCTCCGTCGAAGGCTGCAAGAAGATCAGTCTCTACACACTCTCTGACAAAAGGAAGCTTGTTGAAGAATTCCCGGCATATGCGGTAGCTCTCAGCTTTTCTCTCATCCTCCGTCATCACGCCCCTGAGCTTGCAGAAGTCAAGAGCCAGCATTACCTGCTTGTTCAGGTGATAAAAGATATCCTCGATGGTTACCGCAAGACTGTTCTTAAGATTATAAATCTTATAATTCTTATCCTTGTAATAGCCGGGGAACATTATCCTGAACAGATTGTGAATAATGTCCCTTACCTCTTTCTTGTCGGGCTTGCTGAATATATCCGTATTGTCTATATTCTTTCCGCCTTTATAATCCGCAAGAATCGTCCCGACTATTCCGTCTATCTCTTCTTCTTTGATAATATCTTCCATTAAGTGTTAAGTATCCTCCCTATGCAAAGGTTCTTAAAACCTTAACAAGAGCATCTATATCTTCAGGTGAATTGTAAAGCGCAAGTGTAGGTCTCACCGAACCCTCGTAGCCGAAGTGCCTGAGCACCGGCTGAGCACAGTGATGTCCCGTTCTTACCGCTATGCCGTAGCTGTCAAGTCTCTTTCCGACCTCATCATCAGAGTAACCGTCAAGCTTGAAGGAAAGAACCGAAGCCTTATTTAAGGCTGTACCTATCAGCGTAAGTCCGGGGATCTTTCTCATCTCGCTCATTGCATACTGTAAGAGCTCGTGCTCCCATCTGTATACACATGGCATGCCGATCTCGGTAAGGTAATTCAATGCAGCACCGAGTCCCACCGCGTCCGCTATGCTTCCGGTACCCGCTTCAAACTTGTTCGGAATACCGTTGTATATGGTTCTTTCAAATGTAACATCAGCAATCATATTACCGCCACCGTGATATGGCTCTGCAGCTTCAAGAAGCTCCTTCTTGCCGTACACAACACCTATGCCTGTAGGAGCAAATATCTTGTGTCCTGAGAAGACGAAGAAGTCAGCATCGAGAGCCGATACATTTACCGGGATATGTGCAACAGACTGCGCTCCGTCGATAAGTATCCTTACTCCGTGCCTGTGTGCTATCGCAATAAGCTCCTCTATAGGAGTTACGGTGCCTAATACGTTAGACACATGTGTAACAGCAACAAACTTTGTTCTCTTGGTAAAGAGCTTTTCGTACTCGCTCAAGATAAGCTGGCCTGTCTCATCGCAGGGGATCACCTTTAACACAGCGCCTGTCTTCTGAGCGATAAGCTGCCACGGAACTATGTTCGCATGGTGCTCTAAGATGGATACGATTATCTCGTCACCCGGCTCAAGTTGAGGCTTTACATAAGCGTTAGCCACAAGGTTTATGGCCTCTGTGGTGCCTCTTACGAATACTATCTCCTCTGAGCTCGGTGCACCGATAAAATCCCTTACTATATCTCTTGCACCCTCGTAAGCATCCGTAGACCTTGCAGCGAGTGTGTGAGCTCCTCTGTGTACATTTGAATTCTCATGTTCGTAATAATAAGATATTCTGTCTATAACAGCCTTGGGACGCTGTGTGGTTGCACCGTTGTCAAGCCATACGAGAGGATTACCGTTTATTCTTTCCTTTAAGATTGGGAAATCATCTCTTATCTGCTGAAGCGTCTTGCTGCCTATTCTGATACTATCATTTCGTGAGTTTCCGGGCTTTACGGTATCATCTTCTTTAGCTGCCGCATCACCTTGAAGTGATGTCGGAACATCTATGCTTCTGTCCTCTTCCTTGGCCTGCTCCTGCGACTGTACTCTCGGCGAGTAGCTTACCGGCTCAGCTGCTGCATATGCGATGGGATGCTCCCAATCGAACTGTCCGCCTGCAGCCTGTGAGTAAGCCTTGTAATCCGCTGAAGGAGCTGTTACAAAAGGTGCTGAGTACTCATGCTCGGGAACAGTTGCGGCCGGAACCGAATAATCATCAGACGGTACTGCTGTAAATACTGAACCTGTATCAGGTATCGATTCCGGATCGGGTGCCGGATAAGCAGGTACTACAGTTGCCTCGGATGAAGAAGCATAATCGGGCACACTTGCGGATGCAGGTGCCGTTGCTCCGGTAAAGTCATCACCTTCGTAAGCGTTGGCAAGAGCCGACAGAGCCTCCGCGCTCGGAAGACCGTAAAGCTCCTCGAAACCACCGAAGGGATTACTCGTAGTCATAGTACTCACCTACTTCCACATCTTCAAGCACTGCGATAGCGTCATCAGCAAGAATGGCTGCAGAGCAGTATAATGAAAGCAGATAAGAAGCAACGCCCTTGTCATCTATACCACGGAAACGTACCGAAAGTCCGCGTGAATGCTCATTCTTAAGACCTGCCTGGAAAAGACCTATAACACCGCGCTTAGCCTCGCCTGTCCTAATAAGAAGGATGTTTGTCTTGCCGCTCTGTGAGGTGGGGTTCTTCAGGCCGTCAACAAGAAGCTTGTCTGTAGGAATGATCGGGATTCCTCTCCATGTAACGAAGTTACCTCCTGCAAGGTTAACAACAACCGGCGGAACTCCTCTCTTTGTGCATTCTCTCTCAAATGCAGCGATAGCTCTCGGGTGAGCAAGGAAGAATGAAGGCTCCTTCCAAACCTTTGTTATAAGCTCATCAAGGTCATCCGGAGTAGGTGCTCCGTTCCTTGTCTGTATTCTCTGGCTGTCAGCTATATTCTTGAGAAGACCGTAGTCATCGTTGTTGATAAGCTGGCTCTCCTGACGCTCTCTCAAGGACTCTATAGCAAGTCCGAGCTGCTCCTGTACCTGATCGTAGGGAGCGCTGTATACATCCTCGATTGCGGTATTAACATTGATTATGGTTGATATCGAATTAAGTCTGTACTCACGGGGCTCTGTCTCATACTCAACATAGCCTTCCGGTATGATGTCTGATTTCTTGGTCTGGCTGCAGAGTACATCAAGGGGTGTCTCACCCTCAACGACCTTATTTACTCTGAATATACCTGTCTCAAGTCCCTTGAACTCAAGGAATTTGGTAAGCCACTTCGGTGTGATTGCACCAAACTGGGGCTTTGTCTTGGTCACGTTCGCAAGGTTATAAGCCGCAGCCGCACCCAATGCGTTAATGCCTGTTGTCTTCTCTGTTTCTTTTGCCATCTCTTTTTCCTCCTAGGTGAAAAATAATTAATACATTGTATAAAAGCCTTCTTTAAAGGTCTTAATACCTACAGCCAGCCGCCCTCATTTGCAAGGACGATATCCTTCATGGCGTCAAGACCGCCTTTAAGGTTGTACATAGGGCCTGTGTAGCCCGCCTCTCTCAATGTGTTTATGGCAAGTATGCTTCTCTTGCCCTGCTTACATAAGAATACTGTGTCGATATTCGGATCAAGCTCCTTCTGCCTTCTTACAAGCTGTCCTATCGGGATAACCACTGCGCCCGGGAACCTAAGTATTGCTCTTTCATGAGGCTCTCTTACATCTATGATCTTCAGCGGTTCACCGGCATCTATCTTCTTCGCAAGCTCCTCAGGTGTAAAGCCTTCAACAGGTACCTCATCCTCCTTTGCCTTTAAGCCGCAGAAATCTTCGTAATCATAGGTCTCAACCTCAGTAATTGTCGGTGTATCACCGCAGAGCGGACAGTTACAGCTTCTCTTTACATTGAGTACGCTTGAATTTAGGTAAAGCGTATCTACCGTAAGGAGCTTGCCGCTTAAATGCTCGCCTATGCCCATAATGAGCTTTAAGGCTTCATTTGCCTGTATGCTTCCTACTATACCCGCAAGAGGACTTATGGTTCCACCCTCTGCACAGCTTGGAACAAGACCTGCCGGCGGCGGTGAAGGATATACGCATCTTAAGCATGGTCCTCCGTTATGACCGAGTATGCTTACCTGTCCTTCGAACTGGTATATGGCTCCGAAGACAACCGGAATACCGTTTAATATGCAGGCATCATTTAATGTATATCTTGTTTTGAAATTATCGGAACAATCAACCACGAGATCAAAGTCTTCGATAAGCTCCGAAGCATTGTCTGCGCTTATGTCCTCATTCTCGGCTATAACCTCTATGCTTCTGTTTATGTTTCTTATGCTGTCCCTGGCCGATGCCGACTTGGGACGCTTTACATCTCTTAACGAGTGAAGCACCTGGCTTTGGAGATCCTCTAAGGCAACCGCGCTGCTGTCAATAACCTTTATGGTTCCGACACCGGCAGCCGCAAGGTACTGGATAACAGCCGAGCCGAGAGCTCCGGCACCGACAACGACTACCTTTGCAGCCTTTATCCGCTTCTGTCCCTTGACGCCTATCTCACGAAGAAGAAGATGCTTGTTGAACCTCTCTATCTCCGTATTGTCAAGCTCAACCTCTTTTCTTCTCTCATCGGACACAAGCGCTTCGGTCTGTGCTAATGATGGCGCGCCTCCGGCGATAACCGGAAGAAGCAGCACCTTTGACTTCTCGCTCAGGCTGTACACTGCATAATCTCTGCCGGTTCTGTCCTCACCGTCCACAAAAAGCTTTATAAAGCCTCTTCTCTCACCGGTCTCATCATAGAAGGCATTCTTGCTGTCCGGGTATTCCTTTATTATATTCTCAAGGAGCTCTCCTACCGTCTTTCCCTTTACATCTATCTCATGCTCACGGTTGAAGAAGCTTCTCAACGTAGCCGATATAAATATCTTCATGATGTCAACCTCCCTGAACCTCTACTTCTGCATAATGAACCACGTTCTCGTGCTTGATAAATCCTTTGATATCCTTAACCTTACCGCTTAAGACCGAGAAAACTATATATACCATGCCCGGAAGCATCTCCCTTATGTCTTCCTCCGAAAGTATGGCCGGCTTGTCGGGATGTGAGTGGTATATCCCCGACAGGCTTAAGTTCTCCTTTGCGCGGTTTTCCTCGTGCTTAAAGACCTCCATCGGATCCATCCTGTAGTGCTCGGATACCCCCTTTGCCTCATTAAAGCAGACCGCAGCGGCCTTTACCTTAAGCTCGGGACCCGCATGGTCATCAGCCTTAAACAAAAGCCCACAGCCCTCAGCAGGGTAGCTTGCCTCGACCGATGAAACCATGATTTTAAGCACTTCATCGTTTATGTGTATTTTATTAAAACTCATTTTTCATCATTCCCTGCTTTGTCGTATCGCATTCAGGAAATCCTCTATAAGATCTTCCTTATTTTCGATACCGATGCTTACTCTTATCGTATCCTCGTATACTCCCGCAGCCTCTGCTTCTTCCTTTCCGGAATGGATGTAAAGCGTCGAAGCCGGATGTATAACAAGTGTTCTTAAGTCTCCTATGTTGCTTGCGATAAATGCGTATTTCAATGAATTGATGATCTTATAGGCTCTTTCCTTGGTTCCGGCCCTGAAGGTAAGTATTCCTCCGCCATAGCCGTTCAATTCCTTTTCTACATATTCATGGAAGGGATGCGAGGGAAGTGTTAAGTAATTTACCTCTATGTCCTCTTCCTTGTCTAATGCATTAGCCAAAGCATAGGCATTCTCGCATATTCTTTCCATCCTTAGCCCTAATGTATCGGCTCCTATGTAGGATAGATAAGCATTTATCGGAGCCATACAGCCGCCTAAGTTCTCCCATATATCAGTCCTTAATCTGCAAAGGAGAGCCATACGACCGTATTTCTTAAAATCTGATAAAGCGGTGTGCTTATCAAAGTTCCATGCAAATTTACCTCCGTCGACTATCACGCCTCCGATTGAATTGCCTCCGCCGTTTATGTACTTTGAAGTCGAATGAATAACCACATCGGCTCCGAGCGAAAGCGGCCTTGCTATGTATGGTGTAGCCGTGGTTGAATCAACGAAAAGCGGTATGCCCGCCTCATGAGCCACACTACTTAACTCCGGTATGTCTATCACCGTCAACGAAGGATTGCTGATCAGTTCTCCGAATATAACCCTCGTCCTATCGGTAATGAGCTCCTTAACTCTTTCACCTGTAAGCTGTCCGGCAAACACCGTATGTATTCCAAGCTTCTCAAGGTCATGAAAAAGGTCTATGGTTCCTCCGTACAGGCCGTTGCCCGCGATGATCTCATCACCGCTCGAACAGACCGCAAGAAGTGCCGTGGATATTGCGCTCATACCGCTGCTGGTACAGACAGCTCCGGCTCCGCCCTCGAGCTCATTAATCTTGGCTTCAAAGGCGCCGATAGTCGGATTGCCTATCCTTGTGTAAGCATAGCCCATACTCTTGTGAGCAAAGACCTTTTCAAGCTCCTCCATACTCTCGTACTGAAATGCAGTCACCTGAGATATAGGAGGAAGCAACTCTCGCTGTCCGTATCCCGATGCGGTTTTCCCGTGTAATAGTTTAGTATTAAACTCCATATCTTATATGTCCTTTCAGATGACATACATATCCCAGCTTTCAGGTGTCCTGTTCCTGCAAAGCTCCACGAAATGTTCCAAAGTAAGACTGTCCGTGTAGGACTTTAATTCGTTGTTTATCTTTCCCCAGAAACAGTCGTTTATAACCGGGCCTAAGCCGTCGTCCGCATACTCACCCTCCATTTCGGCAAGTATCCCGTTGTCCAATGCGTTAAGCACATCCGTAAGAGTTATCTTATCCGTCGGACGCGACAACGCATATCCGCCTTTAAGTCCCTTTCGCGCCGCTATAAAGCCCGCCTGTCTTAATAAAAGCAATATCTGCTCAAGATATTTGTGTGAGATACTCTCACGCGCGGATATATCCGGTGCCGATACAGTCTTGCCGTTCTCACTGTAGATTGCGATATCGGTAAGTGCTATAAGCCCGTATTCCACTCTGGTTGATACCTTCATATAAGCGCCTTCCTTTCCCTTCCCACGATAAAATATTAAGACTAATAATATGGCGCTTACTATAACACGACTTACCTACTATGTCAATGGGTATTTAGGGCATTAAAAAAGAATTTCTTAAGAAAGCAGTTCAGACAAGGGTTTGCGCTGCTTTGCCCTTGTCAGCTCGACTAAGCCAAGCTTGGTTATATCAACCACAACCGTCTTCACGAAATCCTTAGAAAGCTCTTCTTCAAGATGCTCTAAAAGAAGCCTCTCATGCGAGGGCTCCTTCATGCTTATGAAATCTATTATAACTATTCCGGTCAGATTACGCAACCTTAATTGTCTGGCAATCTCCTCCGCAGCCTCAAGATTGATGTTAAGCAGGCTCTCCTCCCTGTCAGAACCCTTGATATCCTTGCCGCTGTTGACATCAATCACATTCAGCGCCTCGGTTGTCTCAATCACCAGGAAACCTCCTGACTTAAGATAAGCCCTCTTTGAGAGCACTCGTTCCATAAGCTTGTTCAAATTGTAAAATGACATAAGGCTTAAGTTTGAGTCATCATAGAACTCAGCCTGCATTCCCGAAGCGCTTATCCGGTCATACACATCCCTTATATCTGTAACAACGATAATATCTCGCTTGCATTTAAGCTCTCTGACATCCTTAACCAATGCCGAGGGCTCACTGAAGATGCATGAATAAGCGGTTGCAAAACCGGAGCTTTTTACAAGCTCTTCAAGGCTTTTTACCGCCTCGGAAAATGCGCCTTCAAGCTCCTTTTCATCCCTTCCCTCCGCGGAGGTTCTGATAATACCGCCATAATTTCGACTGCCCAACGCACCTTTAAATATAACCTTTAACCTGTCTCTCTCAGCCTCTGAACTAATCTTTGATGACACGCCTACCCTGCTATCCGTTGAGACAACAACCGTATCCGTCGTCACGGAAAGAACCGTTGTCGCAACGGCCTTCTTCTTCATGTAAGCATCCTTGATGATCCTTACGGTTATCAGCTCGCCCCTTTTAGGCCTCTTCTCAAATTCTTCCAACGCAATATAAACCGAAACACCCTTTTTGATGTCGGCAAATACAGCTCCAATGTTTTCCAATACATTAGACACAACCGCAACATAGATATTACCGACCACGGAGCACTCGTCATATCCTCGAATCTCCATGGCTTTACCGTCCTCTACCAGAAAAGAAAGAAGCTTGCCCCTGTATTCTGTTATCACAAATCTGTCTGACATGTATGATCTTCTTTCTTGATTTTCTGATTTCATTTCCGAATAAATCAAAATCTTTCGCCGGATTTATCAAGCGAAGCAAAGCCCGT
The DNA here is from genome assembly GCA_017525525.1 of Lachnospiraceae bacterium. Classification (GTDB taxonomy): domain Bacteria; phylum Bacillota; class Clostridia; order Lachnospirales; family Lachnospiraceae; genus Coprococcus_C. Next base: position 110,391 of record JAFXSQ010000055.1, on the reverse strand, counting down.
ATCAGAATTCATAAAGGTATCAAGCCTGTGTATCCTCTCGTCGCCTGCCGAATACGGGCAATCGAATAATTTCGCAAGCCCGCCCGATACGGCTTCGGGCTTTAAGTTATTTATACTTCCCGCGGAAAGCAGCATATAAAGCCCCACCGGCTCTTCAAGAGGCGTCACTATCTTAACTCTGTCAGAAGCGCCCTCGGGCTTTAGAATCCACCTGCTTATCTCTCCGCTTGTTGTGTCCATAAGACCCAGACCGTAGATATACGGTCTTATGTCCTCGGTTTTCTCTCCGGATTTCGTCTTCTTTAAGGCAACCAGCTCATCCGGCAATTCAAAGCCTTTGCTTATCAGATTGCTTACCGGTCTTACTTCAGACTGAGGATTGTCGTAAACCACATAGTCGGATGCGGCAACTATCGACATGGAAGGTTTTGCCTTATCCTCGAGCTTTATTATATCGAGCACCTGAATGTAAGGAGGCATGGTTTCGTTGATGCCTTCAACCATGTCTGCCGTATTAGTCACGGTATTAAACTCACCGTCAAAATACTCTCCCTCAGATGTCATCCCAAGCGGCATCGGAGCCGCGAAGCTTATAATCTGATGAGGCGAAAAACCCTTCGTATACGAGACATCAAAGCCCGCTCTCCTTATGGCTTTTTGAAAAAAGCGCATCACATCAAGGTGACTTATATATCTTAAAGGTCCGGTCTTGGTGTATTTAATTCTTAGCTTCATAGCACACACCTCCTCCGTACTTTGCCGCGCCGCAGCCCGAGCATTTCTCCCTGCAGTTTGGGGTTACCTTCTCCTGCTGTGAGAGTCTCCACTCATTAAGAAGAAAGCTTCTTGTCACGCCCACATCTATGTGATCCCATGGGAAGACTTCATCCTCCGGGCGGGTTCTCTCCGTATAAAAGTAAGGGTCTATACCACACTCAGCAAAGGCCTCATCATAGATTGCAGGCTTGAAGAATTCCGACCAGGCATCGTAGATTGCGCCCTTTTCGTAAGCCCTTAAAATCACCTTGGAAAGTCTTCTGTCCCCGCGGGCGAACACGCCTTCTAAGATAGATATATCCGCATCATGGTATATGAACCTTATACTCTTCTTGTTTCGCATACTGTTGCAGGCGTCCTTTACGGCATGAGCCCTTCTTGTGAATTCCTCAGGTCTTATCATTGACGCCCACTGGAACGGTGTAAATGGTTTCGGCACAAAGTAGGATGCAGACGCAGTGATCATAACCCTGCCGTTTCTTTGCTCCTTAGGTACATTGTCGAAAAAGCACTCTGATATGCGCTGTGAAAGCTCAGCTATGCCCAGCATATCCTCCTCGGTCTCCGTCGGAAGTCCGAGCATAAAGTAAAGCTTAACCTTGTCCCAGCCACCCACAAAGGCCTGGCGGCAGCCCTCCATGATATACTCCTCGGTAAGTCCTTTATTTATTACGTTTCTGAGTCTCTGCGTGCCCGCTTCACAGGCGAAGGTAAGGCTGGACTTCTTTATATCCTGCACCTTGCTCATCACATCAAGCGAAAATGCATCGACGCGAAGCGACGGCAGCGATACATTGACATGATCGTTATCCCTCATCTCTATAAGAAAGGTCAGAAGCTCGTCAAGCTTGTCATAATCACTCGAAGAAAGGGAGCTTAAGTTGATCTCCTCATAACCGGTATTCTTAAGCATCTCCTTAGCATACTTCTTGAGCATGTCCACATTCTTCTGTCTTGTGGGTCGGTAGATCATACCCGCCTGACAGAAGCGGCAGCCCCTTATGCAGCCACGCATTATTTCCAGACCGACTCTATCCTGTGTTACCTTCAAGTAAGGAATAACCGGCTTCATCGGGTAAGGCGCATTCTCAAAATCAAGCACGTCCTGCCATACTATCTTCTCCGGCACACCCTCTCGAAGAGGCCTTATCTCTCTTACGGTTCCGTCCTCATTGTAGTCCACATCATAAAGAGAGGGAGAATATATCCCCGGCAGCTTGGAGGCCTCGTGTAAAAAGTCCTCTCTTGTCATATCCGAGTTCTTATATTGTTTGTATAAATCAAGGAGATTTCGGTAAGAGACCTCGCCCTCACCTACATAGATTATGTCAAAGAAATCAGCCACAGGCTCGGGATTGACCGTGCAGGGTCCCCCGCCTATGACTATGGCATCGCCCTTCTTCCTGTCTTTGGCAAGAAGAGGAATGCCCGAAAGGTCGATTACCTGAAGTATGTTCGTGTAACACATCTCGTACTGAATTGTGATACCGAGCCAGTCCATGTCGCAGACCGGCGTCTGTGTCTCCAGTGTAAAAAGCTTTATGTTCTCCTCACGCATAACCTTGTCCAAATCCGGCCATGGCGAGAAAACTCTCTCACAGTAGCAATCCTCATATCTGTTGAAAAGGTCGTAAAGTATCTGCAGCCCCAGGTAGGACATACCTATTTCGTATACATCGGGAAAGCACATGGCAACCCGGACATCGACCGAATTGATGTCCTTCACTGCCATGTTAACCTCCTGTCCTATGTACCTTGCGGGCTTTTCAATATTCATAAGTATTCTGTCGGGTAAAGCAAGCTTCAAGATTATTACCTCATTTATGAATTACGCAATTTTTGTTTTAATTGAATTAATCAAATCTTCTCTTGTGGTTGACTTCAGGATGTAGCCGTTTGGCTTTAAGCTTATCACTCGGGCAACCTCCTCCTTAGTACCCACGCCTGTAAGAAAGACAACCGGAATATCCTTTGTGCTTTCCTCCTGTCTGAGCATCTGCAGAACCTGAGGGCCGTCGATTATGGGCATCTCATAGTCAAGAAGTATAAGGTCGACCTTGTTCTTGACAAGAAATGTGATTGCCTGCATACCCGCTGTCACTATATCAACGTGGTACATATCCCGAATCCATTCCCTTACCATGCCGGCGTAGGAGGGATCGTCATCGACAATAAGAACCCTCTTTTTTCCGTCGGAGGCTACAGGCTTAAAATCTCCTTTTTCTATGGCGTTCGCCAGAGCAGCCACATCAACCGGTCTGTCAAACCAACGGCAGGAGGACACACCCGGAACTTCGGCAGAAAGCTCTTCGTGATCCTTCTTCTCTCCTATGAGCACAATACTGCGTCTGACTTCCTTTACAGTCTCAATTATGTCGGTCATCTCCGAACGTCTAAGATTGTTCTCGTTGATGTCCGGCGGAAGATACAGTATAAAGGTATCGTTGTTCATTGCATATCTTTCTAGTGTATCATGATCGTCGATATTTTCCGACAGGATCTGAACATTAAAGTCCATCTCTTTAAGCTTTCTCTCGATACCCTTAACTACAACGCTGTACTGATATAAAACAATGACTATGTTTTTCTTATTGTCCATTTATATGTCCTCCCTCACAATTCTTTTTTTTCATCCTTTGTTATCTATATAATCTATTATAGTTTCGTATTCAAACCTGCCCACCGCTCTTATTTCCCGTGGCTATAAGCTTGTCCTGTTTACTCATAGGTTAATCCGCACCCTTTCTGATAGCCCTCAGGGCATCCTTCTCTATATTCTCGTCAAAGGAAAGCATGGGCGTTATGTCCTGCCCCTTTATCCTCCTTAGGATATAGTTTTTCGTCAGTTTTATAGTAAGCGGCGTCATTGTAAGCACGCCTATTAAGTTCGGTATCATCATCAATCCGTTAAATGTATCGGAGATATCCCATGCAAGGTTTGACTCCATCACGGCGCCAAACACGATAATCAGTATAAAAACAAATCTGTATATCTTGGCCGCCTTTATTCCGAAAAGATACTCCGTAGCCTTGGCGCCGTAGTAGGACCAGCCCATAACCGTTGTGAAGGCAAATAGCGTAATTGCAATTACTACCAACCATTCCCCCGGACGACCGAGACACTGTCTGAATACGCCGGCAACCAATGTGGCATCCTCCGTTCCCTGAACGGCAAGCCCCGTGGAAAGGTCTATGGTGCCGGAGCTCAACACTACCAATGCAGTCGTTGTACATACAACCATTGTGTCAAGGAAAACCTCGGCAATCCCCCACATTCCCTGTCTTACCGGCTCTCTCACACATGTATTGCTATGGATTATAACAGATGAACCAAGTCCCGCCTCATTGGAAAACACACCTCTTTTGCAGCCGTTTTTTATAGTGTTAAATGCAATCTGAACAGCGGTTCCCGTTGCTCCGCCCTTAACCGCGGCCGGACCGAGGGCGAATTTGAATATTGAAGCAAATACCTCAGGTATCCTGTTAATACGCATTATTATTATCACAAAACAACCGACGATGTAGAATACAATCATAAAAGGAACCAGCTTCTCGGATACTATAGCAAGCCTTCTGAAGCCTCCCATCAATATCATTGCGGTGGCAAACATCAGAATAACGCCCAGCCACCAGTCAACCACCGGTCTTCCCATGAACTCACCCCTGTCAACCTCTGACAGAAATGTTGAAGTAAAGTTGATGGTAATCTTGTTTATCTGGCTCATGTTGCCTATTCCGAAGGAAGCAAGCATTGTAAATATACAAAACAATACACCGAGAAGCTTGCCAAGCCATCTGCAATGCTTCTTTGATCCGAGGCCGTCCTGAAGGTAGTACATCGGACCGCCGGACCACGCGCCCTCGGTATTTCTTCTTCTGTAATATACGCCAAGCACATTCTCGGAATACTTAATCATCATTCCGAAGAAGGCTGCCACCCACATCCAGAATACAGCTCCCGGGCCGCCGATACATATAGCGGCGGATACTCCGGCTATATTGCCTGTTCCGATAACCGCGCAAAGCGAAGTGCAGATAGTCCTGAACTGCGAAAGCGCGCCTGCATCGTTGATGATTCTGCCTTCCTTAAACATGCATCCGAAGGTCTTCTTAAACCAGTGTCCCACACGATGAACCTGGAAGAATTTGAGCATCAGTGTACAGATGACGCCTGTTCCGAGAAGAAGTATCAGGCCGAAGGTTCCCCAGGCAAAGTTATTCACTATTTCGTTGATTTTTACTACTGTTTGCATGTTTTATCCCTTGTATTAAGATCCTTCCTGTTGCTTCGCTCAGGATGACACAGCTCCTCGTAAGTCGTAACGCCGTTTACTTCAGCAGTTCAAGTATGCCCTCGTAGTCGAATTTGCCTGCCTTTTCCTTGATTCCGTAGTATTTTTCTTTATCACTCTCGGGTATGGAGTAATCCTCCATCTCCTTAAAGATTGCATCTATGGCATCACAGTCGAAGGCCTCGGCAGCCTCCTTGAACGCTTCATACACGCCCTCCATAATGCTGTTATCGGCAACAGGCTTGCTATCATCCTGTATCTCTCCCTTGCCGCTGCCGCAGTATTCCCTGAGTATCTCCCTGTAGCGCTCTAATGCCATCATGGCAGCACCGTGATTGTCCTTAATAAACTTCATATCTGACCGCTTGCCTGCATACTCAAGCTCCTGCGCCATCTTTGAAAGCTCCATGGCGCCCACAAGCTTTGCAGAGCTCTTTAAGGCGTGTATCTTAATCGTATAATTCTCCAAATCCTCAGAAGCATAATACCCGTTTAATTCAGCAGTCTTCTCCGGGATAGCGTCGTAGAACAACTTAAGCACTGAAAGAAATGCTTTCTCGGATCCGCTGTTTTCTATAGCAAGTTCTCCGTCAATTCCCTCTAAATGATGATACCATTCTTTTTTCTCGGTCTTCACAGCTGATTTAAGCTCCGAAGATAAAGTATCAATTACTGCGCCGTTAACGATTTCGGACTGTCTGAAATCTTCAAGCGCAGCATCCTCTTCCTCTTCCTCCTCCTTTACATAAGAACCGATATTGTACGACTTGTTGCTCTTAACAAAGTAAAGAATACCGAAGGTTCCCGGACCGCAGTTTGAAGAAATAGCGGCAGATGTCTGCATGAACACAATCCGTTCAAAGTAAACTATCTTGCTGACCTCCTCCTTGATCCAGTTCAAAGTTTCCTCGGGCATGTCTGCATAGGTTATAAAAGCTATATCGGAGTCCGGTATAATATCCACAGGGAAAGCCTTCTTGATGTATCTCTTGTATGCTCTTTTGGTGCTTCCGAAGGATACATTGCCTATACTTGACTTATCGTCCATTATCTTAAGGCTCGGATGTAAGCTTAAGGCCTTGGCTATTTTATGTGTCTTTGCGGTAATAAGCCCCTTTCTTGCCATATACTCCGTGTTGTCGATGACAAAGCTGCACCTCAGTCTGGACTTTAACCTGTCAAGCTCGGATACTATGTTGTCCGCCGACACACCCTGCTGCGCAAGTCTGTAAGCAATAAGAACCAGAATTCCCGTAGCCGATGAAATCGTCTCGGAATTGACAACAATAACATTGTCGAAGGATTTTGCCGCTTCCAAAGCCCTTTGATAGTCATCACTCATACTTGTGGTAATAGATATATGTATCAGATGATGAGCTCTCTTTAAGGCATTGGCAAAAAATTCGGTATAATCCTGAACGTCCGGCGGTGAAGAGGAGGCTTTTCCTCCGCCGGCTATATAACGGACAAGCTCATCCGCGCTGAGCTGAAGGCCGTCCTTAAATTCACCTTTTTCCGTAGTGATAACAAATGGAATAATAGGTATGCTTAAGCGTCTTGTCATCTCATCGGGTAGATCGCACATGCTCGAGGATGTAATAATCACGGGAAGCTTTCTCGCATAGCCAGAGGTCATATCCACATCCATTCTCATACGTGTTGTCTTTCCCGAGACTTTAATCTTATCTGGTGATATATGCCTGAGCATGGTTTCCTCGAGCTTTTCTCCCGAAACCGGCTTGATCAGATAACCGTCAAAGCCCGAGCTGTTATAGAGCTCCTTGTTTTCACTTCCTGCATTAGCTGTAAGAACAATGATAGGCGTAGCCCTGTTTAAGCCGCCTGTCTGATTCCTTATTGCTTTAAGACATTCGATACCGTCCATTCCCGGCATCAAATGATCCATAAGTATAACATCGTACTTCTTTCTGACACAGAGAGCCAGCGCCTCCCTTCCTCCGGTCACAGTGGTTATCTGCATACCGGTTTCGGCAAGCAGCTTGCTCTCAACCTCTAAGTTCATCTCATTGTCATCCACGATAAGAACCTTTGCCGAAGGTGCCTTAAAGCTGCTCTCATAGGCGCCGTGACTTGCCACTCTTTGATTATGTATAGATACCTCGCCCAACTCGGAGCGGTCTGACACAGTCTGAGGAATTGAAACAATAAAGGTTGAACCCTCGCCGTACACACTGTCCACGGTTATGGTACCGCCCATCAGCTCGACTAACTGCTTCACTATGGACAGCCCGAGACCCGTACCCTCTATATACTTATTTTTACCCTCATCCACACGCTTGAAGGCGTCAAAAAGATACGGCAGGCTCTCCTTCTTAATACCCATGCCGGTATCGGATACGGTTATACGCATGAGCACCCTGTCTTCGGATAAGTCCTCGCTTTCCATGCGAAGACCTACAGAACCCTCTGTGGTATACTTAACCGCGTTATTTAAGATATTGATTATAATCTGCTTTATCCTTACCTCATCGCCGTACAGCACGGAGGGCACCTTCGGATCCACATTCACGTCAAAGCCAAGGCCTTTTTCATGGGCATTGAGCCAGAACATATTTACAACCTCGGATATCATATCACTGACACGATAATCCGCGGACACAATATCCATGCTTCCGGCTTCCATCTTAGAGAAATCAAGGATATCGTTGATAAGAGCAAGCAGCATCTTACCCGATCCCTGAATGCCCGTAGCATCCCTGACGATTTCTTCAGAAGCCGAATGATCTCTCAGTATAAGCTCATTTAAGCCCAAAATAGAATTGATAGGCGTTCTTATCTCATGACTCATACTCGAAAAGAAACGGTTCTGCGCGCGTGTAAGCTCCTCCGCGCGTTCCGCTTCCTTCCTTGCACGGGCATTCTCAAGCTTGAAAAGCCCGTTCTGGAACCAGGTCATCGCAAAGCAGACAACGCCCACCAATATTATAGACAGATAGCTGTCAATGAAAAAAATTTTTCTCGAGTGCTGATACACAAACTCAGGATGAAAATACTGAATAAGGTAACAGGCGGTCGTAACCAGAACCAGAAGAAACAATATAGCATTTCTCCATGTTCCCGAAAGCACAAGTCCCACAAAAAGGAATGAAAAGATAACCCATATCACTCCTCCGCCCTCTACGCCTCCACCAAAGAAGAACAGCGCCGGAAGAATCAGCAATACCAGACAGCACAGGATAAATCTTATTCCGAATTTAAGCTTTTCCTTCTTAAGACAGATAAGGCTGAGTGTCGGAACAAATACAAGCACTGAGATAAGCACAATAATCTCGTGTATGTTTTCGCCGGTAGCTATATCTCCAAGCAAAGCAAGAAAAACCGTAACCTCAGAGATGATTGCCAGCGTCAGGTACACTCGTTCGGAGAAATCCCTCTCCGGATCTCTTATGGCAGAAATGACAAATCTGAATAATCCTTTTTTATTCATGCCATATCACCCTCCCTTCCGGCTGACCTTACCGAAAGGAGCTGTGACACAATCCTTTCATAGTCCTTGGTGTAGATTGGCTTGGAGAGGAACCCGTCAAAGCCCTCACGCGCAAACATTTCCTTTGCGCCCGATACGACATTGGCAGTAAGGACGATAACCACAACGCTTCTGCCGGTCTCGTCCGCAACCTTCTTTATCCGCTTCATGGCCTCCACGCCATCCATTTCCGGCATCATATGATCCATGAACACTATATCATAGTCACCGTCTCTGTACTTATTTACAGCCTCCTTGCCGCTCAACGAAGTATCTACGCTCATTCCGTAGTCAGAGAAAAGCCCTGCGGCGACAACCAAATTCATGGGCTCGTCATCTACAACCAAGGCTTTGACGCCTTCAAACGAAGGCTTGTCGCCCGTTTCCAGCAATTGAATATTGCGCGCATTCTTTCTTCGTTGATAACGTTGATTACCGGATATGCGTAAAGCGGTTTGGGCATAACGATTACTTCACTTCCCTCAGTCGGCTTAAAGCCTGCAGCCGCGGATACCGCAACAACCATATCGCTCTTTGCGAGCTCGTCGAAGTATGCCGGATTTTCCTCATACTCCTCCTGTCCCATGAAGATATAATTCACATAGAGCCTTTCTTTAAGGCGATCAATCTCTTCTACGCTCTCAGCCGGATAAAGAGGCACGCGTATGCTCGAGGCAAGGTTAACCGCCATGTTGCGATAGAAATCGCGAACCTGAGGAACCTTGTATTTATCCGACCTCACATGAAAGATTATATCTCCCGGGTGCTTCTTGGTAAGCTCAAGGCACGCAGTTTCATCCGTTACCTGCTGCGGCACGGTAACGCGAACCGTGGTGCCGATACCTTTTTCGCTCTCAATCTTAATAAAACCGCCCATAGCATGAACGAAACCGTAAGCAATAAAAAGCCCTAAGCCTATGCCACCCGAGCTTCGGTTTCTCTTCTTATTGACCTGATACATGCCCTGTGAAACCGCCGCGATAGCCCTCCTGTCCATACCGATGCCCGTGTCTGTTATCTCTATGCACAGATTAACTCCGTAGTCCATCTTTTCTGTATTCATCTTTACCAGGATACCGCCCTGCTTTGTGAACTTGACGGCGTTCTGCGTAAGATAACGGAATATCTTGTGCAGCTTCTTGATGTCACCGCTCATCTTAGCGGGTACATCCGGCGCAAGATCCACCACCAGCTCCAGCTTCCTCTCGTCATCTATTTTTCTGAAGGATGAAACAACGTCATTTATCAGGGAAATGCTCGTGTATTCCTCTTCCTCAATCAAAAGCTTATTTCTCTTGCACTCGGTATAATCCTGTATATCCTCGATCTGGTAAGAAAGCCTTATGCCGGCCTCCTTTATGGAGAAAGCCTCACTTCCCGCATTCTTCTTGATAAGCAGGTCCGACATGCCGTTGACCACATTGACCGGAGTCCTAAGCTCATGGGATATATTGGACAGGAAGTCCTCCATATCGGCATCGTAAGCCTCTATCCTCTCGTCCTTTTCCTTTTTTGCTTCGGCATCCCCCACTCTGTTGACTATGGCTTTTATACAGCATACATAAATCAGAAAAACCATAGCTATATGAAGGAACACTCTTGAGATGTTGAGCGGATTGAAAACCGTGCTTCCGCTTTCCAATGCCATTCCTATCTGAAGGATAAGAATTATCATGTATTCAAACAAAAATAAATGCTGCATATAAAGCTGATTTAAGGAGGCGTAACCCACCATAAGAAGAGCCATGACTATGGCAGCATCAAATATACTCGTTTCATGAACTCCGTGGTAGAGCACGGCCAGCATTCCGAACACCAGATAGCATACCCTTCTGATTTTGTATTCCGGTTTTCCCGATATATTCATCACCCACAGAAAGACGGTTCCTATGATGATGAGGGGAGAAACCCAGAATTCCCAGCTCATAAGTATGCTCTCACCCGTCAGTCCGAAGCAAGCCACCGAAATGAGTATCATAATAAACTGTTCATTTTTTGCTTGTCTTGTTTCGTTATCCATAATTATCCTTAATCTAATCGCCTTAGCTTCGCTCCGGATGACATCATGTCAATACCTCTTCTCGTATAATATGTAATGGCACGATTGCTAAAGCAATCCTGCCCAGTCTAATGTCATAAGGAATCCACCGCTTCGCGGTACCCCTTATGACGAAAGTCGGTGCGATGCAAAATTATGACTTTGTCATAATCGCACCTCCCTCGAAGAATCTTTTGTACGAATATTATTTCCGACTGTCGGCGAGCGCAATCACCTTGTCGTAATCATAGTTTTCCGCCGCTTCCCTGACTTTCTTCCATAGCTCGGCATCGCCTTCCGGCATCCTGTAATTGCCAAGCTCATCGAATATAGCCAGCAAGGTATCACAATCCATATTCTCGGCAGCTTCCCTTAGCTCCGCGTAAGCGCCGCTTATAAGCTCTTCGTCCGCAACGGGCTTATTAACATTCTCTGCCTCAGCCGGAAAAAGCGGCGCAAGCACATCCTTAAAGCTTTTGTAGGTTTTCATAAAGCCATCATGGTGAGACTTTATGTACTCAACATCCTCACGCTTTGCGGCATTCTCAAGCGCCTGGGCCTCCTCGCCGTAATCGGACGCTCCGATTATCCTCGCTGAGCTCTTTAAAGCATGAACCCTTATTGCGTAATTCTTCCAGTCTTTTGAGTTGTAATAATCCTCGATCTCTTTTGAATTATCTTCAATGGAAGTATGGAATATCTTCAACAAAGGCTTGTAGCCCTCATATGTCGCACTGTTTTTAAGTCCTTCCTCAAAATTAATAAGACTCTGTGCGGGCAGGTTTAAAACCTCATCCGGAAGCCCCTGTGGCAAAGCTTCTTCTTGCGGCGCATCCACTCTCTGCACCATATAATCAGGAAGATATTTTAATATTGTCTCCTCAAGCTTCTCCGGGTCTATCGGCTTTGTAAGATAGTCCCAGAAGCCTGCGGCCAGGTACTCCTTCTTTGCACCGGGAACAGCATTTGCGGTAATGACCACTATGGGATCTTTACAATTCGGATTGCTTGCATCATTTACTATATCATGAAGTGCTTCGATACCGTCCTTTTTAGGCATCATGTGATCGAGGAATATGATGTCATACACATTCTTTTGTGTTAGTTCGATAGCCTCATCCGCGCTTACGGCAGTATCTATTTTCATTTTTGTACGCTTAAGCAGACTCGAAAAAACAGTCAGGTTGATGGGATTGTCATCACACACAAGAATCCGCGCATCGGGAGCAATAAAGGTATTCTTTGTGAAAGCTTCTCTTTCCGCGGCTCCCCTCTCTTTTCTGTGACGAAGAAAGGAGAAATCCCGGTCATCCTCTGCCTCCTGCTTGGTATAGTCAATTATCTCATCCACCATGCCGAGGAGAGCATTTCCGGAGGTGTTAATCTCCTCAGCATAAGATATGATATCCTTATTATCGCTCTCTCTGAGAATCATCTCATTCATCCCGAGCATCGCATTGATGGGCGTGCGTATCTCGTGAGACATCTTGGAGAGAAATGCATTCTTTGCCTCATTTGCGGATATTGCATGCTCAGCGATAAGATCGCGGCTTGTGGAACGCGCTATCATAACACCTATGATAAGGATGGTTATGATTATAACCGCTATCGTTAATATAAGGATTTTGGTCAGCGATGCAAATACGCTTGTGGCATCATGCACGGATATACAGTGCCAGTTATCCTGAAAAGCCGCTGAGTAGACTATGTAATGACAGCCTTTATATTTGAATTCAAAGAAGCTTTCATCGGAGTTTTTTACAAGGTTGTATATCTTGTTTCCGAGAGTTTCATCCTCATTGCTATAGTTTTTTCCAACCTCGTTTATGTCGGAGTGAGTGACAACGACACCGGTTCCGGTCAGTATCATCTCTATGTCCGAGTCTTCCTTTAATACCGCTTCCTCTGTAAGCTTCTGTACCTGATCCAATGAAATGTCAACCGATATAACGCTCTGACCGTCACTTAAGGTCTTGCCGAGCGCAAGCATGGTATTGCCCGTCTGAATATCCACATAGGGTTCAAGCATGGTAAGCTTTCCCGGATTCTCAAAGGGTTTTGAATACCACGGACGGTTAGTCGCATCATAATCTGCCGGCGGAACCCAGTTGGTGCCGCTGAAGAACCTGCCATTTATATATCCGTAAAGACCTGTGGAATTCTCAAGAACCGCATTCTTAACCGCAGTCGACTGATTGACAAGATAGTCCTGTATCTCCTTGTCTGTACTGTTCCCGGCAATCATCTCGTCAAGAGTATAAGCCGCAAATTTAATCATATCAACATTAGTAGACAGATATTTGTCGAACTGATCTGCCGATTGCACGGCCGCCATCCTTCCGTCCTTGATGATATTGCTTTTCTTCTCATTGTAGACCATACGGTAATAGAGAATTACAATGCACACAAAGAATGCACTCACAAGAGCTCCTGCTATTATTTCGCTTATTTTAGTTTTATCCTGATGTCTTTTTCTGTTTTTCATATCTTATATCACGCTCACTCCGATACAAACTGTACCGCATGTTCAACCTTGATGCCTCTGCTGTATTCTGTCTCGTTCCAATTCGATAAGATGCGTCCCATAAGTCCGGGCAGATCATGATGTGAAAGCTCGGGCAGGAATACAAAGAAGTGATTAGTCTTGCTCTGCATGACGAGGTCGCTCCTTCTTAACGACTTCTGAAGAATCAGTCCGAACTGCGTATAAACCTCATTCAGATTATCAGGAGCCTTCGCCTCATCCTCGACAGAAATTGAAAATAATGCCTTTACCGCGCCTCCTCCGTGCATCCTGCCATAACGCATAATAAACTGATAAACCGTCGAAAATGCTTCCTTGCCAAGCAGCAGCGCGCCCTGTCCTTCATTTCTTTCCTCAATTATTCTGGTTATCCTGTTAATCTCGGCCTCAAGATCGGTTCCCTCAATAACCATCTCTTTATCCTCGTGAGTATAAACCGAAGAACCGTGCTTTCCGTTCTGTTTTACATTGTATAATGCTCCATCCGCAAATGCAAACAGCGTTTCGTAATCCCTTCCGTATTCGGGAACCAAAACAGCTCCAACCGATACCCCCAAAGGAATACCGTGATCCTTTCCCATAAGAATCGACGCTCTTTCCGAAAGCGTATTATTTAAGCTTTCCGTAAATGCTGCTACCCTCTGTTCATCCCCGGCTCCGTAGATAAATGCCATGAACTCGTCGCCGCCTATTCTGCTTGCAAGATCCTGCTCATTAAGATGTTCACGAACCACGTCTGCAAAAGCCTCAAGCACACGGTCACCCATATCGTGACCATACAGATCATTAACAAGTTTAAAGCTGTCAAGGTCCATAATCAACAGTGCGCCCGTGCCCTTCTCTATGCGCGCTGTCACCCGTGATGTACCGCTTGACTTGTTCAAAAAACCGGTCAGCTTGTCTAAGGTTGCTTCCTCGGTCAGGCTCTCTATGGTCTTACTATTGTTAATGGTATTCCTTATGCGGCTTGTGAGTATATCCTTGTTGAATGGCTTTCTCATAAAGTCGGATGCTCCGAGCTTTAAGCCTCTCTCCTCGGTTTCGGAATCATTTTCACCCGTCAAAAAAATAACGGGCGTCTTCAGCATTCCCGCCTTCTCTTCGAATTCACGCAAAGCACGGTACGTTTCGAAACCATCCATTTCGGGCATCAAAATATCAAGCAGGATAAGATCCGGAGTATTCTTCTCCATAAACCTCAGAAGGTCTTTTCCCGACTTTAAGCAACTTACACGCATCTTCTCCTCGCCGAGAATATTACGCGCATTCGTTAAGCTCAAGGCTTCGTCATCTACCACAACTACCCATTCATTCATATCTGTTTTCTCCGTTGTCTTTTATCAAAAGAATACCTGAGAAGAATTATAACATCGTAATTATAATTTCTGCGTTTCTTCCGAGCATTTTTGTTTGAATTAAACTATTTTATACAATTATATAATAAATTACAATTATATCACAAAAATATTTTAAGAAAAGTACGGTAATACTACAATACTATGTTTCAATTTGAAACATATTTCAAAATCAGTTGATTTTTTGTGCAAAATTGGTATCCTAAAAAGGTATATATTCTCAAATATGTATCTTTGATTATCTATTATAGAGATTCGAGGAGACGCTTATATGGAAGTCAGCTTTGGTTACACACTCAAAACTCTCAGAACGGAAAGAAACATCTCACAGCAGCAGCTTGCGGACAAGCTTTATGTAAACCGTTCAAGCATTGCGAACTGGGAAAGCGGCCGTCGCACTCCCGACCTGGTTGTCATTGCGCGTATTGCCAGGATACTCAATGTAGATGTTTCGGTGCTCACAAGCGCAGCCGTTAACACCACCGTTATGCAGGAGGTTATCATCGTAGATGATGAGACCATCCTTCTCTCGGGCGCCATACCGATTTTGTCCGAAGCTATGCCCGAGGCGAACATTACAGGTTTTTCCAAGGTGTCCGAGGCAATTAGTTATGCTAAAAAGCACAGGGTATCCATAGCATTTCTGGATATTGAGATAGGTAAGGTAAACGGACTCGATCTGTGCGATACCCTGCTTGAGATAAATCCTCTGATTAACATCATCTTTCTCACCAGTTACCCGGACTATGCGATAAGCGCTTGGGGCACAAAAGCCAGCGGTTTTCTTGTAAAACCGCTTCACTTAAATGATGTCAAGGAACAGCTTGCCAAGCTGCGCCATCCCGTAGGAGGAATACTTTAGAGGTTTACAGCTAATGAATACTGCAGTTGATATAATAAATTTTGCCATTGTTGTTGCTGCCCTGGCTATATCCGTGATAGGTTTGTTAGGCACCATACATGGACAACATATGGACAGATGGACAAAAAATCTGTTCCTTACCATATTTTCCCTGATTATAGCATACTCGGTTTCCGATATGTTGTGTCAGATATCTCTTCTGCTGCTCGGACCCGACTTCGCCATTTTATCACAAATTGCCATATTCTGCGAGTCCTTTTTTTCATCAGTAATCATGCCGATTCTTGCAATCTATCTTTTGCGCATTTGCAAGGAGAGCATTCGCTGCAGATATTTCTATGCCGTAATCAGCCTGTGGATCGTATACATAATACTGTTGATTATGACACAGTTTACGGATTTTATATACTACATCACTCCCGATAATGTATATAAGCGCGGCAGCTTCTATCCGATACTGCTCGTCCCCCCGGCGCTGCTTATGCTTACAAACCTGGTTGCTTATTTGAAAAGAAGACAGCTCTTATCAAATAACGAAAAGCGGGCTTTTCTTGCCTATATTCTCATCCCCATGTTCTGTATGCTTATTCAGATGACCTCATACGGTATTCTCCTGATAGTACTCGGAACCGCAGTTGCATCGCTTATAATGCTGCTATTCATAATGAACGAAGAATCCCTAAAATTCGTGGAACAAAAGCTTAAAATCTCAGAGCAGAACTTTAAGGCGCGAACTCTGCAGATGCGTCCTCACTTTATCTACAATACCATGACAAGCATATATTACCTGTGTGAGCTTGACCCTCCCAAGGCCCAGAGAGTTGTCGATGATTTTACCACCTACCTGAAAAAAAATTACAGCGCCATTGCCAAGCAGGAACCTATCCCCTTTACCGAGGAGCTTACCCATACCAAGGCTTATCTCGCTGTCGTAAAGGCGCGCTATGAAGAGCTTTTGTTTGTAGAATACGATATAGAGCATACCGCATTTTCATGCCCGCCTCTTACCTTAGAGCCTTTGGTCGAAAACGCAGTTAAGCATAACTTAGACCCCGAATCCGATCCTCTTTGCATCCGAATCATGACCCGACGCGAAGAAAACTGCAATGTGATAATAGTTGAAAACTCCGGAACCGATTTCTTCACGGAAAACTCTTTGGAGAAATCCGGTATCCTTCACTCTTCGGTTAACGAAGACGATACCCACATAGGACTTGAAAATGTGACCCTTCGCTTGAAGACCTTATGCAACGGTACGCTCGATATTAAAAATCGCGAACAGGGCGGAACAATAGTGACAATAAGAATACCTTTCTAAAATTCTATTCTAAGATACCTTTCTAAAACAAGGCGCTGTCATTCGGGAGACACTACTATGTCCGCGACTTTACATCCCGCAACACTGATTAGGTCCGAAGACTTAAGCTCTATCTGAAAGCCTACCTTGCCTGCGCTCACAAATACCTTTTCCAAACCCGCAGCCGTCTCGTGAATAAAGGTCGGAAACTGCTTTTTCATCCCTATGGGTGAGCAGCCTCCGTGCACATATCCCGTAAGCCCTAAGAGCTCCTTCTATTTTATCATGCTTATGGACTTTTCTCCTGAAGCCTTCGCCGCCTTCTTCAAATCAAGCTCTTCCCTTACGGGAACGACAAATACATAATACGCTCCCGTTTTTCCCTGTGTAACAAGAGTTTTAAAGACATGGTCCGGAGGTTCGCCGAGTATACCCGCAATCTCCTCTCCGCTCATGGTAGCGTCCGGCTCGTATGCATGGCTCTCATAGGAGATTTTCTTCGCCTCAAGCACACGCATTACATTGGTTTTTTCTTCTTTTTTCATGTTAAACCTCGTTTATTCACGTTTTATATTTAAGAACCAAATCTTTCTTATTTTAATATATAAAATTATTTTACACAATCTTTATATTTTGATATAATAAATTTTATTGATTTAAGGGAGGCAAGGTCAAAGCATGAAAAATTGGAAGACCCATAAAATATTTCTTTTTATCGCAATGTGTATATGCCTGAATGTACTCGGCAAAGTTATAAGCGTCCACTTTGAGTTGCCGATTTGGGCCGACTCTTTCGGCACTGCTCTGTGCTCTTATATTGCCGGACCCGTATGCGGCGCTATGGTCGGTCTGACCGGTAATCTGGCATATGCTCTGGTCAATCAGCTTTCCGCTGCTTATTCCATTACAAGCATCGCTCTTGGTATCATCATAGGTATAGCAACCAAAAAGAACTGGTTCGATCAATTCTACGGCTTTATGAAGGTTGCTTCCCTTGCTATGATGACCGCCCTTATTGTATCCGTTCCCCTCAATATGTTCCTCTACGAAGGCTACACCGGAAACAAATGGGGCGACGGAATAATCGAATACCTCTCTGACAATAACTGGCCTCCTGTGGTATGCTTTATCCTCGGCCAGCTTGCCCTTGAATTTGTCGATAAGCTTCTTACTATAGCGGCAGTATACATCGTCATTCTCATAAGGCGCAGCCATAATAAACTGTCAGCCGAAAAGAAGATGCTTTCCGGTAAAGCTGCCGGAATTATTCTTGCACTTTGCCTCACCTACGCTTTTTCGGAAAATATACCGGCTAAAGCTGCCGGGACCGATGCCGAAGCAATCGATTATAACGATTATGTGCATACAGTCTACAATAACAACAACGGACTTCCCTGCGGCGAGGCCAACGACATAGCGCAGACTAACGACGGAGTTCTCTGGATCGGTACCTACGCCGGCCTGTATCGCTATAACGGTCGAGAATTTCGCTGGATAGACAATTACGAGTCTGTCAAGAATGTCAACTGCCTTTATGTGGACGCGGAAGGTCGTCTGTGGATAGGTACAAACGACAACGGTCTTTCCATAGTTATCCGTGAGAAGGTCGTAAATGTTCTCGACGAATCAAGCGGTCTTCCTTCCAATTCGGTTCGTTGTATAGTCCGTGCCGAAGACGGCTACTACTATGTCGGAACAACCGGATCCATGCAGGTTATTGTAATGAACAACGGACTTAAGGCTGAAAACACATTGGATGAGATTACCTACGCCGACAGCATAAGCGCCGACGATAACGATCATGTTGCGACAATTGCCTCGGGCGGACAACTCTACCTAATGAGCCGGGGTGAGATCTTATCTTCCGTTTCATTACCAAGCGACAGGGAGATATTCAACTGCTGCGCATTTGCTCCCGACGGAACCTTAAATGTCGGTACCTCAACCAATCACATATACACCTATGATGTATCCGGCCACGATTTCAAGCTTATAAGCATTATTTCCTGCCCGAATGTTAACAGCATAAATAATCTGAATTATTTGGACGACGGAACACTTTTTATCTCAACCGACAGCGGCATATCATACATAGACAAAGGCGGTTATCATACTTTAAACACAAACGATTTCAACAATTCCATAGACAATATGCTCTATGATTATCAGGGAAACCTCTGGTTTACCTCCTCAAGGCTCGGTCTCTTAAGACTTGCCAAGTCTCCCTTCAAGGATGTCTATAGCTCTGTCGGCATGGAACGCCGTGTTGTTAACGCCATCGTGTACTGGCAGAATTCCTATTATATCGGAACCGATAAAGGCTTGGACGTCGTTGATAAGGCCTGCAGGGAGCAGATAAACAATGAACTGACTACAGAGTTAGACGGAAAACGTATCAGATGTATGTACGTTGACGGGAATGATCATCTGTGGGTATGTACCTACGGCAGCGGTCTGATGGAATACTCTCCCACCGGTGAAGAATGGGCTTACAATGCCGACAACGGAAGCTTTGGTAACCGTGCAAGGATAGTAACCGGTCTTTCCGACGGAACCATAATGGCTGCCGGTGATACCGGTATAAGCTACATAAAGGATCATAATATCGTAAAGACAATTAAAAACGAGGACGGAATAATCAATTCCCTTATCCTTACACTGACAGAGCAAAACGACGGAACCATCCTGGCAGGTACCGACGGTGACGGTATCGCTGTCATTAAAGATGGCGAGATCATTAATCTTCTCACCCGTGAGAACGGGCTGAGCAGCGATGTTATCCTTCGTACCGTAAAGGACCCCAAGTCCGAGGGTGTGTTCATAGTCACAAGCAACGGCCTGTGCTATCTCGATACCGACGGAAGGATACGCGAGCTTACCAAATTCCCGTATTTCAATAATTATGATATCTGGGTAAAGGATGAGGATACTCTCTTTGTCATGTCGAGTGCCGGCATATATGTCGTGGAACGCGACGACCTGGTAGCAGACAGCAAGATCGCCTGGGAGCTTCTCGACGCCCGCCGAGGTTTAGGCACATCACTTACCGCTAACTCCTGGAACTATTACAACGGAAACAACGAGCTTTTCCTTCCCTGTGACACCGGAGTGTACATTATCGATGTAGAGAAATACAACAGCGATGTCCGCTCCTATCGTATGCAGCTTGCCTCCGTACTATTGGATGGTGTATCACAGCCCATAGACCGTACGGGAACCATCACCGTCGGCCAGGATGTAAGCCGTGTCGAGATTTCACCCGAGATCTTAAACTATACTATACAGGATCCCAACGCAGGTTACTTCCTTGAGGGATATGACACCCAATGGACCATCCTGCCCCAAGGTAGCCTTAACAATATTATTTATGCCAATCTGCCCGCAGGCGAGTACACCTTCCATCTTGCAATCTTCGACAGTGCCGGTGAAAATGTACTCGAGGAGAGAAAGTTCAACTTAGTCAAAATCGGCAAAATCTACGAGCAGCCCGGCTTCTTAATCTATATGCTGCTTGTGCTCTCATTGATGCTTATCTGGTTCACCTGGATGATTGTCCAGAGGCATATCTACCAGCAGCAAATCAAGCTCAACATGGCCAACGAAACTGTAAACGCCATAGCGAACGCAGTCGATGCCAAGGATGTCCGTACACACCAGCATTCAATGCGTGTAGCCGAGTACTCCGCTCTTATCGCCGAAGAGATGAAATGCTTCAAGTGGTGGCACAGGAATAAAACCATTGAGAACATAAAGAAAGCTGCTCAGCTTCACGATATCGGTAAGATAGCCGTACCCGACAGCGTCTTAAACAAAGTCGGAAGACTGACAGATGACGAGTACGTGAAGATGAAATCCCATGTAACCCGCGGTGCTGAGATCTTAAAGGATTTCACCCTTATAGAGAATGTTGAGGTCGGCGCAAAATACCATCATGAACGATACGACGGCAAGGGGTACCCTGACGGCTTAAAGGGTGAAGAGATACCGCTCTTCGCACGCATAATCGCCGTGGCCGATGCATTTGACGCTATGACTTCAAACCGTGTCTACCGAAACCATATGGACACCGATTATGTCATGACAGAGATGAAACGCGGACGCGGAAACCAGTTTGACCCGGATGCGCTTGATGCTTTCCTGCGACTGGTAGATAAGAATATTATCAATCTCGAAGAGCTCTACGCTCAGAAGCGCGAAGAGATAAGACAGGCAGAGGCTGCCGACCCCAACGCCCAGGCAGAGCTTGCTCGTCGCGTGGAGGAAGACAAGAAGATTCAGGCCGGCGAGATGAAAGCCGACATGAAGGACAACAACGAAAGCAACAAAGAGATTATGGATAAACCAAAAGACAATGAAAAAGAAAAAGTCGATGGTCCTAAGAAAGGAGGAGAATAATGAAACGGGTATATATTGCAACTCTTCTTACCTGTCTGGTTGTATTGGCCGGTTTCATAGGCTTATTCAAGCTAATTAATCCTTCCGCCAAAAAGGATCACATTAAGATAGGTTTTATCTACGACAACGACGAAAGCACTCCATATACCTATAACTTCTCTCTCGCCAAGGATGCCTTGGAGAAACAATACGGTGATAAGGTCGAGATTGTGAGCTGCAGCAACGTGCTTGACGACGAAATGGAGGAACCCTTAAGAGACTTAGCAGACGGTGGTTGTGACATAATCTTCTTTAACGGCTACAGTGAGCTCGTAAGAACTCTTGCTCCCGAGTACCCCGACATACAGTTCTGCCAGACCTCTTACATGGATATGAGTGACCAGACAGTTCCGGATAACTATCATACCTTTAAGGGCGAAGCCTATCAGGCAAGATACGTAAGCGGTATCGCCGCAGGAATACAGATAAAGCATATGATCTCGGATGGAATAATCACCGAGAACGAGGCCATCGTAGGCTTTGTAGCCGCATTCCCCACCTCTGAATTGATTTCGGGCTATACCGCATTCTTGCTGGGTGTACGCTCCGTAGTGCCTCAGGCAGTGATGCGTGTCTGCTATACCAAAACCTGGAGCAGCTACGCTTTGGAAAAAAGCTACGCTGAGAAGATGATTGATGCCGGCTGCGTAATCATAACCCAGCACACAGACACCATTGGACCAGCCATCGCCTGCGAGGAAGCTGCCGCAAACGGCAAAACCGTTTACTTCATAGGCTTCAATCAGAGTATGTCCGAGGTCGCTCCGGGCACCT
This sequence comes from Lachnospiraceae bacterium, assembly GCA_017525525.1. Lineage (GTDB taxonomy): Bacteria > Bacillota > Clostridia > Lachnospirales > Lachnospiraceae > Coprococcus_C. Next base: position 88,551 of record JAFXSQ010000055.1, on the reverse strand, counting down.
CGTTAGTTACATCGAGGGTGTGCTGGGAGCCTTATATACTCGCCGCCGTCGACGCGGTAATGAAGAATAAAAAAATTGAGAATGTAGTATCCGGTCGTGTACACGGCACAGATGTATCGGCCGGCTTTGAAGCCGGCTGGGTAGAGATGCTGGATCTTAATCTCCAGGTTGCTTCTCCCGATATTCAGTCGGCCATGGACAAGGCCATAGAACAATTCAAACATAACAAGAACGATTTCGTGTTCAAGGGCGACTATACCGGGGTCGATCCCGATAATCCCTCCGACACCATAAGCTTAACAACACCTTACATAGAAAATGAGAATTGCTCTTATCCGCTGTTTCATTACATTCTTAAGGATATAATAACGATAGAGGAATAAAACCGATTAGGGAAGACGAAGTCGCTTATTTACAAAAAAAGCTCCCGTAGCAAAAAACCTACGGGAGCATAATAATGCTAAGTCTCTACCTACGCCGGCATTATCCGGATCAGGCACCGGTTTTCCCCGGGGATTAAGAACGATACGCGTCCTCTCTCAGCCCAACTTCATTGAGCACTCCCGAATTCACTATGATGTTATACCTTTTATTTCGACTTTTGTTAAGCTCTTTGACAAAGATATCATAACTGATTAAGTCTTTTCCTTCATCAGATTACTTCTTTGTTACCGAATAGACACTCCAGTAGGAATTACCGTTCGAGGTCTTGCGCTTCATGACTGCTTCAAAGCATTTTCCTGTCCTGATACCTGTTTCAGGCTCCTTCAGTTCATAATCAAAATAGTAGTATGTACCGTCGGTTTCAATCTTGTTGATTACTGTAGCAAAATTTGTTGCGCCGGTTGCCGGCATTAAAACATAATAATCGGAACCGTACAGATAAGCTTTCTGCGAAGAAAAACTGCTCTTCAAGCTACTCAAATCTGAATCGCTTATGTTAAGCACATTTTTGCAAAGCCAATTCAGATTGCTTTCGGATATCTGCCACACGCCTACTTCGGGAAACCTGCCAAGCGGATCAACCATGTCGTAGTCCTTCTTCACGCTGACCGCAAAGCTAAAAATATTATTGCTGTCTATACCGAGAAAAGAAGGCATTTCAAGAACATCATTCAATATGTTTTCGTTTGACAATACTTTCTTGTAATCGTAGGTTCTCTCCTCATCAATAAAGCTTTGGAAATGACTTATCATATACTGCGCCTTACTGTAATCAGGTACAGACGATGCATTGATTGTTTTTCTTCCCGAGCTTGTACTTGAACCGCCCTTCTTGATATATGGCTTATTTTTGCCGACTGCCGGCGCTGTATGTCCTTTGGGGTAAAGCATAACCTGGAAGCCCCTTAGCTTGTAAGAATATCCGGCTGTACCCGAGGTTTCACCGTTTTTTGCCCATCCGAGCCAGCCAAAGCTGTCCGAATAAGATCTGTAATACAGGTCATAAGCAGTCGCAATCTCTCCTGTCGGCTTTATCTGTATCGACTCAACCCTAAGACTTTTACCCTTTGTACCTGCGTAAGTGGTCTTATTATCGGTTCTCGCCCAAGCTGTCCAACCTTCCTTTTGAACATAGGCCCTGTAGCTCACATAACCACCGATTCCCGAGAGCTGCATCTGTATGGTTTCCATCCTAAGATCATTCTTACCGCCGGCAGTTCCGGGATTTTTACTTATTGTATCCGCTGCGGTTGCCCATGGAAGCCAGCCTTTTTTCTGAAGATATGCTCTGTATGTCAGGTTAGCTCTTTTTATCTTGAAGCCTTTTGTTATGCTTCCGGTGTAATCACCTATTCCCGTAATTTTTACCTTTGCGGTACCGATATATGTATTATTCGAAAAGGCCATCTTGTAATCGGTGCCTTTGACAAGCTTTTTACCGTTATAGGTTACCGTAACAGTAGGCTTTTTTGCATTTCCGTCATAGGCATATACAGTTTGAGACAAGGTAACCTTTGCGTCTTTAATCTGCTTATACTCTTTTGGTGGAGTTTCCTGTTCTTTTATACTAAAAGAAACCGTCTTTTCCCCGGTGTAATTTGCCTTACCCGTTATTTTTACCGAAGCTGTTCCGGCGTTGATATTATTTGAGTATGAAACGGTGTAGTCACTGTCCTTTACCAGTGTTTTTCCCGATAAAGTCACTGTTACCGCCGGCTGCTTGGCTGTCCCGTCATATGTATACTCGTTACTGCTCAGTTTAACTTCCGCCGCCGAAATAGACTGTGCATTTATCACAAAGCTTCCGCTGACAGAAGAGGTATAGTTTCCTTTTCCGGTTACCGTAACACCGGCATTTGTTCCGGCATTCACGTTATTACTGTAGGAAATCGTATAATCCGTATCTTTAACCAATGTTTTACCGTTGATTTTTACCGAAACTCCCGGCTGCTTGGCATTTCCGTCATAAGTATACGAGGACGGATTGATGACTAATTCTGCCGAAGCAAGCGATGCCTTAGATATGGTAAAGCTCTTTTTTACACTTCCCGTATACTGTCCTTTTCCGGTTATAGTCACATATCCCGTTCCTGAATTTAGATTATCACTGTAGGTAAGAGTATAGTCAGTGTTTTCGAATAAAGCTGTACTTCCGTATTTTACGGTTACCGCAGGTCTTTTATAACTGCCATCATACACATAAGAGGTTCCTCCGAGATTAATAGTACAATCCGACATGGCATAAACCTCCGGTTCGGCATCAAGCACAACATATTTTAATCCGTTTGCTTTGGCATAAGCTTCCCCTGCGGTTCCCTTGTAGCAGTTTATGGTAAAATCATAATCTGCAGAAAAAGAATTCACATCTCTGTTCCAGTTAAAACCAAACGCATTCTTTCCTATATTCGTGACTGACTTAGGAATGGTTACCGACTTTAGTCCCGTGTTCAGGAAGGCATAATCATTGATTACCTTAACGCTTGAAGGTATCTCAACGGATTTAATATATTTACAGTTAAGAAATGCTTCCGTACCGATTTTCGTTACCGTAGATGGAATGACAACCGAGCTCTTATTTGCCGGAACATCGCAAAGCACAGTCCCGCTCTTATTATATAGCACACCGTCTATCGACTTGAGATACTCACTGTCCGGACTTACATAGATGTTTTCGAGTGATGGACAAAATGCAAATGAATTTGAAATCTCTTCAACATTTTTAGGTATGGTTACCTCCGTCATATATCTAATTTCAACGCAGTTCGGAGCCATTACCTGTAAATTATCCGGAAGAATAATAGAGTTTGCACCCGAGGCTTTAATGCTGTCTGATTCAAGTTTAACAACCCTCTTATTATCTATGATCTCAGGAACAACGACAGTCCCCGTTTTTTTATCCCCGTTCTCATATGCTGTAATTGAAATAGTATCACTCGTTAGTGAAGAGTAAATAAAAGCTATCTTATACCCCAAAAAAACATCATCGGGAATAATAACAACAATCAGAGATTCATCAGATGAATTCTGGAAATACGATCCGAAAGTCACACAACTCCATATCGTCTCTCCGTTCTCTATCCTTGGATTGCATATGCCTCCGTTGCCGGAAAAAGAGCTTCCGCCGGCAGATACCTCATGATCAAGCTTTACAAGGGGTGAAGTAAGGTCTACCACTATAAGCGGTCTCACTCCTATGTCATCAAGACTGTAGCCATAATTATATCCCAACCCATCATACCTGATTGTTGCCGCACTTCCGTCATCCTCAAGAACCCAATATGCGCATCCAAAGTTTTCTACATAAGTTCCGTTATGCTCAGCGTAGCTCGTAGGACGAGCAACCCTGGACTCGGATTTCTCGTTTTTGTTACTGCTGAAACCATATTCTTCCGTCAGCATATCGCTTACTGATGGGATAAATACATTACTGTATTCCGTACTGCCGATACCCGGTCTCGCTTTAACAATAACACTCTTTTCTTCAGCAGAGAATGCACTATTGTAGAATTCACCGTTAAGCCAGGTTTTAAGATAGCTATTGTCCCATTTATACTCTTCTCCTGCCTTATTGAATCTTTTACAATCCAAAACTCTGTCAGCGAGCAAGTATCCGTATTTTCCCTCGACCTTTATAACTCGCCATAATATACTTGAAGATGTATAAGTTTCTTCTTCATCTTCTTCCTCTTCGGCATGCACAGTTGTCATTTTACCTATCGGTGACAAAACACAAACCGAAATCGCCATAACAAAAGCTACTAAAAACGCCATTATCCTTCTTTTTGCATTTTTTATATTAAACGATAATTCATGTCCCATTTTTTATCCTCCAGTCATTAACCCTTCTTGATAAATGCATTCTTTCCGCTTCCGCTCGGTGCCGTGCTGCCCTTGGGTAACAGCTTTATCTGGAACGCCTTAAGCTTATAGGCATACCCCGCAGTTCCGGAAGAATTACCGTTCTTTGCCCAGCCAAGCCATCCGAAATGATCCGAATATGACCTGTAGTAGATATCATATGCCTTGCCGACATCTCCAGCGAGCTTCATCTGTATAGCTTCAACTCTTAAGCCCTTGCCCTTAGTTCCGGCGTAGGCGCCGTTCTTGTCGGTTCTCGCCCACTTTGTCCATGCCTCACGCTGAACATAAGCTCTGTAGCTTACATAACCTTCTATTCCCGAAAGCTTAAGCTGTATGGTTTCCATTCTTAAATCATCATAGCTTCCCGCAGTTCCGCCTGTACCTAAGGTTGTATATAAGGCCTCCTGCCATGCAGTCCAGGATTTCTTCTGAACATAAGCTCTGTACTTTAAGCTTGCTTTCCTGATCTTAAATACTCTTGAGATTGAGCCTGAATACCTTCCCTTTCCGGTAACGGTAACCCTTGCGGTTCCGACCTTGACATTGTTGGTATACGAAACGGTGTAATCCGTACCTTGAACAAGTGTCCTTGATCCGACCTTAACAACCACGCCCGGTGTCTTGGCACTGCCGTCATAAGCATATACACTCTGCTTTAACGTAACCGAAGCATTTGATACATCTGTTGCATTAGTGTTTAATAAGGTTTCGTAGGTTCCGTTACTGTCTGTGTCTACTCTTATGCCTATGGTATCCTTATCGATCTCATAGATAAATACCGAAGGATATTCAGTAGAGAACGTAGTACTGGCCTCATCCACTTTGTTATTTGCTTCTACCTTAACGTTATTCAGGTTGTCCGAAGCAAGAACATATCCTCCGCTTACAACTTCAAAGCTGGCCTTATCCGCGTCCTGCCCGCTCACCGCAACAGTAAACCAGTCCGTAGGATATAACTCATTCATAGTGATTGAGAGCCTGTAATCCGTAGAATCTCCTTCTGCCACGACATAACCTTTTTTATCAAACAGACACGAGCTGCCTTCCGAAAGCTCGGTTGATATGTATGCGTTCTCATAATTCATATGAAGATGCATTTTTTCAGGATACGACTGCGTAAGTTTATATGCGGAATCCGCATCAAAAAGCGTATATCCGAAATTACTGCCGTCTGTCCCTCGCGCACCTGTATAAGATTCAAGTATATCACTCAAATCTGCCGACCTCACATAGCTTCCGTTATCTGTTCTTACCATCTTTGTGATAGTCCTTGAAGTACCTATCTCATCAACATCCAATCTTGCTATGAAATCATCAGATACCGTTTGTTTATTAGTGCCTTTATGATATCCGCCGTCATTTATTATATCATAGTCCGTACATGCCATATCTATATATGCTCTTGCATTATCGGAATGCATGCCCATGCTATCATAATAGAACGGAATGATCCAATCATAGGTATTTGAATTGAAATATATATCACAGTGGGTATCCCGGCTCTTTGAACGATTCGGATCCCATATCATAATTCTATGATCGTAAACTCTTCCGCCATAAGAATAATTAACATTTTCATGTCCGTAGGCAACCACGGCATGTCCGCCGACATCACTTCCAAAGCATACCAGAACCGTACTATGTTCCTCGGTTTCAGACATAATCTTTTTTAATATTTCTTCATGCGTCATCTTTTTGCAGCGTAAAAATTCCTGCTGAACAGACCTCTTGCATTGAAGAATAAAATAATATGTAATAAGAGAACTTACCTTAGAATCAGCTAACGGATAATTCAATTCATACAAGCTGCTCGCACCGGGTTTATATGTTGAATACGGAACAATATCATTATTCTTTGCTAATACAACAAGGGCTGACATCCCGTAACAAGAACCAGCCCATGGCTCATAAGCTAAACCGCCACGGCCAAACGCCCAATCATGTTCAATTCCGCTAAACTGTGATTCGAGCAGACTGAGATAGTCTGAACTGATCTGATCAATATATCTGGTTTCACCAAAATAATTATACGAATTAGTAAAGTTCCAGTTATCCTTTCCCCACACAAAATCCTGCTTTACGACCGGCTTTTCCTCGATCTTAAAGCTTGTTTTAACGGTGCCGGTATAGTTTCCTTTGCCCGTGATGATCACAGTGGCAGTTCCGGGTTTTATATTTCCCGAATAAGACACCGAATAATCAGTACCGGATGAAAGTGTTTTACTGCCGAGTGTAACCGTCGGTATCGGCTTCTTCGCCTGTCCGTCATAATAATATGACTGGATATCCAGTGTTACCTTAGCCTTAGCGATAGATGCAGGATTAATAGTAAAGCTCTTCTTTACGGATTCCGAATAATCGCCCTTACCCGAAACGGTAACATAAGCCGTGCCGGCATTTGTATTAGAACTGTAGAACACCGTATAATCGGCATCCTTGATAAGCTTTTTCGTTCCATGCTTTACGGTAACGGCGGGCTTCTTGGCATTGCCGTCATAGGTATAGGATGTTGCAGAAAGCGAAATGCTTGTATCCTTTACCGATGTCCTGGTTATGGTAAAGCTTGCCGATTTAAGTCCAATATAATTCCCTTTTGCAGAAACCGTAACGGTTGCTGTTCCTACCGCAACATTATTGGTATACGAAACGGTATAATCCCTGCTGTTCTTTAATGTTTCTGTCCCAACCTTTACTGTAACAGAAGGCTTCTTTTCCTTTCCATCGTACTTATAGGTCTTTGTCCCGAGAGTGATTACCGCATCCTTGATGTTTCTCTCTGTAATATAGAAATTCTTCTTTACAGTGCCTTTGTAGCTTCCTATTCCTTTTATGGTTGCAACGCCTGTACCTGCGTTAACATTATTGCTGTAGCTGACAATAAAATCAGTTCCCGATATCAGGTTCTTGGTTCCGAGCTTGATACTGACATCCGGTTCCTTCTCGGTGCTGTCATACACAAAATTCTTCTGAGCCAGGCTGATCTTAAACTTGGAATCGGATATATTCTTAGGTTCTTCGGGTTCTACCGGCTTAACAGGCTCTTCAGTAGTTCCCGGATCCTCCGTTGTTCCTGGATCCTCCGTTGTTCCCGGGTCTTCTGTTGTCCCCGGGTCTTCTGTTGTCCCCGGATCTTCCGTTGTTCCCGGGTCTTCTGTCGTCCCCGGGTTTTCTGTCGTTCCCGGATCCTCTGTTATTCCCGGATCCTCCGAATCATCCAAAAGAACATAGTCAAAGCCGTTGTTTATCGCATACTTTTCTCCAGTAGTATCCTTATAACAATATATTTTAAACCCATCAATCTTATATGCTTTGTAATCTGTTTTATCCGAATAGTAGCCAACCGCATATGTACCAAGCTGTTTAACACCTTTGGGTATAGTGATTGATTTAAGATTGGCATTACTGTAAAAAGCGAAAGAATCTATATATTCCAAACTCTCCGGAAGCGAAACGGATGTAATATCCGAATCCATAAATGCGCCGTCTCTTATCTCGGTAATGCCTTCCGGAATAAACACAACTCCCGTAGCATAAAGACCGTCGATTACAATTGTTCCGACAGTTACAACATGGTAATCGTTTCTCATATTACCGAGCCAGAGAGTATTCTTCACAGAGTCACGAACTATGTATGTAATCGAATCAGGAAAACTGATATTCTTCAGACTCACACAATTCCAGAACGCATAATCAAGCACCGAAGTTGTGCCTTCGGGAATTACTATGCTCTCCAAATCAACGCAGCCCTCAAATGCATACATCTCTATAGTCTTCAACGTACTCGGAAGACTGACGCTTGTAAGACTGTAACACCCTTGGAAGCAGCTTTCTCTTATCTTCTGCACACCTTCGGGAACCACAACACTCTTAAGCTTTGTACAAAGCTTAAAAGCGTAAGTTCCGATGTAATTCACGGAAGACGGAATATATACCTCGGTTAAGTTAGAGTTATTATAAAAAGCTGAGCCGGCTATGCTTGTGACGCCGTCCTTTATCTTCACGGAGGTCCTTGTGATGGGACACATATAAAAAACAGATTCGTCCTTACTGTAGATCATACCATCTATGGACTTAAGATAAGGATTATCCGAAGCAACATAATAATTGCTGAGATTTGGACACTGTGTGATATTCCAGATATTCTCTACATTCTTCGGAAATGTAATTGACTTAAGCTTTGGTGAGATAACAAAATTAGACTCAAGAGTATGAACAGTGTCTGGCAAAGTCAGACTTGTTATGTCTCCCTTGAATACATTCCTGTCTATCTTTAATACACTTTTGCCGTCTAAAGTCGAAGGAACAACGATATCGTTTTCCGCGCCGTTATACCCGGTGATGCGGACTCCTCCGTTAAAATCCTCATAGGTATAATAACCGGATGTTTTAGCTTTAGCCTCAACAGTAGCTTCAATGCCGGCTACACCCTTAAGCACACCGTTTCCAACCGGTGTAAACAAAGAGCATGCCATAACAAATGCAAGTAATAATGCAATAATTATCTTCTTTTTCCTCTTCATATGCCAACCTCCGGAATAAGATCTATATAATATTCTACTGCAACTCTTTATAATGGAACTGCTTCTCCCCGCTTGCATACTGACCTACCGTCTGTCCGTGGCCGTAAAGCTTATACTTGTAGGTAACCAGACCGTCAAGACCTACAGGACCTCTTGCGTGAAGCTTTGAGGTGCTTATTCCGACCTCGGCGCCGAAGCCATATCGGAAGCCGTCGGAGAACCTTGTTGAACAATTCCAGTAAACGCCCGCAGAGTCAACCATATTCTGGAAATACTCCGCTGTGTCTGCATCCTCTGTAAGTATTGAATCCGTGTGGTGTGAACCGAAACGGTTGATGTGCTCCACTGCCTCTTCAACTCCGCTCACAAGCTTAACCGAAACAACAGGCTCAAGGTACTCCTTGTGGAAGTCTGCCTCACCCATTTCTTCCGCGGGAATAAGCTTTGTCACCTCGGCTGTTCCGCGAACCTTTATGCCGTTCTCACCGAAGGCTTGGCTAAGCACGGGGATAACCTTATCAGCCACACTCCTGTCGATAAGCAGGGTTTCTACCGCATTGCAGGCAGCCGTGTACTGAAGCTTTGCATCCAATACGATGGGCACAAGCTTGGCTTCGTCATAAGCCTTGTCCACATAGATGTGGCATACACCGTCCGCATGTCCCATAACGGGTATCTTCGTGTGCTCCATAATGTAAGAAACAAATGCATTCGAGCCTCTGGGGATAATCAAATCCACATAGCCCTCGCAGGAAAGAAGCTCATCTATCTCACTGTGCGCCTCTGCCTGAAGAAGGATTCCCTCGGGAAGTCCCGCCTTAGTCACGGCGTCTCTGATTATCCTGAACAGAACTCTGTTTGACTCCGCGGTCTCCTTTCCGCCCTTTAAGATAGCACAGTTGCCGCTCTTTATGCAAAGCGAGGCAATCTGAACCAAAGCATCCGGCCTTGCTTCAAAGATAACTCCGATTACTCCTATAGGACAGGTAACCTTGTGAAGCACAAGTCCCTCGTCCAGTTCTCTCTTAAGAAGCGTTCTGCCTAAAGGATCGGTCAAACCTTTAAGCTGCTCTAAGCCTTCAAGACAGGCGTTAAGCTTGCCCTCGTCAAACTTCAGTCTCTTCTTAACAGCGTGAGTAACGCCATTTGCATCCGCATTCTCCATATCGGTGTGATTAGCCGCAAATATCTCGTCTGTATTTGCCTTAAGCGCTTCGGCTATTGCGTCAAGCGCCGCATTTCTTTCTTCGTTTGAGGAAGCCGCAAGCTTAGGGCTCACAAGCTTCATCTTCATTACATCTTCTTTTATTCCCATAATTTTATCCTCTTTTTACGGTACTGCCGGTGTCCAATACTCCTGAGCATAGATATCGGTGAGCAGGTAGGTTGTCTTGCAATCCTGATCTATGATCACGTCACTTATCTCCATATCCTCCGAATACTCTATTGCATCACTCAAAACATAGCTTCCGTAGTACACATCATCATAGGTGTAATAATCAGCTACATATTCAATAAGTGAACCGGGCTCTATCTCGGTCACGCCCTTGGCCACAGCCTCTGTCTCACCGTCCACATAGTCAAAGCGTGCACCCGCTATGTAAGACTTTGTTGCAGTCTCGGGATCTTCGTTCGACATATCAATCTCAAATACTATGATAAGATTGGCTCTCTGACTGTCGATCAAGACCGGTACCCTGCCGTAGGTATATACCGTTCCAGTCTCTACATCCACTGTTGTATCCTCGTAATAGTATGCAACCGGCTGACCGTCTATGGCCATCCAAGCCTTACTCTTATCTCCTATAAGCAGGCCGTTGTCGGTAAACTGGTACACGTTGTCAAGTCCTAAGTCTATGTAGCCTTCGCCGTCATCCACGAATAGGTTCTCCTGCAATGACTTTATGAGTGCCCACTGATCATCCTCGATGGCCATCACATAGTCGTCGCCGTCCTTCTGCCATACGAGCTTGGAGGAGTCAAACTGATTTTCGGCCACATAATTAGCAGCCTGATCCACATTAAATACTGTCTCGTCCTGCATGTAATCCGCATTCTCTACACCCGGCACGCTTCTTCCTCCGAGGAAGGCGCCTAACAGATTGCCTATGGCATCCGAGCCGGACAGGCCGCCACCTGTAAACGAACCGAGCAGCGAACCGACAGGTGACATCGCGCCGCCCGCTGTTATCTGACCACTGCTTTCAAGTCCCGCAAAGGACTGAATACACTTTCCATACTCATCATCCATACCGATAAGACTGTATGTGTTCACTGCCGATGATACAGAAGATGTCTTCTTGTACGGGAAGTAGATCGATATTCCGTACGCATTTGTCATGGAACCCGAGGTTCTGTTGTACTTAACTGCCGAAAGAAGCGAGCTGCTCAGCTCTTTTGCTTCCTGCGTACCTATTTCGTTGGCAAAGTTCACAAGATCTATCTGGTCTATCTTGGATGATACCGCAAACTCCCTTGCGTCTACTCTTGCGTCCGCAACGAGCTTGTAATCATCGCTCTTTATGATATCCGCGGTATTAACCGAGAATTTGTTCAATTTATCCGGAACGGTGTATGAAAGCTCCGCCAAGTCTACCACAGAAAGCGTGGTCTTCTGCCTTCCGCACTTTCTCTTGCACTCATCTATAAAGCCGTCGACTATATTCTTGCCTATCTCCACTGTCGGCATGGAGGTGTCCTGCGAAAGCTTATTCAACCAGTCCGTATAATACCAGCCTATGCCCGGCTCAGTCTCCTCCGAAGCTATGAGATAGTCGGCATAGTTGCTTGCCATAAAGCCCGTCTCAAGTGTAGCCATAAGGCAGGCGTCAAAGCCTATAAAATCAAAGGTCATGCCCGCATCCTTAAGCGCCTTGTTTATGCCGGTCAAGTTCATGGAGCCCGAGCTCTTGTGCTTCTCATCATAGCCGTAACCGGTTATTGATCCGCCGCCGTGATCCCAGAAGATAAGGTTGTTCCTGTTCGCAGGATAATTCTCTTTACAGTACTTTATAAACGCTGTAAGCGTAGCCGGATCGGTCATGGGCTTGTCGCCGTCGTCAGCCACAAGCTGCTTTAACTGTCCGTTCTCAACCTTGTAAATCTGATTAACCCTGTTGCTTATTCCGCTTGTCTTCCAGCCCGAGCATCCTCCGGTGTAGACAATGATGTTGATCTTGTCCGAAAGGTTAGCCTTAGCCATTTCCATAAGGTCATTTGAAGCCATACCGCTCTTGGACTCAAGATCGGTACCGCACATATATACCATAAATGTGATGACGTCCTGGCCATTGCCTATAATCTGTGTACGCTTTGCCGGAGTCCCCGAAGCAACCTCTTTGTTGAGCACGCCCACATTGCTGTCGGTATCCCACCCGGAACTTAAGCCGTTGTTTCCTGTATATCCCGTGTATAAAGCACTCGCCAGATTACCGCCTGTGTTAGCCTGCGCCGCCGTATTCTGACTTGCTGCTGTCGTACTGTAGTCCGGATCATAGCTTTGCTCGTAACCGCTTGAATAATCATCATCGGAGCCGCCGCCAAGTCCTCCTGTAAGGAATGCGGTAAGGCCTCCGCCACCTCCGAGCAAAATAACGATGATTGCTATAAGCAATCCGCCTCGTCCTCCGGGAAGACTTAAGCCTGTTCCGCCACCGGTACTGCCTGCGCGTCCAGAGCTTCCGGATGATGAAGCCTTCCTTCCCGCATATCCGTCCTGTCTTCCGACCGGACCTCCAGCTATCGGACCACCCTGCTTGTGCACGGTAGCCTTGCCTGTTACATTTCTTTGTCTTCCGTTGTTATTTGGTTGCATGCCTAGTCACCTCGTATTTATTATTCGGACCTTCTGCCTCGTTCTCTTCTGTCTTTTTCTTTGTCCTTGTCAATCCTGACTGTGTTCTCATCAACCTTTATTCCCCTTATGCTCCTTAAGAAGCTGGAAATGCGGCTGTAGCCGTAAGCCTTTATGTCAAAGCCCTTATGCTTCTCCTTCAATTCATCGTTTATGACAGACAGATTGTCTACACTTCCGTCGTTTCGCTCTATGATGCTTATAACCTCAGACTTGATATCCTTCACATCGAGCTTATCCTTAGCTATAACGAAATTCCTGTTGTTTTCTCTGACAACCTCAAAGTGAGAAAGCCCGTCCTCAACAAAGACGGACAGTTTTGAGTAACCATAGTTTCTGACATCGAAATCCGGGAAACGCTCGGAGAGCCTGCTTCCCAAAAGTCCAAGCTCCATGCGCCCCTTGCTGGACTCATTTATAAGAGTCTGGGCTGCCTTCTCTATATCCTCTATACTTGTGACAAAGTTGTCCTCGTTGTTGTTCGCATTCTCCTTGCCGCTCTCGGCGATAAGATTGAGCAGAAGGAATCTGTTACATGCTCTTGTAAGCGCCTTCGGAGTCTTGGACTCACCCATACCGAGCACATATTTATTCTCCTCTCTGAGTCTCACAGCAAGTCTGGTAAAGTCGCTGTCGCTTGTCACTAAGCAAAAGCCCTCGACCTTATTCTGATACAGAAGATCCATGGCATCTATGACCATAGCCATATCAGTCGCATTTTTCCCCTGAGTATACGAAAACTGCTGAACCGGAGTGATTGAATACTCCAGCAGCAGCTTTTCATTCCACCCGTTCCCACGGGTGGACCAGTTTCCATATATTCTTCTGACGGACGCATATCCGTACTTTTCCATCTCGTCAAATATGATCTGCGCATACCTTGCACTCACATTCTCGGAGTCGATCAAAACTGCAAATTGTGTTTTTTCTTCCATAATCTACCTCTAAAAAAGATTCTTCGCTTCGCTCAGAATGACACGATATATCACTTCGTTTAAAATCCCGCCAAATGCCTCTCTCTTTATTCAAGTATACAGCCGGCGGGGCGTGTATACAAAAGATACGCAGGCCGCTTAAGGACGTCGGTTCTTTGCGGGCGTTCTTTGACCGCTTAGAACCGCTACGTCATTAAACGGAGTGCGAACGTCCTGCGTACTTTTCGTATGCCGCACCGTCGGCGTAAAAGCAGCTAATACAGCCGGCATTACATTATATCCGGATAAGCGGTCATATCTCTCATGGTCTCGTCTATGTGCAGTCCTCGGTATGTGCCACCCTTAACCTCGTTATAAGCCTTCTGCATATCATCCGAGCATGCAAGCGCAGAAAGCGGAACTCCGGTGAACACATCATTTATAGATATCTCCATAGCACCGGGGTTCATGGTTATGGACTCGTAGTCCTCGTTATAGATGGGTCCTGCGAGTACATCCTTTACCGCTTTCGAGAAGTACGGCATGCTCTCAGGAAGCGAGATGTACTTCCTGTTGTCCGTGCCCTCAAGCTTAGCATCATCCTTAAGCACGCACAATCTCTTCTTCATGGTCTTCTCATTGGTACCCTTCACAAATGACTCTGCGGCGCGCTGCATGATCTTATCCCTGTCCTTGTTCTCGGAACCGAGAAAGAGCATATTCGTCTCGGAAAGCGTCATCTTCTTATCGGCAAAAGCAACCGTCATAAGCTTCTCGGGACCGTAAGCGCCTATTCCGAGCAGCAGGTTCCTGTAGATCTTCTCCATCTCCTGCTTTACCGGAACCACACGACCGGCATCGATATCATTCTCATGAGAAACCATGAGATTGATCAATCCCTCGCGCATCTGATTGATACGGTCTTCCGTCATGTAATCTGTCGGCAGATAACGGTTCTGCTTTGCGCCCTTTAAGGTGTAGCCCGTGACTCTCTTGCCGTCAGCGGCAAGGTCCTCCATGGCGTTCTTTATATCTATCGCAAACTGAGTATAGATGTCACTTATCCTCTCTGCGCGATTCCTGAGAAGTCTGATCAGATCCCCGAAGACATCCTGGGAGTCAAGTCCGTCCATTATATAATTTCTCTCCTGAGCAAGTGCGTCCTTTATACAGTTCTCATAGTAACCGTTCTCGGTCTCACGCTTTGCCTTAGGAAGAGTAAAGAATCTCTTTTTTACTATATCTAAAATGGACTCGACTATTCTCGAATACTCATTTGTAGGCTGATATGCCTTCTGCTTTTCTTCAAGGGACTTGATCTGCTCTATAAGCCCTGCGTCCCTGTCCCGACCGCCGAAGCCGGCAGCGCCTATCACCTTCATGGTAATAGCCGGACCGTAGCTTCTCATATACTTGCTGATAAGCGACTCAAGGTCCGTTGTAAGCTTGTTCTTGATGGACTTTATTATGACAGGAATGTTCTCCGAAAGCCTCTGCAGCTGTCTCGGAAGCTTTCCGCGCATGTCATCCTGTCCCTTCTTGATAAGCTTGTACGCCGGCTTTTCAAAGGACCCCATCTGTAAAAGGCCGTTGATTTCAAGCTTAATCTCGTCTCCGGGCTGCCCCTCTAAGAATTCCTTTATCTGTCCGAAGTAAGTGTTGAAATCCTCCTCGAGATTAAGCTGCGGAGGTATGTTCTCCATCCTCTTTGACGCTTCGGTGAAGACCTCGTACTCACACAGATTCTCTATCTGTCTTATCGGTATCATGAAATCCGACTCATTTACAACCTTAAAGTAGCCCTCTCCCTTCTTATCAAAGAGAAGCTCGCGAAGAAGCTCGCGATTGCCGTCGGCATCGGGCTCACCTGTATACTTAAAGCCTGCCAGTTTCTTTAAGAAGTAAGCACAATCGTTATATATCGTTCCGTCAGGTATGTACCCCTGCTTATCCTTCTTTCCGGAGATAAGCAGGCATGTATCGAATATATTCTCCTTTATCGAAAGCCTGTGTGTTGTGCTCTCAAAGAGATAGCCCTCGCCACGGTTTGCCGCGCGCATAAAGTAGTCTATCTCCTTTAAGGTTGCGCATCCGTTGGCATTAAGGAGCTTGACCTTGTGCTCGTCACCCTTGATGGCCGGATTTCCAAAGAAACAGTCCGGCATAAGCAGACAGCCTGCTATACGGAAATTATTCCACTTGTTAGACTTTGCAAGCGCCTTGATGTTGTAGGTAACATCAGAGAGAATACCGCTTCCGGTTCCGCCGCATACGCTTGACACGATAATCACATCAAGCTTGCCCTCTTTGGTTCTGGCAAACGACTTCTCGTACACCTCCTCTATCTTCTCAAAGAGAAGAATCCTCATATCCTCGTAAGCGTTGGAGAACATCAGTCTTCCTATCTGACGGTTTCCCTCGGCTCCCTCCGTGCCGATGGAAATAGCCGGGAAATCCTCCTTCATCCACTTTGCAAGTCCCGGGTGTACGGGGTTTTTCTGTATTCCGTCCTTAAGAAGCTTCTCAAGGTTCGGTCTGTAGATGGACACAACCTCAAGAGCATTGAGTCCGAGGCCATCCTTGCTGTCCTCTATGGTTTGCTCCATCTCAGGGATATTCGAGTCAACAAGCAGATAATTGATATTATCCTCCGGCGTTATGCGGTCGGCAAGCATGCCCTTTAAGGCCGTTATCACACGACCGCCGGCGCCGCCCAAGCCTACCACGAGAAGATCGCCGTTCAGCTTCTCCTTGTCCGTGTCCTTCTCGAACACGCTTATCTCCTTCAGCTTTTTAAATTCTTCCTTTTGAGTATCAAGTAAGATCATCTTAAAACTCTCCCCCTGTTTTTAATCTGTAACGGCATGATTCGTAAAAGAATATGCCTTTAGTTCTTCTTAAACTCTTCAAGCTCTAACCCTTCGTTATGCTCGCATATTAGTCTGATGGACCATTCGTTTGCAAAAAGTAAAAGCGGATTGTCATCCATATCCTTAACCTTCTTGCAGTCGCTTATTCTCTTTAGTTTATTCAGGTCAAGCGTCCTGTCCTTAACCCATCTTATATAATTATAAGGCAGCGGCTCAAGCCTTACCTCACAGTTATACTCATTCTCTAACCTGTATTTCAACACATCAAACTGCAGCACGCCGACCACTCCGACGATTATCTCCGACAGGTCCAAGGTATAATCCTTAAATATCTGTATCGCGCCCTCTCTCGCAAGCTGGGTAACGCCTTTTGTGAACTGCTTTCTCTTCATGGAATCAGTGGGAACAAGTCTTGCGAAATGCTCCGGCGCAAATGTGGGAATTCCCTCATAGGTAAACTTCTTTCCCGGCGCGCATATGGTATCTCCGATTGAGAATACGCCCGGATCGAACACGCCTATTACGTCTCCGGCATAAGCCTCCTCGATTATCTTCCTGTCGTCCGCCATAATCTGCTGTGGCTGTGACAGTCTGAATTTCCTGCCGCTCTGCACATGAAACACATCCGCCGAGGCATCAAACCTGCCGGTTGCTATTCTCATAAAGGCTATCCTGTCATGGTGAGCCTTGTTCATGTTCGCCTGTATCTTGAAGATAAAGCCCGAGAAAGCTTCCTCCTCCATCGGATCTGCCACGCCCTCGTCGGTTAGTCTCGGAAGCGGCGGATTGGTTGCCTTTAAGAAATGCTCCAAAAATGTCCTCACACCGAAGGTGGTAAGCGCCGAACCGAAGAACATCGGCGTGAGCTCTCCACGGTCCACCTTATCCTGGTCGTACTCGTCTGCCGCTCCGTCTAAAAGCTCTATATCCTCCATGAGCTTATCGTAAAGCTCATCTCCTATCTCGGCTTTAAGTGCCTCGTCATGCACACTTATCGTATTCTCGGCTGCACCCTTTGCTCCACCGACCGAAACTGCCTGAAACATGGATACATTTTCAGTCTTTCTGTCGTACACTCCCTTGAAGCGCTTGCCCGCGCCTATGGGCCAGTTAATCGGGCAGCTCCTTATGCCGAGCACATTTTCAATCTCGTCTATAAGATCAAAGGGCTCTCTGGCCTCAAGATCCATCTTGTTTATAAATGTAAAGATAGGTATATGCCTCATTACACATACCTTGAAAAGCTTTATGGTCTGCGCCTCGACACCCTTCGAACCGTCGATAACCATAACCGCCGAGTCCGCCGCCATAAGCGTTCTGTAGGTATCCTCCGAGAAGTCCTGGTGTCCGGGCGTATCAAGTATGTTGATACAGTAATCATCATATTCAAACTGAAGCACCGATGAAGTGACAGAGATACCTCTCTCCTTCTCAATGCCCATCCAGTCGGAAACTGCATATTTCGAATTCGCCTTACCCTTGACCGAACCGGCTGTGTTTATAGCCCCGCCGAACAAAAGCAGCTTCTCGGTCAGGGTTGTTTTGCCCGCATCCGGGTGTGATATAATGGCAAATGTTCTTCTTCTCTTTATTTCATCCTTAAAGTCCATCAATATTTCCTCCAACACGACGGTACAAATAATACAAGCATCGGGAAGAGCTCAAGTCTGCCCGCAAGCATGTCAAATATTAAAACTATCTTCGAGAACGGCGAAAAACACGCAAAGCTGTGTGTCGGACCCGTCATGGCAAAGCCCGGACCGATGTTATTGAACGCCGAAACCACAGAAGAAAAGTTGGTTGTAAAATCAAGATTATCAACGCTTATCAAAAGCACCGAGCCTAAGATAAGCAATATGTAAACAGCCGCATAAGCGTTAG
The DNA here is from genome assembly GCA_017525525.1 of Lachnospiraceae bacterium. Taxonomy (GTDB): domain Bacteria; phylum Bacillota; class Clostridia; order Lachnospirales; family Lachnospiraceae; genus Coprococcus_C. Next base: position 70,208 of record JAFXSQ010000055.1, on the reverse strand, counting down.
TCGAACGGAAGGTTTCGTCCGAAACCGGATGGCCGTCAAGGTAGATCTTTTTCGAAAGCCTCGGGTGGATTATGGTTCTTAATTCCTTCCGGACCGACTTGACAAGTATCAGAAGCCTCGAAACCTTAAAGCCGCCTCCGGTACTGCCCGCGCAGGCTCCGACGAACATCAGCAATAAAAGTATCGTCTTCGAAAGCTGCGGCCAGGTATCAAAATCCACGGTTGAAAAACCGGCTGTTGTAATTATGGACGCCACCTGGAAATAAGCATGTCTTAATGCCTCGCCTAAGGTCTTGTACAGGTGCGCTATGTTAATCATGATAACAGTCGTTGAAACGATTATAATACCCAGATAGTACTTAACCTCCTCGAGGGAGAAGAGGTCCTTGAACTTCTTCGTAATTATCAGGAAGTACGCCGTATAATTAACGCCTCCCAAAGTCATGAATACCGCAAGTATTATCTGCTGCGCCGCCGAAAAGCCTCCGGCCGAGCTGTTATAGATGCCGTAGCCTCCGGTGCCCATGGTACCGAAGCTCATGGTCAGGCTCTCGAACCAGTCCATACCGCTTATCAGAAGCGCTATGACACAGGCAACGGTAAGTCCGAAATACATGGCGTAGGTAACAAAGGCCGTATCCTTCACCTTCGGCAGCAGCTTTCCCACCGAGGGGCCCGGACTTTCCGCCTTCATCAGGTTCATGCTGTGTGCGCCCATAAGGGGAAGTATGGCAAGTATAAATACAAATACACCCATGCCTCCTATCCAGTGAGTAAAGCTTCTCCAGAAGAGGTTGGACTTCGAAAGGGCTTCCACGTCATTTAAGATTGAGGCGCCCGTCGTGGTAAGTCCCGACACGGTTTCAAAAAGCGCGTCTATATAGTTCGGTATCTCCCCCGTAATCACAAATGGAAGCGCGCCGAACACGCCAAGGGCTATCCAGCTTAATGCAACCGCAGCAAAGCCTTCTCTCAAGAAGAGATCCGCTCCCGGTTTTCTGAAGCGTTTCAGGATATAGCCCGTCACAAGACACACGCATGCCGAGATGATGTATGCCGTGCAGCAGTCATACTCTCCGTAGATAAGTCCCGTGATCAGCGGAAACGCCATAAATATTGCTTCAAACTGAAGCACCCATCCGATTATATATGCAACAACACCTATGTTCATACTTTGACTGTCTTATCTCTCTACTATGTCCGTGATATCCGAAAACCTTGACCTGACCGTTATAATCAGCACTGCATCCCCCGGCCTGATCTCATCATTGCCGTCAGGTATGATAACCGCGCCGTCCCTGGTAATCGAGCATATCAGCATATCCTTCTTGAGCTTCAGCTTTGAGATCGGAGTATCCGTAATATCCGAATGCTCCCTGACAAAGAACTCTATTGCGCTTACCTTACCGTTCTCAAGCCTGAACAGGTTCTCCACATCACTTTCTGTGGACTGGTTCATGGTTCTTGCGTATTTGGTAATATAATCCGCGGTAAGCAGACTGGGGAAGATAACATTGTCAAGTGACATTCCCTCAAGAACCACACTGTACTTCAGTTTGTCTATCTTGGTTACGGTAATGCCTCCGGAGAGCTTTCCGGCAAAAAGCGAGAGGATAACATTCTCCTCGTCCACGCCGGTAAGAGCAGCGAAACCGTCCACCGCGTCAAGTCCCTCGGATATAAGCCTTTTTTCATCCGAACCGTCAGCGTTAATCACGGTAGCATCCGGAAGCAGCGAGGCAAGCTCGTCACAACGCTGCCTGTCCTTCTCTATAATCTTAACATGTACTCCCACATCAAGAAGTCGCCTTGCGAGATAATACCCTATGGTACCTCCGCCGACTATCATGGTATAGTGCGCCCTCGAGCTCTGAATTCCAATTTTCGCGAAGAAAGCGCTGGCAACCTCGGGAAGCGCCGCAATGCATATCCTGTCACCGTGTCTTAAGACGAAGTCATGCGAAGGAATGAATACTTCATCCTTCCTTGCAACCATACATACGAGAACCTCGCATTTGAGCTTTCGTCTTATATCCGATACACGGTAGCCGTCGAGGAAGCTGTCCTCCTCTATGGTCAGGTGCAAAAGCTCTATTCTTCCTCTGGTAAAGGTATCGACTCTTATGGTGTCGGGGAACTGAAATATACGCGCTATCTCGGACGCAGCAATAAGCTCGGGATTGATTATCATCGAAAGTCCGAGCTCACGCCTTATAAAACCTATCTCCGAATTGTAAACCGGGTTTTTAACCCTGGCAATAGTCTTGCAGTTATCTATCCTCTTAGCCATAACGCAACAAAGCAGGTTCTGCTCATCGTTATCCGTTACCGCTATAAGAAGGTCGGTTCGCTCTATGCCGGCCTCAAGCAGCGTTTTATAATCCACGCCGTTACCGACTATACCCATGGCATCGAGCTCCTCGGTGATACTACTGATTCTGTCCTCGTCCTCATCGATAACCGTGATATTATGCTTTTCCATGCTAAGCTGCTCGACCAAGGTATAACCCACGCGTCCGCAGCCCACTATGATTATGTTCATTAATCTTCCTTATTGTCAGCCTCTTTGGCAGTCTCTTCAGTACCTTCTTCTTCGAGCTTACCGCGTGACTTCAAGTACTCGTTTATATTCGCCAGCACCTCATCGGAGTTGAGCCCGTGTACCATGCACGCATCCTCAAGAGATTCTCCGATAGATGAAGGACAGCCTACGCAGTGCATGCCTGCCTCCATAAGAACAAGAGCTATACCTCCGTCGTAATTAAGCATATCTCCCATTACGGTCTGCTTTGTAATAGTCATTTTTATATCCTCCTGATTATACTTCCTCTTCTTCGGTTTCCACAGTCACGTTGCTTGATATTCCGAGCTGCTCTTTAATCTTCTTTTCCCTGTTACTCTTGGTAAGGAAACCGGGTGCCAAAAAGAGTACAACCTCGGCTGCGATAAGCATCAGCATTATAACAACAAATACTATAAAACCGGCCGAAGACTTCTTTGCCGCAGGGTAGGCAGGCTGCGCATAACCGCCCTGCTGCCCGTAGGGTGAATTCATATTCGGCATCTGCTGCCCGTAGGGTGAATTCATATTCGGCATCTGCTGCCCGTAAGGGTTCATCGGCTGTCCGGACTGAACTCCCGGTGCCTGTTGCATGCCCTGCATCTGCTGAGGGGTGGGCTGCATGCCCTGTCCCTGCATGGGATTGCCGTAAGGGCTCATATTCTGTGCAGACTGTGAGGGCTGTGCGCCTTGCATTGGATTGCCGTAGGGTTGCGCAGGACGAACAGGCTGTGTGTTCTGCATGGGGTTGCCGTAGGGCTGTGCCGGCTGAACGGGTTGTGTCTGTTGCGCCGGCTGTGCATTCTGTGCTGCTCCGCATATCTCACAGAACATTGATCCGTCCGCTATTTCATTTCCGCATGTTCCGCATCTCATCTGTCTACACCCCCTCTTCGTCTTCGTCTGCGTTATCAGTTAGTTCTGCCTCGTAATCTACAATCAAATCAACGTTGGCGCCGTCCATATCTCCCGACAGTATAAAGCTACCCTTAACCTTTATATTATCCCCCTTGCCCGAAAATGCTCCGTTAAAAGCCGCCTCCGCATCGATGCCCTCTTCTTTTCCGTCCATCTTCATGGAGAAGCCGCCATCCTCAAGCTCGGTTATCTCTTTGCTGAAATCATAGCTGTCAAACTCAAAGTTCATAAGTCCGTCTTCCATGGCAAAATCCCATGAGCCGTCCTCATCTATGCTGAAGGCAATATCAAAATCCGTGCCCTCCAAGGCCTTTATCATGGCCATAGCCGCATCTATCTCATTTTCTGACAGGCCTTCGAACATCTCATCCGGGAAGTCAACCTTAAACCTGGTATAAGTACCCTTTCCGGTGTAAGTGCCTGCCACATCTTCAAGGGCAAGGTCTCCTGACCCGGAAGGTTTCTCCGTAGTCTTTTCCTCTGTGGTTTTTTCTTCTGTGGTTTTCTCCTCTGTGGTCTTCTCTTCTGTGGTTTTTTCCTCAGTAGTAATCTCTTCGGTCGTCTGCTTTTCAGTGGTCTTCTCTTCCTCTGTTAAAAAACCTAATTCAGTTTTTGAATCCGTAGTCTTCTTATCATCCTTGATTCCGTTCTCAGCCTTGTAATCGGCTATCTGCTCCGGCGTGGGATCCTTTATAAACTGCAATACCGAGAACACCGACACCACCGCAAGCGCAGTCACAAGCAGAAAGGCAACTATTATCTTTCCTGTGTTTTTCTGCTGCATATATCTTCCTCCTTTGAATAAAAAAATGTATATTTATGCTTAAAAACAATCCTTCTTATTATACAACTCCGATACATTTAATACAAGCAGTTATATCCTCCTTTATGATTCCGGGCCGTAATACTTTAATGGCATCATTGTAAGATCGTCAAATTGCGGCGCGCTGCCCACAAAGGCGTCCACATCGGCGTGAACTGCCGCAAGCATCACTCGTCGATCATTATGGAAAGCCCGAAGGAACCGGGGCCGCAGGATATGGCAATAACCGGACATATCTGTACGAAGAAGACAGCCTCAAAGCTGTATTTATTCTCGATAAGGCTCTTTATGTACTCAAGCTCCTTCTTGGACAGGCCTATGTAGTTCACAAAGAGCGCCTTGGTGTTGACCTTGATTCCCGAAAAGCTCTTGTCTATATATCTCTTCCACACATGCTTTTTCGAACCGAAAAGCATACCGGCCGTGGATATCTTTCCGTTCTTCATCAACGAAACCGGGCGCATCATAAGCGACTTTGTGAAGTTGGCAAAACCGGTGCTTACCTGTCCGGTTCGCGCCATAAAGTCCATATTGTCTATCATAAAGCTTGCCCTTATCCTCTTGTAGAGCACGGAAAGCTTCGTTGCAATCTCGTTAACACCCATTCCCGCCTCAGCCATACGACTTGCGAGAACTGCCATTATTCCCTGAGCTCCGGACATATGCATACTGTCTATTACAGTGACATTATCAAATGCAGCAGCGGCCTCTTTTGCTACATTATATGCACTTCCCTCTATCTGTCCGGTTATGGAGATATGTATAACATTATTTGCCGTCTCAAGCTGCCGCGCAAAGAACGTCTCATATTCCGCCGTAGTAGGCAAAACCGGGGCGACCTGCTGCGAATGATCCTCCATATATTTCAAGAGTCCGTCCGTATCGATTTCTAATCCTGATTTAAACACTCCCTCCGCAGTCTTAACACTTATAGGGAATATGGCTATATTATACTTCTCCGCCAAGCGCTCCGGCAGGTCCGCCGTGCTCTCGGTAGTAATCACTATCCTGCGTTTTCTCTTGCTGTCGCTTAAGAAAGATACCATCTCCGTGGTTTCGGCACCCGAGCTGTCCATAAGATGAATAAGCCCTTTCGGAAGCTGCCTTATTATCTCATTCTCAAGGTCCGTTCCGGTAACGGGTTTCACCAGGTAACCGTTAAAGCCCTCGGTTGCGTATATCTTTCTGTTTTCCTCACCCGTGTTGGCAGTAAGGACTACCACATTAGTCTCCCTGCACTTTCCGCCCACCTGCTTCTTGATGGCTCTGAATGTCTCAATTCCGTCCATTTCAGGCATCAGATGATCCATGAATATCAGGTTATAAGAATTCTCGAGAGTTTTTTCCAAAGCCTCTCTGCCGCTCTTTGCGGTATCGATTTTGATTTTCGTATCCCTCAGGAGCTTTGTGACGACTATCAGGTTTGAATCGTTGTCATCAACCACCAGGATTCTTGCCTCGGGAGCCTCAAAGCTCTGCTTATAATCGGTCTTATAAGACAGCTTGTGCTTCTTAGCGTAATTGTACTCGCCTATCTCCTTATCGGAGGCGGCTCTCTGCGGTATCTCAACGATAAAGCTCGAGCCCTTGGTATATACGCTGTTCACGGTTACCTTTCCGCCCATAAGGTCCAAAAACTGCTTGACTATGGACAGTCCCAAGCCCGTACCCTCTATATGCATAGTATTTCCCTCGTCCACTCGCTTAAAGGCCGTGAAGAGATAAGGTATATCCTCCTTCTTTATGCCCATGCCTGTGTCTTCCACGGTGTATACCATCTTCACGATACCGTCCTCCTGTCTCTCGCATTCGACAGAAAGCGTCACCGAGCCCTCGGCAGTGTATTTTATGGCATTGTTAAGGATGTTCATCAGTATCTGCTTTATCCTGACCTCGTCTCCTTTAAGCTCCGCAGGGACATCCGGCGCAACATTTATCTTGAATTCGAGTCCCTTCTCCTTGGCCTTAAGCCAAAGCATACCGACTATATCTGAGAACATGTGCCCCGTATCGTAGGGCTCAATCAGGATATGCATATCGCCCGCCTGGAACTTCGACATGTCAAGTATGTCGTTGATAGTATTGAGCAGCATCTTGCCCGCCGAACGGATGTTGATGGCATCCTGGGCTATCTCATCGGATATATCCTCCCTTAAGATCATCTCATTCAAGCCTATTATTGTATTGATAGGGGTTCTGATCTCGTGGCTCATGCTCGAGAAGAAATGATTTTGGGAAGCCACAAGGTTCTCAATCTCCTCGCTCTGCTTCTTTGAAAGCTCACTCTGCTTCACATAAAGCTTGTTCTCGATGATAAGCATAAATGCGATGGCGCTTGTGATAAGAAACAGAGTTACGAAGGAGAACACATCGTAGCCCGTTCCCGTAATGTCTGCCGCCATCTCGGGATTCAGATAACAGGCTATGTAGAGCGCAAAGGCCACAAGCTCCTCGCCTACTATAAGAATAATCCTGAACCTTCCCTTCAGGATTGTGCAGATTAAAAGCATGGAGAAAATAAACCACAGAGGACCCGTACCGCTTATGCCTCCGCCCAAAAGGAACATTACCGGGAAGTACGCAAAGCCCATAATAAATGAGACGAGCGAAGCTCCGGCCGGAACCTTTTCCTTCTTGACCGAGCTGTAGGCAATCACGGATATAACAAAAATAAGCAGGAACAACCCTAAGCCTTCCACTGCAAACCCAAACAGGCTTAAAAGCTCGAGGCCCGTCACAAAAAGGACAAAGTCAACTATTATCGTATTTAACACGAATATCCTTTGCCTTATGTCCAGCTTGTCGTCATATAGGTATTCACTAAGCCTTTTTAACATATTGTTTAATCCTCATTATTGTCATCATTTACCGGGGCAAACTCCATGACATCGTCACTGCCGCCCTTTGCCGGGGCAAACTCCATGACATCGTCACTGCCGCCCTTTGCCGGAGCAAACTCTATAACGTCGTCATCGCCCGCATCGGGCTCAAACTCGAAAACCTCGTCATTGTCCACGCCCGCGTTACCCACTGTATTAAGCGAAAGCAATCCCTCTATATCTTTGCCGGCTTTTTTAATCAGACCGATAACCCTTGTATGGTTTGCATCTATATAGGCTGCATCACCGGTATTCGCGGCATTCTCAAGCTTCATGGCCTCATCGGACAGATTGTTGAATCCTATCATCCTTGATGCGCTTTTGGTTCCGTGTATAGTTATCTCATAGCTCTTATAATCATTTTGTTCATAGGCAGCGGTAAGCTTGGATACTCTTTCATCCGCATCCGTGGCAAACTGTACAAGAAGCTCCCTGTAAAGCTCCTCGTCCTCCGAGAAGTAGGACAGCGCCTCCTCCGTGGCTACCCCCATCTTATCGAGCTCTGTAATAAAAGATGCTTCTCCCCGGCCGCCGGCCGTAGCTTCATTAAGCGGCGCAAATTCAAGCACATCTTCTCCGGCTGTCTCAGTACGTTTTACCCGTGAAGAGACCTCTTCTTCATCACTTTTATAACCTATGCTTATATATTCTATTTTTTTATATTCTATTTTTTCCTTGGGCAGAACCCTCTTGATCGTTCTCTCGAATTCCTCGGTCTCTATCGGTTTGCTTACAAAACCATCAAAGCCTTCTTTTAAAAACATCTGCTTTGCGGAACTCATGGCATTTGCTGTCAGCGCTATAACGGGCGTCTCGTGGTTTAAGCCTTTAGCGTCGGTTCTTATCCTCTTCATGGCCTCAACGCCGTCCATCTGTCCCATCATATGATCCATAAAAATTATGTCATACACCTTCTTGCGGCACATATCGATGGACTCCTTGCCTGATACCGCGGCTTCTACCTGCATCCCGTACCTTACGAACACACTCTTCGCAACCATAATATTCATGGGCTCGTCATCCACCACAAGAGCTTTAACATCCTTCACCATAAGCTTTGCGCCATGAGCATCCGCCTCATGCTTGCCGGTATTTAAGTAAGACACGGCAGGAAATGCGTAAAAGGGCTTTTCCATAACCCTGACCGGACCGCCGGGTTCAAAGCCTGTGTCGGCAACAACTATCACACTTACCTTCCCAAAAAGTCCGTCAAAATAAGCCTTATCCGCAAGATACTCGTTCTGTCCCACGAACAGGTGCGTGAGTTTCGTTGTCTGATTAAGCTTCTTTAGGTTATCTATGCTCTCTACCCTGAGCAAATCTATCGATAAGCTTTTCTGCAGGGTAACCGACTGACGATTGTAAAACTCCCTTACCACGGGACTGCTGAAGTTTGACGAGTTCAGATATGCCCCTACCGAAAGAGTCTTCGGATTCTTTAACGAAATACAGCTTTCATCATCTATAACCGTCTGCGGGATGCTTACCCTGACCGTGGTTCCGCCTCCCGGCCTGCTGCTTATGGTCATAAAGCCACCGAGGAGCGCCACAAAGCCCGATACTATGGAAAGTCCGAGTCCAAGACCGCTGCCGGTCCTTGCCCTTCCCGAATCCGACTGATAGAAACGCTCATACACCCTGCTCAGCTCATCCTCGGTCATACCGATGCCGGTATCAGCAACCTCGACCAAAAGATTCACTCCGTAATCATGCTTCTCTGCGCTAATACCGAGGTATACGCCACCCTCGTTCGTGAATTTAAGCGCATTGGAAACCAGCGCCTTGATTATCTTCTTAAGCTTGGCAACATCGGTATTCATAAGCGCGGGAACGGAAGAATCCACATTAAACACAAGCTCAATACCATCCTTTGCCGCGCCGCGGATATCCGGCATAATATCATTCAGAACCGAAGACATGGTGTAGTCCTCACTGTTTTTAACCGCTCTTCCCCTGTCTATCTCTGAGAAATCAAGTATATCCCCTATCTGCTCGGCAACCCTTCTGCCTGCATTTCTGACAGACTCCATATCCTTCTTTACCTCAGGGTCCCTCTCCTTGTCTATGCATATCCCCGAGAGACCAATCACGGCATTGACGGGAGTCCTGATTTCATGCGATACATTTGCAAGAAAGTCATTCAAGCGCTCGGTGGCCTCGGTAAGCTCTTCTATCTCATCCTCAGAGGCGTGAATGACCTGCTTCCATCTGCTTATGATATACCTGCCGAAGATTGCGAGCGCCGTAATAACTATGTAATGAAGAAATGTTCTGCCAACAAGAAGAGCATCGAAGGTTCCGCCCTGAACCATGAAAACAATCAGAGCATAGGTCATGGTAATGTAGTAGGTTATCTGGCACATGGTAATAAGGCCTCTGACACCTATGAGAATATAGAAAAGCATGAGAGACGCCATAACGACCGCGAGATCGTAGGTGTTTGTAAGATGCGTCCCGTATATGAAAAAAGAACACAACACAAAGCCCGATATTATCCTGATCCTCTGAAGGTCTTCAAATACCGAGCTGATATGCATGGCCCAGCTTGCTATAAGGCCTGCGCCAACAATCACAAGTATCCACTTTTCCCACCCGAGGAGAAATGTCGCGGCAAAGTACAGTGCTATCAAAACCGTGTAACCGATTAGTAATATGAGCTGCGCCGACCTTGACATGTCCCGGGTTTCTTTGTTTAACTCCATGATTTACCTCATAAGATTCTTCGGGATAATTCAAACCTTGCGTCTATCACTGTATCTCTTTCGAAGTACCGCAAGTTCAAGGATGTGGTTGACTCTTACATTGAGTATCTCCGGAGTAAAGGGCTTCTTGATATAATCAACCGCGCCCTTTGAGAGTCCTACCACCTCATTTCCCTCGCTGTCATCGGCCGTAAGGAAGATAACCGGAACCCTGCTGATATCGCCGCCCATGGCTTTGAGCTTGTCCATAATCGCAAAACCGTCCATATCCTTCATCTTGATATCAAGAAGTATTAGAAGCGGCAGCTTTTCACTCATGCTGATGTACTCAAGGAACTCCGCTCCCGATAAAAACGGCGTTACATTTACGTCATGCTCGCTTAAGGCCTTGACCGCGCTGTTGATGTTGATAATGTCATCATCAACTATAACCACCGAAGCCCTGCCGTCCGAATAAGGCTCGATCTCATCGCGCCTTACAAATTCCGTCTCATAGGATATGTCAAGAATTCCGCCATGATTATCGTTCCATTTTTTAATCACGGAATTCACAACCATCTCCGTGTGCTCCTCGCGTATATCGGGGATAAGAACAAAATACTGGTTATACCTGCTCCTTGTGAGCATATCCGACTTTCTCAAGGATTTCCTTACGTGGTTTCCGAACTCGTCGCACTTGTTTTTATAATCACTGTCCGAAGCTCCCTCAAGCCTTTCGAGCGTGAAAAGAACCTTCAGTACATTTACACCGTTTCTCATAAAATATCTTGTGGAATAACGGTACACATGGGCAAATGCATCCATGTCGAGAAAGAGTGCGTCATCATGGATGTTCCTCTCTCCCAATATCTCGGAGATGCCTCTTATATCCATCAGGCCGTTTCCTTCGTTATCATCCTCCATGAAATCCGATGAATAAAGGGCGCAGCCGTGCTTGCCGTTCTTCTTTACCTTGTAGAGCGACTTATCCGCAAGCTTTAAGAGCGAGCCGTAATCATTGCCGTGAATGGGAACCATAATTCCGCCTACAGATGTGCCGAGGGGAATATTCATATCAGGCCCCATAAGCTCCTTAGCCTTTTTCACAAGCTTCTCGTTAAGAGCCTTTGTAATCTCGACTACCGCCTCTTCGGTATCGGTATTCACGCAGAACGCAGTGAATTCATCACCGCCTATGCGCCCGTATTTACTGCCCTCCGGCAAAGTCTCCCTGATTATATTCGCGAAAGAAATAAGAACCTTATCACCCATCTCATGGCCGTAGAGATCGTTAACAAGCTTAAAAGAGTCAAGGTCAATCATCATAAGACAACCGCTTTCCTGTGCGCAGAGCTTTGAAAACTCGGTGGTTGTCGCTGCCTTGTTCATAAAGCCCGTAAGCTTGTCAACCGAAGCCTCGTTCTTCAAATTCTCCATCTCACTCTGCATGGAGATAACATTATCTATGCGCCTGAGCAGAACCTCAGGGTTAAAGGGTTTTCTGATATAATCCGAAACGCCCACCTCAAAGCCCTTGCTCTCTGTTCCGGTATTGGCATCTGCCGTGAGGAAGATGACGGGGGTTTCACTGAGTGACTTTTTCTTCTCAAGCTCACGAAGGTTCTTTAAGGTCTCGAAGCCGTCCATCTCGGGCATCATAATATCAAGCAGAATTAAATCCGGGGTTCCGTGCTCGCAGATATAATCAAGCAAGGCTTTGCCTGACTTGAGCGCCGTAACCCTCATATTATTCTTGCTAAGTATCGCTCCGGCCATCTTAAGATTAGCCACATCATCATCAACAACCATTATCCACTTCGCCATGTCAACCCTCCAATCTGCCGAGAAGCTTTAGTACCAGCTCATCATTTCTCGCAAGTATCGGCCCTATCATATGTGTCCCCATAAAACCTTTATACAGATGGCTCTCGCCTCTGCCTTTGCTGAATACCGTAAATCCGTTATTTGAACCCGTTACCACACCCGAATGATTTGAAAAGCCTACTATGTCGATACCGTACTCGGGGATTGATGCCTCACACTCATCCACCAGACGTTCCTTTCCAATCACAGTCGTGTAATCAAATATCCCGAGACCCTCATATTCCTTATCACGGTAGGTAACGGCTTTTCCGAATATCTCCCATGAGTTTCCGGTTGCGAGAAGCATGCCTCCGTTTTCGATGTACTGCGCAACCTCAGCTTTATATCTCTTAAGATGCGCTAGAGAGCGAAGCTCACCTTCCTCGGTTCCCTGGCCAATATAAGCAAAATCCACTCCGCCGAAGCTTACCTCCCCGTCAAGGTCGGTCTTTATGATGTTAACAGATTTGCCGGTAGCTTTAAGGGCTTTGGCAAAAGCCTTAATATTTCCGCTTTCACCGTACAGGCTCATGCTGTCCGGATACAGATGTAATATGTTCATATCATTCTCCCATTAAAGTGTTAAAGGGTTCAACATAATCAAAGTTAAGTATGGCATATATGTCTGATTTTGTTTTGGACTTCAGGAAGTCTACCGCATTAGACAACTCCGGCTCGCAGACAATCTTTGCGTCGCTTATCCCTGCAAGCTCCATGCGCTTCTTTACAGCCTCTGCATGGGTTCCGCTTGCCACCACATAATCAAGCTTTCCGTCGTCAAGGAGTTCAAAGCTTATGTCATAGAGCCACGAAAGATCGTCGTAGCCGTATCTCCTGCTTATCTCCCTCCAGCCTATGATAACACTCTTTGACCCTTTGCCTCTGTTGTAAAACCATACAGACTGATTAAATGTAGCGCTGTTCTCGTTCTTATTGTTCAGCACATATACATTTCTTCCGCCCTGCTTATACTCGCTGTAAATGTGCTTGTCCGCCTTCTCCTCCGAAAGGGACTTAGCCGTCTTATCCTCATCCAAACCGCAGCTTGCGCAGCAGGCATAGATTGCAGCGGCATTGTAAACGCCGAAGAGCATGCCGTAGGGCAGCTTTACATCATGTCCGTTTATGGTTATCTCTTTTTTATCAAAGTCTGCCTTTGTTACACGATAATCGATGTCAGGTCTCTTGAAATCACAGCCCGGACAGCTGTAATCACCGTATATCTCTATATGCCTGTAGTTGTAATCAAGTCTCTTATTGCACTTCGGGCAGTAATACATGATAAGGTTCTCATACCTTGACTCGGTGTAGGAATCCGCAGTCTTGTCTATACCGAAGTAAAGTACCTTTTTAAACTCTCTCTTTAAGGCAAACTTTCTTGTATAGGGATCGTCGCCGTTTAAGATAAGGGTCATGTCTTCCTTTAAGGCCTTGTTAATCTCATGGTATACAAGATCCACATGTCCCTGTCTCGGAGGCTGGTCCTTGGTAAGATTAGTAATCACAACAGTATCGGGCTTAATGTCCTTGAAGATAAACTTCGCATAGCGCTCGTCAACCTCCATGACAAGCACATCATCCTTTATCCTGCCGTTAAGCTTTGACCGGCTTATCAAAAGCGCGGTAATGCCTGCGGTTAAGTTCGAGCCCGAAGAGTTATGGGCAACCTTATAGCCCTGATCCCGAAAGCACTTTGCGATAACCGAGGAACAGCTGCCCTTTCCCGAGCTTCCGGTAACAGCTATTATCCTGTCCGGAAGCTTGAAGTACTTGAGTATTTTTTTGTTAAGCTTTAAAGCAAGCTCACCGGGAAACGAGCTGCCCCTGCCTGTAAGCTTTAATACAGCCATGGCAAGCTTGCATATGATTAGTGTAATTACGTTCATTTGTTAACTCCTACAGCATATGCGCCCTGATTTCTTCGCCCGAAAGCGGTGAAAGCATAGCCGGCGCTATGTCAAACACGGTCTTGGCTCCGCAATCTCCGGCCTTGTTCATTCTTACCGCAGCTCTGGCATAAGCAACAAGCACCGAGCCGGTGAACTCAGGGTTTGAATCAAGCTTTAAGCTGTACTCGATCACATGCTTGTTTGTTCCGTCTCCGGTGCTGCCTGAATAGATAACCGAACCGCCGTGCGGCAGACCGCTGTGGTCTCTCGCCATCTCCTCTGCGGTGATAAAGTTAACCGTAGTATCATAATCAGCAAAGTAATTCGGCATGTTTACTATCTCTTCGGTAATCTTATCCTTATCGGCACCCTCCTTTGCAACCACATAGCAAAGTCTGGTATGCTTCTGTCTTGTGGTAAGCTCGGGGTTGTCGCCTCTTCTTACCGAATCAAGCGCCTCAGGTACCGGAACAGTGTACTGTCTTGCATCAGCCACGCCCTCTATTCTTCTTATCGCATCCGAATGCCCCTGGCTTACTCCCTTGCCCCAGAAGGTGTAATCCTTTCCTCCCGGAAGTACCGAATGAGCGTAAAGCCTGTTAAGCGAGAACATGCCCGGGTCCCAGCCACAGGATATTATACCTATCTTACCCGCCTTCTTTGCAGCCTCATCAACATTCGCAAAGTGAACAGGTATATTCGCATGAGTATCAAAGGAATCAATCACATTGAACAAAGCCGCATACTTCGGTGTCATCTCGGGAAGATCTGTTGCGCTTCCCCCGCAGATGATAAGGATGTCGATATCATCCTTCATTCCTTCAAGCGCATCCACATGATATGCCTTTGCTCCGGAGTCAACTTTAACCCCTGCGGGATCTCTTCTTGTGAACACTCCCACAAGCTCCATATCCTCAGCCCTCGAAATCGCCTTCTCTACGCCTCTTCCCAGGTTACCGTATCCCATTATTGCTGCTTTAATCGCCATTTTATTTGTCTCCCTTTCATAAAATAGAATAATATAAATGATGTAAGATTATATAACACGAGCCGGTAAATCTCAATACCTGCTTATGTTTCAAAAGCCAATCACAGCAACAGTAAGACATCAAAAACACATTGAGGCCTCCTACTGTCTGTTGATGTATAATGATGCCACAATTTATTTTTCTACAGTATCTTTTTTAGTGTGAGTACATTCTTGCCGTCCTTATACTCATAGAACATATCGTCCATGCCTTTTTTGACAACAAATATACCGAGTCCCCCGATTGGCCTCTCCCTCCTAGGAAGCGTCACATCAGGATCCTCCTTCATGAGAGGATTGTACGGCTTGCCGCTGTCCGACAACACAAATACAGCTGTCTTCGGATCATTTTCAATTTCAAAACCGATTTCAGCCATGCCGGTTTCCGAATCATAGGCATAATTCGCTATATTAACGAACAACTCCTCAATGGCGAGTTCAAGCTGAAGCTTAGTCTTAAGCGGGCACTCTGCCTCATCTAGCTGCTCATCCACAAAATCTGTCACCTTATATATGTTGTCTACTACCGCTTCCACATTAAGTATTTTCATACCAACACCCCATACGGAAAGTATTACTCCTCGATTTCAAAGGCCTCAATCATACCGGTAACAGTGAATATCTCCTTCACCATCTGGCTTAAGTTTATGATCTTCATTTCTTTATCCCTGTCTTCCATCCATGCCGAAACAGCGAGAAGAACCCTTAAGCCCGCGCTTGCTATGTACTCAAGCTGCGTAAAATCAAAAATGAGTAAATCGATACCCGGGAGGTTCTTCTTAACCTCACTCTCGAGTTCCTTTGAAGTAACCGTATCCAGCCTTCCGATAAGCTCCACACGCAGTTCCCTCTGGTTTCTTGCCATTTTAATCTTTAATGTTTGCATTTCTCAATACCTCCGCTTAGTTTATTATTTATTTCTCTTGTATTTAAAACCGAGCATAGTCAGGTCATCAAACTGCGGTGCTTCCTTTACGAAATCATCCACAGCTTTACGTACGTTATTAAGCACTGTCTCCGGCACAGCCCCCGGATTGAGATTGACAGCCTCTATCAGCCTTTCGGCTCCGAAGAAGTCACCGTCAATATTATTTGCCTCGGCAACTCCATCGGTGTATAAGAAGATGCTGTCTCCATCTTTTAATTCCATTTCATAATCTGTATACTTTGCTTTCTTTTTTACTCCGACCGGCATGCCGTGCTTATCATTCAAAAGCTCAAAGCTTCCCTGTGTATTGATTATCGGAAACTCGTGTCCGGCGTTGGTACATATCATCTTTCCCGTGCTTATTTCAAGCTTGCCGAACCAGACCGTTACGAACGTCCTTGTCGGATTATTTGCGCATATCTGCCGATTTACCATCTCAAGCGTCTCAGCAGGACTTCCGCCATACATTGCGCAGTCTCTGATCATAATCATGGAGGTTACCATAAACAGCGAGGCGGGAACACCTTTTCCCGACACGTCCGCAATCACTATTACAAGATGATCGTCATCGAGTAGGAAGTAATCATAGAAGTCTCCCCCCACCTCCTTTGCGGGCGTCATGGAAGCGTAGATATCAAGCTCCGGTCTCTCGGGAAATGCCGGGAAGATGCATGGGAGCATGTTGGCCTGGATTTCTGTTGCCAAAGACAGCTCAGCCTCCACAGCCGAGCGTTCACGACTTCTCTCGATGTTAAGCACGCAATAGATAACTAAAAGCACACACATCAGCACCGAGAATACCGGCGAAAGCCTTACAACTATATTGATAGCCAGTGAAACAAGCGGCGCCACAAAGAACACAAACAGTATCAAAAATTGATAAAGCTTAAGCCGTTTCCTGTATATATTCAAAACAAGAATGACGCACGCTCCGCATATGTAGGAGAAAAGATTCGCCAGCGGATAAAAAACAGCTCTTGTGTACTCTCCCGCTTTATTGTAGTAAAAAAACAACGGACCGTAGCAATTGATAAACTGAACTATGCAATGTGTGCCAAACAGTATCCACAAACCGGGACGCATTATTCTGACAATAATATTATCCCCTACGCCAAGGTATTCCACAAGATAATAGAAAAAGAAGAATGCCGACAAGGGATTGCAGATAAAGACAATCGTGTATAATGCATGATTAACCTTCGCCATCTCCGGAATGCCGTTAGTAATAAGCGCCGGAATCTCCGTAACCATGCCGACAAACACAACGACCACAATTCTTAAGAAGCAAAGCTTTAGTCCGCTTATCTCATCACGATCCAAAAGGCAGGCGTAATAAAGAACAAGCCCGAGAGCAAGAGTGAACAGGTCTACAGATGCCTGAAACAACTTCCGATCCTCAGCCTCCAGCAAATCAAAAAACCTGAAAAACACAAAAAGCGATATATACAGGGCAAGCATCGCAAAGAAAACTATGTATCCTATTTTTTTACCGTTTTTCATACTGTTTCTCCTTGTTTTCCCTTGTATGTAAAGCCCAGCATGGTAATATCATCCGTTTGACGGTTATCCGGAGCAAACGCCTCTATGCTGGCTGACATATCATTACAAAGCTCTTCTTCGGTTTTATCATTATTTCTGT
The DNA here is from genome assembly GCA_017525525.1 of Lachnospiraceae bacterium. Classification (GTDB taxonomy): domain Bacteria; phylum Bacillota; class Clostridia; order Lachnospirales; family Lachnospiraceae; genus Coprococcus_C. The sequence continues at coordinate 53,001 of JAFXSQ010000055.1, read as the reverse complement.
TAAGGACCTCGATAAGCCTGTCATTGCCAAACTGAGTTCCGTCTTTTCTCTTTGCATGCGGAACACCGTCAGTGAAAAGGAATAGCCTGTCACCGGGCGATAGGATCAACTCCCTGTCGGTATATCTGTATTCCTTTTTTTCTCCTACAGGAAATTCCGCGCCGTCATGTACTATTTCAAATACTTTTGTATTACCGCGCATTATAGCCAGTCGTCCCAGTCCCGCATCCACATATTTAAGCTTTCCTGACGGAATATCAAGCATTCCCATCCATATCTCCACGGACATCGGACGATTTTCGGATGATGTAATCCGCCTGTTTACATTACTTAAAACATCCGCGGGTGTTCCTCCCAACTGGGACTGCATATTAATCATCGCCTTTGATGTGGCCATAAAAAGAGAAGCGCCGACGCCATGGCCGACCACATTTCCGACCAAGAACACAATATGATCATCATCAAGCTTAAAGAAGTCGTAATAATCTCCGCCAATCTCTTTAGCCGGAAGATTTAACGCATGTAAGTCGAACTCCGGAACATCTACAAAATCCGGAAACAAGTTTGGAAGCAGGCTTTCCTGTATCTTTTTTGCTGAAGAAAGCTCCTCTTCGATTACTGCTCCCTTATTACCGTTTTTAACATTGACTATGATATAGATGATAAAGAAGATAATCAGATTCACGCCATAGTTTATATAAAAAACCGTAGCATACTGGAAGAACACAAGGAACACATTCATTATCATCGCATAGATAACAATCGCAAAAAACTGTACCCTCGTAATCTTCTTTCTATATGCCATGGCTATGCCGAGAGCCACAAGCGTAATCATCGTAGTATAAAGCGAATTGATTGGATCCAATGCGGTGGTAGAATAAACTCCCTCCTCATTTATCTCAAAAAGAATAGGGAAAAACAAATTCAAAATCGCAAGTATGATTTCAACAGCCGTAATCAGGGCGCAAATCTTTCCCGTAACTCGTATCCCTTTTTCCTTCTCTAAGCCCAGGAAGGCCACCATATAATTCAAGAGGAGAAATCCGATTATATAATCACAACAATACACAAAACATATAACAAATATATGAAAGTATCTGTACTCTGCAACCCCGTCAAGTATATAGGTCATAAGGTCAAGTCCGGTAGCCATGAAATTGACAAAGACAAGGCTTATAAAATATTGTCTGTCCGAGCCCTTCTGCATTCCGTCCAGCATGCTGCATCCGTACAGAAGAATAGACGCAAGCATCGCTGTAAACTCAAACCCGGCATCCACAATAGATGACTTTTCCATACGATCGATTCCATACGACGAAAAGAACCCAAATACCACCACCAGCATCACAACCATCAGCACCGGTAAGAGAATAAATGCCCTATTCTTTTTCGTTATTTTCTCTGTATTAGCATCCATATCACTTAATCTGTCCTTTTTCAAAAATCGACATATTTCATAATTGACATAATAAAGTATTCTTTATGCTTTTTTCTTTTTTCTGAGCACCTCTAAATCAATCATATTCAGGTGATCGGCCTGAAGAATCATCTCCATGTGATGCGAAGCAACCTTGGCGCCTGTTATGAAGAAATCAAGGAACATAATCAAAATGCTCGCTATGGGAAGTCCGTCCATCGGAAGCCCCAGCTGGCTTATCAGGATAGACAGTGTTACCAGTACACCACCCGAAACCTGGGGTGACGCATAAGCCACAATAATACTTATCAATCCGGCCTTAGCAAACCACACCGGCGAAACCGCTATACCGTATATTTCAGCCATATAAAACGGTATAACAAGGAATACCTCCATATACAACGCATCAAACAGCGTCATGCCTATAGGATACGCAATATCGGTATATTTCGGAGAAATACCGAGTTCATTTTTGTTTATTTCGCTTACCTTTCCGAAAGCCGCCATCGACGAAGCGGTTGTAAGCGCAACAAGGTATGATGGCAGTATCTTCTTTGCAAGTGTAAAAACCGATACCTTGTACTTGACGGAGACGTATGTCATAAAACACATGAGATAAATATACACCGCACCGATTGTAACTACTATCGGTTTCCAGAGACTGGCAAAGGTTTCCGGACCGTTCTCCCATATCGTTACAACAAGGGATGCGAAGATAAACACCGGGAGCAGCTTGCACACAAGCTCCATCGCAGACGAAAACACTTGACGCGTATCAATCAGCACGCCCTTTAATCTCTCTGCTCCGTTGCCGAGTCCGAGTATAATGATTCCTAAAAGAACCGAGATTATTATAATCTGAAGCATATTCCCTTCCTCAAAGGGACGTATAAGATTGCCCGGCACAATGTCCATAATCAGGTCAAACATATCCGAAAAGTCAGCATTCGAGCCTGAGGACGAACCGAATTTGAAATTATAAAACGGTAATGTAATAAAAACAAACAATACACAGGATAACACCGTTTCTATCACATACCTGCCGACAATAAACTTGCTCATCTTACCGAATTCCGAGCCGCTTTCACTCTTTATGATGCCTGTCAGCACACTTAAGAATACAATGAAGGGCGCTACCATCATCAAGAATTTCATAAAGAGCTCCGATATCGGCGTCAGAACAAATCTCACCAGATTATTTCTTACATCATCCGGAATATACCTTCCGCATATCCCGAACAAAAGCGCAAGTATAACCGAACCGACGAGCATCCACTCGGATTTTATGCCCGAGCTCGGGACTGTGTAGGTTATGCTGTTAACACCCGAACTATAACTGTACGCCTGGTTGACACCAAGTCCCCCAAGCACGGCCTCCGAAACCATATCCCTCTTCCCGCTCTCCAGCGGGTTATATTTTCTGCCCTTGTAGCTTAGGGTAATATGCGACTTGCCAAGCTTCTTGGCGAATTTGATTTCAACATGTATCTTCTTTTTATACTCTTCAAGCAGTACAATCAGAGTTTCTTCAATACAGTATCTGACACGTAAACCAAACTCTCTGCTTACATCTTTTGCTTTTAAAAATTCATATACGCTGTTTGAAATATCATCTACTGCCTTCGTGTCCAATGCATATGTGTTGCTTATTGTTTTCATGCTAACCCTTTCCCGAAATTCATTTCTAATTCTTGTATTATACCTTAAAATACCTCTTTCATCAAGAAACTTTTACTCTTCTAACTCCATTCGGTTCATGACAAATACTTCATTTAGAAAATCATTTTCTTGTAATGGACTGTCAGATATGATATACTTCTGAAAGTTTAGGTAAAAATATCTAAAGGGAGGCAAATTATGGCTGCAAGAACAGACATCAAAAAGGTTTTAATCATCGGTTCAGGTCCTATAATCATAGGACAGGCTTGCGAGTTCGACTATTCCGGCACCCAGGCCTGTAAGGCCTTAAAGAAGCTCGGTTACGAGATTGTGCTGGTGAATTCAAATCCCGCAACAATCATGACAGATCCCGAGATGGCAGATGTAACCTACATCGAGCCGCTTAACGTGCACCGTCTCGAGGAAATTATCAAGAAGGAACGCCCCGATGCTCTCCTTCCCAACCTGGGAGGCCAGAGCGGACTTAACCTGGCTGCAGAGCTCTCACAGGCAGGCATACTTGACAAGTACGGCGTCAAGGTAATCGGCGTTCAGGTTGACGCTATCGAGCGTGGCGAGGACAGAATCGAGTTCAAGAACGCCATGAACAAGCTCGGTATCGAGATGGCAAAAAGCGAGGTTGCTTACTCCGTCGAAGAGGCGCTTAAGATCGCAGACGGTTTAGGCTACCCGGTAGTATTAAGACCCGCCTACACCATGGGCGGCGCAGGCGGCGGACTTGTGTATAACAAGGATGAGCTTTCGGTAGTCTGCGCAAGAGGACTTCAGGCAAGCTTAGTTGGACAGGTTCTCGTTGAGGAGTCCGTAACAGGCTGGGAGGAGCTTGAGCTTGAGGTTGTCCGCGACAAGGAAGGCAATATGATTACCGTATGCTTTATCGAGAATGTGGACCCCATGGGCGTGCACACCGGAGACTCCTACTGCACCGCTCCCATGCTTACCATATCCGAGGAGGTTCAGAAGCGTCTTCAGGAGCAGGCTTACAGAATTGTTGAGTCCATCGAGGTTATCGGCGGCACCAACGTTCAGTTTGCGCACGACCCCGTATCCGATAGAATCGTAGTTATAGAGATTAACCCGCGTACATCGCGCTCTTCCGCTCTTGCTTCAAAGGCGACAGGCTTCCCTATCGCGCTTGTATCCGCAATGCTTGCAGCGGGACTCACCCTTTCCGAGATTCCCTGCGGTAAGTACGGAACACTTGATAAATATGTACCGGACGGAGACTATGTGGTTATCAAGTTCGCAAGATGGGCATTCGAGAAGTTCAAGGGCGTTGAGGATAAGCTCGGCACCCAGATGCGCGCGGTCGGCGAAGTAATGAGCATAGGAAAGAACTACAAGGAAGCTTTCCAGAAGGCTATCCGCTCTCTCGAGAAGGGACGCTACGGTTTAGGACATGTAAAGAACTACTACGACCTTTCAAAGGAGGAGCTCTTAAAGCTTCTCGTCACTCCTTCGAGCGAGAGACATTTCATTATGTATGAGGCGATTCGCCACGGTGCTACAGTGGATGAGCTCTACGATCTTACACACATCAAGAAGTACTTCATAGAGCAGATGAAGGAGCTTGTTGACGAGGAGGAAGAGCTTGTTAAGAGCAAGGGCTCTCTTCCTTCGGACGAGGCCTTAAAGCAGGCTAAGCTCGACGGCTTCTCGGACAAGTACTTAAGCGAGATCTTAGAGGTATCCGAGGCTGATATCAGGAACAAGCGCACAGAGCTCGGCGTGGTTGAGACCTGGGATCAGGTACATGTATCAGGCACAGAGAACAGCTCCTACTACTACTCTACATATAATGCTCCCGACAACGATCCCGTAAACCCGGATACAAAGAAGATCATGATCTTGGGTGGCGGACCGAACCGTATAGGCCAGGGTATAGAATTCGACTACTGCTGCGTACATGCCGCTCAGTCGTTAAAGAAGCTCGGCTTCGAGACCATCATCGTAAACTGCAATCCCGAGACAGTGTCTACGGATTATGACACATCAGATAAGCTCTACTTTGAGCCTCTTACTCTCGAGGATGTTTTGAGCATATATCATAAGGAAAAGCCGGTGGGCGTTATCGCTCAGTTTGGCGGTCAGACACCTCTTAACTTAGCGTCCGAGCTTGAGGCTAACGGAGTAAAGATACTCGGCACAAGCCCGGCAGTCATCGACCTTGCCGAGGACAGAGACCAGTTCAGGGCCATGATGGACAAGCTCGGCATCCCCATGCCGGAGTCAGGTATGGCTACTACGGTAGACGAGGCTAAGAAGATTGCAAATGAGATCGGATATCCCGTTATGGTCCGCCCGTCCTACGTGCTCGGCGGACGAGGCATGGAGGTCGTATACGACGACGAGCAGATGGCTGAGTACATGAATGCAGCCGTCGGCGTAACTCCCGACAGACCGATACTTATAGACCGTTTCCTTCACCACGCTACAGAGTGCGAGGCAGATGCCATCGCAGACGGAACCCACGCTTATGTTCCCGCGGTTATGGAGCATATCGAGCTTGCCGGAATTCACTCCGGAGACTCGGCATGTATCATTCCGTCGAAGCACATTTCCGAGGAAAACCTTGCCACAATCAAGGAATATACAAGAAAGATTGCAGAGGAAATGCATGTAGTCGGACTTATGAACATGCAGTACGCTATAGAGGACGGAAAGGTATTCGTCTTAGAGGCCAATCCGAGAGCTTCAAGAACCGTACCGCTTGTATCAAAGGTCTGCGGTATCCGCATGGTACCTCTTGCAATAGAGGTTATAACCGGAGAGCTTACAGGAAAGCCGTCACCGGTACCTGACTTAAAGGAACGCTCCATCCCGTATTACGGTGTCAAGGAAGCTGTATTCCCGTTCAATATGTTCCCGGAGGTTGACCCTGTTTTAGGACCGGAGATGCGTTCTACAGGTGAGGTCTTAGGACTCTCACGTTCAGCCGGAGGTGCTTACTACAAGGCTGCAGAGGCTACAAAGTCAACCATCCCGCTTGAGGGTACAGTGCTTATCTCAGTCAACAGACAGGACAAGCCTGAGGTTGCTGAGGTTGCCAAGATTCTCTACGACAACGGATTTAAGATTATGGCCACCGGAACAACCTGCGATCTCATCAACGAAGCAGGAATACCTGCTGAGAAGGTTAAGAAGCTCTACGAGGGAAGGCCGAACATACTCGACCACATCTCAAACGGCGAGATACAGCTTATAATCAACACTCCGATAGGAAAAGACAGCAAGAACGACGACAGCTACTTGAGAAAGGCTGCCATTAAGAACAAGATACCTTATATCACTACTATCGCCGCAGCAAAGGCTGCCGCAGAGGGAATCGATCACATGAGGAAGAGACACACCGGAGAGATTCACTCGCTGCAGGAGTGGCACAAGGAGATTAAGGAAATATGATAACAAAGTGACAATTTACATTATGCGCGCATGTGCATACAATAAAAATAACCCCGGCAAGCCGGGGTTATTTTTATTGCTTATTAATTCTACTTCTTCTTTCGTTTTTTATCAGCAAGTCCAAATCCTACTAAGCCCACAAGTGAAGCGAGCATTGCGGTTGCGACTGCCTTTATCGGAGAGTTGTCACCGGTCTTAGGAGCTTCGGTTACGGGTTCTTTATTGTTAGGTGTAACCTCTGCCGGCTTGGTCTCCGGTTTCTTATCGTCCGAAGGCTTCTTGTCGTCCGGTTTTTCCTCTTCGGGCTTTTCATCGGGCTTCTCGTCCTTAGGCTTTCTCTTATCCTTCATGGTTACGGATACTATCCTGTTCTCCTTCGGTCCCACTGACACGGCCGGAATCTCGAAGATTACGGGCTCTGCCACCTCATAGCCGTCCGGAGCTACAAGCTCGACTAAGGTGTAGGTCTCGCCATCGTTGAATACATCCGCCACAATAACAGGGGCCTCGCCGGAGTTCCATAGCATGTCATTGCCCGCTGCGTCCTTCATGAGCTCTCCTCTTGAATTGTAGACTGCAAGAGTCGCGCCTGCAAGAGGATTGCCCTCCTCATCAGTCTTTAAGAAGCTTACAACTACCGAAGGCTCAAGCCATGTAAGATTGCCGTTCTTGTCAAGCTCAATGGTGCCGTCACCGTCGTTGGAAAGCTCCATCTTCTTCACGCCGTTCTCGTCCACATTGATGATAACCTCTATCGGCTTCTTGGATATGTAATATCCGTTCGGAGATTCTACCTCCTTAACCTTATACTTTGTCTTAGTCTTTACGCCCTCGAAGCGTACAACGCCGTTCTTATCGGAAACAGCTGTCGCAACATAGGTTTCCGTGCCGTCATCCTCTTCCCTGTAAAGCTCGTATGTAGAGTCTGAAAGCTTCTTCTCCTTGTTCATCTCGCTCACCTTGGTAAACTCGATATCGCCTCTCTCAAAGTCGTTGAGAACAGAATTAGAAGCTACCTTGTTGCCGTCGACATCCTTAAGACCTGCAAATGCCTTATCGGTTACATCTGCGTAGTACACTGTATCCGAAACCTTGTAGCCTTCGGGCGCTGTAACCTCTTTGATTGCGTAATGTCCCTTAGGTATTCCGTCGAAGATAACCTCTCCTATTGAATTTGAGGTTGCCATTGCAACAGCCTTGCCTAAGGTTCCGTCCTTCTTTACTTCATAGGCTGCGAACTTCGCGCCCTTTAATGCCTTGGTTTCCGTGCCGTTCTCGGCGCACAGCTCTCTGATATAACCGTACTTTGCAAAGTGCATGCTTGTTATGTCATCCTTCACAAGGAGCTTAACCTTGCCCTTTGCTGTTGACTTGTAGGAAGCGGTTGTCTTGGTTGTATCCAAGCTTCCGTCCTTTTTAAGTGTAAATGTTGTATCTGTCGTGATGGTGTAGCCTTCCGGAGCCACGGTTTCTCTTAAGGTGTAGGTAACACCCGGTTTAAGTCCCTTGATCTCCTTGGCCTTCGTGGTTGAATTCCACTCGGTTATCACTTTGCCGTTCTCTATGATCTGAAGGTGCGCTCCCGCTACCTCCTTCTCGCTTGTTATATCTACCTTGCTTACGGTTACCTTATAGTCGGTGGGCTTATCCTCCATGATAACGGTCTTTCCGTCAACCTTTGCAAGGCTGTCCGCGGACTTGCCCGCGCGAACCTCGTACCTGCCCTTCTCATCTCTTACTACCTTGAAGAATATGCTCTCCGCTACCTCATAGCCGTCGGGCGCGGTGATTTCCGTCATCTTGTAGAGCTTACCCTCTTCAAAGCTTGAGATTGCTATAACCTTAGGCTCGGTGCCCGATGTCCAGGTAAGCGCCTTACCGGAAGAATCCTTTATGGTATTGCCCTTTTCATCGGTTATGGTAAGCTTGGCTCCCGGAAGCTCATCCTTGTCGGTTGCATCCACCTTTGAGAAGCTTACATCCGATGCCTCATCAACCATGGTCAGGCCGGTTACCGCCTTGAAGGTGCCGTTTCTGTCCGTGTCCACATATACCTTTCCGTTAGTATCTATGGTGAAGGTTATATCCTCTGCAATGTCGTAACCCTTAGGCGCGGTTATCTCCACAAGCCTGTATGTCTCACCCGGCTTGAAGTTGCAAAGGTCGATCATGTAAGGCTTTGTTCCCGATGTCCAGGTGTAGGCCACATTCTTGCCGTTTACGTCCTTACCGGATACTATCTCATCGTATATGTCTACTATCTTAAGTCTTGCGCCCGGAAGCTCCGAACCGCCGGCTATAGCAACCTTGCTTACCGGAATCTGAGCCACATTTTCAAGTGTTATGGTATTGTCTGCCTGCTTCTTATAAGTGCTTCCGTTCTTTATCCAGAGCACTCCGGCCTCATCTAGCTTGAAGGTAACCGTCTCTCCTGTAAGTGTATAGCCCGAAGGCGCGCTTACCTCCGAAAGCACATAATCGACATCCTTCTCAAAGCTTGATGACATGAACTCCTTGGCTGCACTTCTGTTTGTCACGAAGCCGCTGTCAACAATCTGCTTGCCGTCTGCGCTCCTGATTGCGAGTACTGCGCCTGCAAGCAGATTATCGGTGCCTGCAGTAACCTTTCTCACGTTAACCGTGGTAACCTTGGTGTCCTTCATGGTAATGGTTACATTTGCTGCTTCGTTATAGCTTCCCGATCCGTCCTCGTCCACAAGAAGCTTCTTATCATCGGTTATCTTAAAGCTGATTGGCTTAGCCTTCTCATAGCCCTCCGGAGCAGTTTCCTCCGTGAGTGTGTACGTGCCGGCAGCAAAGTCGTCAAGCTTGAAGGTCTTGTCGGTACCGGCAGTCGAAGTAAATGTTACGCTGTCCGTCTTGCTGCCGTTAACCGTGATAGAGCCTGCCTCACCGGTTATCTTTAACTCGGCGCCGGCAACTCTTGTGCTTGTCTTCGCCGCATCTACCTTTTTGATTATGAACTCACCTGCTGTGTCGACGAAGGTTATGTTGTCTCCGTCCACTCTCTTAAGGTCGTCGCCGGAGGTTCCTGTGTATATTACATTGTTTGCATCAATCTTAAAGTAAACAGCCTTGTCGGCAAGCTTAAAGCCTATCGGAGCAACTGTCTCGGTAAGCATGTAAACCTGGTCTGCCTTCAAATAATCTATAGGCTGAAGCGGTATAAATCCGAGAGCGGAAACAACCAGGTCGTCGAGCGCAGTGTTAACACTCTTTCCTGCTATTGTTGTTATCTTAAAGTGAGCTCCCTTAAGGATTTCGCCCGAAGCGTCTGTCTTGACTATTGCAATCGCGCGCTTCTTATCGGTCATGCTTACGGTAGCGCCGTTAACCGCCGTATTGATATCCGACTTTGACGTACCGGTATAAAGAACATACTTTTCATCCTCGACTCTTACCGTAAAGTAAACCGGATCTGCGGTCTTGTATCCGTAAGGAGCTGAAACCTCTGTAAGTGTATATACCTCTCCTACCTTCACGCCTTCGAAGCTTACCGCATCCTTAGCGCTCTTCCAGGTACCTGCGCTCATTAAAGCTCCTGTCACGGTCTGTGCATTGCCGCTGTTATCGGTGAGTTTTAAGGTTGCTCCCTCTACGACCTTTCCTTCCTCATCAAGCTTTGCAAGCTTAACGGATACGCTGTTGTTGAACGGAAGCGCGCCAATGTAAACCTCGGGTGCCGAAAGCACTGTCCCGTTCTTGTTTACTATGCTCGTGGACTCCTGACCCTCTCCGTCAACAGATACCTTGATAATGTATTCATTGGTATCGTATACGACAAGCGGATCTGCCCCACCAAGCTCAACTATCTTAAAGAAGTATTCTTCATCCTTGGTAAGGTTTGCATCATACTGCGCTATACCTGTCTCAAGGCTGGTAGTTACAACCGTCTCCTCTGCTCCGGAGATTGCCGTGCCCTTTGCATCGGCTACCTGTACTGCCTTAAACTTAAACTGTGTAGGCGGCAGCAGGTTGTTCGATAAATTCTTGCGGATGTTAATAGGCCATGCCTTGATTTCCTTAGAATCTATCTTGTTGTCAAACTGCGGCATAATAACGTCAACATCGGTATAAGCCGCTGCGCCCTTTGCTTTCTTCGCTATGCTCTTCTCTAACGAAAGCTCTCCCGTTGCAGGATCTGTGGTTACCTTCACTGTCAGGCGGTATACGGACTCGTCGTACTCATAACCCTCCTGAGCCGGATCGGGGATAACCTCCTTCATATAGTAGGTATAAGTCTTCTCTGTATCCTCACCCATGCTCTCGGTATCATAAGTCTTCTCGGTGAAGAATACATGCTCTCCGTCATTTACCTTTGTTTCCGCATTCTCTGTGAATGCCTCGTTTGTCGCAAGAACAAATGTAAACATACCGTTAGTAAGCGATACCGGCTTGTCGTTCTCATCTACGAGAGTCTTCATCGCCTGCGGCTTGAAGCTTACGGATGAAACAACACTGTTTTCAAACTCAGCCGCACTTACAGCTGTTTCAACGCTTCCGTCAACCTTCTTATAGGTAACAGTCGGCACTATATTGCCGTCAGAGTCATAATCAAAGGTTACGTAAGCCTTATACTTAGTATCGTCAAACTTGAACTTTGTCTTGTCACCGGCAAACTCGGTTATCTCATACACATAAGGAGAGGTTTTGGTCTTAGTCACATCCTCGGCGGTAAACTTCTGTGCAAATTTGAATTCTACAGTTCCGCTCTGTCCGGCTGCGATAAGCTTGTTGCTCTCGGTGACAGTCTCTCCGCCGGCTATATCAACTCTCTTTGCTGTAAAGGAAAATGTACCGGCTTTAACCAAAAGACCTGTCTCCTTCATCTTCTTTACTGCCTGTAGCTTCAGCTCTCCGGTAGCAACCTCGTTGGTGAATACGAACGGAAGCTCGTTATTGCCCGAAGGAGTAAATTCATATACATGGCTCACGGTATTCATGGTCGCATAAACAGAAGAATATGAACCCGAGTATCCCTTCTTGTATCTTACCGTTACATTTACGGTACCGTCATTTGCCTTGTAGGCTACAATGTAGATCACGTAGACAGTGTCATCGCCCTTAAAGCCTGCAACCTCGCCCGTCTCGTACATCCTGTAATAAAGCTTGTTATCTCCCTCAACAAGGTCGTCTGCCTTTATCGTAAACGGCTCAAATTTAACCGAACCGTTGGCGTCGTTCTTCGCGGTCAGATTTACACCGCCGCTCACGCGCTTTGCACTTGACTTGTCGCTGTCAATCTGCTCAAACTTAAACGTGAACTGATCCTCACTTAAGTTCACGCCTGTTCCGAAATCCTCCAAAACCTTTATCGCTTCCGGACGGATTGCAAGATCCGAGTAGATGATCGAGTTGGTAAAGATCAGGCTCTCCTTGTTGAACATGGTGTCCTCAGTGTCAAAGACCTTTGTGGCCTTGGTGTCTGCTGCATAATTACCGGCTTCATACTCTACCTCGTATATCTGCTTTTCGAGCTTTAATTCGCCTGTAAACAGATCTCTCACAGGCCTTACAACTATCTTATAATACTTGCTGTCATAGCTTACAGCAGTATTGCTTCTGTCCTCATCCACATAGAAAGTAAAGCTGCTGTTAAGGTCTGCTATAGTAAACTCAGCTATCTGACCGAAGTTAACCTTACCGTCAGCCGTATTCTTAACCGTAAACGGATTGGATGAAAGCTTGTTCTGACCCGAAGGTTCCGTGATCTTGAAAGTAAACTGATCCTTTGCAAGAGTTGCTCCGTCAAGCTGCTTCTTTGCATTTACAACAAGCTTAAGGTCTCCCTTGGTCGTGTTGTTGAAGTATGCTTCACCCACACTGCTTCCTGCTCTCGCGTTACCGTTCTTGTCAAAGTATGTATAATTCTCAAGCACGTTGAGACTGCCCGTCTCGGCCTCCTTTATCACATCTACCCTAATGATCACCGCGCCCTCGTCATAATCAAAGCCGGTGTACTCATCGTTCTTTATCTCTGTAACCCTGTAGAAGTAAGTACCCTCACCATTGCCCGCCGTTGAGTAATCAATCTGGCTGAAGGTCACAGAACCCGAATCCATGGCAATTGCTGTATCAATCTCCTTCCAAGCCTTGCTGTTAAATGCATCGGCAGCGGTTGTTATCGTAGTATCGCTTAAAGACTCAAGCTTGAAGTTAAACCAGAAGTTATCAAGATCGGACTTGCCATCAAGTCTCTTGACTGCCTTGGGGATAAATGAAGCCTCACCCTCAACCCTTCTGTTTGTGAATTCTATCTTAGATAACGGAACCGATCCTCCGGGTGTGCCGACATTCTTATAAATGGTTGGAGTAGCCTTAAGCGAGCCGTCAACATTTCTTGTGATCTTCACATTGATCGTATACTCACTTATGTCTCCCGTAACCTGTGAATCCGTCACCGCATCCTCGAACAGCTTATATGTAAAGGTCTTTCCGACATCCGCGCCGGTGTAGGTTATCTCGGCAAACTCGGCCGTTGCGCCCGCGTCCGGAGTGATACACGGACCTGCGGCAACTGAGCTCTGATTATCCTTGTCAGTGCCGTGCTTCGTGCCGGTGGTTGTCTCAATCAGACTGAACTTAAAGCTTGAAGCCTCAAAGGATACATTCTGTTCTAAAGTCTCGTTGTAGAGATACTTTGTAACCACAGGCTTCCACTTTACGGGTGCCGTGGTGTTGTCAAATACCATGGAAGAAGCATTTGCAGCCTTTCCGCCGGATATCTTCTTCAAGCTCTTCTTTGTAGCTACGAGCTCATCCTCATCCTTTGCAACCTGAACCTCAAGAAGATATACATCCTTACTGTCGGTTATACCGGTTATGCCCGAAGCGTTCTCCTTTACGGCATAGTAATGTGTTCCCACATCACCCGTGCCATCCTTATTAAGCTTATACTCAAGTGTTGCCTTGTAGGTATTGCCCTCATCATAGGCAGCAGTCTCAAGCGTGCTTGTACCTGTCGGTATCGTTCCGCTGCCAAGTGCCGTTGCCTGCGCGGCCGTGATCTCGGCTATGTCAAATGAGAAGCTGTTCTCAAAGCCGGCTAAAGCATCACTTCCGTCTAAAGTCTTCTTGATCTCGAGCTCAAGCTCCGTGGACGCAGACTCATCCTTGTCCTTGTTCACGAACTTACTCGGTATGGTACTGCTCTTAACGACTATATTGCCGCTTGCGTCATAGCCGTAGGTTATGGTGTAATCCTTTGTATCAAGCGCATAATTATCGCTCGGAGCCTTGGTCTCCTTCAAGGTAAAGGTAGTCTCTGCCGGCGCTGCCGCCACATCGATATCGGCCATGCTCACATAACCGCTGTCATTCGAGGTTGCTGTCTTGACAGCCTTGCCGTTCTTGTCGTAGAGCGTAAACTCTGCGCCCTTCAAGGCCTTTCCGTCCTGATCCACCTTCTGGAACCAGATATTCGGCTTATGGTTCTTAACTCTTAATACATCACCGTTTACATACTGATACTTTGTGTAATCGGGCTCGAAATCAGACACAAGCCTGAACTCGTACCATGTATCGTCGAGCATGTAACCGGCAGGAGCCTTAATCTCCTTTAAGTAGTACACGTTCTCGTTTTCTTCGTCAGTCTCGTAAAGCTGTATGTTGGACTGGCTTATGACTGCTATACCGTCGCCGTCGGGACCGTCAGTCTCGTCATTGTCGGCACCGGTTACAACCACTACATTACCTGTCTTGCTTGAGGAAGCCTTCCAGGTCATAGGCTGCTTATTCTTGTCATAAAGCGCGAACTCGGCGCCGTTGAGTGTGGCGTCAAGGTTTCCGTCCGCATGCTTGAGCAGTCTTAAGTACTTAACCGAACCGGTTCCGCCCGAGTCGGCACTGACCTTTACAGTCCTCTCAACCATATCGGTAGAGCCGAGCATATTGAGGTCATTCTTAAAGGTAACCGTAGTGCCTGCTTTACCGGATATCCTTGCCTTGTAGGTTATGGTAAATGCCGTTTCGTCCGGTACAGTGAAGGTAAGCTTGTAGCCGGACATATCCCATTTAACGCCCTTGTTTGAAGGCGTAACCGTGATAGACGGCTGGTCTATGGCAAGATTGGTAAATGTATCGACTATCTGATAAGACTTGCCGTCATTTAATCTCGCACCCTTTTCATTTACCATGATCTTAAACTCAGGGAAGTCAGTCGAAGCGTCCACCTCGGCGTTGTTGATGAACTTCTCCGAGTTGGTCAGGGTCTTCGTTGACGGATCATAACTGAAACTGTAATCCGAGGTTGCCTCAACACCCTGGATTTCAGCCTTGTTGGTCATTACATAAGTGTAGCCGTTCGCAATGGCCTTGTTGATAAGGTCGGTATAGGACGCTGCATCCTTAACCGTAAGGTAATACTCGAGTGTATAATACTCCTTGTAGCCCGAGCTGTCCTTCTCAAAGCAGCTCTCGTCCATGTTCATGACAAATGAACCGTTAGACGCGCTTATCGCTGAAGCCGGAACGCTCTTTGAGGTTCCCCACATCTCACCGCCTGCGCCTGATACATGCACGAACGGAGCATATGATCCGCTTGTCTCAAGCTTGAAATGATTGTCAAAGGTGTCGGTGAGTGTAACAGGAATCTCGTTACCGCTCATGATTACACTAAACTTATAGATTGGATAACCGTTTGCATCCGTTCCTGCCTTCTCACTCTTCTTTGTAACCTTCGGATACTGCGCAATGGCAGTGTCTGAGGCCTGACCTGTCTTGGTGCCGTCGGTAACAGTAACCTGGTTTGTGTGCTGCTTGTTGTAGTTCTGTACATCTACGGTATCAAGAAGCATCTGATTGATGGTCGTTCTGTAAGTAAATGTATAAACCTTGTCTGCCTCGGTGTCGTTCGGTATTCCGCCCGGGAAACTAAGCTCAAAAGCATTTGCGCCGTTGTCGATGGTCTTGTTTAAGCTGAAGTTCACATTCGGAGAAACCGTTACATTGCCGTTAAGCTCATCCGAATACCATGCTCCGCTGTAATACTGGGCCGGAAGCTTGTCCTTGATGACAGTCTGATTCGAAAGACCGCCCTTTGGAACCGCTACGGTAAATGTCCAGTCGATAGTCTTATTCTTGACATCGACGGTTCCGTGAGACTTGGTAACGGTAAGCTTTACCTCTTCCTCCTCGCCCGGCTTTCCGCCTATTTCATACCAGGGCTCGCTTGTATGGCCCTTGCCGTCATCTATTTTGTTACTGGAACCGGTCTTGGTTTTAGCTATATTCGTATCGACAACCGCAGAGTAAGTGATCACATACTTGTACGGAGTTGTATCGGTAAGTGCCAGTGTCCACTGCTTATCCGCAAGCGTGGTCGGAGTAACACTCATCGTGCTTCCTACCTGCTGACCGCTCTTATTGTACTTTGTAACCGAAAGCTTGGTATCAGACGGATATGATATACCGTTTGAATACTGGAAAAGTGTATCGGTAAGTGTTGTGCCGTTCGCCGGCATAATGGCGTCGGCGTTGTAGGTGATCGTGTAGTTGACGATCTGCTTTCCGTCCTCATCAACCGCGCCGACCGAAGCAGTCTTTGTCACGCCGCCGACCGTAACCTTACCAGTCTCAGAGGTATCATCCTCATCACCCTCGGGATCTTCATCACTCTTTACGGTTACGGTATTGCCTGTCTGCTCTATGGTACCGTTGTTAGTAATCTTGGAAAAATCAATATCAGCGGAATAATTGATGGTTATAACCTCTCCGTTGGTCATTTGCGGAATCGTGAGGTCAAAGCCTGTTGCAGATGTGGACGGTGTGGCTGAAACAGCGCCCGTCTTGCTTGAGGTTATGCTTGTGATGCCCGCGAAGCTTAAAGCTGTTCCCGATATAGCATCATGTATCTTTACATTATTGTTGGTTCTTGTAGAATTGACTGTAACGGTGTAGTTAACCTTGCCGTTTGCAATATCGACGGACGAAGTCTTCTCAGAACTTACATGGCTCGAAGAGTCCACTACAATCTGATAATTCTTTTCGTTACCGAAATCAAGATGATCTATACCCTCATCAAAAGTAACATCAAAATCAAGATAGAATCTGACGTCGTTTGCATTCTTTATCATCTCGTTGTTCTCGAAAAGACCCGTGATTACCCACTGGTCGCCCACCTGCTGCGCTTCGTATGTGGTTCCGGTAAAGGAGTGTTCACCGCTCGTATCGCTTATAGTAATCTTGAGCGGACTGTAGCTGTTAACCACATTTACGCCCACCGGAAGACTATAGGAAAAGCCTCTCTTACCGTCATCCATGATGAACTGGGCAGTACTGCTTGAAGCAGTCTCGGAGAAGTTGACATGCATTCTGTAGGACTTGTCGGAGTCAACCTCCCAAACAACCGGAATCTCTGTCTCATCGTTATAGATGTTAACGCCCTTTAAGAAGCCGGTTATGTCATTGACCGTTTCACCGTCACTTACATGGTTTTCCTCTCCGTCTGTAAGCGCGTCATCTGATTCCGGCGTCTCTTCATTCTCGGATGCGTTCTCCTGCTCGGTTCCAGGAGTATTTATAGCATCACCCTCGAATGCCTCGAATTCTTCTGAAATATAGTCTGCGACGCCATCAATCGCATCATCTGCGACATCATCAGCCGTATCGTAAGCCATAGCTTCATAAACGGCATCCGTTCCGCTTGCCATGGCATCCTGCTTATAAATATCCACGTTTGCAGAGTCAAGCAGGACCTCCGCTTCCTCTCCTGTGAGAATTGCCACTTCTGCTCCGGAATCATCCGCTATCGGTCTGTATGATACATTCTCAACAAGAGTTGTGACCATAAGCAGAACCAGAAGTATAGCAATCAGCCTTTTCAAAGTTCTTTTCTTCATTCCATATCCTCCCTCGAGTTAAGTCTTATTTTTTAAGTCTGTTTTATTCGTCCTTCGTCTTATCATAAAAGGCCTTCTTTTCCGATGTCCCGAAATTGGTGCCCTTCGGAACAAGCTGTACCTGGAAGCCCTCGAGCTTTCTTGCGTAGCCGGCCGAACCTGACTTCTCTGAGTTCTTCGCCCACCCGAGCCAGCCGAACTTCTCACAGTAGGTTCTGTAATACAGATCATAGTAGGTTGCAATCTCGCCCTTAGCTTGAAGCTGAATCATCTCCACTCTTCTGCTTTCACCCTTTGTTCCGGCGTAGGTTGTCTTGTCCGCAGTGGTTGCCCATTGTGTCCAGCCCTTCTTAGCGCAATAAGCTCTGTACTTAACAGCTCCGCCTATACCCGAAAGCTGCATCTGTATAGTTTCCATCCTGAGGTTATCTTTGGTTCCTGCAAGATTGGCTGACGTAATCTTGATTCCTACAATCGCATTCTGCCATGTCATCCAGTTTTTCTTCTGTACATAAGCTCTGTACTTTAATACAGGCTGCTTCTTCATCGGGAAAGTCACTTCATTTTCACTTAGCTCATGCTCGCCATTTTCATCCTCAAAGCATTTATCACACACCGTACATAACCAGTGCGCTCTGTTTCCCGACTCAGTGTAGGTTGCAGGCTTTTCATCGACATATACGAGCTTGTGTCTCTTCTCTAGGATCAGGTCATCCCGGTTTTCTATCTCCTGCGTGCCCTCTGCATCATAGAAGCTCTTTTTACAGAAATCACATATGTAATATGTTTTTTGCCCTTCGTCCCTGCAGGTTGCATCAGAACCCATTATCTCGGTCATATCATGACCTGAAGCCTTCTTTATGGCATCCTTTTCCTTCAGCTCGTTCATTCCATTCTCATCGCTGAAGTTCTTTGCGCAGACCTTACAGCTCCAGCAGTCTATATTGCCGTCCTCCGTACAGGTCGGCTCTCTTTCTTCAAGATGTACCAGTGTGTGAGGTGTCTTGGCTATCACAAAATCCTCTTCCTTAGCCTCATTCTCAGCCATGTCATCCGCAAATATCTTGCCGCATCTGTCGCATATCCAATAGACTGAGCTTCCCTCCGAGTAGCAGGTTGCGGGAACCTCCTCATGAATTTTCAGGTCATGTCCCAAAGCCTTTACTACCGTTTCCTCTTCGGTTATCTCGGACTTGGCATTCTTATCCTTGAAGAACTTTCCGCACACATTACAGGTCCAATAAGCGATAAGCCCGTCCTCGGTACATGTCGGCTCCTTAGCCGCATGCGCCGTAAGTGTATGCGCCTTTACGGGTATAATCTCGGTATAAGAATATCCGCATACCGAACATGTATATCTTCTTACGCCTTCCTTCAGGCAGGTTGCGGGCTCATCATCATGTGAAGTATATGTATGAGTTTTTTTCGGTATTGTTTCTGTGTAATAATCGCCGCATTCACAGGTATATGTCATAATACCCGTCGATATACATGTAGCCGCTTTAGTTACGGTTGCTGTGTATGAATGCGTGTGCACCGGCGCATGACCGTTGACGGTAACATCGCAGGTTGCTGTATTGCCATTCGTTGTCTTAACGGTGATAACTGCGGTACCACCGTCCACCGCACTTACCTTACCGTTGCTGTCAACTACAGCAACACTTTCGTCACTGCTGCTCCATGATACATTCTTATTTGTTGCATTCTCAGGAAGCACGGTTGCAGTAAGCTGTGCCGAAGGACCTCCGTACTCAAGAGTAAGGCTTGTCTGATCAAGCTCAACCGACTCGTCTAAAATATCCACATAGAGCTCTATCTCACCTGCATCATTGAGCCTTAAGTCATAACCCATATCGCTTGTAAAACGTGTGTTGATATAAGCCTCGCTGTTGCCCTTTTCCGTGTAACCCGAGGTGATGACACCATCACCGCCCTCAAGACATACGGCTATCGGAGTTGTATTGGACATAGTATCGTCAACGATAACCTTCTGACCTTCAGTAAGATATATATTGTTCGGAACTCCGTTAGGGAAGGTTCCATCCTTCCATGCACCGCCACCCTTAGTGTTACGGGTGACAACGGTTTTACCGTTCACATGCAGCTCACCGCTTCCTACATAGGCACCACCACCGTTTCTGCTGCTGCTTGTAGTATTATTTGTAATGCTTCCGCCGTACAGGTAACATTTGCCTCCGTTGATAATGCTTACGGCACCACCGTTTGTATTCGAGGGACCCGTTGCTTTAATTCCTGTGATCTGACCACCGTACAGGTAGAAGCTTCCGTTGTCAATGATTATTCCCGGACCGTATCTTCTATTACTGATATGTGTCTGTGTAATCATTCCCTGATCACTGTCATCATATATCCTAAGAGTTGCACCCTCCTGCACCTTGATAACCGAAGGGTTTGAGGATTTGCTGCTTCCGCTACCGGTAATGGAATGTCCACACAGACAGATGGAAATGTCCGCATTTCTCGGAACCTCCCATCCTGAAGTTCCCAAAGACACATCCTCAGTCAGGAAATAGCTTCCCGAATAGGTCGGAAGACAGTTGTCATAAGGCCACATATCCTCAAATACCAGTCCGTCGCTATGCTCATGCGCCGGAGCATTTATATTAACCCAGCCTAACTCATCTGCTGTAATGAAATATCCCGGAGTGTCACTTTCAAAGTAGTCCGCCGGATCCTTACCCTCATTATAATCATTCCAGAGGAAGGCGAAGGTTCCGATCACATCCGACATGGCTACACCAATCTTCTTTGTGTTCGAGACGGGACCTGTAATATGTACAGTGCCCGCATCTTCTAAGTACAGATTATCCGGTTCACCTTTTGAATTTGTATTGCCATATACATTTGCCGATCCGGATATATTGACACTGTCGGAACCAAGGATTCCGCCTCCGCGAGAATCATTCTGGCTTATATTACCGGTTATCTCTCCGCCCTTCAATGTGAAGTGGCCTTGACTAACTCTTACTCCGCCACCACCAACTTTCGCAGTGTTATTGATAATTTCTCCACCGTACATAATACATGTAGCTTTTAAAGATAAAGCGCTCTTGGTTCCTACAACAACTCCGGAGTTTTCATTGCGTGTGATAACACCATCGAAGAGATTGAGTTTTCCGCCGTTATCGACATATACTCCGAATTGATTATCGGAAGTCACACCCCAGTACATGTTTGCCACACCGCCCGACTGTACATCGATTCCCGCAAGAGAACTGTCGCTTATGGTTCCGCCGTAGAAATTGAATATACCGTAAACCCTTATATTTTCTGCACCGAGACCTCCGGTTACCGTTCCGGTATTGTCCTCGTCACGTATTGTCAGCTCACTTCCGGCAGGTATGGTGATTATCGGACGCTCAACCACATTCTTTTTAAGCTTGACTGTATGACCATGAAGGCAAAGATTTACCGTGCCCACCGTAGTCCATGACTCGTCAAGCTGCACATCTGTATCAAGGTAATAGTAACCTCCTTGGGCCGGCATTTCCTTGCTGTTAGTCCACGCTGTATATGTTGAGCCGTCGATTATATGCTCCCCATCTGCTCTGACCGGCAATCCAACCGGCAGGAACGCTATCACAAGCGCAACAGTAATTATCAGACTGATTATCCTTTTCCCCATATTTACAATCCTTTCATGAATAACCTAAAACTTGCAAAAACTAACATATATTTTACCACATAAGAAGCCCACGTTCAATTATTACAAGTGCACAAAAAATACCCGAATTACCTCAAATAAGGTGATCCGGGTATTTTAAAAAATCTATATTATCTTATCAGTCCTTCTTAGCAAGCTCAGCCTTAAGTGCAGCTGTGAGTGCGGGAACGATCTTGTTAAGATCACCTACTACACCGTAGTCGGCTACATCGAAGATCGGAGCATCCTCATCCTTGTTAATTGCGATGATAAGATCTGACTCCTCCATACCTGCAACGTGCTGGATAGCACCTGAGATACCGATTGCAAAGTATACGTTCGGTCTGACTGTCTTACCGGTCTGACCAACCTGGAGATCCTTCGGCTTCCAGCCTGAGTCAACAACCGCACGAGAGCAGCTTACCTGACCGCCGAGTACCTCTGCAAGATCCTCAAGGATCTTGAAGTTCTCGGGGCTTCCTACTCCACGTCCGCCTGATACAAGGATCTTAGCATCCATGATATCAACTGTGTCGCTAACTGCCTTAACAACCTCAAGGATCTCAACATAACGGTTGTTCTCCTCAAAGCCGGGGTTGAACTCTATGATCTGCGCCTTAGCGCCCTCAATCTTGTCAATCTTCTGCATAACGCCGGGACGAACGGTAGCCATCTGAGGTCTGTTGTCCGGGCATGCGATGGTAGCTATTGTGTTACCGCCGAATGCAGGACGAGTCATAAGAAGCTGCTTATGCTTCTGCTCCTGACCGGGGATAGCAACCATCGGGAAGTCACCGATATCAAGCTGTGTACAGTCTGCTGTAAGACCTGTAGCAACTCTTGCCGAAACTGTCGGGCCGAGGTCACGGCCGATAGCTGTAGCACCTACAAGCATGATGTCAGGCTTGTACTCGTTGATAACAGAAGCAAGAGCATGTGCATAAGGCTCTGTTCTGTAAGTCTCGAGTGCGGGATCATCAACTACGATAACCTTGTCCGCACCGTATGCAGCGAGCTCGTCAGCAAGGCTCTTTACATCCTTACCGAGAAGAACTGCTGTCACATCTGTATCCAAATCCTTTGCGAGGTCCTTAGCCTTGCCCAGAAGCTCGAAAGCGATGCCGCTTAACTTGTTGTCAACCTGCTGAGCAAAGACATAGACGCCCTTATATTCTTCTAATCCCATTTTCACTATTCCTTTCTTACTTATACGATATGCTTATCCTTAAGCTTGCCTACCAAGTAAGCTACTGACTCTTCAGCATCTAAGTTAACCTTCTCGCCGCTTCCCTTTCTTACCTTATCGGAAGCCTTAGCGATCTTGGTGGGTGAACCCTTAAGTCCGAGATTTGAATCATCTACATCTACAAGGTTTGCTCTGCCCCAGGTTGTGATCTCGGCATCAAGCGCATCGAAGATACCGCCCGGTGTCATGTAACGGGGATCATTGAGCTCTGAAAGAGCTGTTATAAGAGCAGGCATCTTAGCCTTAACCATGTGATATCTGTCCTCATACTGACGCTTAACGACTACAGAGTCGCCGTCGATCTTGATCTCCTCAGCATAGGATATAACAGGAAGTCCTAAGTGCTCAGCTATCTGAGGTCCAACCTGAGCTGTATCACCGTCGATAGCCTGACGACCTGTGATTATAAGATCATACTCGAGGTTCCTTATGGCACCTGCAAGTGTTGTTGATGTTGCCCATGTGTCGGCACCGCCGAGTACACGGTCTGTAACAAGGATACCCTTATCGGCACCCATAGCCATAGCCTCACGAAGAACATCCTCAGCCTTCGGAAGACCCATGGTGATAACGGTAACCTCTGCACCGTACTGATCCTTTAAGCGAAGCGCTGCCTCAAGTCCGGCCTTATCATCCGGATTCATGATGGTAAGCATCGCTGCTCTGTTAAGTGTACCGTCCGGGTTGAACTGAACTCCGCCCTTTGTATCCGGTACCTGCTTTACACAAACTATAACCTTCATGTCGTACCTCCTACTTTAAAATGTTGGCGGAGATTACCATACGCTGTACCTCTGAGGTACCCTCGTAGATCTCGGTGATCTTCGCATCTCTCATCATACGCTCTACATCATACTCGCGAATGTAGCCGTAACCGCCGTGAAGCTGAACAGCCTTGGTTGTAACTTCCATTGCGATTTCCGCAGCGGCAAGCTTAGCCATAGCTGCCTCTACTGAGTAAGAGGTCTTTCCGTCCTTCTGATACTGAGCCTTAGCCATGGCAGCCTTGTATACAAGGAGCTTTGCAGCCTCTACCTTGGTAGCCATATCAGCAAGCTGGAACTGTGTATTCTGGAACTGAGCGATCGAACGACCGAACTGCTTTCTCTCCTTAACATAAGCGATGGTTCTCTCAAGAGCACCCTCTGCAAGTCCGAGAGCCTGAGCAGCGATACCGATACGACCGCCGTCAAGAGTATGCATTGCTATATTAAAGCCCTTGCCCTTCTGTCCGAGGAGGTTGTCCTTCGGGATCCTGCAATCCTGGAATATAAGCTCGTAGGTTGATGAACCGCGGATACCCATCTTGTTCTCCTTCGTACCGAAGGTAAATCCGGGTGTGCCCTTCTCTACGATAAATGCAGAGATCTCCTTCATCTTCTTGCCGCGCTTCTCAACTGTACCTGTAACGGCGATAACGATATAGATATCAGCTTCCTTACCGTTGGTGATGAAGCACTTTGAACCGTTAAGTACCCACTCGTCTCCGTCAAGAACAGCCTTTGTCTGCTGGCCCTGAGCGTCTGTACCTGCACCGGGCTCTGTAAGACCGAATGCACCGAGCTTCTCACCCTTTGCAAGAGGTACGAGATACTTCTGCTTTTGCTCCTCTGTACCGTAGGTCTGGATAGGATCTGCACAAAGTGATGTGTGTGCAGATACGATAACGCCTGTGGTACCGCATACCTTAGAGAGCTCCTCAACACACATAACATAGGTTAAGGGATCGCAGCCCTGTCCGCCGTACTCCTTCGGGATCGGGATACCGAGGAAGCCGTACTTAGCCATCTTGTCAACTGTCTCACGAGGGAACTTCTCTGTCTCGTCAACTTCCTGAGCAAGAGGCTTTACTTCGTTCTCCGCAAACTCTCTGAAGAGTGTCTGCGCCATTTCATACTTTTTTTCCAAGCCGAAATTCATTATTTATTTCCTCCATTTTATTACTTGCTGTAGTCAAAGAATCCTACACCGGTCTTCTTGCCGAGCTTCTTCTCCTCAACCATCTTCTTTAAGAGCGGTGCCGGAGCATACTTGTCATCGCCTGTTTCCTTATGAAGAACCTCCATAATAGCAAGGCAGATATCAAGTCCGATAAGATCTCCTAAGTGAAGCGGTCCCATCGGGTGAGATGCACCGAGCTGCATAGCAACATCGATATCCTCAGCAGAAGCTGTACCTGCATCGAGTACATTTATTGCCTCGTTGATCATCGGGATAAGGATCCTGTTTACAACAAAGCCGGGAGCTTCCTTAACCTCAACGGGAGTCTTGCCGATCTCGGTTGCGATAGCCTTGATCTTGTCAACCATCTCCTGAGGAGTGTTCTCTCCCTTTATAACCTCAACAAGCTTCATTCTGTCAGCCGGGTTGAAGAAATGCATACCTATCATAGGTCTGTCAAGTCCCTCACCGATCTTGGTGATGGAAAGTGAAGATGTGTTGGATGCAAACATGCAATCCTTCTTTACTATTCCCTGAAGTGACTTGAAAATGTTCTTCTTGATCTCAAGATCCTCGAGAGCAACCTCTACTATAAGGTCGCAATCTCCGCAAATGTCCTGAAGTCCTGTAGTAACCTTGCCTAAGATCTCGTCAGCCTTCTCCTGAGTGATCTTCTCCTTGGATACAAGGAACTTCATGTTCTTTTCAATCTTCGCCTTGCCGCCGTCAGCAAACTCCTGTTTGATATCGCAGAGCATAACCTCGTAGCCGTCTGTCATGGCGAAAGCCTGTGCGATACCTGAACCCATGGTTCCCGCACCGATAACTCCTACCTTCATTAGTTATTCCTCCTAAAGTTTATTTGTATTGGAAAGGTATTCCATAATATACTTGTTCCACATAGGTGCTATATTATTTGTTTCGGAAAGCTACTTTTATTCAAGTACTTTTATAAAGCTTATTCCGATTTACTTATTCTGGAATGGTACTACCTTCAGCTTCTTTTCCTTATCCTTCTCAAGGAAGTTGCCCATGCCTGCCTTCTGGTCTTCTGTCTCGAAGCAGTCACCGAAGAGCTTCTCCTCGATAACAATAGCCTGGTCGATATCAACCTGAAGTCCGTCATTTATAGCCTTCTTGCAATTTCTTACTGCGATCGGAGCATTGGCAGCGATGCCTGCAGCCATCTTCTTGGCTGCCGGAAGAAGCTCCTCAAGCGGGTAAACCGCATTGACAAGACCGATTCTAAATGCCTCATCTGCCTTGATATTCCTTGCAGTGTAGATAAGCTGCTTAGCCATGCCGGGGCTTACAAGACGCGCAAGTCTCTGAGTACCGCCGAAGCCCGGTGTGATGCCTAAGCCTACCTCAGGCTGACCGAACACAGCATTCTCGGAACAGATTCTGATATCACAGCTCATGCTGATCTCGCAGCCGCCGCCTAAAGCAAAGCCGTTTACCGCTGCGATAACAGGTATCGGGAAGGTCTCGATCTTTCTGAACACATCGTTGCCCTTCTTACCGAAAGCCTCACCCTCAGCCTTGGTGAGTGTGCTCATCTCGCCTATGTCTGCGCCTGCGACAAAGGACTTCTCGCCTGCACCTGTAAGCACAACCGCTCTGGTTGTATTAAGGTCGATGGCATCAAAGGCAGCTTCAAGCTCCTCCAATACCTGGCTGTTCAAAGCATTCAAGGCCTGGGGACGGTTGATGGTTACAACGCCTACAAAGCCTTCCTGCTCATAAGTAATAAACTCCATATCTTACCTCCATACTGTTCTATAAACGCATCAAATGTCATCAAGCCGGTGTCATTCTGAACGAAGTGAAGAATCTTATTTTTGCTTTAAGATCCTTCGCTTACGCTCAGGATGACAATCAAGCCCGGTTTAATGACATTCATGTTATTTATTCATATTAGTCTCTCTCAACTATTGTAGCGCAGCCCATACCGCCGCCGATGCAAAGTGTAGCAAGACCCTTCTTTAAGTCCATATCCTCCATCTCGTGAAGAAGTGTAACAAGGATACGGCAGCCCGAAGCTCCAACCGGGTGACCAAGCGCGATAGCGCCGCCTCTCGGATTGAGCTGCTTATCAACATCTATGCCAAGGTCCTTACCTACTGCTACAGACTGAGCAGCAAATGCCTCGTTAGCCTCGATTACATCGAAGTCCTCGATCTTGTAATTAGCCTTAGCCATAGCCTTCTTGGTAGCTGCAACAGGTCCGATACCCATGATTGAAGGATCAACGCCTGCAAGAGCGCCTGCAACGAAGGTAGCCATAGGCTTAACGCCAAGCTCCTTAGCCTTCTCCTCGCTCATAACTACAACTGCTGCTGCGCCGTCGTTGATACCTGATGCGTTACCTGCTGTTACAAAGCCGTTCGGATTGATAGGTCTCATACCTGCGAGCTTCTCAGCTGTGATACCCTCGCGCGGACCCTCATCTGTATCAAATACAACGGTCTCCTTCTTCTTCTTAATCTCAACCGGTACAATCTCTCTCTTGAACTTGCCCTCAGCTCTTGCTGCGCAAGCCTTAGCCTGGCTCTTTACAGAGAACTCATCGAGCTCCTCTCTTGTAAGACCCCACTGCTCTGCTACATTGTCGGCTGTCTGAATCATGTGATAATCGTTGAATGCATCCCAAAGAGCATCATTTACCATGGTATCCATCAAAGCGCCCTTGCTCTGGCTCGGCCATGTCATTCTGTAACCATATCTGCCCTGAGGTATGGCGTAAGGAGCCATGGACATATTCTCCATACCGCCCGCTACAACTATATCTGCATCACCTGCCTGAATCATCTGAGCAGCCATATTAACACAGTTAAGACCTGAACCGCAGACTACATTTACGGTAACTGCCGGAACCTCAATCGGAAGTCCTGCCTTAATAGATGCCTGACGAGCCACATTCTGTCCTAATCCTGCCTGGATAACGCAGCCCATATAAACATGGTCAACCGCCTCCGGTGCAACTCCTGCACGGTTAAGTGCCTCCTTGATAACGATAGCTCCGAGCTGTGCAGCGGGAGTTGTTGAGAGTGAGCCACCCATCGTGCCGATTGCAGTACGACATGCGCCTGCTAAAACTACTTTCTTTGCCATTACATTTTCCTCCGTTTGATAATTTTGATTTATACTTCGAGTTAAAGAACTCGTCAGAATCGTTTTTTATTTTAGCTATGATATTCTATCATAGCCGCGTTGCTCACGCAAGCAACACTTTAAAAACCTCCCGGCTCATCGTCTTCATCCTCCTTGACATAAGCCCCTGCCTTGCCCGCGCCGGCTGCCACAAGCAGTTCGGCGTTCTCAGTGGTTTTAACCTTGACTCCTATCCTGTCCGCAATAAGCTTGTCCATGCCGTATATCTTGCTTCCTCCGCCTACTAAGAGTATGCCGAAGGAGGAAATATCTGCCACAAGCTCGGGCTTGGTTTGTTCCATAACACTTCTTATGGCTTCCAGAATCTGCTCGCTTACCTCTTTGGTCGCCTCGATTATTTCGGACGAAGAAACCTTTGTCTTAATCGGAAGTCCTCTCACAAGCTCCTTGCCCTTCGCAAAGCCCGTTGCATCCATTTCTCTTTTGTACACTGCGCCGATCTCGTGCTTTAAAGTCTCTGCCGAGGTCGGGCCCATAAGCATATTGTGCCTGTTGCGCATGTATTTTATTATAGCCTCGTCAAATGCTTCGCCGGCCGCCTTTATCGAAGCGCTGGCCTCTATTCCGCCCTTTGAAACCACCGCTATGTCGGTTGTTCCGGCGCCTATGTCGACTATCATGTAGCCGAAGGCTGAGCTGATATCTATTCCGAGCCCTACCGCTGCCGCAAAGGGTTCCTCTAAGAGATAAACCTTCTTGGCTCCTGTCCTTAAAACAGCATCCTCAACAGCGCGCTTCTGAACCTCGGTCGCCTTGCTCGGCACACATACGCACACAGTGGGCTTCCCCCATATTCTTCGCTTGGCAACGGCGCCCTTTACGTAGACCTTGAGCATCCTCTCTGCAAGCGTAAGCTCAGAGATAACGCCTTTTTCTATGGGGTAACACACGCCGATATCTTCTGCGGTTCTTCCGAACATGCGCTTTGCCTTGTTGCCTACGGCAATGAGCTTCCTGCCGGCATTGTTCTCGTACGCAACCACCGAGGGCTGGTTCACAACTATGCCGGCGTCCCTTATGTATATAACCGTGTTAGCGGTTCCAAGATCAATACCTATATCAATATTAGTCATCACTGAAAATCTGAGGCAATAAGCTTTCTTGTGCCCGAACCTTTCTCTCTTTGATCACACTTGATCACGGCATCATCTATAGCCTTGAGCATACGGTCTATATTACCGCTCTCTATGGTCATAAGCAATTTGCTTATAACATCATCAACCGACTCATCCATGCTGCAGCCGAGTTGTGCTATATAAGCACCGGCGATTATCGCCATCTCTATAGGTGTAAGGTTGTTGATCTCAACGCTGTGAGTGAAGCTGTCCTTAGTCTTGGAACCGTCGAGAAGTCTGATAACGGAATCCTTCTCACCCGTGATTATTACCGCAACCTTCTTTTTCTTTGCGAGGTCGACGATTTCCTTAAAGCGATCGGGAAGTACGCTTCCGACATTCTCTATGACCATGCAGGCTCCCGCAAGCTTACCGAATGCATCGGAGAGCTTCTCCGAAGGCATCTTGTTCAAGGCCTTAGCCGCTATCTTTCCGACTACCTTTGAGGTGCATATGCCCATATCATAGAAGCTTCTTGCAAAATCCTCTCCCGCTACCACAAGTCCGAAGCCGTGCTCTCCGAGGATAGCTACGTTTCTTGACTTTTCGGGATTTGCAGCAACTCCGTTGAAGCAGTCGATAAGCGGCTTTGCAACTCTCTCAACTCTTGTATACTTCTCGAGGTAAGAAGCGGCCATAGGAAGCTTTCCTTCATCCGCAGGCTTGGTGAGATCTATCTTGATCTTGTCAGCCTCGGCAAGTGCATTCTCGGCATCCGCAAGCTCCTTCTTTGCAGCCTCTACAGCCTTCTGAGCATCCGCAACCTTCTTGTCGCCGGCCTCCTTAGCCTTCTTCTCAGACTCTGCCGACTTAGCTCTTATCTCGTCTTCAGCCTTCTTTGCAGCAGCCGCAGCTTCTGTCTCTACATTCTTCTCAGCCTTTGCTCTTGCTTCCTCGGAAGCCTTCTGAGCCGCGTCAAATGCAACCTTCTTCTTATTCTTCTCAACCTCTGCAGCAGCCTTCTTTTCTTCCTCTTCAGCCTTCTTTGCGGCAGCCTCGTTAGCCTTCTTTATCTCGTCTATTCTCTTTCTTGCGTCAGCCTCGACCTTCTTGGCTATATCAGCATTCTTTTTAGCCTCATCGACGGCCTTCTGGGCTGCAGCAACGGCAGCCTCGGCAGTTGCTATTGCCTTAACCTTATCGGCAGTATTCTTTGCTGCGGCATCTGCATCCTTCTTAGCCTTCTCTACAGCATCGTTTGCAGCCTTTGCAGCCTCATCCTTCTTCTTCTTTACGCCTTCAAGACGAACCTTCTCTGTCTCATCAAACTTCTTTTCGGCCTCTGCGGCAGCCTTCTTGGCAGCCTCATCAGCCTGCTTGTCAATATTCTCCTTGGCCTTCTTTGTTGCTGCTTCCTTAGCCTTCTGAGCGGCCTCTTTGATCTCGGCCTCAAGCTTATCCTTAGCCTTCTTTATATCGTCCTCAACAGACTTCTTAACATCGGCAACGGCCTTCTCTGCTGCGGCAATCTTGCCCTTAACCTCGTCAACCTTCTTCTTGGCAGCTTCCTTAGCCTTGGCTCTTGCCTCTTCCTCAGCCTTCTTTCTTGCAGCCTCGGCAGCCTTTCTTCTCTCTTCCTCGGCAGCCTTCTTCTTAGCATCCTCCTCTGCCTTTCTCGCGGCATCCTCCTCAGCTCTCTTGGCAGCTGCTTCTGCGGCCTTCTTTCTTGCGGCAGCCTCAGCTATGCGGCGCTCCTGCTCATTTGCCTTCTTCTCAGCCTCGGCAAGCTTCTTTCTCTTGGCTTCTCTTTCGGCTTCTTCCCTCTTAAGGTTCTCTTCAACCTTCTTCTTGTGCTCCTCGGCAGCCTTTCTTGCCTCAGCACTCATACTGTCATCTCCGAAGCCTGCAAGCTTGGACACCTCTGCGCCTAAGGAATCATCATCCTCATCTATGTCATACATAGCCTTGACATCGTTTGAAGGAGCCTTCCTGTTGGGCACGATATTGATGTCGTCCTCATTGGCATTCACAACATGAGACTTACCGTCAGACTTCCACTGTACCTTCTCACTGATAACTGTGGTATCGCCTTCCTTGGTAATGCTGGTGGTATCATCCTGCTGTGCCTCATCGGAACCGTCGATAACCTTAACGTTACCCTCGGTTTTATTCTCGGCACCTGCTATCTTGAACTTGCTACCAGGCTTAAGCTTTGCAGCCTCGGCATTGGCCTTAACCTGCTCCTCAGCCTTCTTTGCGGCCTCGGCCTTCTTAGCAGCTTCATCTCCCGCAAGCTTTAAGCCACCCTCTTTTTTCTCCTCGGGATTTGCTGCGGCCTCATCCTTCTTTTCCTCGGAGCCCTTAAGCTTTAACTTATGATGCCCCTCATGCTTCTCTTCCT
Organism: Lachnospiraceae bacterium; assembly: GCA_017525525.1. GTDB lineage: Bacteria > Bacillota > Clostridia > Lachnospirales > Lachnospiraceae > Coprococcus_C. The sequence continues at coordinate 22,162 of JAFXSQ010000055.1, read as the reverse complement.
GCTTTTCCTCGCCTTCGCCGCTTGTTAATACCTCGGTCTTGCCCTCGGCATCCTCCCCGAGCTGCTCGGCAAGCTTCTTTCTCTTCTTCTCCTCGATAGCCTTTAATTCTTCGGGAGTAAGAGTCTTGAATTTCTGCTTGTTCTTATCAGCGTTTGCAGCGGGCTTCTTTCCTGCAAGCTTAGCTGCTTCAGCTTCTTTTCTGGCCTTCTCTTCCTTCTCCTTTTTCTCTTTTTCTACCTGTGCCCTAACAGCAGCGATAAGCGCCTCTCTCTGATCAATAGCCACCGGTATGTCCTCCTTTCAGCACCCTATACATTTATAGCTTTATCTGTAATTCTTTATCTTCTTTAATGTATCTTTTTTGTCCGAGGTAATCTTAAGTCTCGATTTAAGCTCTTTCCTCGTGATTCCGTACTCCTCAAGCGGAGAGAGCTCAACCTCCTGTTGTTCCTCGGGCTCGGGCTCGGATTCAGGTTCGGGCTCCGCCGCAAATGTATCGGCTGCCTCATTTGAATCGCTTTCGGGCTTCTTATCATCTAAGCCTATTCCCAAAGACCTGAGCAGCTCCTCAGCCTCTTTTGCAAGTCTTTCTTCTTCCTTAAGCTTCTCGGAAAGCCTGCTGTTTTCAACTACCTCATCAAAATCATTCACGGTTTCCACAACCTCTCTTGTCTTATGTTGTTTGAACAGATCCGTCTTGAATACCGGGAAATCAAGTTTCTTCTTCTGGTAGCTGATCGGGAACTCATCCGGGTTAAGATCTGCAAGATTTACTTTCTTCGGCTCCGATTCAGGTTCTACCTCCGGCTCGGGCTCGGGCTCGTCCTCCCAAACCTCGTATATATTCTCCTCCTGAGGCTCCTCGATTACCTCTTCGGCAATCTCCTCAACATCCGGTTCCGTCACGTCGTTTTCGCCAAGGAAATCGTCAACCTCGTATTCCGTCGAACCTTCCTCCGCTGTATCCTCTGTCATGTCAAGCTCAACGCTCTCGAATACCGCCGACGAATTCTCGGACACCTTGAACTCCCTGGGCTCCGATGCTTCCTCAGGCTCTGCGGTTTCTTCAGGCTCTGTTGTTTCTTCAGGCTCTGTTGTTTCTTCAGGCTCCGCGGGCTCCTCAGGCTCTGCGGTTTCTTCAGGCTCTGCGGTTTCTTCAGGCTCTGTTGTTTCTTCAGGCTCCGCGGTTTCCTCAGGCTCTGTTGTTTCTTCAGGCTCCGCGGGCTCCTCAGGCTCTGTTGTTTCTTCAGGCTCCGCGGGCTCCTCAGGCTCTGTTGTTTCTTCAGGCTCCGCGGGCTCCGTAACCTCATGAGCTTCTTCCTGTTCCGCGTCGGCTTCCGCAGCTTCGACCGTCTCCCGAATATCGGTTTCGGACTCTTTGTCCTCTGCTTCTTCTGTTTCAACATCTTCAGTCTTGGTTTCTTCGGACTCGGTTTCTTTTTTATCCTTTCTCTTAAGCCTTGACCTGAACCTCTTGAAGAAGCCTTGGGGTCTGTCACCCTCAGCATCCTCCTCAGGCTTTTCTTCTTCGACAATCTCTCCCGTCAAAACCTCGGTACTTCCATTCTCTTCGGATTTATCTTCTGATTCATCTTCTGCCTTGTCTTCTGTTTTGTCTTTTGATTTATCTTCCGATACATCCTCTGATTTATCTTCTGTTTTATCCTCAGAACTATCGTTGCTATCGTTCTCTTTACTCTCGATTTCTTCTTTCTCTTCAGGCTTTTCTTCGTCTGCTGACATCTCTGCCTCAGCCGCCTTCTCTGCCTCGGCCGCCTTCTCTGCCTCAGCCGCCTTCTCTGCCTCAGCCGCCTTCTCTGCTTCAGCCGCCTTCTCTGCTTCAGCCGCCTTCTCTGCTTCAGCCGCTGCAGCCGCCCTTGCCTCTTCTTTGGCCTGTTCCTTCAGAAATTTCTTCAGCTTCCTGTTGGATATGTTATAGTCATCAACCATCTCGGTGATACGGGCCTCAGCCGGGTGAACCCTCTCATCATCAGACTTCAGTTGTCTCTGCTCTTCTATCCTAAGCTCCATAAAGTCAGGATCATCATCTTCCCTTTCCTCATGAGCATATACATCAAGATACCTGTCTGCATCAAGTTCACCGCTTAAGATGCTCTGCATCAAACCAGCATATCTTGTATTTCTATACGTAGCTCCGTATATCTCGCTGAGCTCGGTGGCCTTGTCCTTCTTTCCGGCCTTAACCATCAGCAGGAAGAGTTCAAAGCTCTCATCGTACTCAAGGTTATGCGCGTACTGTGACATATACTCAAGGAGCTCCTCACAGTCAGTCCCTTGAGCCTTCTTCCACAGGTACTCCATATCCCTCTTGCCGCTTTCATCCTCGCCAACCTCAAAATCATATATCTCCCGATAGGTTTCGGCAAGCTTCCTGTATCCCAGTCGCAGATATAAGTCCGTAAGGTCGAGCAGAACTCTCTTTCCGCCCGGTGCCAGTCTGTGAGCCATGACCAACGGACTCCTCGCATCCTCCGTGCGCCCTTCTTTTAAATATATCTCTCCGCAAAGCCTTAAAAACTGCGGATTCAGGGACTTCGAAAGGTCCTGGCTATCGATGATATCGACACATAAGCTGTATTCTCTTTGATTAGCCAGCTCCTTTATCTTATTTACACTGGCCATACTGAGTCCCTGACTCATAGCACCTACTCCTAATGTCCCTCAAATACTTTCTCAACCTTCTCGATAACAGTTTCCTTCATATTGCCTCTTGTCCTCTCATACTGAAGACCAGACTCCATGATTTCAAGCAACTCCATACGATACTGGTTGTCTATCTCCTTGATGTACTCCATAAGCACATCCTTAATCTCGATTACATACTCCTTAGTCTTCATCTTGTCGATCATCTCGTCAGGATTGAAGGTGGAGTGACTCTTCATATCATCCTGCTTTCTCTTGCAGATGATACATTCGTCCGTGCCTGCCTCATTGACATAGCCGCAGTTACAGGTCCAAATCATTCCGTCGGTTGCATACTTGCATACCGCGTCAATTCCTCTCTTTTCCTTTAATGAAGCAAGTCTGTGAAGCGGTATCTCTACGTTGATCGGATTATCATTTACAGCGTATACGCCGCGGCTTGTAACATACTTTGAAATGATAACCTTTGCATCCTTGATAAGCATTATATCCTTTGCGGGAAGCTTTATCTCAACCGGATCGGACTTAATCTGCGTTACATTTCCCTTTTCAAACGAAACATCTATATTCTTTAAGAGAAGCTTCTCCTCGTAAAGGTTTGTAAGCTCCACATCAGATCTTATTGCAAGTATATCGTCCTGATTGTAGTTGTAGAATTCTATCGAAAGCGACACATCCTTGTTCACGGCGTCAAGATGAATTCTCACCGGTCTCGGAACAAGTCTGTTATAATAATTGGTTACATAGAGCTCTTTGTGGATTATCTTGTCCTTCGATTCTCTCTTCTTCAGCTTAACCGCAGTACCGGAAGCAATCGTTCCGACAGAATAAGTTGAAAACTGTGTATAGTTAAGGGTCATTCCGATAATCGCATCAGCCTTGCGCTTCTCGGCGGCCTTGATAAGAGCCTCGACAACCGACTCGTTCTGAGCTTCAAGCTTACTTGTGAGCTTCTCACTTTCCGAGTCCGACATCTCGGTAACGCCCTGTGCAATACCCTTGAAAAAGTTAGAACCGATAACTGTCTGAGAATTGACGAAGCCGAGATAATCCGTAATCTCGTAGCCGTCGAATTCATACCCCGATGTAACCATAATGTCCGACATAAAAGAAAACCTCCCGTAATAGATAAAAAATTGGATGTGCCCGTACATATAAATACTCGCACATCCAAAATTATATCACAAATCAAAAGATAATAAAAGCATATTTTTCAGTATTTTATAAAGGCCGAATATCCGTGTTTTCGTACTTATAAAAATAATACTCAATACTGAAATATGTCTGTTCGTCGCTATCGTCAACCACTCTCCAATTGTCCAGCTTATCTAAGTTCGGAAAGAAGGTATCCGCCTCATAAGCATAATTTACCTTCGTCACATGCGCATACCTACAGTAAGGAACGAGCATCTCATACACCTTTCCCCCGCCCACGCAGTACACATCACGCCCGGAAGCTTCCACTTCCTTGATTGCAGCTTTAAGCTCATCAAAATCATGAACTATAGTCGCATCCTTCGCGGTAAAATTCCCGTCCGTGGTAAGGATGATGTTCTCCCTGCCTTTTAACGGCAGCCCGTTCGGAAAAGTAGCCAGAGTCTTTCGTCCTACCACTATCGCATGCCCCATGGTAACCTTCTGAAAAAACTTCCTATCATCCGGGATTGCAATATGCTGATCGCCCTTATGCCCTATCGCCCAGTTGTTATCTACACAAACTATTAAATCCATCTGTCTTCTCCTTAAAGTGTAATTGATCGCCCGGTTTGGCTACCGGATTGGCTACCGGTTTGGCTACCTTTTTGCTCGATTTCTGCCGTTCTGGTAGTCATTTCCTTGAAAATTGCTTGATTTCTGCACGGTTTGGCTACCTTTTTTCGTGATTTCCGCCTGTTTGGTAGTAATTTCCTTGAAATTCCGCTGAAAAATGCCTGTTTTGGCTACCTTTTTGCTCGATTTCCGCCTGTTTGGTAGTAATTTCCTTGAAATTCCGCTGAAAAATGCCCGTTTTGGCTACCTTTTCTCATGATTTCAGCCGGTTTGGTAGCCGACACGTTACACAGCGATCGGAATGTCCTTAACCTGCGGGCCGGTTTCGTAGTTTTCTACCACAAAATCATCCGGCGTAAACTCGTAGAAATCCGTCTTCTCGGGGTTAAGCGTAACCTTCGGTGCCGGGAACTCCGGCCGCGAGATCAGCTCCTCAACTATAGGCACATGCCTGTCGTAAATGTGCGCATCCGCTATCACATGCACAAGCTCGCCGGGCTTAAAACCGGTTGCCCGGGCTATCATCATCAGGAGCGCCGAATACTGAACCACATTCCAGTTGTTAGCGGCAAGCACATCCTGCGAGCGCTGGTTTAAGATCGCATTCAGGCGATCGCCGGTCACATTAAATGTCATGCTGTAGGCGCAGGGATAAAGATTCATCTCGCTTAAGTCGGCATGAACATACATATTGGTCATGATACGGCGGGAATAAGGATTGTTCTTCAAGTCGAAAAGCACTCTGTCGACCTGGTCCATGTCCCCCTCTTTATAGTGATGCTTTACACCCATCTGGTAGCCGTAAGCTTTACCAATAGAGCCGTTCTCGTCAGCCCATTCATCCCATATATGACTCTTCAAGTCATTAATATTGTTTGACTTCTTCTGCCATATCCAAAGCACCTCGTCGATAGCCGATTTTATATAGGTTTTTCTCAAAGTTATAGCCGGGAATTCCTCAGCAAGATCATAGCGTGCCACAACTCCGAACTTCTTTATCGTGTAAGCGAAGGTTCCGTCCTCCCACTTGGGTCTTACCTTCTCTCCTTCGGTAGAAACGCCGTTATCTAAAATGTCACGGCACATAGCCTTGAACAACACATCTGCCTTACTCATTTTATCCTCCAAAAAATATATAGACCTGTCAACTCTTAAGCCGACAGGTCTACGTTGTTGCCTTTAAGTACTGAGCCCTCTAAGCTTTTTCTGTTTTTCTCATAGGGGTTTTCTTTGCTATACTCTATCATGGTGTTCGTGGTTCCGCCCTCCACATAGGGCTTTCCGCACTCGGGACACACCGCCATCTTCAGGGTCACGGTAGCCGATAGGAGCTTGGCTCCCGGCTTGCTGCCCTTCTCTCTTGCATTCGATACATGCTCCTGCTCGTGAGCCATGACTCTCGAGAAGGAAGCCTCCGGGGAAATGTGCGCCGCCGACTGGAAGGATACATCCGTCTCATCCGAACCGTCCTTGTATTTTCTCGCCGCACAGGTTTTACACTCGACCTTACCGACACGCGAAGCACTGTCAACAGTATTGTCCGTGTTGACAGGAGTTACCCGGCTTACATTCGATACGGGAATTGTGTAATTGTTGCTCATGCCTGAAATATACATACGCAACACCCCTCTGCTTATAGTTGGTTCAAGTATACCACTTCAGGCGTATATAATCAACCGAAAAATCACACAACTACCAAGAAAACATCCCGGCAAAACCCACTGCGCGAGAAAGCAAGCCCGTGAGAAGTACCAAAGAAATCAGAAAACTAATCACCCGTTTACGCATAACAAAAATCCTCCTATAAATATATATTATGTAGAATGTATCACTACGAAAAAAAACTTGTCAATGGCTATTTTACATCTACAATTCAGTGCACTATCACACACTATCTCTTTACTGAAAGGACTTATATTCACGTATACCTTCTAATCCCCCGCCGTTTGCAGTGTATCCGCGAGAGCCGTATCCGAAAAAAGTATGTCCGCGCTGTAGAGGAACAGCACATCCGTCACACCGTAGCTGCTCATCGCCATGCCGACATTATCGTAATAGTAACGAGGATCGATAAGCACTATGCGGTCGAAGTACGGAGTCAAAAACTGCACAAAGGAATTGGCGTAGGAATCCTTGAAAATGAGCAGGCTCCGACCCGTGTCGGCTGTAGTTTCAATCTCTACCAAGGCGTGGTTTCCGCCGAAGAAGACTGTGTACTTATCCTTCTTTTCAAGCATCTCCCTGTTGAACATCGAACGTGTTTTTATTCCTTCGTCCGGGTAATTCACGGTATATATCACGTCAGTTCCTATAGGCTCGTAGACATTGATCACATCGCTTGAGCGCATGTCTCCGCTTCGCGAAGAAAGCGTGCCCTTGAAGTCTTCGGTAACGGTGTGCGAAATGTATGCCACGCCCGAATTGTCAAGTCCGAGTATCGGCGCCGCGGTATTGAACACGGTCAATGCGCCCTCGCTTGTCCAGTGATGGTCGGTGTGGTAGTAAAGGTCTCCGCGTTTGCTGGTCTTATAGGCATTTCTTAAGGCAAAGGCCGCATCCACCGGCTGAATACGCGTATCAAGCTTCTTGACAAAGCTGTCAATCTCCGCGAGCTGGTCGTTAACCGGCGCGCCCACTGGCAGCTTCTCCTTCATTACCGCAGCCGCATCCGGAACGATGATCGTATACATATTCACATCCGGATAGCTTTCCGTAAATGTATTGATACCGTCCACCGTACCCTTAAGCGCATCCTTGTCGGGCGCGGTAGGAGCGGTAAGAAGATAATCTCCCGTTCCGACATATACATCCGAGAACTCTCGCTTACCCACTACATACTGGGTATAGAACTTCATCCGTATCCACACATTTCTCATCAGAAACTGGTCCGAATAATAGTCCTCGAAATCCTCAAAGAAGCTTCCGTCGGCAAAAGCCGAAAGCTTGATATCCGGGAACTGCTTTAAGCTTCTGTTCTCCTCATCGGAGTAAGCCTTGTTCGGCACAAAAAGATTGATTATCACCACTACGAACAAAAGGGTATAGAAAATAATGCTGACATCCTGATGATGTCTGCTTCTCTGAGAGAACTCCTCTTCCTTCTTCAATTCTTCGTTTTTAATCTCTTTCATTATATATATTATATGTATTTATTAAGTGTGTTTATTAAAATTCTTCACTTCGTTCAGAATGACACGTGAATTCAGCTGTCATCCTGAGGGCAACGCACAAAGGAGCTTCATCCTCTTTCTGTCAGAATTTAAAGTACAGGAACGTCGTGTATGTGCTTCCTATGATACCCGATACCGAAAGCAGCATCAGCGCTACCGCTGCAACCACCGACAGCACTCTCCAAACTCCGCCTTTCTCGTAGGCCAGCTTGTCGTGCAGCTTCTTCGGATAAGGCGTCGCAAATGCAACCGCCGCAATCAGCAGGAACAGATTATCGAAGAACAGGAAGAATGCCGTCCTGTCGAAGAAGCCCAAGCCGTCTGCGCCGAACATCTGCCACACATAATAAAACCCGTCCGCAAGCGATGGCGAGAAGAAGAACACCCACCCGACAAAAGCAATAAAGTCCGTGACAAGTATCCTTATAAATGCGGGAACCTCATCAAAGAGATCCTTTATCACAAATCTTTCAAGTATAACAAAGAAACCGTGGTACAGTCCCCAGAACACGAAGTTTCCCGTGGAACCGTGCCATATACCCGTCAGCAGCCATACCACAAGCAGGTTTCTGAATAGCAGTCCGCTGCTTACCCGGTTGCCCCCGAGCGGAATATAGACATAATCCCTGAACCAGGCGCCGAGGGATATGTGCCACCTACGCCAGAATTCGGACACATTCTTCGACATATACGGATAATCAAAGTTCTTATCGAAGTTAAAGCCAAATATCTTCGCAAGTCCTATAGCCATATCCGAATAACCCGAGAAATCATAATATAGCTGCAGGGAATAGAATATCATCCCGAGCCAGGCCGTAGCGCCGGATATCAGATTGAGCTCCTGAACATTTGCAAAGGCAACGCCAAGGTTATCTGCAATCAGAACCTTCTTGAACATGCCCTGCACAAAAAGCGCCGTGCCGTCGGAAATATTGTCAAAATCAAACCGAAGCTCATCGAGCTGTTCGGAAAAGTCCTTGTATTTAACGATAGGACCCGAGGTAATCTTCGGAAAGAATGACACATAGAGCGAGAGCTTGAAGGGATTCTTCTCCGCCTCCGCCTTGCCGTAATAGATGTCGAACAGATAAGACAGCTCCGAGAAGGTGTAGAAGGATATTCCGAGGGGCAGCCCCGCTCCGCTGTACTTATATATGCATAAAAGCGCCACATCACAGGCAACCGCAAAGATAAGCATAAGCTTTGCCTGCTTATCCCTCTTTCCGGCTTTAAGATAATACAGCTCCGCTCCGGCGCCGTAATGAAAAGCTATTGTGAGAAGCAGCAAAAGAAGGTCCTTCGGCCCTCCCCAGCCGTAGAACAGTAGTCCCGTTATGAACATGACCGCGAGCTTGCCCCTGCCGGATATAAGGCAGTAAAGCAACACGGTCGCCGGCAATATCAAAAATAAGAATGAAACACTGTTAAAAGACATCCTGTAATTCTCCGGATTACTGATAAACTATTAAAAGATTCTTCGCTTCGCTTAAGTCATGACACAGAGCGTTCAGAGTGACAAAGCACACTCAGAATAACGCAACGCATAATGAACCACACAGTACACTCAGAACAACCTCGTGAACTCTCCGGAGGCCTTCGTCGGATCCTCCGCAACCACAAAGAGCGCGTAATTGCCCTCAACTCTTACCACACTGTTGTTGAGCAGCTCTGTCTGGTTTGTGCCATAGCCATCAAAGCTCTTCTTCTGCGATGCAAGCCTGCCCTCTATGGCAGCCTTAACTTCTTCTCTCTGCTCGGCGCTCTTCAGCTTGGCAAGGAACACCTCCTCGGCTCCCATGTTCGTGCTCGGATAGTAAAGCACAACTCCGTCATACTCGTTCGGATCTATCCCGTAAAGCCTCTTTATCATCTGATTGTCAGCCTCAATCATGGCGCCTGTGTCGACAGCCGCGACAACGCCCTTCTTCATGGTCTCAAAGTCGGTACCGCTCACGCCCTTGCCCGCAAAAGAAAGATACACAAAGAACACTATGCCCCCGAGGGCAACCAGCTTAATCAGAGAATACCAGAGAAAGCTGTTCCCCGACTGAATGCTATTCGTCTTCTTTTTCTTCCTCTGTTCCGTTGTTCTTGTCGTCGTTTCGTTCTGCATCTGTTCCGCTCGCTTTAATCTCCGTGTCCGGCAAGTCATTCTCGTAAAGCCCTGCCTCCACATCATACCAGGTGATGATCATATTCGCCGCCCAGTACTGATAGAATTCCTTCTTCACATGTATTCCGTCTATGTCGTAAAGGTCCGCATGCTCCCTCATCAGCTCATCGCAGTCCACAAAGGGGATGCCCTTTTCCTTACACATCTTCTTTACCGCCTTCGAAAAGTCCGGTATGTTCCTCCACTCGCTCATAAGGTCAAAGGCGGGGTCTGTGGCCGGCAGTATAGAATTCACATAAAATGTAACACCCGGCAGTTCTGTTTTAAGTCTGTCGAGTATCTCCGAGAACTCCTTCACATACTCCTCAGGCGTGTCCCAGTATCCGATGGACACATCATTTAAGCCGAAGCACAGGTACACATGATCAGGAGAGACAGCCCTCACGCTGTCTATGTTAGGCTCTATGTCCCTTATGGTCCAGCCTCCGTCCGCAATCACCCTGTCCTTAGGCAAAAAGTCATGATAATAAAAGCCAACGGCACGGGAATCTCCCATAATGGAATAATCCTCAAACAACGACCACACATCCGTGCTGCCGTCCGTCAGCCTGGCTACCCTTTCGTCCCTCTCAGCCTTAATCTGCTCGCGCCTTTTCTCGCTTCTGATCCGCTCCACCTCAAGCACGTCCTGAGACTCGAGTCTCTTAAGATAAGACATTCCGCTCTTCTCATCCTCCGAGAGCTCCCTAACATCTGCGGGCATAAAATGGACGGCGGTTATAAAAAGTATAACCACCGCCATCACAATATCCATTATTAAAAATAATCTCTTAAAGGCCTTCATCAGTCTGTATGTGACTTAAGCTCCTCTGCATCATTGTTAAGATCTTCAACAAGTTCATTGATATGTGTAACAATATCCTGGTTGTTCTCGCTTATATTAAGAGTCTCGGTAGCATGAGCCGTAACCTCCTCAGTCATGGCCGATATGGTCTCTATGCTGCGCATAATCTCTTCATTGGACTTTGCAAGCTTATCCACAAGCTCATCCAATGTATTGGACTGATTGTGAATATCGTCCACATTCTCGGATATAACTCCGAAGCTCTTGGCGGTTTCTTCCGCGCATCTGCTCTCATCCTCACCGACCTTGATAAGGTGCTCGATTGTAGCAACCATGGTGTCTATCTGGGAGGTGATATCCTGGATGAGTCTGTTAATATCATTTGTTGCATCCGTCGTCTGACCCGAAAGATTTGAAATCTCGGTAGCAACAACCGAGAAACCTCTGCCTGCCTCACCGGCGCGGGCCGCCTCAATCGAAGCATTGAGCGCAAGCAGGCTTGTCTGTGAAGCAACACTCTGGATCATCTCCGTGATGTTATTCATCTGTGAAGCCTTATCCTTAAATGTATGAATAGCCGTTGCAACATCCTTACCGGCTGTATCAACCTGGTCGGTAAGATTATCCATACGATTGATATTCTGCCTGCCGGCTTCAACCGCATCAAAGGTTGTCTGAACTCTCTGATTAAGTGTCTGCGAAACCTCTTCAACAAGCTTGATATGCTCCTGTATCTGCTCTGTCATCATGAGCTGGCCCTGTATAGCATCCGAGGACTCGGAGGTACCGAGGTTAACCTCATTCATGGACTGAACAGTGCTTTCAACGGAACGTCTCAGGCTTTCCATCTCATTTGATACATTTGATACCGTGTCAGTCATCTTGCCCGACACATCAAGCACATCCATAAGTATCTGCTCTGTCTTGCCCTGCTCAACCAGGAGCCTTGCACGTCTTATCTTGTCATACTGTGCCGATTTTACAGATGAAAGAACAAAATAAGCTGCAATAAGAACCATCAGAAGTCCCTGTATCTCCATGGTAACGACCTGTGACGAATCCGGATTGTTCATGGCCTGTCTTATAACATCGATAATATTAACGCCTGCGGCCGAAACACCGATTATTGTCTGATATTTCTGATTACTGTAAAGCGTAACTATTACCATAAGAGGTATAACGTAGGTAAATACAAGAGGATTGCTTGCGGTGAAAAGAACATACATGTACATCAGCGAGAAACCGCTTGCAACCGTATGCTTTACTATCTCCGACTCCTCGTCCTTCATGTAGAAGAACCATGAAGAAACTATCGGCAGCAATGCAAGCGCAACTGCTATGGCAACATAGCCTACGGTTCTGTTACCTTTGACTACCTCAAGTATATATGCTGCTATAATTACAAGATTAATAACCGTTACCGCCCAAGTTGCCGCCCTGTTGGCTATGGCAATCTCGGATTGTGAGGCGAGCTCCTCTAACGCTGCCCTGTCTCTTTGTCTTTGATCCTCACCCATATGCTACCTCCCGTAAATAAATATAGTAATTTCCACATGCCCACCGGGCACATATATGTGATATTTTACCATATATCAGCCCGTGTGTAAACATATTAGGATGCTTTATTGACAAAAAACTCCGATTGTGATATAAACTTGTAGTGCGTTTTAATAAGCCGGTGTGTCGGAATGGCAGACGATGCAGACTCAAAATCTGTTGCGGGTAACCGCGTGTGGGTTCAAGTCCCACCACCGGCAGGCAGCGGGCATGCTTTCAGCATGCTCGTTTTTTTATGCACACGCTCGCGGCGCTACGGGCATGCTTTCAGCATGCCCGATTCTTTTGCACACGCATATAAACTCATCATTTTATTCTACGGATTTTAACGATTCAGCCATATTGATCACATATATCTTTCTCTTCATGACCAAGTTCACAAACCAGTTAAAAACAAGAGTCATCACGATACTCAATCCGAAGCTTACAGGCGCAATGTATACCCTGAAGAATACCATATCGACTACTATGTTAGACATAACAAATCGGTGCAGCCAAATCCCGAGCCACAACCCAAGAAGCGCCCCGAGCACGGTCAGTACCAGATTTTCCTTCAGGACATAACGGTTGGTCTCCCTGTCGTAGAAGCCCAGCACCTTGACGGTTGCTATCTCCCTTAACCTCTCGGTTATATTGATGTTCGTGAGGTTGTAAAGCACTATGAAGAAAAGTCCCGCAGCGCAAACGATAACCACAAGCACCACCAGCTTCAGGCTGTCCATCATCTTCGTAATCCTGTTCTTGAAATCCTCGAATATCGTCAGGTATGACACATGCTCATTGTCGCTAAGCCCGGCAGAAAGCTTGTATATGTCCCCGCCCTCCGGGTAGTTCACATAGAGACCGTTGAAATTGATTTTGTTCTTATACACTGCGTTCAGCGTCTCTGCCGACATGAACACATAATTATAGACATGGTTCTCAAAGACGCCGGCTATAGTCGCATCTATCTCCTTTAAGTCCTCATTTCTTAAGATGACCTTATCACCCTTTTTAAGCTCGTACCTTGAAGCTATGCTCTCGCTTATCAAAAGCTCGTTTAAGCCCGGCGCCGGAAGCGGTTCGCCGTTTTTATCGTTGATAATCATAAATCGTTCAAGGCCTTCGTAGGTAAAGGGCGTCACTACATTTACACTCTTCACCTTATCCCCCGTCACCAGGTCCCATGAAGATTCCTGAAGCACAGTATACTCGCAGGAGAGCTCGTCAAGCTTTGCTTTAAGGCTCTCCGGTAAAACCTCGTTCTTTCCTCCGTCATACGTAAGAGAGGCATCCGCAATCTGTATCTCCTCATACTGCATCTTCGCGAAGCCTGCTATGGAATCGTTTAAGCCAAAGCCCGTCATGCAAAGAGCTGTGCATCCGCTCACGCCGAGAAGCATCATAAGAAGCCTTCTCTTGTACCTGAATATGTTCCGGTAGGAAACCTTGTTTAAAAACTTCATCCGATTCCACACAAAGCCCACACGCTCTAAAAGCACCCTCTTTCCGGTCTTCGGAGCCTTGGGCCTCATTAGTGTTGCAGCCTGCGAAAAGAGCGCCGCGCGACACGAGAGAAATGTAACGCCAACCGAGCAAAGGAAAGCCGCAAAAAGCGAAAGCAGAATCAGTGTTACATCTATGGGAAGCTTCAAAGGAAGAGTGATATACATCAGCTTATATGTAACCCAGATAACCTTCGGAATTATAATGATTCCCGCAAAATATCCGAGCACCGCGCCCAGGAAGGCAGCGCTTCCCGAATAGAACATATACTTGCCCATAATCTTCGCATCCGAATAACCGAGGGCTTTTAATGTTCCGATCTGCATCCTCTGCTCCTCCACCATGCGGCTCATGGTTGTCATACACACAAGGGCTGCGACAAGTATGAAGAAGACAGGGAAAACCTTCGCCACCTGTCCAACTATCTTGGAATCGCTCTCAAAGCAGGAATAACCGATATTAGTATTTCTGCCTAACACAAAGGTCTCCGGCGGATCGGGAATTCCCAGGTAGTCACCCGCAAGCAGAATAAGCGCAGGAATAAGCTCATGTTCAAGCTTCTCCATTATCCTGTCATACCGCGCCTGAGCAGTCTTTTTCGTCTCCTGCTCCCAATAATCGGTACACCCGTCAATAAGCTGCTCATATTCCTTTGAATATATTTCATAATCATGGTCAAGCTTGACGAAAATCTCGGAATAATAATCCGCGTCAAAGCCCTCCGGAAGAATGTATACAAAGCCGTCCACGCCGCCGTTTCCGATAGATGTTGAGCCTCTCTCGAAATTGATGTAGTAAACCGCATCCGCATAACCAACCACCTTGTACTCCTCATTGGTAAATGAATCGACTGTATCCTCCTTGTTACTCTTGGATACTTTTATCGTCTCACCTATCTTAGGCCTTTGATTCATGCGATAATCTATTATGCACTCGTCATCACTTTCGGGCAGTCTCCCCTCCTTAACCGACACGGTATTGATATCCTCAAGAAGGCTGTGGCACTTTAACACAAGCTCCGTCTCGTCATCCTTTATAAATATCGCATCGGCGGAATTTGAGCCCCGCGCGCTTCTCACGCCCTCAAGCCCGGCGAAGTATTTAACATCCTCTTCCTCCCAGCCTATGGTTGATACAAGCCTGAAATCAAATAGCTCATGCTCGATAATAAACTCGTTTATGGTCTTCACCATGGCCGGCGTAGTGCTTTTGACTCCACAGAAAAAGCCCACGCCGAGCGCAATTATACCGAATATAGCCAGGAACCTTCCTAAGCTTCCCCGTATTTCCCTAAGGGTTGTGCGTCTAAGCATGGACTTCATAATCTTACCACTCAATACTCTCGATGTCGGTTACCTTGTCATTTGTTCTCATATCAGCGACCACGCCGCTCTTCACGGTAATTACCCTGTCAGCCATGGCCGTTATAGCGGAATTGTGCGTAATTACTATCACGGTTTTCCCGAACACCCTGCAGCAGTCGGAAAGCAGCTTCAACACCGCCTTGCCGGTGTTGTAGTCAAGCGCTCCGGTGGGCTCATCGCACAGAAGAAGCTTCGGGTTTTTAGCTATGGCTCTTGCTATGGCAACCCTCTGCTGCTCGCCTCCCGAAAGCTGGGCAGGGAAGTTGCTCATCCTGTTGTAAAGTCCTACCTGCTCAAGCACCTTCGCCGCCGGGAAGGGATCATCACATATCTGAGCCGCAAGCTCCACATTCTCAAGAGCCGTCAGGTTGCCGACAAGATTATAAAACTGGAACACAAAGCCCACGTCAAAGCGTCTGTAGGTTGTCAAATCCTTTCTCGAAAGCCGTGAGATATCACGCCCGTCAAGGCTCACACGTCCCGTGGTCAGAGTGTCCATACCACCCAGAATATTCAGTATGGTGGTCTTGCCTGCGCCCGATGCGCCGACAACCACACAGAATTCACCCTTCTCCACGACAAAGCTCGCGCCCTTTAAAGCATCCACCGAAACCTCTCCGCTCTTGTAGGTCTTCGTCACATTTTCAAATTCGACATAACTCATCTTTTGAATTCCCTGTTATTAATCGTCTATATCCTTCATCACGCTCATATACGCGGGACGAATAATCTTATCCATGCACACAAGCTCCTCCATCCTGTGGGCGCTCCAGCCTGCTATGCGCGCTATGGCGAACATGGCCGTATAAAGCTCCATCGGGATGCCGAGCATGTCGTACACGAATCCGCTGTAAAAGTCGACATTCGGACTTACGCCCTTGTATATCTTGCGTTTCTCTGCGATAAGCTCGGGAGCTATCTCCTCGATATTCTTATAAAGCTGCAGGTCGTCGTCGCGCTTTTTCGCTACCGCAAGCCTTTCCACATAAGACTTGAACACCCTCTCTCTCGGATCGGAGAGTGAGTAGATGGCGTGTCCCATTCCATAGATAAGACCCTTCTTGTCGAAGGCCTCCTTGTCGAGAATCAGCCTTAAGTAATCCCTTATGGCCCCCTTGTCGGAATAGTTTGGCACATGCTCCTTGATGTCCTGTATCATCTCCATAACCTTAATGTTCGCTCCGCCGTGCTTAGGACCCTTAAGGGATGACATAGCAGCCGCTATAGTGGAAAATGTATCGGATCCCGACGATGTTACCACTCTCGTCGTGAATGTGGAATTGTTTCCACCACCATGCTCCATATGAAGTATCAGGGCTGTGTCTAAAACCTTCGCCTCCACAGGCTCGTACTCCTTGCCGGCTCTGAGCATCATAAGGAAGTTCTCCGCCGTCGAAAGCTTCGGATCCGGACGGTGGATATACATGCTCTGGTCATTCTCATAGTGGTTATATGCATGATATGCGTATACAGCCAGCATCGGGAACTCCGATATGAGCTGCATACATTGCCTCAAGGAATTGGTTGCGCTTGTATCAGTCGCCTTGGGATCGTAGGAAGCAAGAGTAAGGATACTCCTGGTCATGGAATTCATGATATCCCTTGACGGCGCCTTCATTATGACATCTCTTGTAAAATTCGTCGGAAGGGTTCTGCAGAGTGTAAGATACTCCTTGAACTGAGTAAGCTCCTCCTCATCGGGCATCTCGCCCATCAGCAAAAGATAAGCTATCTTCTCAAAGCCGAGCTCGTCCTTTCCGAGACCGTTGATCAGGTTCTCTACGCGATAGCCCCTGTACCAGAGCTCGCCGTCGCAGGGAACGGTCTTACCGTCCTCTGCCTTACTGGATATAATCTTGGAGATGTTCGTAAGGCCGGTTAATACACCCTTGCCGTTCTTGTCACGAAGTCCCTTGTTAACATTGTAATCCTCGTAAAGCTTAGCCTCTATTTTGTCGTTTTTTCTTAGTATTGTTTCCTGTTTTCTTATGTAATTATAACTGTTGTGCATCTATATTGTTCCTCCGATTTTTATATTTAAAATCCTTCGATAACGCTCAGGATGACACCGCCGCTCGGGATGACACCGTGTCATTCTTCGGGCTTAAGCCCAAAGAATCTTTCAATCCCCCGTAGTGTTGAGTTTCTTACTTCTTGTATAATTAAGCTCTCTGTCCCCTATAGCCTCTTTTAAGATAGCCGTATATATCTCCTCGATTTGCTTATCGGCCTCCTCCTTAAGCGCAATCTTATTGATCATCGCCAAGGCATCATTCTCAGCTTCTTTCACGGCGTCGATAGCATCCTCGTTGGTGTTCCAGTTAAAGAGCGACATCTTCCTGTCATAGAAAATGATACTGCTCGGATCCACGTACACGCTCTGGATATCCGCCTCGGGAACCGTGACATTCACCTCATCATCCTTGACCTCTATCTCAACCTCGGACACATCTATGCCCGCCCTGATTTCCGCGGAATACCTCATGGTAAAGCCCTTCTCGGTGATAAACGGGATATCCCCCTCCGTGATAGTCAGTATGCCGCTGTAATCAACCTTCGCGGATGTCAGGTCGCTGACCGCCTGAAGCTTCTCGCCTAGCGATGTCGAGGTTATCTTCGGCTCATGCTGTTTAACTATCCAGCTCTTGACCAAAAATCCACCTACAGCGCAAAATATCATCAGCAATATTACAAGGTATTTTTCAATATAATTTGCGCGACCTCTTTTTTCGTTTTTTCTGCTATACCTTTTATCAGACCGTCTCTCGTCATCATAATCATCATAACCGTCTCTGTCGGACATGAACACTCACCACCCTTCAATGCCAAAGCTCATGCTTAATGCATGGCCGCTTTTTGTTTCTCAAAGAAATTCGCGATATTTTCCCTGAGCTTTGCCCTCTCGATAGTCTTCAACAGATACCCCGCAGGTTTTAACGACAGCACCTTCATTATGCTCTCCTTGTCACCCTTACCCGTAAGGAACATAACAGGAATATTTTTTGTTATTTCATTCAGTTTAAAAGGCAAATACTCAGCTATCACATTTATGTTTTTGAGCTTCGTCTCGAGTCCCTGACCATAAATCCTTCCGCTGACGCAAATACAACAACTCGTCTGTTCATGTGCCTCTACCTCCTATCCCTTCTCTGCAAGTATATTCTTTATACCATCCCAGTCCATCTGAGACAGCCTTGTCTGTATTCTCTTGAAGCGGTCATCATCCTCCGGCGGAAGCTTATATTCCTTCAGCTGCTCCACTACCATGCGCGCAAGCTCGTAATCAAGCGTCTCGACTATCTCCGACATGGCTCCGTACGCATCCTCTAGCATATCCTGCGGAACCTCCGGCAGCTCCTCTATCCAGAGAAGATCCTCCTCAGCCATGCCCGCATAGGTAATAAATACGAAGTCCTTATCCACATGCGGATTATTTTTGAATTCCTTCTTTATGTACTTTTCATAGCACTGCTTCTCGCTTCCGAGGAAGAACCTGCTCGCGCCGAGCTTGTCATCCTTGCCCTTAAGAACAGGTCTGAGCCAAAGTGTATTTAATATATTGTTCAGGAACGGACTTATAAGGCCTCGTCTCGACATGGTGTCCGTATTCTTGATGATAAAGCTGCAGTGAAGCAGCTTCTTAACCTCTTCAAGCTCCTGTACTATCTTCGGCGCAGTATAATTCTGCTTTGCAAGTCTTGCGGCAATCATTACCATAATACCGGTTGCACTCCGCTCTCGGATATCTTATTCTTGACTGTCACGCGGCAGAAGGCGTACATTACAAGCACCGTGCCGATATGGAATACCAGCTTCATTACCGAGAAGGCATCCATGTTAAGCTCTCCCGCCTGCTTCAAAAACCACAGCTGAATAACCATTATCACTACATACTCGATGAGAGCCAGGTTCAAAATCACTATGCGATTGACCAGGGTAAAGGACACCATGCACAGACCCATAGCAGGCACTATGTCATAGAGACTTGTGTCGTGAACTCCGAGATAGAGCAAAAGAAATGCGGTATACACAAAGTAAAGATTGTTTCTTGTATTATACTCAAGCGTCTGGGTAAGGTGTATATACCACAGACCGATTCCTCCGATAATAATGACTATTGGAACCCAGAATTCCCAGTTTCCGAAATAAGTCTGCAGTACACAGGAAATGCCTGCAAATGATTCGATAAAGATCAATAACCGTTCTTTTCTGTTCTCCCCCATGCTTTCTCCTCCAATAATCTGTTATTCATAAAACGGACTATTTACTTAGCGAAAGAACGCTCTTATTTTTCCATATATAATCAATAAGCGAGACTACTGTCAGAACCAAAGAAGCATATATAAGTATCTGTTCGAGCACATTAATAAAATCAACGTCAAGGTCAGCCACAAGAAAGCCTATCATAATCATCGTAACCGTAGTCTTGATCTTGCCCCACCAGCTTGCAGCGATAACAACCCCGTTATCAGAAGCCACAAGTCTGAAGCCGCTTATGATGAACTCCCTTGCGATTATCACAATAACGACCCACGCCGGAATCTTATCAAGCTCTATAAGAGCAATCATGGCCGAACAGACAAGAAGCTTATCCGCAAGAGGATCCATGAATTTGCCGAAATCAGTTACAAGGTTGTACTTTCTTGCAATCTTGCCGTCAAAAAGATCGGTTACGCTCGCGATGATAAAGACTGCAAGCGCTATCCAATTACCGGCAGGAATATCAGGTACCATAAGAAATACCAGGAATACCGGGACCATTATTACTCTTAAGATTGTCAGTTTATTGGGTAAATTCATAATAATTCTCCGATAAGGTCGTACTCGGAAGCCTCCGTTATTTTAACATCAATTATAGCGCCGGACATAAGGTCGCGGTCAGAACGCACGAACACAAGACCGTCAACGCCGGGAGCGTCACGGTAGCTTCTGGCAACGTAGACCTCCTCGTCAGGTTCGTATCCTTCTATGATACACGGCAAAGTCTTTCCGGTCAAGGTTTCATTTTTGTCTGCGGATATCTCCTGCTGAAGCTCCATAATCTCAGATAAGTAGCGCTCCGCCGTTTCCGCAGGCACCTGATCCGGCATGATTGCCGCAGGGGTACCCTCCTCCGCCGAGTAGGTAAATACTCCCAGGCGATCAAACTCCGTTTCATCTATGAATTCCATAAGGGCCTTGTGTTCCTCTTCGGTTTCACCGGGGAAGCCCGCTATCAGCGTAGTTCGTATGGCAATGTCCGGAGCAGCTTTTTTTAGCTTGTCGATGATACTCTTTATCGATGCCTTATCAGTCTTTCTGCCCATGCGCTTTAGTATCGCATCTTCGGAATGCTGAAGCGGCATATCTATGTAGTGAAGAAGCTTGCTCTCGGTCTTAAAGCATTCTATAAGCTCATCGGTTATCTCCTCGGGATAACAGTACATAACACGTATCCATTCGATACCTTCTATTTTTCCGAGTTCATGTATAAGCTCGTGAAGTCTCTTCTCTCCGTATATGTCAAGTCCGTAGCAGGTGGTTTCCTGGGCAACCAGGATAAGCTCCTTTATGCCCTGCTCTGCCAAAGCGACAGCCTCCCTGATAAGCTTCTCCATCGGAACACTTCTGTAGTTTCCTCTTAAGCGCGGGATAATGCAGTAGGTACACCTCTTGTTACAGCCCTCGGCTATCTTTAAGTAAGCCATATAAGGACTTGAGGTTATGACTCTCGTCGTGTCTGGAGCGCAGAGCCTGTCTAAGTCACAGATTGCGGTGGTCTTGCCGTTTTTGTCTAACGTAATAGACGCGTTATCGGCGTTGCTCTGCTCAAGTGAAGCTATTACCTCAACTATCTTGTCAAAGGCGGTGGTTCCGACTACCGCATCCACCTCGGGGATTTCGGTTGTCAGCTCATCCTTGAACCTCTCCGCAAGGCAGCCGCAGGCGATAAGGTATTTGAGCCTGCCCTCCTTAAGCTGTGCCATCTCAAGCAGAGTATCTATGCTCTCCTGCATGGCATCTTTTATGAAGCCACAGGTGTTGACTATCACACAATCTGCCTCAGTCTCATCATTTGTTATATTGTAGCCCTTGTCCGCAAGAAGTCCGAGCATGGTCTCGCTGTCGCAGAGATTTTTATCGCACCCGAGGGACACCATAAGAATGTTCAAGGTTTACGCCCTTTCTTAATTCAATCATATCATCAAAGCCGTTTTCTATGCTCTTTCGCCTGCCTCAACGCAGTTATTCATAAGCATAGCTATGGTCATCGGACCGACTCCGCCGGGCACCGGAGTAATCGCGCCGGCAATCGGCTCAACACTTTCGAAATCCACATCGCCGCAGAGCTTTCCGTTCTCCTGTCTGTGGATGCCGACATCTATAACAGTAGCGCCCTCCTTTACATAAGACGCGTCTATAAACTTCGGCTTTCCGATAGCCGCAACAAGGATATCGGCTCTCTTCGTAACCTCTTTTAAGTTCTTCGTCCTTGAGTGACACACGGTAACAGTGCCGTTCTCACGAAGAAGCAGCATGCTCATCGGCTTACCCACTATGTTGCTTCTACCGATTACCACGCATTCCTTGCCCTCTATCTCAATGTTGCTTCTCTTTAAAAGCTGTATAATTCCGGCCGGCGTACAGCTCACAAAACCCGGACGCCCTATTGAAAGCGCGCCCACGCTCTGAACATGGAAGCCGTCCACATCCTTCGCGGGAGATATGGTGTCAATCACCTTGTCCTCATCCATATGCTTCGGAAGCGGAAGCTGCACGAGTATTCCATGCACGCTGTCATCGTCATTCAGCTTCTTTATAAGCTCTAAGAGCTCGTCCTCCTTGGTCTCCTCGGGAAGCTCATACGCAAGCGACTTTATGCCTATATATGCGCAGGCCTTTTTTTTATTCCCTACATAAACCGTCGAAGCAGGATCATTTCCCACCTGAATAACCGCAAGACAAATCTCCTTGCCCTGCTCCTTCAAGGCTTCAACCTTAGCCTTCAGTTCGTCCTTGATCTCCTGAGATATTCTCTTTCCGTCTATTAAAGTTGCCATTTTTATTCCTCCTGTATAATATGTAATGGCACGATTGCTAAAGCAATCCTGCCCAGTCGGTCGGTGCGATGCAAAATTATGACTTCGTCATAATCGCACCTCCCTCGTATAATATGTAATGGCACGATTGCTAAAGCAATCCTGCCCAGTCGGT
>JAFXSQ010000054.1 GCA_017525525.1 Lachnospiraceae bacterium | reverse complement strand
GTCTTCGTCTTCGTCTTCGTCGTCATCTTCGTCTTCGTCGTCATCTTCGGCTTTATCGGTGTCGCCATGGGAATCGTCCGGGCTGTCGGTAGCTTTATCGTCGGCTTTGTCGCCTGCTTTGTCATCTTTTGCATCTTCCTTCTTGTCTTTTGCATCTTCCTTCTTGTCTTTTGCATCTGACTCTTCAGGCTTTTCGTCTTTCGACTTTTTCTTAGGTGACTTATCTTCGGTTGATTTATCTTCTGACGAATCCTTCTCAGGTTCTTTGTCTTCCTGCACAGACTCTTCTTCATAGCCCTGCTCTTCATCTTCCGTATTCAGTTTTATCTGTTCTATCTTGTCAACCGCTTTTAAGGACTCGGAACCCGGCTCATTTGCGGCCTTCTTTTTCTTCTTTGACATATTGCTTCCTTTCATAGTTGTAATTAACTTTCTTATTATAACAATCAGAGTGATTTAATTCAAGAAAAAAAGAAACTCGACTAATACCTGTCATCCGGGAGCAGCGTGATAAACTCCCGTCCTCTCATCACAACCGTACATGTATGCGTCAGCTTTATGCAGGAGTAAGTATCGGAATCGGTGTTCACCCTTCTCCCCTCGTATATTCCCGATATCGTCTTATAAGCCACCACTATATTCGAAACCGAAACCGTACTGCCATTTCGCCCTCTTTTCTCCTCAACATAGCTTAAAATCGACGCACCCTGATAGCAGGTGTACGCCCTCCTGTCCGAATAGTGCATAAAGCTTAACACAGCATACACCAAGCATGCGACACCCAACACTAAGAGCGTGATTCTAAGAACCATATCTTTAATAATCGGCAGCTCAACAAGAACAAGCAGCACCGTCAGGATGATCTGCCCGTTTCTTTTCTGCTTCAGCCTCTTAATGATCGTGTTATACTGCCTGTCCTCAAGAAAACCCACCACAAAATCGGGCGAAAGATAACCCTTCGCCCGTCTTACATCATCAGATGTCAGCTCAACCTTCTTATCCCCGGCAATCTTCTTCCAAAAGAACATCATCCCCGCAAGGATAAGATCAACAGTAATTATTAACGATTCCGTGTATCCCATTTACCGGCGCAGTCCTTCCTAATTTTAAACCATTTTATTCAACACAATACGCTCATAACTATGCCTGTTTGTTCGGCAGACAATGCTAAAATCAACAGGTATTCCACCATAAAAGCCCCGGTGCATATCGCCCCGGGGCTTCTGGTTAGGTTTTAAGTTAAGTCATATAACCACGGCTTAAGCTTGATCTTAATTCTCTTGTAGATTGTCGAATTTGTATTCGTTTCCTGATCAAGATATGTTGCCGCAACGACTATGTAAGTGTACTCATTGTTGTAGTAAGTGAAGTATCTCGGCTTAAGCTTCAGGGCTGTTGCACCGAAGGTTATCGTGGTTCCGGAATCATTGACGTATGTATCGCTCTTCGGATCACCGGTTCCGTCCTCGTAATACTTCTTCAACTCATCTGAGTATCTTGTAACATTCTTCAAGGCTCCAAGCTCAACCTTGCCTGCCTTTATATCCGATTCCTTCCAGTCAGCTATAAGCTCATGCTTCGGATAGCCGTCAGCGAAGGTATCTGTACTGTACTCATCAAGAGTATTTGTTGTTGAGTAGTCAAGATCGTAGTAAATCTTAACTCCCTTAAGTGTAACTCCGTCTTCCTTTGTTACCTTGAAGCTGAACTCCGGATAATCCTCTGTATTATCGAAGCTCATCATGTAATCGCAATCTGCCGAATCCTCTGTCTCCTTAACTATCTCATTGGTCTCCTTGCCATGATCATAGATGAGAAGCTTAGGTCCGTTGATGCTCTTTCTTACAGAGTTACATATGATGTTGATGTAAAGCATACGCTCATCGTTGTTGTTACGTCCGGGACCTGTAACGAAGTTATGTCCGGCGCCGCAGAAGCTTACATTGCCGTAGGAGTAGATGAAGTAGTTATCCATACCGTCTCCCGGGTCGGCTGCGTAGAAGGATGAGCCTTGCTTCTGGTTGTCACAACCTGCGAGTGAGTACCATACTGTCATGTTGCTGCTCTCAATATCAAGCGCATAAGCCTGAGGATGAGTACCGCCGATGTAGATATCGTCTGCAAGTGTGAACGGGAATAATGTTACTATACCATCATTATTCTTTGTTGCTCTTATAGTACCGTAGTTCTGAGCTGTTCTTGAATCGAACGGATGCGAGTGTGCCCACTTAGCATTCAGCTGCCAATCAAGATCAGCATATCTGTACGGGATGGAACCTGTGTAGTTACCTGAGTTGTTATTGGTAATATTAACAGCATCTGTATACTGCACGGCTGAATTGTACTTATCAGGTACCGTAGCCCATCCTGCCCATGCATTTGTATCCTGCATATCCTTACGCCATGACGCAAACCTTGTAGTATCTGTCTTATCCTTGTAGGAAAGGTTAGATATGAAGTGCTTGTCATCACCCACGCTATAATTTACATAATTCTCTCCGGTCTTTACTGCTGTATCGTAGTTTGTTACCATGTAACGGTCCATACCGAAGTACTTTCTCATACGAGCTGTAAACTGTACCGAACCCTTATCAGCATTCTTGGTAAGGAGATCGTGGAATATAAGCATGTTACCGCCGCTTGCAGCAAAGTGCTCAAGTGAATCAAGCGCGTTTACATTGGTTATATCATCACCGTTGAAGTTATCTGCGGGGCCCATGATTACGCAGTTATACATATCCTTGAGCCAGGTTGAACCGTAGGCAAGTCTCTCATACTTCTCCCAAAGCTCCTTATACTCAAGTTCCTTGTCCTTCGCATTTACATATACAAGATATACAGTGGTGTAGAAGTCACCGCCGTAAGCCTTGTAAGAATCTACATAATTCTGATCTGCATTCCACTTATCATTGATTGCTATGTAGTTGTAGAAGTCTGAATAACGCTTATGATCGATTATCCAGTCAATCTTGTCAGCATATCTTGCCTTGAATACATCACTGGTAACTCCAAGATTGGTTCCCATCTTTCTTAAGGCTTTGACAAGGTTCTCCTCTGCATCATGTGTTGTAATTGTTATAGTATCGGCATCTATAACCTTTGTACCGGATTCATCCTTCATGAAGTAGTATGCCTGCTTGTACTTAGATGCAAGCTCTGCATATTCCTTCTGCATGATGAAGGAAAGTCTCTCATCATCGGTTGTGAGCGCATTCCAGTCATCCCAATCATCATCACCCTCGGCTATTGCAAAGTTGTTGATCTTGTCAGCCTTCTGGGCTGCAGTCCAGGATGAGAAGTTGTATCCGTTTACCACCTCTGTTGCCATAGCCTCAAAGGCAGGTCTGTCTAAAATGTCGATGTCAAAGTCATAAAGATCCGTTACCTGATCTGCAAGGTTGTCATTCCAATCATCAACACCCTTGGTCTTTGAAGCATCCGTAGCATAAACAAGATTGTTATCGTACTTAACTATACCAAACTCATGCTCATGCTTTCCGAAGTATACCTTACCCTGCATACCGGTACCGCTTATATCATGGTAGTTTCCTGAATAAGCAAGGTCAAGCTCATCACCTGAATTCGACTGTGCATTATGTACAAGTATATTACTTGCCTGATCACACATCGGACAGAAGTAAAGAGTATTGGTACCCTGAGCGCCGGTAGCCTTCTGCCAGCTCGGTGTACCCGGAAGAATCTGCATAATCTTGATTCTCTGCTTTGTGTTGTTTTTGTTCTTGATATAACCGATTCCCGTTGTGCTCGAGATAACCTTAGTTTTATCATCGGTTACTCTAAGCTGCCAGTAGAACGGTCCGAAGAACTCGCCCGGATCCCAGGTAAGCTTTGTCTTTCCTGTTCCTTCGGAGGCAACAACCTCGTCTGTCTCAAACTTACTGTTTCCACTGTTGTCTATAAGAAGTTCAACTGTGTACTTTTCCGAACCGGAAACCTTATAACTCCATGTCTGAGTGCCTGAAAGCTTTGTACCCTCATCGTGCTGGTTATATGTAGCCGGCGCAGACTTTACAAGAAGCTTAGGTCTCTTGTTTGCCTGCATATACATCTTGTAGATTGGATTGAATGCAGCAACATTTCCAAAGCTGAAGAAGCCTAACGCTCTCTTCTCATCTCCTTCTTCGCCCTTCCAGTCAGCTGCCCATGTTCTTACAAGACCTGATAACGTAGTTCCGAGACGTCCACCGTCTGTATCTCTGAGTACTGTGTAAAGAGTATTAAGTCCCCATACAACATTATTCTTAGAACCGGTCACTCTTGCCTTAGCTGTCTTAAGAACCTTATACATGTTTGAATCCGGGTCAATCGAATTCTGAAGATAACCTGCAGTTTCAGCAGCATCGAATGCTTCCTGTGCCTTCTTACTTACAATTACAGGCATATTCGCATTGATGTAATCCTTCAGATTGTTGTAATTAACATCCGAGATATCATTACCGTTCAGGATCATGAAGGTCTTATCTTTGTTACGTGTTCCTCCGATTATAACAGCTGACTGAGGAAGTCCTGAGTCTGTACCATCACCCGATCTTCCCCAGCCTGAACCGTCAAGGCTGTTGAAATCACCGAAGTGTGAATACATGCTGTAAATCGGCAACTTGTTAAGATTTGTAAGGTCTCTTGACTGATCGATTGAGTT
This sequence comes from Lachnospiraceae bacterium, assembly GCA_017525525.1. Lineage (GTDB taxonomy): Bacteria > Bacillota > Clostridia > Lachnospirales > Lachnospiraceae > Coprococcus_C. The sequence goes on along the minus strand of JAFXSQ010000054.1, from coordinate 67,217 downwards.
GTTGTTAACCGTCCAGAAGAGTCCCCACTCATCAGGCTCTCTTAAAGCTGATGTATTACCGCCTATGTAGATAAGATCGTAGTTTCCTAAGATGTCTCCCTTGTAGGTGCAAAGCTCCTCAGAAGACATATGAACTACATTGATATCATTTACATTCATGTTGAGAGCATCCGCAACCTTAGCCGGAGTTACCTCCCATGCGAAATACTCATCGGTACTTGTGAAACCTGCAAGTCCTGTCGGATCGGCGCTGTTGTAATCAACATAAAGCTCATTTCCTTCATCATCAACTAACGCGCCCTCGTAGATTTCCTCAAGCGCTACACCGTTCTTAACCTGTGCAGGCTTTGTATAGTAGTTACCCTTATCACCCTTGATATTTTTAATAAGTGTGCTGTAGTCATTGTTTCTCGCCGTTACCTTACCGACATTCTGTGCGACCTTCCTGTCAATCGGATAACAGGGCTGAATTTCAAGTACCGTGAACTTTGTAGAAGAGCTTCCGCCCGAACCACCGTTACCACGATAATTTGATCTGTTAATAAGATCTGCAATAACCTTAGCTGTCGCAGCGTCATAAGAGGTTACGATCTCATCGAAATCAATTCTGTTTGTAACCATTACGCTGTCATACTTCGAAGAATAATCCTCGTATGCGCATAAATAGAAGAGCTGCTCGTACTTGGTTGCCATCGATGCGTTGCCGCTGTCGCCCGCATCTGCTGTACCGCCCATATCGGTTGCTCTGTATACGATATGTACATTCGCATACATAGCCGATGAAAGCTTCTTGTATACCGCGCTCTCAACCTCACCGTTTACATCAGGCTCTAATACAACCATGTCATACTGTGTAAGGTCAACTGTATCGTCGCCGATATCAGCAAGCTTCATCTTCTCAATCTGCATATAATGAGGCTTAGTCTTATAACGGCTGTTATATCCTCTTTCAAGCATTACAGCCGAAGGCTCATATACATTTGCAACGTCACTGTCATCTTCTGCAAGCTTGATACCTGTCACTGCTGTTCCACCGACAACCGTCTTAGCTCTGTCATCCTTGTCGCCGTTCTTACTTACAGCAAGCACCCTTGCCATCCTCTTTACAGAGCCGGCATTCTTAACTTCAATCCATTTTGCCGAAGCCTTGTCACCGTTAATACCGATGTACATAGAGCCCTGCGCATGCTTAAAGTAATTCTCTACACTGAGTGACTCAATCCAGTCGAAGGTATAATAATTGCTTCCCGACTTGGAGAATACATTCTTTGACAATGTCGCAAGAGACTTCTTAGTTGTAGTGTTATTCGTAATCTGCTTTGCCGTAGGATTATCAATGATAAGAGGCTTGTAAGAGCCGAGAGCATAGGTATGAAGCACATCATACAAATCCTCACTCAGGTCATTGGTTACCGTTGAAGTAGACTTGAACTCACTTGCCGCATCATTGGATATGTATATAAGATCTGCCTTAAGAATGACATCGAGATTATCCTTAGCGTCATTCACATTGAAGAACTTATAATCAATCTTATCCTTGTCCATAAGGACATCGGCTTCAAGCGCTGTCGACTTATTTCCGTCAAGTACATAATTACCGAAGGGCGAAGCCGCGCCTGCCGCACAGTAGGTACCGAAGTTTGACTGAGCACCCGAGCTTATCTCAACAATATGATACACCTGGTCCTCGACCTCTGCATCAAGAGAATTCTCTATGATCATGTCAATATTCGTCTCTGCCTTATCTCCCGCCGGGGCTGCTACTTCATTTTCCTCGACAGCCAGATTCTGCGCATCATCATTCTCATCAGCAAAGGAGAAGGTGGCTACCGTCGTGGCAAGCACAACAAGAAGCATAACAGACAATGCAGATATCAAAAGCTTTGCTTTTCTTTTCATTATGTCTTTTTCCCTCCTTTACTTATCCATTAAGATGTGCGAATTCCTTATGTTGACCATACCCTTGTCCTTGGTATCGTACGACATATTCACACTTTCGTTCTTGAAATCACTCGTGAAGTACATGTCTATCTTGACCTGACTTACATCAGGCTTTATGCTGAGCACACAACCCGATATCGTCGTGCCGCCCTGGCACTCCACATAGCCCATTTCACCGCTGTAGATGTGCTGTTCCTTGTTGGCATCAACAGTTGTGTCAAGCACATCGTCTATAAGTGTCATAATATAGTATCTCTTACCATAGTAGAGGTATTTTCCGTTAAAGGAGAATCTGTGAACGCAGGTATCATCTTTATCGTAGACAATCTTTGTTGCGTCAATGTCCGACTTGGTTCCCTTAACCTGTATATTGCCTTCACCGGCCAACGGACTTGAAAAGCCCCAGGTACCGGCCACTCCGGATACTCCCGAAGGAACATCATCCATATTCAGCGGAACCGCTGTCTCTATGATAAGCTCATCCACATAGATATAGTCGGTTGCTGCCATGTCCTTGAAATACTTTATTGACATTGCATTTACATTATCCGACAATTCATCAAGTCCGTAGAAGTCAAGATTTTTCTTAACCTTATCTGCAGCTGCGTCATCCTTTACATAGAGGATTCTGTCCGGAGGCGTAACGCCTGCGCCCGAATCTCTCTTTTCAAAGTCAAACTGGTCTGCCGTGGAGTATTCCCTGCCGATTATGACTACATTTCTCGCCTGCATAAAGCAATCCTGAATCTGATTATATACAAGCTGAGAATCCGTTGTTACTTTAATATCTGCTTTCGCTTTCCTGTTGTTAAGGACACTTGAGCCCATGAACGAACTGACCGCCGTCATCAGGAAGGCCAATACCGCTAAAGCTATTATAAGCTCTACCAGAGTGAAGCCCTTATTCTGTTTTCTTTCTTTCACGGTTCATCACTCCTTTTCTAATATGTGGTCTGGCGGCTTCCGATACGATTAAGCTTTACATCGCATATCTGATCTCCGCTCTTCCTGTAGAAGGTATAGGTTCCGTTACCATGAACACATTCACCCTGTCTGTTAAATATTATATACACAGGCTGATCGGGGTATTCTGCACCATTACCTATCTCACGCTCGACGTTAGTCGCAGGATCTATGTACTTTACAATAACATAAGACGATAAGCTTGTGCCCTTTCCGCCGGAAGCATTGTCTGAGTGATCCCAGTCATAATTTGCATCATCCGTCTTGCTTCCCGTTCCCTTGTAGTATCCGTTCTTCATGTAATACTTTCCACCGTCACGGTAAACACAGATCGCAAACCTGTAATCTTCCTTGTCAACTCCTTCGACAACTACCATCTTTCCTCTGGCATTTGCCTGGAGCTGGGCAACCTCTATATCGAATGTAGAACCTGCCTCCTTTGCTTTAGCGGAATGCATTACAGCAACTGTAACCATCGCCGCTCCTGCCATGATTGAGATGATTGCTATTACTATAATCAACTCAATCAATGAAAATCCTTTGTTTGATGTACTCACTTTCTTCCCCATAGGCGCGCTCCTATTCCACATTCTTCTTCCAGTTGTCGAACCATACGACATCTGAATAGTCAATGTTTTCAATCTTCTTGGCCGCTTCCTGATCCTCTTCGGATATGGAGTTGTCCATGCCTACATACTGCTCATAACCCTTGAATGCCGCAAGAACAATCTTAGCATCCGGGTCACCCGAGAACATACACTCTCTTAATACTGCCTTACATATCTCCGGGCTCGCTGTAATCTGGCTGAGGTAGTTATTATCTATAACAACCTTACCACCTGCTATTATAAGTCCTTCAAAGCTCTTAACATTGCTGTTGAATATTACATCACCGCGAGTTACCACTATTCCGCGTACCACGCCGTTATCCGTAGCATCCGCCTTGATTTCAATCTTCTTGTTATCCCTTGCTCCGGATAACCATACCTTATAGCCTGAATCAAGGTGAAGTCCGTTATTGGTAACAGTTGTCTCTGTATCGGCTGCCAAAGGCTTAATATCGATATTCGATGCGAGCTTTTCAACATTGATGAACCTGTTAATAGGAGTAATCGCTGCCTCACCGTAATCGGAATCGTCAAGGACTTCATCGATATAAGTCTTTTCCTTCATATCATCAGCGTTTCCTACATTAAAGTGTCCAAGATTCCACTTCATGTAGTTGTACTCAGCCTCTATATCATCAGATAAGCTGTAAAGACTAACAAGCTCACCGCGTCGGCTGGAAACATTGACGCTTGAATTAAGCCAATTGCCCACATCCGTTGTACTTACTGTCGCTGCGGAATCATAAGGTGTATTATTTATAATCTGAGCAAGCTCTGAATACGAGTCTGCTGCTGTAATAGTGAAGGACTCATCATCCCTTGCTGTTATAGCGCCGCTCGCATAGATACCGCCTGTAGGATTCTCCGGCACAACTACCTCTGCAACCTTGAAATCCTCATAATCCCTTATGTCTGTAAGATAAGCTCTTAAAGTCTTCTCATCCTCAGATATCTCTGAATCAGGCTTGTTAAGCTCTGCTACATAGTCCTCGATGAACGCCTGAGCAAAGTGCTGAGGCGACGGATAGAGATTCTTAAAAGTATCGTCTCCGAACATGGTTGCTGTACTTGTAGTGTAATCAAGCATCATGTTGTACGCAGTCTCGAAGTCATAGTAATAAGTTGTCTTACCGTCAACCTTCTGCGATATAACAGGAATTCTGTAAACCGTCGTTTTGCCCGGACCGTCATCTGCTGCAAAAATAACACTCGGGAAGTACTTTCCGAAGAAGAAACCGTACACAAGCTGACGCATTGAGTAACCGGCAACATACTCTGACTTTGCGCTCATACCACCTACTGCGAAAGCAGGATCTATCTCTACTACAAGTGACTCATAATCATTGAATTCAAACTTGTACATAGACGGTGTAGTCTTGACCTGGATAGGTACGTAAGCAAGCTGGTTGCTCTTAACCGATATACTCTCACCTGTCTTGTAATCTCTTATTATCTTCTTCTCGGCTGAAGTAGAGTCTTCTGTCTCTACTCTGTATTCATAAGTATTGGTTATATCATGGTAATCATTGTGTGATACACCATTTGAATCCTTTGCTGTTATAGGAAGTACGTTACCATCCTCATCCTTTGGAGTAACATCCACATTGTCTGTCCTCTTCTTGGAAAGCTCTATGTATGAACGTCCTGCAAGGAAGATTGTGGAAGCTGTACTTAAGTCAAGATGACTGTCATCACCGTTGATTACTATAGAAGAACTGTTATAGTGTCCTCTGTTTGTCTTGGTTCCGTCAGCGTTCTCAACCTGGAAATTCTCATCAATCTGAGGAAGGAATTCACGGTTATCCCTTGAGGTGCTGTCTCCGTATCCAAAATAACCACCCTTTAATTCAAAGGTTGATCCAGGAGCATTAATCTCTGTATCATCCTTTATATAAAGGTTGCCTCTGAATACTCCGTCGGCGCCTACATAATTTGTTACCGTCTTGCCCTCGGTGTTCTCATAAGTTCTCTTTAGAGAAGAACCGCCAAGCACTATGTTATCTGCCCAAACCTCAGCATTCGAAGTACTTGTTCCGTTTCTGCCGAATACCGAGAACGAACCGTGATTCATAACTGCCACAGTACCGGGCACTATCACATAGTCTGCGAGGATGTTTACATCCGAACCGTCCACATAAAGTCCTGAGTAAAGACTTCTCTTCTGATTGTTTGGATCTGTAATTGTCTTAACTGTCTCTCCTGTACCACCGTCAAAGTAATACTGAAGATGTCTGTCGGCATCCTCGTAGTAGTAATCCGATCCAACAAGCGTATTGGCATCAGCCGGATTGCTCTGTCTGGAGCTTATCGCGTTGTGCTTATACTTTACATGCTGTGTCTCGTTGCCTTCATCATCCTTTGTTGTGTACTTAACCTGTACCTCTTCGCTCGAAGTTGTGAATTCAGGATCGAGACCGGCGTAATTGTATTTCTTGTTGTAGAAATCGGAAGCTGCATAAAGGTTACCACTTATCGAAAGAGGAACAGTCGACTTAACCTCGACGCCCATATCCGCTACTAACGAATATGTAAAGATGTTAAGGTCCGAATCATCAGTCGCATCGAAGCTCACATCAAACTTCGGAGAACCGATTACTATGTCTGTTGTTATGGACTGTGTGTACCGGCCTGCTGCGGCACGGTTATAATCCACTGTTCTTCTTAAGGTAACATTCCTTATGATGAGCTGGCTTATGGAGCCTGCCTTTGCACCGGGCACAAGCTCGATCTTCATAAGCTTCTCATCTAAATCAATCGACCTGTTGCTAATAAGGTTTCTGATATTCTTCGCAAGCTCAACCTGACCGTTCTTGAAGAACTCACTGTTCTGTATATTGTTCATGTACTTATCGGAGAATATCTCGTTTGCCTTTTCTTTGTCTATGGTCTGATATGAACCTGTCTTCACGTCATATCTGACCATATTCTCAATTGTGTAAGTGTATGCATCCTGCATACACTTAACGGTCTCTGAGCCGACACCCGTATAGACCTCGTTCATAGCCTGCTCTAAGTAGTAGAAATTATCGCGGGAGTTAAGGTCCTGCAGGCGCATTCTGTAAGCGAAGCCTGCTGCTGTAAGCAATGCTCCTACAACTATGCCTATAAAAGCAAGTGATATGATAACCATAACAAGAGAAGAGCCGCGATTATTGAGTTTTTTAAAGAACTTTCTTATCTTCTTCAATTAACCTTCCCCCTTTGCTCCTGTTAATGTAATCGTGTTGCTTCCATTGGTAGTCGTATCTACCGGCTCAAGTGTAACTGTTACAGTATACATTCTGTCTTTGGTTCTGGTATCATCCTGCGGCTGAAGGAGAACATCCTGATTTGTAACCGCCGCTGCACCTGTCTTTATACTCTTATATACTCCTTCGCTTCCGCCTAAGCTGTATCTTGTATAGGTTGCCGCCGGGTTGGAAGGATCGTAGGTATCCGAACTCTTGCCGACATAAGCAAAATCCGTAAATCCGCTTGGGTCAAATGCCCAGAACTCTTCATGATTAACTGTCCCATGTGTATGGTAATTCTCTATATTCATATTGGTAAATATGAACATTCTGCAGTAATCTGTCGAATTCACACGATTTCCGTCCGCATCAAGCTCTATCTCACCCGAGGTGTCATAGGTGCTTGCAAGTCTAATCCTTACCGGGGTTCCGTCTATAGTCTGCGCAGCGCCTTCTCCTGTGGTGTGAACTACAATCGTATCGCCGCCTATATAATACACAGGTTCTGTGTAGTAGGTAGTAACCGCTCTCTTGATCAATGCCCTTGTCTCATCTGCGTACGTGGAATTCTTATACCCGTAATAAGCCATGTCAAATGCTTCGTCATAAGTCATCTGGAGCTCCTCACTTGAAGACGTGTTCCAGATTGTATCAACATCTATGATATCATCCTTATTACCGCTTGCTAAGTAAGCACTCTGTAATTCATAGCTGTTCCTCATGTCCCACTTAGGCATATACAGATAGAGCTTTGCTTCGTCTACCGTGTTATCTATGAGTATGTAATCATTATCTGCATACTTTACTATGCTGTCATTACCGTCCTGACGGAATATAGCGAAGGGCTGATATTCCATATATATCTCAGGCGCCTTCTCCGTCTTAAATCTCTGTGTGAATACATTGAAGCTTATCGGCTCGTTAAAGCTGTTACCGTATATACTGAAGGGATATTCGTAATATACATCAACCTTAACCAAGTATTCATGAGTTGCCCCATCCTGACTGCAATGTACTCTTATAAGTCTCTTCTGGTTCTCTTCGTCAAGGTTTATAAGGTATGGGTCACTGCCCGAAGAAGGAATAGTGAACACGCTCTCGCCTTCACTCTGCTTCAACGCCTGCTGCCAGTCTGCCGGGCTTACTTCCTTAAGTCTCAGCATTGCAAGAGAGAAAAGCTCGTCTCTTGCCTGCTCATCGAAGCTTGAGGTACCGCCCATGATCATGGCAACCTGATTTTTCTTCAAGCTGTGAACATTACCTAAGTTTGTCTGGTTGGGATCTTCAATCTTATAATCCTCAGCAAGACCCTTGTTGGCTACAACAGCTGTTATGAAGCCCTGTGCATTCTTCTTGACAAGTGAGCCTTCATTGGTAAGTGTGAAGCCTTCTGCCGTAGCCTTTGCCGCTACAACCGAATCAAGGTCAAACTCATACTCTCCCGAAGGAGCACTTGAATCCTTAATGATTATCTTGTTGTATGCTACCTTGTAGCTGTACTCTATGCTTGTTGAAGCATCCGTGAAAACCTTGTCTCTCAGTTTGTTGCTGAGATCGTCTAAGTATACCTTGTTGGTGTACTCAATCTGTCTTGTTCCAAGCTTAACCGGGTTATCCACCTTCAATGCTGCACTCGATACATCATTAAGAACATACTCATGCACTGTATAGGGGATAGGATCCTCCTTTGTCGCATCATCCTTATCCGTTACTCTCTCGAGCTTAAGATTGGCGGCATCGGTTCCTCCGTCTAATACAAAGGTATAGACATCACAGGTTTGATCATTATGCTCGTAATAACCGTCGGTATACTTTGTCTTGAGTTCATCCATCGAAGCTCTCTGGAACTCCTCAAGCTCATACACGGCCAGCTCGTTCTGCTCCTGCTGCTCTTTGGCTATTCTCGTAACCTGCAGCGTCTGGGTATACTGCCTAACAATCGGTGTTAGCAATAATGTCAGAACGGCTATCGCAATAATGATCTCTATTAAGCTGAAACCTTTGTTGCTGTTCTTAGCCATAAATCCTCATCCTCTCTTAGTACACTCTTACTGTACCGTCTCTTGAACCCATATTGAATCTCGGTGAAGCTGTATCATCACCCTTTACATAGATGTAAACCGGAACTCCTCTTGTGTTGCTTATGTTAAGTGTAATTCCGTTCTTATCATCTGCATCAACTCTTGCGCTTGACTGAACAAAGATGCGAACCTCGCTATCCTGCGCAAGTGATACCTCACTTGTGTCACCGCCTATTCCGTAAGTAACACTGTCATTGCCTACAACTACGTCTACATCAACAACCGCGTTATCTGAGCTTGAAATCTCAGAACCGCTTGTACCTGAAACTACGATACCACTGCCCGCATCATTGCCTGCGTTCATAAGCGTAACCTCGATGTCATGACTGGTCTCTATCGAAGAACCGTTGTCAATATCATTTGCGCTTGCTGTATTCGTGGGAGCTCCGTTTCCGCCATGGAACGGATTCTCAACACCCTTAGGTACATCTACGTCCGGCTTCTCGGGAGTTCTGCCCTCGCCCTTTATAGCATACTGAAGAAGATTTACAGAGCCTGTGTAAGTATCATCAGCCTCGTTATATGCTATATTAACCGAGTCAACACTCATTCTGTACTTAAAGCCGTTGTCCTGGTCCATAAGGTAAACCATAAGGTCCTTTATACCTTCGTATGAACCCTTGTATGAAAGAGGCATAGTATTGGTTATGCACTCATAGCCGCTCTCACCGAGAGTGTAGAATACACTGTCCTGTGTGAAGGAAGCGTTCTGGATGTCCATCTGGTACACACCCTGATCCTTGTCAAGGCTCTTAACAAACATAACCTCTGTTTCCTGATTAAGGTCTGCCGGAAACTTTGCGATTATTTCCTCGAACTCAACCTCATTGTCCGCTATCTGCTGCTTGTACTCTGCCTCATGGGCTTTCTTTGCCTGAAGATCGTTATACTTTGCTTCAAGGCCATCAGCCTGGGCTTTAATATTGTCCTTGTCCTCCATGTTAGGCTTGAACACATACATATATGTAAGTCCAAGTGCCGCTACCGCAAGGATAACCAATAATAATTTAATATTGCTCTTAGTCATGTTCATATACCTCCCTCTTACTGTTCTGTCGTCTGCTCAGCTGCCGCTTCATCCGCAGGCTGCTGGTCTACGTACGGATTATTGTCAACATACTTTGCAGTAAGGTTGAAGACATATGTCATAGGCTCTCCGTCTTCGCCGCCGTTCTTTGCTACACCATTGATATATACATCTTCTACAAGCTTTCTCTCATTGCCCTGCTTGTCGGTATAGGTCATATTCTTGAGCTGGATAATGAAGTCGGCAATTGCTTCGTGGCTTGCAGCTTCACAAGGGAAGTTTACGCCGGAGTTGTTGGAGCTTATGCTCTGAACAACAATCTCCTCAGGGATGCAAGCCTCAAACTGTGTGATGAAAGCATTGAAGTTCTCGTTTGCCTGATATGTCGAAGCTTCCATGGTCTTAACATCGGCAAGCTTCTGATTGGAAGCCTCAAGCTCATTCAATACATTCTCAATATCCTGAACTCTGGCTATATCCTGCTCTATCCTGTTCTTTCTGTCTTCCTGCTCCTTCTTCTGAGTAATCGAGAAGAATGCCATGGCAGCCGCGCCGATTGCCGCTATTGCAAATATAGCCACAAAAGGAGCTATGCTTCCCTCGCCGGCTCCGCCTGCTGCGCCTGACGAGCTTGCCTTCTCATCGAGAGAGAAGCCCATCGGATCAAAAGCTGCGCCGATAGGTGTTACTAAGTATACCGGGTTGTAAACCTTAAGGTCGATGCCGTCTGCGAACTTGATATTGTAAAGATTGTCCATGATTCTGGTCTGAACATTGAGCTGTATCTTGAACAATCCGTCAATTCCCTTTATAAGAGCGCCGTCACCGGTAAGGAACACATCCTCAATCGGCTTGTCCGGGTTACGGCTTGCATAGAAGTCCATAACACGGCCTATGTTGTTGATGAGATATCTGAACGCGCCGGTTGCTTCGTTGTCATCAAAATCAACAGTGATTATTCTCTCATTCTGAAGAAGCGTCATAGCTGTTGTAGCGTCAACGCCCTTGTCATCCATAACTACATTTACTACAGAGTTTGTACCGTAAGGAACCGTCCTCTGAAGCAAAAGGTTGTCGCCCTGAACTATATTGAGCACACTTGACTCAGAACCAAGCTGAATAACCATGGTGGTTGAATTAGCTGTGGTCTGTGTCTTTATCAACTGGAGCATCGCATTACCGATGTAATCCATATCTACAACAGTAAGACCTGCCATGGAAGCAAGGTCGTAATATGCTCCGACCATGTGACGCGGAGCCGCTACAGCAAGTATTCTCAACTGCTTATTGCCCTCGTCATCGGTAACTGTCTCTAATATAGAATGCGATACTACATAATCTTCTATATTCACAGGGAAGTACTCGCTTGAGTTTGCATTGATGATTCCCCTGATCTTATTCTCCTTTACAAATGGTATAAGCACCTCACGGTTAACTATCTTGGTAGAGGAAAGAGTGAATATTGCATTCTTATTATTAATTCCTCTGCTTGTGAGCTGCTGTCTGATTGCCTGAGCTATCGCTCCCGCATCTTTGATGTTGCCGTCCTCAAAAGAATCCTCCGGAGTCTCGAATATAAGGACATTGTGGATTAAGGTCTGCTTCTTGGCAGAAGCAGTAATCTCGATGATTGTAATGCTTTCATTGGTGATATCTATCGATAACACCTTACCGTTCTTTGCCATACTTTATAGCCTCCCTCGCTAATAATGTGTGTAGGACTTACTCAAACGTCCACATCTTAAGGTACCAGCTTACAAGCTGTTCACCCCATAACATAGTTATGAATATCCCCATGCTCAGATAGGGACCAAAGGCCAGGACATGATCCACGCCTTTTTGCACCTTCATTCTAATAAGATGGATAATCGAACCGAGTATACATCCCAAAAAGAATGCTATGATAATAAGTTTCCAACCCAGCAGTAAGCCGGCCGCCGCCATAAGCTTTACATCTCCCCAGCCCATCGCGTCCTTTTTTATTAACAGACGTGTGACGATTATCAAGAGAGTCAAAAACCCACTGACCGCAAAAAAACCAAGTACATACTCGAGCCAATTCTCCCTGTCGGTTATAAGCCGTATCAGCCCGAGGATAAAGATAAATACATTGATACCAAAGGGTATCTCCTGTGTGCGCCAGTCTATGACGCTTAAAGCTACCAACGCCGAAGAACACAGACAATACAGCACTACCTTTAACGTTGACATAGAATCACCGCACACAAGGTAAACAGTCAGCCACAAAAGGCCGTTGACTCCCTCGATGATAGGATACTGTATCGATATATGTTCTTTGCAATACCTGCACTTTCCCTTCAAAAAAAGATAACTGAACAGAGGAAAAAGATCATACCATGCAAGCGTATGACCGCAGGTCATGCAATGAGACCTGGTTAAGGTTATGTTCTCGTGTATTGGGATTCTCAGAATGACAACATTGAGAAAACTACCGATAACAAGTCCATACAGAAAAAAAATCACTCCGATGATGATATATGAAGCATAATACCCGCCTGTCATTGTAATTTCCTTTCTGCTCTCTTTTAATCAACAGTATATCCCGCCGGGCGACTCCGACGGGATATTACTGCAATTATTATTTTACTGATAGTACTGTGATACTGTCGGAGCAAGCTGATAGAATACAGCTGTACCTGATGAAGGTGTAACAGTAACACCAACAACTACTGAACCGCCCTTAGAAACGTAAGCTGTGAACTCCTGTGATGTTGCGCTGCTTCCGTCTGCTGCGTTCTTCTTATACTTAACTCTAGGTGTCTTCTCGCCGATGTTTGTAGCGATTTCCTGCTGAGCGTTGCTCTTATCTGCAGATGCTGTAGAACCTGTGAAGCTGTCACCACTGAACTGGATGATGCTTGCACCTGAACCACTTGTCTCTACGCCCTGGCCGCTAACTGTGATCTTTGTTGAATAGTTGATTGTCTGTGAGTCTGCATCGCTTGTAGACTGGTCAGCACCGATTGTAAGACCCTCGTAAGCTCTTTCCTTAGCCATTGTGGTCTCGATAGCTGTCTTGATTGTCTTAGCTGCAGAAACGTCGTTTGATCTTCTTGACTTATCGATGTAACGGATAAGTGCCGGTGCGATAGCACCTGCAAGGATAGCCATAATCGCGATAACGATTATAAGCTCAACAAGTGAGAAACCTTTGTTAGTCTTCTTCATAACTTTAACTCTCCTTCTTTCTTTGTTAATAAAATTCTCTCTTTTATGATAATGCCGCATAGTCGCCTGCGGTAATATCCGTAATTAGTAGTTATCAACAGCGTCATACATTGATAACATCGGTGAGTAAATCGCTATGACTATACCACCTACAACAACCGCCATAAGCACGATTATCATAGGCTCCATCATAGCTGTAAGCGCATCGGTAGCATCGTTTACTTCCATCTCATAGTAGTCAGCTACCTTATCCATCATGTCTTCTATGTTACCTGTCTCCTCACCGATACGAATCATCTGCGGAAGCATCGGCGGGAAAAGCTCCATATCCCTGATAGGCTTCGAAAGCGGAACACCCTTTGTAATCTGAACCTTCGCATCCAGGAGGCCTTCTCTGATTATACGGTTGTTCTGCATCTTTGCTACCTGCTCAACAGCATCCACAAGCGGGATACCTGAAGCAAGAAGTGTTGAAAGTGTTCTTGAAAAGCTTGCTGCCGCACTCTTTATGGTAAGATTACCAAAGAGCGGAGCTTTGATGCCCATCTTTGCAAAAAGCATCGAGCCGGCATCTGTCTTCTTGAATAACTTGATTGCAATAATTATCGCAGCCACAATACCTATAACGATATACCACTTAGTCTGCATAAACTCTGACAGGTTAACCAACGTCTGAGTTGCCGCCGGAAGCTCTGTGCCCATGTCGGCGAACATATCGGCAAACTGCGGTATAACTGTCATAAGCAACACTATAACTACGATTAATACGACTACCAATATTACTATCGGGTAGGTCATGGCACCCTTGACCTTTGACTTCAACTTATTTGAATTTTCAAAGTGCGTTGTAAGTCTTTCGAAACTGACCTCAAGGTTACCGGACATCTCACCTGCCGCAACCATGTTGATCATGATCGGTGGGAATATCTTAGGATTAAGCTTAAACGCATCCGCTAAGGTACCACCCTTTTGAACATAAGCCTGAGCTTCTCTTACTGCCGCCTGCAGAGCCTTGTTATCCATCTGCTCTGCCATCATCTCAAGTGCATTGATGATGGTAACACCGGCATTAAGCACCGAACCGAACTGCTTACAGAACACAGCCAAGTCCTTATCCTTAACTCTGCCGCGCGCCTTACCCGGTCCGCTCTTGCCCTGTTCCTTGATCTGCTGGACAATGTAGCCCTCGGACTTCAGCTTCTCCCTGGCCTTGTCCTCATTCTGGGCATCGACATTGACCTTCTTGGCCTTGCCGCTCTTGTCCATTACTTTGCAATTGTAAATAGCCATCTTGTCTCCCTCGCCCCTTCCCTGTATCTGACGTCTCCCCGACAGATACATAAAAAGTTTACAAACTGTTCATAATTTGCTATTTCTACTTATACCACCATATCGGCAGTTTTGCAATATAAATTAAATTCTTTCACAGATTTTGGGCAAATTGCACAAATGTTATTGCAACTCAACCTCCGTAATACATAATAGATAGCCTATAGTACTTTTCCAGATTATATACAATTCCCACAACAACACACAAGGCTGCAAAGCCCAGGAATTCAAACAATCTCTGTCTCCCCTTCGTTCCGACCCGCTCGTATATCTCCGAGGAGGCTACCGAGGCAATAATTATGAAAATGTAATAAAGGAACAAAAACGTCCTTTCAAAATAAAACTGGTGATTACCCGCAAAGCCCACCGTAGTCCTGCCGCAGATGCCGGCAAACAACAACACTGACAAAAGCCGAGCTTTAAAAGAGGCATCAAAGGCATGGTAAATATTCACAAAAAGCAGAATCCAGATAACCAAAACCGCCAATTCATAGAATATATTCACGGCAGAATCATATTTTCCCTCGGTTATCGTGCGCGAATCTATCAACCCGTCATATACATATTCGTCAAATATATCGGCCCGCACAAGCCCCAAATAAAAACCGAACACTATCCACAGCGCCACCGAGAGCAGAGCAGCCGCGATGCCGGCATATTTTTTCCCGCCACCCAAAGCCGTCTTCTTGATTCCTACAATTACAAGAGCGCTTATTAAAAGAAGAACAACGAAAAACACAAAATCATAATCAAATATCATTTCCTGCAATGTACCCGTAAAGCCTATGTCCAGGTATTCATAGAAATGAAGTCGCTCCGTAGTAACCTCAAGTCTGTCGATATTCCTCTGTGTGAGCGCGTGAGCAATAAATCCTGCGGATACAAGCGCTTCGTAGGCGAAAGCCGCGCTTATGCGCTTGTCCTTCACAGACCTTGCAAACATATATGCGAACACAACAAACATCACAACCGCAAGATCCTCCTTGTCGGAGGCAAAGATCAGAAACGGGGTGATTAGTACGCATATTATCAAGCCGTTTTCTTTGTGCTCAAAATACCTCCTGACGGTAATACAGGCGATACACGCACACATAAAGGTCCAGATATATGCTATCGGCGTAAGCACCCACCCGACCGACACACTGAGATGAAAAGGAAAAAGCAGAAGACACAGAAGCATAATGTATCTCGTATAAACGGTTCTTTTCGAAAATACGAGATAATGTAGCGTGTTATAAATCACCACCATTATTATTGTATCCAGAACAATGAAGACCGCTGTCCCTGCCTTCAAAACATAATACGTTAAAAAATTTATGATATTCCTTGCATTCTCCTCCTTAAACCCCCAGTCGGAAAACCCCGTCGAGGATTCAAGCGAGTTCAGCGCTCTTATATCATCCCCGTGATAGATAAAAAACACTACATGCATAACAAGAACAAGCGCTCCGTATATAATATACGGAGCCGCCGTTGTCCCGAGCAGTTCTGCTGTTCTCTTCCTGAATCTGTCTATGAATCCGTTCATGCTTCCTCGCTTCTGTCATCACTCAAAATGCACTCTGTATATCTCTATTCTTCTTCCGAACAAAGAATCCGTGCCCACATACTCAAGTGATTTTGCTCCCGAAGTGTCCATAAAGGTCTTTTTGAGCTCACTCAGCTTTATGCCTGATATGGAACCTCTTTCTTCCATATCCTCCCTGTAAACCTTAGCTATAGCTTCATTTCTTTTTTTGACGCCATTCTCATCCTCATCGAACTTCGGTTCCTCATCATATTCGAGGTATCCCACCGACAGCGCCAGGTACATAGGATTCTTTCCTATGCTTTCATCCGCATACTCATCATGTCCGTGTATCATAATATAACTGTTGGTGGTCGTAAAAAATCTGCCCTTGTCCATAAGCTTGTCCGTCGCGCAGACCAGCACAAAAGCGTCGTCAAGCGTGAGCATAACGTCCGCATTATCCTCCAGTTCATCAAGATGCACCCCGTCCTTTGCATATTCAAAAAAGAAGGCTTCCGATCTGTCAAAGTGAACCACGCACATGCACACGCACATCGCTGCGGCAAGCAAAGCATATCCGCCCCAGCGCTGTTTAAATATCCACTTAACCGGATAATAGAAAAAGGTCGTAATAAAGCAGGCATATACGGCATACACTATGAAAATGTATCTTCTGCTGTGCTCAATCATGGTCGAGATGTTCGTAACGTAAGCATCCGCCAAAAGCACAAAGAAGACCGTCGCAAAGGCAACCACAATCGGATACTGAAAGTGTTTCCTCTTCTCCCACAACGCGCTGCAGCCTTTTTTTACACCGGCCTTTGCCTTCTGAAGCCAGGTTTCCTTTCTGAATACGAAATAAAGCGGCACGGTTATCAGAATCAGAACAAGGATGCCCACCCCTATATAAGTGAAGGTCATCTCCGGCCATATCGAATTCCTGAAGCCTATTATATCGTGCTGTATATAAGCCCAATATATCTTAAACTGCCATCCCGGCGGATATCCGTCAAGCGTAGATCTCTCCCCCGCCGCAAAAAGCTGTTTGATGGTTGCGGGAAAAAGCCCAAAGGCAAGCAACACGGCAATAAGCATGGCCGAGCCGTACCTGAACATCACGACAAACTTCTTTTTCTCAAGATAATACACGCAGTAAAGCAAGGTAACCACAAAGGCCGCAACCAGATTCAGGTTTACCGTCAGCACCGCAAGCAGCATGAATACCGCCGAGCGGATAATATCTTTCCAATAGCCGTTCTCATGATTATAATAAAGCCTCGTGGAATAATAGATAAACATCAATATGAAGGCCGCGCCCAAAGCATAGGTTCGAAGATAGATTGTCATATTGATAAGCCCCATGGTAAAGCCGTAATAAAGGCTGCACATCGTGGCAAAAAATCTGTCCTTCGTAATAAGCATCACAAGCTTATGCAGGTAAACCTGTATCAGAGCAAAGGCCACCGCATTTATAATAAAGGCAAACCA
Source organism: Lachnospiraceae bacterium (assembly GCA_017525525.1). GTDB lineage: Bacteria > Bacillota > Clostridia > Lachnospirales > Lachnospiraceae > Coprococcus_C. Next base: position 49,851 of record JAFXSQ010000054.1, on the reverse strand, counting down.
CTTACTCCAGGTTCCACAAAACAGCGAAAGGATAAAATGAAGAATGTAGAAATAAAGCGGCGCATGAAGATCGTTGGCACAGTTGTCGTAGACGCTCTTATAGTCAAAAATCTCACTTTTATCCACCACTATATAGTCTTTTAAAACATCACAATCCTCCCACTCAAAATAATTCATATAATCATCATGCGTAGGGTTCGCATAGACATACCCGCCCTCGGAGCTGGCTGCAAAGCCATACGACCACAGCTCGTCCGAATGAAAGCTCTGTTTTTTGAAATTAAACAGCAGCGCCGACAGGATAAGCTGCGCAATTATAATAACCGCAAGAATCGGTATGTATCTTTTCTCAACAAATTTTTTCATCTCATTCATTCCTATTATAATAATAATTGTTTTTTATAATAATCGTTTTTTTTATAATAATTCATTTAGAATAATTATATTTATAATATTTTATATATATCCTCACAGATAAGCTCCGGAGTAAGATGATTGCTTTCCATAACCGCCTTAAGGTTATATCTGTCCAAAAACTCGGTCTTCAAGCCAAAGTTTAGCACTCCCACTCCCTTATACCGTCCAAGATAGCCCGCCACTCTCTGTCCGAAGCCGCCGTCGAGCACACCGTCCTCGAGAGTTATTATAACCTCATGCGTCTTCGCGAGCTCATCAAGCGTGTTCCTGTCAAGCCCCGTTATGTATCTCGGGTTAACCAGAGTAGCCTCTATGCCTTTGTCGGCCTTAAGCTTTTCTACAACCTCTTCGCCCATCTGATAGAAATCTCCCAAGGCAAGAACGGCAACCTTTTCGCCCTGCTTTTGTATCCTGTACTCAGGATTTATGCCATATTCACATTCAACCTCACCCTCGGCATAGAACACTCCGTTTCTCGGAGCCCTTATTGCAACCGGGTATTCATCCTGGTCTATGCTCCAGTCAAGCATCGCTAAGTACTCCTGCTTGTTGGTCGGAGCAAGATAAATCATATTAGGCATCCCGGATATCAGCGGAATATCGAATATGCCTATGTGCGATATGTCATTTACGGCATACACCGAGGCATTTATGACAAGCAGCGTTGCCGCGCATTTGTTTATGCAAAGCTCCTGCGACATCTGATCGTATGTGCGCTGGAAGAATGTACTGAGCGTCGCAAAAACAGGTTTGCCTCCGTTCCTCGCAATGCCTGCCGCCATAGCTATGGCATGCTCCTCTGCTATGCCGACATCAACAAACTGCTTCCCCGCCTGTTTTCTCATGTCCGGAGTAAAGGATAGCGAATCCGGGACTGCCGCCAGCATCGCTACTATCCTGTCATCGGTCTTTATCCTTTCCAAAATGTGATCGCGCACCACCCTGTCATAGCGCTCGCCGTTAAAGTCACTCTTCAGCTCGCCGGTTTCAAGGTTATATGGTTTCCTCCAATGCCATGCTTCCTCATCCTCTTCAGCAAAGGAATACCCTTTTCCCTTCTTGGTAGATATATGCACCACCACCGGATGATCGATGTCCTTTACTTCCTTCAACGCCTCCGTTACGGCAGCCACATCGTTCCCGTCAGCCACAAATCTGTAATCAAAGCCAAGTGCTTTGAAGTAATTATTCTCCGCCCTGCCATTTCCGTCTTTTAAGGCCTTTAAACTTCCATATATACCACCGTGATTCTCAGCTATAGACATCTCGTTATCATTTACTATAACTATAAAATTACTCTTAAGCTCACCGCCGGCAAAATCCAGACCTTCAAAAGCTTCTCCTCCGCTAAGGGAACCGTCACCTATGACAGCAATCACATTTTCTTTGCCTCCGGCCAAATCCCTTGCCTTGGCAAGACCGCAGGCAAGACTCACGGAGGTGGATGTATGGCCGACAAAGAAATGGTCATGCGCGCTTTCATTTGGATTTGTATATCCGCTTATCTCGCTGTATTTATCCGAGTCCGCAAAGCCCTCTTTCCTGCCCGTAAGTATCTTGTGAGCATAGGACTGATGCGACACGTCGAAAACCATCTTGTCCTTCGGAGAATCAAATACATAATGAAGGGCGATAGCTATTTCCACTATTCCTAAGTTTGATGCCACATGGCCGCCTATGTCAGAGGTTCTCTTAAGAATAAGCTCCCGGATTTCTCCCGCAAGAACCATACACTCATCCATCGTCAGTTTTTTAAGGTCCTCGGGACCGTTAATCTTTTCGATATACATTTAATCCTCCTTATGAATCTTCCACTCATTAACAGCCTAATTATCAACAATATATTTTCAGTAATCCATTATTCAATAATCTGATTATTATAATGAGGATACTGCCCGCTCAGCTTATTACCTCGAGGCAGATAAGGCGTAAGCTCTTCGTCCCGATCAACCTTAAGCTCTAAAAGAATCGGATTCCCGCCGCAGCCGGCAAGCCCGGTCCTTCCTTCCAACGCTTTACCCTCTTCGACACAGATATAGCTAAGGCCGTAAGCCGCGGCAAGACTCTCAAAATCCGGAGTGCCGTAGCCCGTGTCATCCGTTGTATGCACATCCGCTTTATGCTTTCTGCGCTCGCTGTCACGTATCATGCCGGATGCGCCGTTGTTTACTATCACCACCCGTATCGGCAGCTTATGCTTACCGATATGCATCAATTCATTCACTCCAAACTGCAGCCCCTGATCTCCCGATATAAGCACAACCGGCTTTCTTAAGGCATAATATGCGCCGATTGCTTTGCCCACGCCGCTCCCGAGTGTCCCGAAGCTTTTAGATACATACATGGGGGCTGCGGGTCTCAGATATTCATAAGCTCTTGCCACCCAGAACTCTGTATTGCCCACATCACACACCAATGCCCTGCAGTCGCCGCAGTCTTCAAGCAGGCCGATTATATCCTTAACCACAACAGGCATATCCACCATACGATATGCTTCCTTATATCTCTTGCATTCCGAAAGCCACTCCTTACGAACCGGATATTCATACTCTTCCTCCGACAGCTTTTCCAGAAAAGACTTTACATCCATGCAAAAGGACCGCCCCTTTCCAAACCTCGTCAGTTCCGCCGGATCTATATCGATATGCAGAAGCTCTCTATTCTCAAAAAAATGTCCGTAGCTCTCCGACTCCAAAGGAAAAGAAAGCCTGTTTCCAAGCGCTATAACACAGTCTGCGCTGTCAAGAATGCAATTTGCATACCGAACCCCATGACTTCCGATATATCCGAAATACAGTTCAGAGCCTGTCAGGATATCCTGGGCTCCCCTGCTCGAAACAGCCGGTATGCCGCACTTTGCTGATATCCTCCTCATGACTTGGACAGCTCCGGCCTGCCTGACTCCGTCCCCTATAAGGAAAACCGGTCTTTTGCTCTTAAGAAGCAGTTCCTTAAAGCGCGCTGCCGCTTCGTCCTCTTTATCTCCGGCGGATTTCTCCGGCAGTCCTTCATCGTTTTTGTCCGAAAGCGCAATTTCGTCCTGCAAATCGCATTCAAGCTCCGCCGCATTTACAAGAACCTTGTGCGCTATATCAAGCAGCGCCGGCCCTTTCCTTCCGTCTTTCGCTAGCTTTATCGCTTTGTCGAGAGCCGGGCCCAAATCGCTGCTTTTTTCTACCGCAGCCGCATATTTTGTAAATGAAGCGGCAACCGAGATTATATCCGTTTCCTGATCATAGTCGGTTCGTCTTTCACTTTTCTTTGACGCGTTCGCATGCGCCGTCAGAAACACTACGGGAGCAGACTCATAATACGCCTCCGCCATAGCGGTAAGCATATTCATTATCCCCGGACCTCTGGTTGCATAAGCCGCGCCCGGTCTTCCGGAGGCCTGCGCATATCCTATCGCCGCGAAGCCGGAGGCCTGCTCGTTATATCCTAACCTCGGGCTTATGCCTTCACAGTCTTCGAGAGCATACAAAAGCGGAAGGACTACTCCTCCCGGCACTCCGAAGACATCCGTTATCCCCTCATCTATAAGTTTTTTTACAACAAGCTCTGCCCCTGTCATACTTCCCCGTTTCTCATAGCAATCAGCTTCTTTGTGTCATCCGGTGTATATCTGTATCTCATACTCTCCGGAATATCGGACAGTATCTCATCTATCTCCCTGTAGCTGCAATCATAGTTGTTCTTCAGCGCCATGGCGAATTTATACGCCGTCTTATTCGCCGCCGGGATAAACCTGACCGGATGATAGCCCCACAGACGCCCTTCGTTGTATTTATCAATCAGCTCGCATACCTCATACACATGCCCCGTCTTATAACTCTTTGCGTGAGCGTTGTTGAGATAATTCAGTATAACCTCGGTCTGCAGATTTCCCGTGCCCTGTCCCATGCCCGACGCGCAGGAATCAATAACTATATTTCTTGCGCCGCTGCAGGAAATGAATTCAAGAACATTCGCAAAAGCCATCTCCATATTGTTATGCGCATGAAAACCTATCCTTATATCATCACGAAGAATCGAATCATAAAAATCAAAATACGCCTTCACATCCTCGGGCGTCATATAACCGTAGCTATCCACAAAATAAAGCGCATAAGCCCCCATGTCATTGGCCCGGTTTGCAAGGAGCGTAAGCTCCTCCCTTGTGTATCTTACGGTAACCATCGGCTGAATAAAGACTTTATAGCCCTTTTTGCACAAACCCTCGCAGAAATCCAGGGACTTTTCCAACTCCGAATACCTTATGCAAACTCTCGTAATATCCGGAAGCCCCGGCGCCCGGTCAGGTATCTCATCCATAGAAATATCCGGCCCCCTGTAAAAAACCGCATAAAGAACATCGTCGTTTTTTTTGCCAAGCGCCGAACCCGCATCTTCTATTCTGTTATATATGGCAAAACCCGTTTTGTCGGTGCCTGTTTTTTCGACGGCGCCTATCTCTATAATATCAAGCCCCGCCTTTTCCATATGTTCTTTTATGGTATCTCTTTCCTGCTTTGTGAATTGCCCCGGTCTGATATCGTTTTTGTAAGCATCCTCCAGAGCAAAACCTCCATCCCTCAGCGTACAATCAAGAGTCATTATTCTATCAGTCATATCGTTTTTTCCGTTCCGTAAGCAAAGTAATATTCAAGCGTCTTCTTTATTCCGGCCTTAAGGCCTGTTTCGGGATTCCAGCCCAACGCCTTCAGTTTATCATTCTTCAGCATGATTCCGTCAAGCGACGAACAGCCTTGTTCACCAAACAGAACCTTCTTATTATAATGTCCGGCCTCCCTTGCGCACTCCGCCATGCATTCCGCGATTTCACTTGCCGAAGCGCAATTGCCGTTTTCTCCGCTCAAGCTCACATTATACGCTTCTTTGCTTTCGCCCCGAAGCGCAACCGTAAGTATTCCGCTTACCGCATCTTCAACATATATATTGTCTCTCCTGTTCATCACAGTTGCATTTATCTTTATGTCTTCGTTGTTTAATATCCGTCTGACAAATTCATAAAATGCCGTATCGGGCATAACCGGAGAGTATCCGTATACATACGCAATTCTTGCTATGCATACATCAAGCCCGTACTGCCTTGCATAAGCCCCGGCCAGCACCTCAACCATCCTCTTGGTCTCCGGATATACCGCAGCCACGGAAGCGGGATTGCACAGACTGCAACCGTCCTCCTCGGACACGCCTATGAGTTCGCCCTCGCTATCGCCATATACGGTTGCCGAAGAGAATACGATAAGTCGACCGCCGGACGCTTTTTTTTGAGGTTCATTCTTTTGAAGCCTTTCTTTTTGATAAAGAAGGCGCTTCAAACAGTTTTCGACACCCGATACATTTACCTTTACCATATCCGCCGGCTTTTCCTTTATCAGACGACCCGATATAGGACCTGCCGCATGAAATATGTAATCAAAATACACTTCCTTGCAAGGCAGTTCATCCGATACATCCGATTCACACAAAAAAAGCTGGTCGTTGTCAGCATAGTCCTTAAATACTTCACTGAGTTTAGACATCCTTCTGCCGACAGCATATACGGCCGCTCCCTGTTCAAGCAGCTTTTTGGTAAGCACATTTCCGATAAGTCCGGTGGCTCCGGTTACCAATACCGTCTTTCCGTTAAAATCTCTATCTATGCAATCATTTTTTATCATTAGGCAGATTAATCCTTTCCTCCTCCACAACCAAGGGTCGGTTCATCACCCTTTGATTGATGCTCATAACATACTCTCCGAGCAAACCGAGGAATATAAGCTGCACAGCCCCTATAAAAAACATTCCTATTACTATAGGCGCCATACCCGTATCGAAGTTGTTCCAATTCACAAGCTTGTATATAAGATAAACCAGAGCAATCAGGAAAGAGAAAAAGCCCATGATAAAGCCGAACATAGTCGCTATCCTGAGCGTTATCCTTGTATATGAAGTTACACTTCTCATCGCTATATCATACAACGCAAAAAAGCGAATATGGCTTTTTCCGGCTCTTCTTTTTTGCTGTTCATACGGCATCTCGAGCCTGTTCTCCGAGAACTCGGCCACCAGGCCTCTCAAAAAAGGAATCGGTTCGTCAAGCTTTCTTAAAACATCCAGGAAGCTTTTGTCATACAGTCCGAAGCCTGTAAAATGCTCTATTATCTTCGTGTCCGATAATTTACAGATTGTTTTATAATACACGCTTCTGAAGAATCGTCCGAGTTTATTCTCCTTGCTGGTCTTCTTGATTGCGGTTATAACCTTATAGCTGCCCTTTTCCCATTCCCTGACCATCCTGTGAATCATATCTACGGGGTCCTGAAAATCGGCGCAGAGCAAAATCACACAGTCACCCGTCGCCTGAAGCATGCCGTAATACGGAGAGTTATCCGGTCCGAAATTCTTTATATTAAATATCGCCTTTACATTCTCATCCTCTTCGCACAGCTGTCTTATTATATCCCTTGTACCGTCCGTGGAATAATTATCTATAAACAGTATCTCGTATGCGTAATCGGCAAGCTCCTTCTTGAACTCCTCCTTAACCGCTTCCGCAATTGCTTTTACATTCTCCACTTCATTGTAAGTCGGAATCACGACACTAACACATTTATTATTCAAGGTTATATCTCACTTTCTGCCAGGTCCAAAGCTATGGGATTTATAGTTTTCAAATCCTAAAAATTACTAATTCCACAATTTCCAGGGCGCTTTTCCTTCGGACCACATTTTTTCAAGAATGTCCTTCTCTCTCTTTGTATCCATGCACTGCCAAAAGCCGCTGTGCTTGTATGACATAAGCTGTCCTTCATCAGCCAGCTTTACCAGGGTGTCTCTTTCAAGAACCGTTTCATCGTCCTCTATGTAATCAAACACCTGCGGTTCAAACACCATAAATCCAGCATTTATCGGGCTTCCGTCCAACGCACTCTTTTCTCTGAAGGATCTGACCGCGTTGTCGCCGCCTATGTCGAGGACTCCCTTTTGCTGTTCTATAATTACAGATGTCAACGTGGCCATTTTCCCATGCTGCTCATGGAATTTGAGTAATTCATTCAGGTCTACGTCACAGACGCCATCACCGTAGGTCATCATAAAACGCTCGTCACCTATATACTTTTGTATCCTTTTTATACGGCCTCCGGTCATTGTATTATAACCCGTATTCACAACGGTTACCTTCCACGGTTCGGTATGCTTGTCGTGAACTATCATCTTGTTATCTTCGGTAAAATCAAAGGTTATATCCGATGTGTGAAGAAAATAATCTGCGAACCACTCCTTCACAAGATGCTGCTTATAACCGGCACAGACAACAAATTCATTGAAGCCATAGTAAGAATACCCCTTCATTATGTGCCACAATATCGGCATTCCGCCTATCTTGATCATGGGCTTCGGAACGAATTCCGATTCTTCCGAGATTCGCGTTCCCAAACCGCCCGCTAAAAGAACTACCTTCATAATTTGCACCTCATGTATTTAAGACTCTTCCTGTTGCTTCGCATTGCGGTCAGCGTCGCTCAGAGTGACACTTAAAAGTGTGCTTTTGTCCTTTTGTATAGTACCATTTTCACATGAACTTGTAAACCACAAAAAGAAAGAAAACCACCGCGAAACGCCTAAGCGTTCAACGATGGTTTTCTTATAATTAACACTTAATTTTATTATGCAGGGTCAAAAGGTGTTTTGCCCTCAACTACTTTGTTTTCTGTTCGTAAGCCTTATGCGCGGAGGTCTCGTAAGGCGCTGCCGATCCCTTCGGAACAATCTTTAAATCAAACGCTCTGAGCTTGTAAGCATATCCTGCCGTACCTGCAGGCTTACCGTTCTTTGCCCACGCAAGCCAGCCGAAGTTATCAGAATATGCTCTGTAGTACACATCATAAACCTTAGCCACATCACCATAGGCCTTAATCTGAATTGCCTCAACTCTTCTCGACATACCCTTGGTGCCGGCATAGGTCTTATCGCCTGTCGTTGCAGCAGTGTCCGCATAATGTGTCCAGTTCATCTTCTGAACATAAGCGCGGTACTGGAAGCCACCCGAGAGCGTTCCCTTATTCTTAACTCTGAGCTGAATGGTCTCCATTCTTAAATCATCGGTAGTACCGGCAATTCCCTCTGTAACAAAGTTCATCCAGTTTTTCTTCTGAACATAAGCTCTGTACTGAATCTGTATAGGCTTAATCTGGAAGCTCATAGCCTTTGCTCCTGAGTAAGCTCCTATACCTGTTATGGTAACTGTGCCGTAACCGATATTTACATTGTTTGTATAAGCAACGGTATAATCCGTTCCCTTCTTAAGAGTCTTACCGTTGTACTTAACGGTTACCTTCGGAGTAAGCGCTTTGCCTGTGTATATAGCCTCGGCAACGGTTACTTCGGCAGCGTAGATATTCTCTGTCGTAAGCGCAACGCTGATACTCCTTCTTACATTATTACTGTAGACACCCTTTGCCGTCAATGTAACATACGCAGTGGATGCGGTCTTAATCGGAGTAATCTTTATCTGCTTTCCGAGCTTGTCAACAGGCGTAATCTTTACGATACCCTCTGCAGACGGTATCCATTCAAAGGCTTCCTTGTACTCGTCGGCAACAGGACCCTTTTCTATATCGGTAATGTAAAGCTTCTTGGTCTCTCCTCCGGTTGCGGTTCTCTTTAAGCTTATGCTTGTAGCAGGAGCCTCTGCCGTAAGTGAATCCTTGATATTGAAGGAGCTTACCAGCTCATCAGTGCCGTAAACCTTGAAGTTAACCCTGAATTTAGCTCCGCTTCCGTCCCTGGTCTTTACAAGCGCTCCGACTTCCTTTGAGGATTCGAGAAGTCTTGCTGAAACCACTCCGTTAGCTCCGACACCCAGGGTCGCAGGCTCCTCCGAAGTATAGGCAATAGGTGAATCGACGGACTCGCCGTTTTCATCGGTTGCTTCAACCGCAAGCTGTATATTTGTGCCGGCCACAATATCATAGGTCTTATCCTCATAGAGAAGTTCCTTCTCTTCCTTGTCGCCATTCTTTGTTACCTTATATACGTTGATTGATACCTCCGGCAACGGATACAGAATTCTCTGCTCAAAGTCAACCGGATACTCCTTCTTAAGGAAGTTGTAGCACGGACATTCATCATTCTTATAGGTATGATACTGCATTCTCATCTGACTGCTTATGGTTGAGTCAAACGCGGTGTCCGAAATGGTGTCGACATTACCCTTCATCTGAATGTTGGCGATATTGATACAGTTATAGAAAGCCGTATCTCCTATGTACATTATGTTGTCCGGTATAACCACACCGCCATCGGCAACCTCGTTCGGCTTATTCAGCCAGCCCTCTGCCATAAGCTTGTCCTCGCCGTCCGAAAGCTTGGTGCCTTTTGATTCTATCAACTCAACATTGTAGAATACTTTCTCGTTAATTCTTGTGAAGGCAGGGTTTGCCGGAAGCTTTAAGTCGCCGTCAAAGCCCTGAGCCTCATAGAAGCAGCTTGCGCCGATGTTGGTAACGGTATCCGGGAATATAAGATCTCCGGTAAAGCTGCGGCATCTGTAGAACGCTGCCTCGCCGAGTGTCTTCAATTCCTTCGGGAACTCAAGACTTCCGTACAGGCTGCGGCATCTTGAGAACGCCTTATAACCTATATCCGACACACCTTCGGGAATGACAAGTGTACTCTTCATGTTATAATCGTTCTCGAAAGTATTTGACTCTATTCTCTTTAAATCCTTGGGAAGTGTAAGCTTTCCGTTGATTCCTCTCATGTTCATGAATGCGCCTGCTCCGATAACAGTTACACTGTCAGGTATCTCGAGGTCACCCACAAAGGAAGGGCATGTATAGAAAGCGCTTGCGCCTATAGACTTAACCGTATCGGGAATCTCGAGGCTGTACTGAAGTCCGCCCAGTCTTGCCTGGCCTGCAAAGCACTTTGCCGGAATGTTATCAATCTTCTTTGATAAGATCAATTTGCCGGTAAAGCCGGTAAGGTAAGCGTCCTCAATCATGGTTGCGGCGCCGTCGCTAAGGTTCTCCATGAGTTCATTGATCATGGTCGTGCTTGTCAAATCCTTTTCCTTCTCATCTACAGCTCCCGGTTTAGTCCTTATAAACCTGAGCTCGAAGGCGCTCTCGCCAAGCTTGTCAACCTTAGAAAGATCCAGGTCACCATACAGATAATAGCAATCATAAAAGGTATATCTGCCAATAGTTGTTACGTTGTTAAGATCAAGCTTTCCGGACATTGTCGAGCACTCACAGAAGGTATAATCCTTGAGCTCTGTTATGGCATCCGGTATAACAAGCTTCTGAGCCCCCGACACTACGGGAATAGAGAACGACTCACAGTTTTGGAAAGCACTTGCGCCCAAATATGTAAGATCCTTCGGGAGATTAAGCGCATATCCGAGCTCTCGACAACCCTGGAAGGCATAATCATCTATCACCTTTACCGATGCATTTTCGGGGAAGAGCGTCGTTATCGATTCATCCGCCACTGCTCTCGACATACCGTTGAATGCATACTTGCCAATCGATGATATCGTGGTTCTCTTGATTGCCAGACTCTTAGCCTGAAGTCCGTTAAATGCATACTCGCCTATCGAAAGCGCATCGCTGCCATTATTTATAACAACCTCTTCACTGATTCCGCCCAAACCGCTGAAGGCGTAATTACCTATCGAAACTACGGTTCCCGGAATATCCAGTCCGCCCTTCATGGTAGCCATGCCGAAGAAAGCATAATTTCCGATTTCCTTAAGACCTTCGGGGAATACAAAATGTCCGTCATTCAGACTGCAGCCATAAAACGCATAGTTTCCTACCGATACCAGGCTTGAGGGAAGCTCAAGCTTTCTTTTGTTTACATCTTCTTCATTCTTATCATAGAACATAAACTTTATTTCTTCGTTAAAGCAATATGCTTCGATTTTCTGAATCGAAGAAGGAATGGTAACAAAGATAGGGTTGGTCCTGAAGTACTGAGTCTCCGCACTCGGCGCGGGAACATTTGCCGTTGCTGTTCTGTCGACCGCAAAGGTTGTGATAGTCTTATAGTTAAAGGCCGACTCTCCGAGAGAAGTAACCTTATAGGTCTTTCCGTCCTTAGCCGTAATGCTTTCGGGAATCACTATCTCTCCCTCTATTATGGACTTGTGTGCATAATGATCCGATTGATTGTTGGGATCTGCATAAGAAAGATGGAGAATAGTTATACCATTCTCGTCAATCTGATAATCAAAACCATACTTCTGTCCTACCGGCCAGTATGTCTCATAATTACTTGTAGCCACTATCGCTTCTTCAGCCGATAATGACTCTTCCGGAGCCGCATTGATTGACTCTCCTTCAAAAGCTTCTCCCTCAAAAGCTTCTGCCTCCGGGGCCTCCGTAACCGCCTCCGTCACTTCTTCCTGCGTGCTTTCCCCGGAATTATCTTCCGAAATGTCTTCTGACACTTCTTCAGAAGTCTCTTCTGAACCTTCTTCCGAAAGCATCTCAGCGACTATTTCCTCCTGTGCTTCTTCAGCCTTAACGATACCGTTCGGTGACACTCCCGAAACAGCTACCGACAAAGCAAGAGCAAGTGTAAACAGCCTCTTTGCCGCCTTTTTTCTCATCGTAACAAATCCTCCTTTTTTTACTGCATAGTCTTGCTTTCATGTTACTTATAAAATGACGCACTACTGCGCATAATTATACAATGATAAAAAAGAATCGTCAACTTTTTAAGTCGACGATTCTCCTACTTTTTCTTAAACAATATCGCTTATTTGAAGCAATCCCTTTCCCTACTGATACTCTTCCGCAGGGTCCGGATACACACGGCAGATAGGCCTGACGGAGCCCTGTTTGTATCCTATCCAAATCTCCGGCGAGCCGTTGTCATCACGTCTGTATATAATCCAGCACTCGGGTTCCCTTGTTCCGCCATTAATATCTTTTATCGGCTTCTTGTATTTGAAACCGAAATTCTTAAGTCCTTCCGCGCCATCAAAAGTATAATTGGTTCTGTCTGTACCCGTATAGGTACCGCCCTTTGCATTGTCCTGCATAAAGCAATGAAGCATCTCGTTGGTAAACATTCTCTGCTGCTTCGCGCGCTTGGTAGCCAGGCTGTCGGTAGGCTTTACCGTTCCGTCATCACCCGGCCCCGGAGTATAATCCAATGTAGCCTTGAAATATGAATTTTCATAATTCCTGTACTTTATTCCTCTGCACCATGCAACCGGACGCATGTTGTAGGTTCCCGCTCCCGAGCTGCTGGTCGGGTATCCGTCCTCGGTTGCGCGATACTGAGCAGGATAACCTGCATATTCACACACCGACCATCCGTTAAAAGCATCATCATTGGCGCTGGCCATTGCGAGCTGCGTTGCCTTATACAGGTGCTCCGCAGTCTGCACATCCATCTGCTTTCTGGTCATGTCTATGTAACGGACAACATTAAGACCGATAATACTTGCAAGTATGGCCATAATCGCCATTACTATTATAAGTTCTATCAAGGTAAAGCCTTTATTCAGTTTCTGTTTTCTATTGATGTCAATTTTCATCCCGTCACCTCACAGCAAACAAAACAACGTGCTATATCTTTATAATTATATAACTTTTTTTCAATTATGCAACTGCATTGATTATATTTTTTGCCATATAATCAAGCATTTCCTGCGTCATTCCCGGATATACCCCTATCCAGAAGCTGTTATTCATGATGTAATCGGTGTTGGTTAACTCGCCGACTACCCTGTAGGCATCCGTTCCCCTTATTCCGTCAAAGGCCGGATGCTTTATCAGATTGCCCGAGAAGAGAAGCCTGGTCTGAATATTGGCTTCTTCCAGCTTTCTTGTGATATCATTTCTTTTCAAACCGCTGCCTTCCCGTACCGTAATCATAAAACCAAACCATGACGGATTGCTGCCCTCTTCTGGTTCCGGAAGAATAAGCCTGTCCGACAAAGGAGTGAGCTTCTCTTTGAGATACGCCCAGTTTTCTCGTCTCCTGCCTGTAAATCCGTCAAGCTTCTTCAACTGCTCAACGCCGATTGCTGCCTGCATATCAGTTGCTTTTAAGTTGTATCCGAAATGACTGTAGGTGTACTTATGATCATATCCTTCGGGAAGCTCTCCCCTCTGTCCGGTAAAGCGCTTTCCGCATATTCCGTCCACACCGGAAGGACACACGCAATCCCTTCCCCAGTCCCTGAAAGAAAGAGCCAGCTTGCTCAGCAAAGGATTGTCCGTATACACGCAACCGCCCTCACCCATGGTCATATGATGCGGCGGATAAAAAGAGCTTGTGCCGATATCGCCCCAGGTGCCGGTAGGCTTCGTAATACCGTCAATAGTATATTCCGAACCGAGAGCATCGCAATTATCCTCTATCAGCCACAGATTATGCGCTTCGCAGAATTCCTTTACCGCCTTTAGGTTAAAGGGATTGCCGAGCGTATGCGCAAGCATGACGGCTTTTGTCTTATCGCTTAAGGCCTTCTCAAGCTCCGAAACCTTTACATTATAAGAGGGTATATCTACATCAACAAAGACCGGAACCGCTCCGTACTGAAGAACAGGCGAAACCGTGGTCGGAAACCCGCAAGCGACTGTTATAACCTCATCTCCCCGCTTTATCTGTCTGTCCCCGAGTTCCTGCGCGGTAAGCGTCATAAACGCAAGCAGATTCGCGGATGAACCGGAGTTTACCAGATGCGCCTTTTTCACTCCGAGCCACGATGCAAAATCTTTTTCGAACTCATTTGCGTACTTTCCCGCAGTAAGCCAGAATTCAAGCGCTGAATCAACTAAGCTTTGCATCTCCTTTTCATCAAACACCCTTGAGGCGTACGCAACCCTGTCACCGGGTTTAAACTCTTTATCATTTTTTTTGAATTCCCGGTAGTATTCACCTACCAAATCCTTTATATGTTCTCTAAGTTCCTGTTCTGTTTTCCACTCTGACATCTTCTTACTCCGTCCCCATATCTATATATTCCGATATCTGCTTTTCCGTAAGCTTTATTACATCAGCTCCTTCATCAAAAGCATAATACCACTCAACCGATTTTCCTACCGCATTGTTTATGTCCCACTTAGGCTTCCAGCCAAATGTTGCTTTAAGCTTAGAGCAATCAAGCCTCAGATACCCCGCCTCGTGAGGCCCGCCCTCGTTCTTGTTTATCCATTTCAGTTCACGCCCCGACCGTTCGGTCCACAGCTTCGTGAACTCATCCACCAGATTGCCGGTGCTCACGGCTCCGTCTTCATCCGGTCCTACATTATAATTGCCTGCGTATGCCGCGTCCTCATACTGCTTCATGGCAACCATCAGATAGGCATTAACAGGTTCAAGAACATGCTGGTAAGGTCTGACGGAATAAGGATTTCTTACGATTATGCTTTCTCCCTTGCAGGCTGCCCTTACACAGTCCGGGATTATCCTGTCGGCCGCGTAATCTCCGCCGCCTATCACGTTCCCGGCTCGCATGGTGGATACAGCTATTCCCTTGTCCTTTAAAAAGCTTCTGATATAGCTTCCCGTAACCAGCTCAGAGCACGACTTGGAATTAGAATACGGATCATAACCGTCCAGCTGTTCATTCTCACGATATCCCCACTCCCACTCACGGTTTAAGTAAACCTTGTCGGTCGTGACATTGACCACCGAACGAACGTCATCAGACAGCCTTATGCACTCAAGAAGGTTTACCGTGCCCATGACATTTGTCTCATAAGTATAAACAGGATTCTTGTAGGACTCTCTGACTATCGGCTGAGCCGCCATGTGTATTACTATCTCGGGCTTGACTCTGTCAAAGCACTCCTTCAGCGAAGCCAGGTCTCTTACATCACCTGTTACCGAATCCATATCCTTGTCAAGCTGCAGTATATCGAATAATGCCGGCTCCGCAGGCGGTTCCAAAGCGTAGCCGGTAACCTCTGCGCCCTGCATTAAAAGAAGCTTAGACATCCACGAGCCTTTAAAGCCCGTGTGTCCCGTTATAAGTACCCTTTTGCCTTTGTAAAACGAATAATCTGTTTTCATCTTAAGCCACCCTGCAATCTGTTCAATCTGTATCTTTTTATGTTACCATTTTCATCAAAGCTTGTAAACCGAAAATGCGAAAAGAAAGCTGCCGACAGGTGCCGACAGCCTCCTTATAAATCCTTAGTTACTATTCTGTTCTCCAATAGGAGTGACCCTGGAACCGTCAAAGCCAAGCTGTTCCTGGAAATAAGTTGCCGCCTCTTCATCCTTGGCATGTCCGTTCGTTCGTATGGTATTCGACGCGCTTCCGCCTAACCGCGGCTCTCCTCCTATCATATACACATCCAGCTGATATGTATTCCAGGTAGTTCTTGCCTTAACACACATCTTATTATTAAACACATACTCATTTATGCCCGAAAATCTGATGTAATCTCCTTCCGGTGCGCTCGGATGCCAGGTAGTGCCGCTGATTTCAGCAGCCTTAAGCTTACCTTCCGTCCCCGGACCGACCTCTACGAGACCTGCCTGTATCAGAGCAAGCGCCATGCTGGGATTTGAACACCTTATCTCAGTTTGGTCAACATATACCCAGCCTCTCTCAAAATGCTCGGTTACGCCGGTGTTAGGATCCGTATAATACACATCCTCACCCTGGAAATCACTGGGATATGCGTACGCTGTGAGGGCATCCTTAATCAAGACGGCATTATTGATATCTATCGCTATTCTTGCCTTTTCGATATATCTTAGGACAGCCGGTGTTACGGCTGTAGCAAGAATCGCTATTATTGCAATTACTATTATCAGCTCAACCATAGTAAAGCCTTTGTTTATAAGGCCTTTTTTACTTCGAAATCTTTTTTCTCTTTCACATATATCCATTTCTTTCTCCCCTCCCAGGTGATTTATACATTTATGAATAGTTTGTTAACAGTTAGTCGCCTCTTTGTTTTCACTTTGTTTTCATTTTGTTCATATTTCGTTCATATTATATATGCACATCTTTGTTTTTTCAAGCAAAAATTCGTCAATTCTTCACAAAAAAAAGCACAAACTTAATTGTGCAAATTGTACACCCGCATTTTACAGCATCTGTAAAATGCGGGCGTGAATAAATCGTTATTTACATCTTACCATCCTATCTTTCTAATTTTTCAAAATCCGCCTTCGGGTGCTTGCAGATGGGACAGATGAAGTCATCGGGCAGCTCCTCTCCTACATACTCGTATCCGCAGATTTTGCAGCGCCATACCGTCTGACCATCCGGCGTGGTACCAACCTTTTCGGGCTTGGGCTTGATATCGCTCTGATAATATTCGTAGGTGCAGGATGCCTCCTCCGAAAGAACGGTCATGAACTCAACCTCGCATATAAACAGCGTATGCGACCCAAGATCAACCTCCTGCTTAACCTTCAGAGAAAAATACGCGTTTGTACCGGTTGTAATATACGGAATTCCGTTCTCCGCCATAGCGTAAGAGGACTGCGCAAAATCCGCGCCGAACTTGTCCACATCCCTGCCTGACTGAAAGCCGAAATGCTTGAACAGAGCAAAGTCCGCCTCACGGCTGATTACGGATACGTTACACCTTCCTGTATTATGTATCATATCCCGTGTCAAATTCGCCTTGTTCACTGCAACGGATATGAGATTAGGCTCGGAAGCGACCTGTATGGCCGTGTTGATTATGCAACCGTTTTTTTTCTCTCCGTCTACCGCCGTACACACGAAAAGTCCGTATGATAGCTTGTACATCGCTTTTGTGTTCATTTCATTTCCCATAATTGTTCTTCCTCCTCCCTATGCTACCGGTATTCCATTCACGGTAAGATCTTTGGTTATCTCTATCATCAGATAGCGTTTGCCGTCTATTACCCTGGTGTCCAGCTTGTCTATCTGCCTGCTGTTGATCTTCAATACCATATCATCTGTCCTGACCTCGTAATTTCTCGTGGGAACTACATTATCGGCGAAGAGCTTCTTCTCGGGGACATAAGCCGCATCCTCAGGCTTCTCATATATCTCCTGCATCGGCTCGGCGCCCTCTTCTTCATCGACATCTTTTTTTCTTCTTCCGCTGAAATGCTCATCAAACTTTGTGTCAAAGCTGCTCAGTTTTTCTTTTGACACGCCGCTTGCCGAGAAAGCTTCTCTGACGGCATCCTTGTCCAGGAACACCGTCTCCCCCTGTGCTTCATTCTTCTCTATCTTTGCTATATCACTTAAGTTCTCATGTATCTCAAGCACAGTCTTAAACGAAGGCTCGTCTCCGAGAACCTCCGACACCAGCTCCGTGAAGCCCTGCTTTTGCTGCTTTACCGGAATCGGTACCCTGACATCGAGTACATTTTTCAGATATGCCCCGGCCGGCTCGTCCGGTTTGCGGGAATAGCTAAGCAGCATAGAGTCGTCGCTGCTCCTTCCCGAAAATGCCGGATACAGGAAACCCGCATCCGGAAGCTCCACCGCAAAGAGTTGTTTTAATGTATGTATCTCTCCTCTGTCATCGTCGAAGCCAAGCCCCGGCTTTGTGAGCTTCATCGGGCAGATACTGCACAGGATATAGCTGTAAACCTCATCCGAGGCATCCTCCATCTCTATGCCGTCCTCGGTCATGCCGGGCACATCATAGCTTTGGAATATCAGCAGGATAATGTAGTTGCCGGTATAGTCATATTCGGTAATTACCGCATCATAAAATGCATTGATTGCGGCCTCGTCTTCAAGCCCGCTTACCTTAAGCTTCTCAAGCATCGCCCTTCCGACGGTTATTTCCTGCTCCTCTCGGTGCACGAACTCCATATCCATCAGATTCTTTCCCGGCGTTCCCGACAGCGTCTTCCTGAATATCTCAAGATATTTGTACATCTCCTCCTCGGGAAAATTGTAAAATTCATCGCCGAATACCTTTACCGTCTCCTTGTCGCTGTTCACGTAGCAACCGCAAAGCTTGCGTATACCGCAGTCCTGAACGGAATCATATAAGGCTTTTATCTCATTTATCTCTTTTTTAGTCATTTTATCTCAATCCTCAATCCATATTACACTAAGACTCTTCGTGTCAGTACTGCCTATTTAGACCGAAGAATCTTTTTTAATTTAGTGACGCTTTACATTATACTATATCGCGCACGGACGCACAACCGAAACGACAGATTCCGATAAACAAACACAGGAAATATAAAGAAATACTTTACTTTTTCGGCTTAAGTAATTATACTATTGTAAGTTTTGCACTACATATTTATAGAAGTTTTTCATAAGGAGACATTTATTATGAAGAAAAGCGTTGAAATCAGATGGCACGGACGCGGTGGCCAGGGAGCCAAAACAGCGGCTCTTCTGCTTGCGGACGTAGCCTTTAACGAAGGGCTTTTCGTGCAGGGCTTTCCCGAGTACGGTCCCGAGAGAATGGGCGCTCCGATCACGGCATACAACCGCCTCAACCATGAGGAGATCCGCGTGCACTCTAACATCTACGATCCCGACTTCGTCGTGGTAGTGGACGAAACCCTTCTCCACGCAGTGGATGTAACCAAAGGACTTAAAGAAGACGGCGCAATCATCATCAACACCGCCAGACCGAAGGAAGAGATAATCCCCTTGCTCAAAGGCTATCCCGGAAAGGTCTACACGATAGACGCAAGAAAGATATCGGTGGAGACACTCGGCAAATACTTCCCTAACTCACCGATGCTCGCCGCAATAGTAAAGGTTGCGGACATCATGGACAAGGAGGTCTTCCTCTCACAGATGGAGGCGTCCTACAAGCATAAATTCGCCAAGAAGCCCGAGGTTATCGAGGGCAATATGAAGGCGCTCGCCAGAGCTTTTGAGGAGGTGGCCTAATGCGAAGCATTCTTAAATGGCCACCGACGACAGGACAGGATTGCGAAGCAATCATGTCAATACCAAGGAGGTGGCATAGTTGGGTAGAGAAACCGATATTACAAAGATAAACGAAAAGAGTCCGTACTACGACATCACCGCCGGCAATCAGATCTTAGGCGGTGGCGGTTCGGTACATTTTAACACAGGCGAATGGCGCACCAAGACTCCGGTTATGGATTGGAACAAATGCACCCAGTGCCTGCTTTGCACACCCTGTTGTCCCGACAGCTCCATCCCGGTAAAGGACGGCAAGCGTCAGGACTTTGACTACGACCACTGCAAGGGCTGCGGCATCTGCTCAAAGGTCTGCAGCTTCGGTGCGATAACCATGGTGGACGGCGTCAGCCCGACAGGAGGTGTGTAAAGATGTCCATAAGAGAGAGAATGTCAGGAAATGAAGCGACAGCTTACGCTATCAGACAGGTCAACCCCGACGTCTGCGCAGCATTTCCCATAACACCGTCAACGGAGATACCTCAGATGGTATCAACCTACATAGCAAACGGCCAGATGACCACCGAGTTCATCCCGGTAGAATCAGAGCACAGCTCTATGAGTGCAACCATGGGCGCATGCGCCGCGGGCGCAAGAGCAATTACTGCCACATCATCAGCAGGACTTGCCTTCATGTGGGAGGTGCTCTACGTGGCAGCTTCCGACAGACTTCCGATAGTAATGGCAGTTGTTAACCGCGCGCTTACAGGCCCGATCAACATCAACTGCGACCACTCGGATTCAATGGGCGCAAGGGATTCAGGCTGGATACAAATCTACGCCGAGACAAACCAGGAGGCTTATGACAACTACATTCAGTCCTTCAGGATTGCCGAGCATCCGGATGTAAGGCTCCCACTCATGGTATGCCAGGACGGATTCATCACAAGCCATGCTGTTATGAACATAGAGCTTTTGGAGGATGAGCCGGTCAAGAAGTTCGTGGGCGAATACGAGCCCGAGAACTATCTTTTAAATCCCGAGCTTCCTCTCGCTGTAGGCCCCTACGCCAACTCTCCTTTCTATATGGAGACCAAGAAGAACCAGCGCGTGGCTATGAAGAACGCCAAGAAGGTCATCCTCGAGGTTGCCAAGGAATTTGAAAAGATATCAGGAAGGTCCTACGGACTTTTCGAGGAATATAAGATGGAAGATGCCGAGTACGCTATAGTTATCATGGGCTCAGCAGCCGGAACCACCAAGGATGCGGTTGACAAGCTTCGTGAGGACGGCGTAAAGGCCGGCATGATCAAGGTAAGAGTGTTCAGACCGTTCCCGGGTGAGGAGCTGGCAGAAGCGTTAAAGAATGTTAAGGCTGCCGCTATCCTTGACAGGGCCGAGAGCTTCTCCGGCCAGGGCGGACCGCTCGGTTCTGAGCTTAAGGCTGCTCTGCTCGACGCAGAGACCAAGGCAAAGGTAATCAACTACTTCTACGGTCTCGGCGGAAGAGATTACACCGTCGAGGACGCATCTGCGGTATACGAAGACTTAAAGAAGCTTGACGCAGGCGAGGCTACTGTCAAGGGCCTGCAGTACAAGTATATAGGATTAAGAAGATAAGGAGGTCGGGAAAATGGCATACAAATTCAGAGAAGTTATGAACAAGCCGGAAAGGCTCGCTCCCGGCCACAGAATGTGTGCAGGCTGCGGCGGAACAATAGTTGCCCGCATGGTGCTCCGCGCATTAAAGCCCGAGGACAAGGCAGTTATAGGAAATGCAACGGGCTGTATGGAGGTTTCCACCTTCATGTACCCCTACACCGCATGGCAAGACAGCTACATGCACAACGCATTCGAGAACGCCGGTTCAACACTCGCCGGAATCGAGACCGCTTACCACGCTTTAAGAAAGAAGGGCAAGCTCGACGAGACTTACAAGTTCATCACCTTCGGAGGTGACGGCGGTACTTACGACATCGGACTTCAGTCACTCTCCGGCGCTATGGAGAGAAATCACGACATGGTTTACGTGTGCTACGACAACGGCGCTTACATGAACACCGGTATCCAGCGCTCGTCGGCAACTCCGATGTACGCAGACACAACCACAACTCCCATAGGAACCCAGTCAGTCGGAAAGATGCAGAACAGGAAAGACCTTGCTCAGATAATAGCCGACCACGACGTTCCTTACGTAGCGCAGACCACACTTATCGGCACCATGAAGGATCTGTACGAGAAGGCCGAGAAGGCAATCTACACCCCCGGTGCCGCATTCTTAAATGTCATGGCTCCCTGCCCGAGAGGCTGGCGCTATGACGAGTCAGACATCATGAACATATGCAAGCTTGCAGTCGAGACCTGCTACTGGCCGCTCTTTGAGGTTGTAGAGGGCAAATGGATTCTTAACTATGAGCCCAAGAAGAAGCTTCCTATAGAAGACTTCTTAAGAACTCAGGGCCGTTTCAAGCACCTCTTCAAGCCCGAGAACGAGCACCTTATTGAGCAGTATCAGGCTGAGGTCGACAGAAGGTATGAAGACCTGTTGTTCAGATGCTCGAGATAAAGCAGAGTTAAAGTGTCATAAAGTGACATTCTACATTACGCGGGCATGCGCAAACAAAACCCCGGATTACCGAACGGTATTCCGGGGTTTTTGTATATCGATTGAATTTGTTTTAGATTATCGCCGCAACCACAAGAACGATCAATCTCATTTCTTTAGTTTAAAATCACCCTTTTTCATATACTCGGGCATATCTGCCGATGTAAGCTGAATCGTCTGACTTATATCCTCCGGTACCTCGAACATAAAACCTCCGTGGTCGTATACATACTCACCGTTCTCCACCGGAACTGTGCTCCAGTCGGTTACCACCTTGTCGATATTACTGAACACATCCCGTCCTCCGGCTATAAGGTGTTCCTTGATATTGCCGCCGTGAGGCGCCATCTCGTTCAAGGTCTCCTGTATTGCCAGTATAATCAGTCTTATGCCGAAAATAGTGGCGATTATTCCGAGCACGCGCTTTAATACATTTGCCGAGGTTGCAATCAGGCTAACCGAATCGCGCAAAGCTCCCTTTGCGGTGGTACCTTCCCCATACTCACGCACATCTAATATCAGGTCTGCGATGTCAAGCCGAGCAAAACCTCGAAGCTTCATCATCTCCTTAGCGCCTTTGTCAATCACATCCGAAAATGATATATCGCCGGAACTCGGCGCCGTTCCGACAATGCCTTCGAGGTACATGGCCTTCGGCCTGTCGCCTTTATTCTTGGTAAAATACCTGTTGCATCGATCCATGAAATTGTTTATCTCTATATCCCTGTCGCTGTCCGCCTCGGTCTTAAGCATCATGAAGCGGCCGTCGTTTAACTGAGCTATATAATACCTGTCCTCATCCGAACCCTGACCCAAAATATCCGACTCCTCGTAGAACATAACGCCTATGTCTATGATGTACGCCTCCACTTCGGCGCCTTTCTCGGGCAGAGCTTCGTTCGGATAATTGACCAGGTCTTTATCATTGGCAGCAAAACCTATGCCCGAACCGAAGAAGAGGAAGAAGCCGAGCTCCATGAATATGATTGCGATAAGGAATTTGATGAATATCTTCATAATGACAACCTTATAGTATAAGATTCTTCCTATTGCTTCGCAAGCCCTCGCATTTCGTCATAAGGGGTACCGCTTGCGGTGGATTCCTTATGACATCGAAGGCCGGCACCGTAACGCTTCGCATTACGGTCTGCGTCGCTACACTCATAATGACACAATACCGAGGTAGCGCAAGCCACCCCGGTATTATAGTGTTTTCATTATATATTACATCTGTTTCTTCATACCAGGCTGATCCTGAGCATATGTAAGAGCCATATCACGGCTGATCTTGCCTGCGCGGTAAAGCTCAAGGATAAAGTCATCGAGCGTAACCATGCCCTGTGCACGGCTCGTCTGGATATGAGACTGAATCTGGTGAGTCTTTGCCTCACGGATAAGCGACTTAATAGCCGGGCTTCCGAGCATGACCTCGAATGCAGCAACTCGTCCCTTGCCGTCTGCGGTCGGGATAAGCGCCTGGGAGATAACTCCCTCAAGGATCATCGCAAGCTGGATACGTGTCTGCTGCTGCTGATGCGGCGGGAACACGTCGACGATACGGTCGATGGTTGAAGCGGCGCCGATTGTATGAAGGGTTGAGAATACGAGGTGACCGGTCTCGGCAGCGGTTATGGCCGTCGATATGGTCTCAAGGTCTCTCATCTCTCCTACGAGGATGATATCGGGATCCTCACGGAGCGCAGCACGGAGGGCATTCGCATATGAGAGGGTATCCATACCTATCTCTCGCTGGTTAACTATAGCCTTCTTGTGCTTGTGCACATACTCTATCGGGTCCTCAAGTGTGATAATGTGGTCTGTCAAGTTCTCATTTGCCTTATTGATAATGGAGGCAAGTGTTGTGGATTTTCCCGAACCTGTAGGTCCTGTGACAAGCACAAGTCCTCTCTTCTTCTTGTAGAGCTGAACTACGGCATCGGGAATACCGAGCATATCAGGTCTCGGAATTATGGTATCGACCTTTCTGTAGGCAGCCGCCATGTTACCTCTGTCCATGTATACATTTACACGGAAACGGCCTGTCTCGGCAGATGCGTATGAGAAGTCGACCTCTCCTCTCTCCTTAAGAATCTGCTTATGACGCTCGTGCATGGTGGAGCCGATTGCCTCGGCAACGTCCTGCGGAGTCATACTCGGAACCTCTACCTCGGTAAGACGGCCGTGGATACGAAGCTTCGGCGGTATACCGCAGGCAATGTGAACATCGGATGCATTCTGCTCAACCGCAAAGGCGAGCAATTCTTTCATATCAATCATTATATAGTCTCCTTTAACCCCTTATTTTTCTAATCTCACAAGCACGCGCTTCGCGCCGCTTGTTTTAACAACTAGTACTCATCACCGGTCTCGTAGGTAATCTTCTTCATCTCCGAAAGGGATGTGATACCGTTAAGCACATGCTTTGCGGCACCCATCTTCAATGTGAGCATACCCTCTGAAAGAGCCTGCTTCTCTATGACATCCGCAGTCGAGCCCTTGGCGATAACGGCCTGAAGCTCCTTTGATACGGGCATCATCTCATACACACCGATACGTCCCGCATAGCCTGCATCACCACAGAGCGGGCAGCCTACCGGCTCGTAGATGATAACATCATCATCTAAGTTCTTAACTCCAAGGATAACCTTCTCATCATCCTCTGCAAGACGCGGCGCCTTACAGGAGTTGCAAAGTCTTCTTACGAGTCTCTGTGCTATAACGCCTACCAAAGCGTCACCGGCAACGTAAGACTCAATTCCCATATCGATTACACGTGTTACGGTTGATGCAGCCGAGTTGGTGTGGAGCGTGGATACAACCAAGTGTCCGGTGATAGCCGCCTGAACCGCTATCTTCGCCGTCTCACCGTCTCGGATCTCTCCTATCATTATAATATCAGGGTCCTGACGGAGGATAGACCTAAGCGCTGCCGCGAAGGTAAGCTCTGCCTTGACATTTACCTGAACCTGATTGATACCGTCTATATTCGCCTCGACAGGGTCCTCAACAGTGATGATGTTAACATCCTCGGTGTTGAGTTCTGAAAGGCTTGTATATAGAGTTGTCGATTTACCGGAACCTGTAGGACCGGTAACAAGAATAATACCGTGCGGATTCGAAAGAATTCCATCGAATACCTTGAGCTGCTCTTCGTCGAAACCGAGCGCGCTCTTCGGCTTGGTAAGTCCTTCCTTGGAGGTAAGTCTCATAACCGTCTTCTCACCGTACACTGTCGGGAGAATGGAAACACGGACATCAAACTCTCTTCTGTCGACCATAATCGTGATACGACCGTCCTGAGGCTTACGCTTCTCAGCGATATCCATACCGCCGATAATCTTGATACGGGCGCTGATTGCCGAAAGCAGCGAGTAGTCGTAGGTCATAACCTGTCTCAAGGCGCCGTCTATACGGTATCTGACACGAACGCTTGACTCAAGCGGCTCTATATGAATATCGGATGCCCTCTGACGAACACCACCCTCGATTATCTGCTTAACAAGGAGTACCACAGGGGAGTTCTCGATATCTTCGTTAAGCGCATCCGCTTCGTCATCTCCTATCCTGCTGCTCTCCATCTCCTGTCGGTACTGCTCAGCCGCCTTCATGGCCTCGGCATTACCGTAATACTTGCCTATGGCGTTATCGATATCATCCTCCATGGCAAGCAGCGGCTCAACCTGTGTGTTGAGCGCTATACCTATATCATCAATCGCATTAAGATCCATGGGGTCTGCCATAGCAACCCTCAGGATATTGGGATTTTCCTCATCGTATGCTATCGGTATCGCCTTATACTTCTGTACAAGGTTCTCCGGAAGCTGCTTTAAGAGCTCCTCGTCAAGCTTGCAGGATCTGAGCTCGATATAATCGATACCCATCTGGGTGGTAAGCACCGTGATAAGGAGCTCCTGGCTGATGAAACCCATCTCCATTATCACATTACCGAGCCTGCCTCCGTTCTCCTTCTGATGATCCAGAGCCTGTTGGAGCTGCTCGTCGGTAATAGCTCCCGCTTCAACCAGAAGATCACCGACACGAATTTTCTTTCTTCCTCCGCTGATGCGCATTAGTAAACCTCCCTAATAGAAATGTAAGATTGCCCGTCTGCTGATTATATTATAATTCGTATTATAATAACACGGACATAACTAACGAGATTATACCACATTTGTCTCCTAATTCAAATAGCATTTTATTAAAAATGTATAGAATTGTTACTATTCACAGTTATCAAAAAGCAAGTGTATGTTCGTTGTGCTTGCACATAAGAACCAACACTTGCTTTTTTGATAATACTGCGAAGCAGTAACTCCGCGCATACCCATGACCATAAGTAGCGCAGCCGCGACGGACGCGCAGCGGACGGGTCGTGGGTTACGCGGCTGTGAATAGTAACATAGAATTATGAAACATGAACAAAACCGGCACAAGAAAAAAAAGAGCGAAGAGAAGAAGGATAAGATTCTTCGCTTCGCTCAGAATGACACATAGTATTAGTTTATCTTATATACGTATGTCGGCTGCGCGTAGTACTGGTTTAAGTTCCACCACTTTGCTGCTCCTTCCGCCTCACGGCAGAGAGGATCGTAATGACGTCCCGCGGCGCATACCCAGCCGTGGATATCCGAGCTGTAAAGGTACACTTCACCGAAGTTAAGCTCCGCATAAAGGTACGCAAGCGCAGCCGCCTCAGCCACACAGTCTCCTCCGCAGGCCTTCTGGTTTCCGTAGCCGTTTAACAGGTTATTCGCATAATGCGCATCAAGACATGCCCAGTCGTGAATATGATCTCCTACCGGATAGTCCTTAAGAAGGTAGGGCATATCAGCAACATATTTATAGCATTTTTCCTTTTTAGTCTCTATATCATCCCATGAATTTGTAATCTGCTCCACTATCTCACGGGAGCGCACCATCATCGGAACCTTCTCCCTTGCATACTGGTTCATCTGCGCCGAGCCGTCCGAATTCAAGCTTATGCCGCAGGCCTCTCCGCCCTTTTGCATAACTCCCGTCGTGCGGTCGAAATAATAGTAATCGCCGTTAATCTGATACCAGCCGTGGCGCTTTATCACCTCGAATTCATTTATGTAAGTTACCTTGCCGAGGCAGACCATGCTGCCGCCCGCAACACCGTAAACCGCGGTATTGTATTCACCGCTCACATTAAATGCCGGGCCGTTTACCTCTGTAACCCATATATCGCCCGAAGTCTTCTGCGCATGCAGCCAGTTGATATCGTCCGCGCCGTCCTCCGTGGTCCATGTCGGCATATAGACATCCGTAACCTCACCCGAAGTGCTTCTCGGATTGATTATGCTGACCTTGTAGCGACCATCCCCGGTCTTTATGGCCTTAATATAATTCGTTGCGGCATTCTGCTTCCCCTGCCTGCCCTCTCTCATTCCGCAAAGGATGAAGTGGTCAAAGGCCTTCTTCTGATCAAAGCCGTAGGCTGCCTTGACATCCGGGTACTTGTCTATGTAATGTATCGGGTTAAATACCGCCGCGTAATCCACACCGTTATACACCCTGTCAATCAACACGTAATTAATTCTCTTATTTCTCAGATTATTCTTTCCGCTGTAGGGCTTTGTATTCCTTCCCTGAAGCCATCCATAGGTCATGTAATGCTTGTAATAAGCTACCAGGTCACAACCGTAGAGGTCTCTTAAATCCTTGTACCTGTTAATGTAAGCGAACACATTGAAGCTTGCCTTTCCTATCCTTCCCTCCTTCATGCCGCACAGAAGAAAGTGGTCAAAAGCCGCTTTTTGATTGTTGCCGTAGGCACGCTTCACGTCCGGGTAAGTCTTTGCGTAGTAGACCGGATCAAACACACAAGCGTAATTCAAACCGTCGTAAATGAGGCTGATACTTGTACCGGCAGCCCTTGTTTCTAATGGCTTTATAAAAAATGTACCGGCAAGCATCGCCATAACAAGTAATAATGCAAGCAGTCTCCCTGAATGCTTCTTCATAACGTAACCCTCCCCCTGTATTAAGATCCTTCGCTTCGCGAAAGACATGACGCCTTATGTCATTCTGAGCGGAGAAACACAAATGACAAAGTCTTTTTTTTCAGTGCGTTTCGACGACATGACACGGCAAAGAACGAGTCGGGTCAATACTTATTTCTTTAGCACGAAGAATCTTATTACCATCTACTGTATAATGCCTTTTTACTATCAGAATATTACTTTCAGAATATTACTATCAGAATACTGCCGTTACTATCCACGGGCTGTCAGGTGTTGCCTGCTCGCACTGTACCGTACAGGTATCGTAATATATAAGCGCGTAACCGGCCTGGTCATTCACACATGCATTGACAACCGTAAGGTTACCGCCGCATACCGCAATCAGCGAGTATGCATCCTGTCCTATGTAATTTGCCGCGATTGAAGCCACATCCTGCGCCGGAGCCTCTGTAGGCGCTTCGGTCGGCGCTTCCGTAGGTGCCTCGGTAGGTGCCTCCGTAGGCGCTTCGGTCGGTGCGGTTGTTGCGGCAGTCTCGGTCGCAGAGGCCTCGGTTGCCTTCTCAGTCGTTGCCTCTGTTGTTTTCTCTGTCGTCTTCTCCGTTGTCTTTTCTGTTGTTTTTTCCGTTGCCTTTTCCGTTGTCTTCTCCGCAGCCTTTTCCGTCGTAGCTTCTTTTGTAGTTTCTTTAGTAGTTTCCTGGGCTGCCTGAGTAGTTGAAGCCTCCTTGCTGCCATCGCTTCCGCAGCCGGTAAGAGCCACTCCGAGCGCAGCTGCGCATAACATGTATTTAAGCTTTCTCATTACTGTTATATCCTCCGTTTATTAAAAAATCATACTCGAAAATCATAGCATTTTTCCCGGGTTTAAGCAATAACAATTTCCTTTTATCACAGGCTTAATTTACCTCAACCGAATGGTTATAATAAATCCCGTTTTTGTAAGTTATAACGCTTATTGCCGCGCCCTCGGGAAGGAGCGTTTTATCTATGTACATGCCGTAAGGATTATCCCCTTCATAGTCTTCCTTCGACTGCTCATACTCCGCAGGAAAGGCCTCATAAAAATGTGCGTTTCCGTCTCCATCGGTAATCCGCACGTATATCGATGAATCCCTGTTGCAGAACGCATCCTCCACATGCCCGTATATCAGATATCTCTTTCCTCTGTCCTCAACATGCGCCGTGGTATCCGAATGCTCAGCCTCTTCTATCATCCCCTCAATCTCCCTCTCCGGCGCGTCCATGTAGGGCACGTACTCCGTAATCCAGGGTATATTTCTCTCAACTATCTCGTAGATTACCGTATCCGCATTCTTAGTGTCGACAAGATCCAAGTCCGCAGGCTGCCCCTTGGTAAATGTACCGTCTCCGTACTCATCCGCTATGTACGGAATTGAGGCGTTGCCGTAGGAATCCCTGAACATCACAAGCGAGCCCTCCTTGCCTGCACACTTTGTCATGAGCATCGGATCCTCCACGTCACTGTAAGGACCGATGTACACGTATTCATGCTCTTTATCATAAATCACGTTCTCGTCAAGCTCGTCTATTGACGGATAGATGATATTGTACAGATCACCACGATGAACCTTCTCGGTACGGTACGGTTCGCTCTCATACGAATAATGAGTTTTGTCTACCGCATTAAGCATTTTGTCTACCGCATAAGTCGCACCCTCGTTGTTCCAGTGACTGTCATACTTGTGATACATTACCCTGTCGTCGCTTAAGAAGGCTGCTCTTAAATCTATGAAGTTGACCTCAAGCTCACCGACAGCATTAAGCATCAAATCATAATTTGTCTCCGTATCCGTCTTAAGATAATTGGCCGGCATATGCTCCGGATATAATGTATGCTTGTTCGGCGCAACCGTGAACAGGAACTTTATCCCTTTTTTCTCACAATGCTCCTGCAACAGCTTCATTACCCTCGCGGTACGCCACGCGCGCCTTTTGCTTATCACATCATCGCCGAGATAATCATGCATGCTCTCGCTGTAATAAAGCCAGCCGTCGCTCCCGAGCACTACTCTCTCCTGGTTTGACGTTTTGAAAAGCTTCGCCTTAAGAAGCGCATCGGCTGTAGAAAGCTCCTGCCTGAAAGCAAAGTTATCGGAGAAGTAATCGTCAAGCTGCTTGAAGAACTTTAGATTGATACCCTTTTCGGTCACCGGCTTCGGAAAAGCTGCAGCGGTTCTCTTTTCCTTGCTCATGTCCGACTTAACAAACGGCATCAAAAGAGAGAGGGACGCAAGCGCACCCACGAAGACGATTATATAGATTATGTACCATATATTTTTCTTCATTTACAGCTCCTATTAAAACCTAAAGTAAATAAACGGATTATACGCCGCCGAAGCAAGGTTAAGAACACAGAGCGCAAGCAGCGCCAGGCTTCCCAAAGCAGCTAAGGGCTTGTATATTTTATTGCCTTCAAGCAAAGTCTTAACCTTCCCTGATACCGGGTAAGCAAAAACAAATGCTGTCACTAAGATGAATATATTATATCCGTTAAGCTGCCGTAATACCATCGAGAGCGAATGCCGGTCCGCTCCAAAGGCCGTAAACATCCTTCCTATTGCACAGAATGCATCGCTGACATTCTCTGCCCTGAAGAATACCCATCCCACAAGGAACACGAGCCACACATAAATATTTTTCAATATATAAAGCGGTGAAAAAATCTTATTCCCAAAAGCATTTTTTTTAGAATTGTTTTTCTCAGAAGCGCCGCGAATACTCTTTTGCTTTGCGGTTCCCATGGCAACAAGGTCCTCTATGATAAGGAACAGCCCATGGAAAAGCCCCCAGAGGACAAAGGTCCAGTTTGCGCCGTGCCAGAAGCCGGTCAGGAAGAATACCTTAAGCTTGTTTATCCATGTTCTTGCCCTGCCCCTTCTGTTTCCTCCGAGAGGGATATACACATACTCCTTGAACCAGGTTGAAAGTGAGATGTGCCACCTGCGCCAAAATTCCTTTATGGAGCCCGAGCAGTACGGATGGTCGAAATTCTCCTTGAAGGAAAACCCGAACATCTTCGCAAGCCCTATGGCCATATCCGAATAACCCGAGAAATCATAATATATCTGGAACGCATATCCCAAGGTTCCGAACCACAGCAAAAGCGCGCTGCATGACGACGGATCAAGAGCATAAACCGCATCCGCTATCTGCCCCATGGGATTTGCCAGAATCACCTTTTTGGCAAGTCCCTTTGTGAACCTGATCATGCCCTCCGTAATAAGCTCCGGCGATGCAGCTCCGTTCTTTCCCCTGTTCTTCAGCTGCGCATCTATATCGCCATATCTTACTATCGGTCCCGCTATCAGCTGCGGAAAGAAAGCTATGTATAAAAGCAGCGCCGGAAAGCTCTTCTGACATTGTTGTCTATCACGGTAGACATCTATCACATAGGACATAGCCTGAAATGTATAGAAGGATATGCCTATCGGAAGCGCAATATCAGGCACCGGAATCGACGTATGAAAGCAATCATTTATCACGCCTGTCACAAAGCCTGCATATTTGAACACTCCGAGCATAAGAAGATTTACGCTTACGGCCAGAGCAAGAACAAGTTTTCTCTTTCCGCTTTTTCCTTCTCCGAGCTTTTCCGAACCAAGCAGCCTTCCGAAGACATAATTATACAAAGCCGAGGCTATCATCAGGATAACATACACCGGCTCTCCGAAGGCGTAGAACAAAAGGCTCATAATTATAAGAATTGCATTCTTGTAATGAATGGAAAACGGGAGATAATAAAGCGCTATCGAAGCCGGCAGAAAGGCCGTCAAGAATATTACAGATGAAAAAACCATTTCAATTTGTCCTCCCGTATACTGTAAATCATTGTCACGATAACAAAACCGACTCTCTTTGTCAAGTACAAGGCAATCGACGCGGCTTTATCATAAGACAGCGGTCGCAACCCTGTCACCTATGTTACATAATGAAACATAATACATAGCCCGTTCCCTGTCTTGCACTCTTGAAATTTTAACGATTTTAGGTTATACTACATTCATTGCATCAGGGAGGATGAACGCTATGGCTCAGGTTCTTACATCTGAATTACAAGAGGGAATGATTACCGCCGACGACACTTATTCCGACGACGGTAAAATGATCGTGCCCAAGGATACGGTCCTTACCAAGAACCTTATTACCAGGCTTGTCAATCTGGGCGTGTTAAATGTCGAGATTTCCGACGGCGAGGAGGCAAGCAAGGCAGATGAGGCCGAAGAGCCCTTCCAGCTCGTCAACGAGGAACTCTTAAAGAAGCCCGAGTACAAGAAGTTCAAGCGACGTTACGAAAACCAGGTACGGGATTTGGAAGACCACTTAAATGATATAGTTACCAAGAACGCTCCCATCCAGGTTGACGCCATGCTGAACAACACACTTACCATAGTTCACGCCGCCGGCTCACCCCTTTCGGTTATGAGCATGATGGCCACATTGCAGAATTACGACGACTCAACTTTCCATCATTCGTTAAATGTATCACTTATATGCAACATCTTCGCCGGGTGGCTCGGCTTTGAAGAAAAGGTATGCGAGCTCTTAACACTGTGCGGGCTCTTCCACGATATCGGAAAGCTTTTGATTCCGCCTGAGATAATCAAAAAGCCGGGCAAGCTTACCGACGAGGAATTCAAGGTTATCAAAACGCACCCGACCCTCGGCTACAACGTATTAAAAGACAAGAAGATGGATCCTCACATCCAGCTCGCCGCTTTAATGCACCACGAGAAAGCGGACGGCTCCGGTTATCCCTTAGGCTTAACCGCCGACAAGATAGACTGGGCCGCTCAGATTGTGACTATCGCGGATATCTACGAGGCTCTGACCGCAACCCGCGTCTACAGAGGACCAATCAATCCCTTCAAGGTTATAAGCATGTTTGAGGAGGACGGTTTAAAGAAATACAACCCCGAGTACCTGCTTACCTTCCTTGAGCATGTGGTAAATTCCTACATGAATTGCAAGGTTAAGCTGTCTAACGGAGTAGAAGGCGATATAGTCTACATCAACAAGGTAAGACTTTCAAAGCCGATGATTAAGACAAGTGATAACTTTATCGACCTTAGCCGTTCATCGGACATCAGCATAGAGAGTGTACAGAGTTAATTAATAATCGAGTAGGGAAGACGCAGTCGCACCCTACTCGCGCGCGAGCCGCCGGTTGGCTTCAGCCGACATTTTTCCATACGGCGGCTCTGCGATATATAATCGAGTAGGGAAGACGCAGTCGCACCCTACTCGCGCGCCGCAAAGCGGCTGATTACATTACGCGGTCGTGTGCATAAAAGGGTGGAGACCTTTTAGGTCTCCACCCTTATGTTTACCTCTTCCATAGCTTCTTTCTTAAAGTCTTCAATCTTATCCGGCGTTATCATCGGAAGCTCATCCATCGAAGATACCCCAAAGCATCTAAGGAAATCCTCTGTCGTTCCGAATAGTATCGGTCTTCCCACCGCATCTAGTCTTCCGACCTCGGTTATCAGATTATACTCAACAAGCTTATTAACCGCATGCACGCAGGACACGCCTCTTATCGCCTCTATCTCCTGTCTGGTTATCGGCTGCTTGTAGGCTATTATTGAAAGCGTCTCCATCAGAGTATCAGTTAAACTGTGCTTCTTCGGAATATTTACAAGTCTTGTCAGCACATCATAATAATCGGGCTTCGTGGCAAGCTGCCACGCATTTTCAAGCTTTATGAGCTTTATTCCCCTGTTCTCCGCCTCGTAATCCTTCTCAAGCTGCTCCATCAGCGCTTCAAGCTCTTTTGACTTTATTCCTATTGCCTTCGCGAGTCTGTCGGTCTCTACCGCCTCACCCATCGCAAAAAGCGTCGCCTCTATCACGCCTTTGAGCTCCTCGTCCGTTCTGGTGTTTACAACCTCCCCGGTTTCTTCCGTATCTTCGGTTGTCTCTGCCTCCTGAACGGCTCCGGCCTCAGTTATCTGCTCCGTCTTTAATTCCTGTTCGTCCATATTGCTTAACCCTCCAGGGAGTCTATCACTATATCCCCGAAAAGCTCCTCCTGTCTTATAGTTATATCCCCGACCTTCATAAGCTCGAGTATCGCAAGAAATGTTACGATTATATTGATCTTGCTGGCCTCCTGCTCAAGCAGGGTAACAAAGCTTATGCCCTTTAAGCCGCACACCTTGCCCCTTATCTCGGCCATCTTATCCTCTATGCGCACTTCCTCCTTCTCGATGGTTCCGAACTTGCTTCTTATCGGATCCACCCTGTCGGCCGTGCGCCTCATGACCTGGTCGAATATCTCCTTTAGCTTTACCAGAGTCGCATCTCCCACCACATCCGCAGGATCTATCTCCTCCTTGTAGTTCTTTACCTCTTTGGGGATATCCTGGCTATGATAGAGCGACTTGCCGGCGTCAAGCTCCATGTCCTTTAACTCTATAGCCGCGTACTTGTACATCTTGTACTCAAGCAATCTTCTTACAAGCTCTGCCCTCGGATCCTCCTCTTCCTCCTCAGGCTCCTCCTGCTTCGGAAGAAGCATCTTCGCCTTTATCGCAAGCAGGGTTCCGGCCATCACGAGAAACTCGCTCATGATGTTCAAGTCCTCTTTTTCCATCTGAGAGACATAATCAAGATACTGCTCAGTTATCTCAACTATGGGTATATCGAAGATAGAATACTTATTCTTGTCTATCAGATGCAACAGCAGGTCAAGAGGACCTTCGAACTCATTTATCTTAAATTTAAGCTCATCGGTGTAGTAAGCCATCTTTAACCGTGAACCTCCGCGGTCTTTTCTCTTGTGAGCAGAAGCTTTATGGCCTCGTCTATCTTAAGATCCTCGAAGAGAACCTTGTTAACAACCTCAACTATAGGCATCTCAGCCTCGTACTTCTTCGCAAGCGCAAGTGCGGCCTTGGCTGAGTACACGCCCTCAACCACCATCTGGACCTCGTCCATGGCCTCGTGGTAGGTCTTGCCCTGTCCGATCAGGAAACCCGCTCTCCTGTTGCGACTGTGCTTTGACTCACAGGTCACTATCAGGTCACCTATACCCGAAAGTCCCGAAAATGTATCAGGCTTGCCGCCCATTTTTACGCCTAATCTTGCTATCTCAGCTATGCCTCTCGTAATAAGCGCAGCCTTCGTATTATCGCCGCAGCCTGCTCCGTCGGCCATTCCGGCCGCAAGCGCTATGACATTCTTTAATGCAGCGCCAAGCTCTATTCCAAGCACATCTGTGCTTGTGTACACTCTGAAGAAGTCATTCATAAATGTATCCTGGATATGCTTTGCGACCTCCTCGTCTTTTGAGCCCGCAACTACGGTTGTCGGCATCGAAAGGCCGACCTCCTCCGCATGGCTCGGTCCCGAGATTACGCCCACCTTCGCCTGCGGAACCTCACTCTTTATCACCTCATCAAGCAGCATCAGGGTACTCTCCTCGATACCCTTTGAGGCGTTCACGATAAGCTGGCCTTGCGCCACGTAGGGAGCTATGGTCTTCGCCGTGCTCCTTACGAAGGGTGACGGCACTACCATAACAAGCATGTCAGCGCCCTCCACGACTATCTGAACATCTGTGGTAAATCTCACGTCTCCCGCAAGCATAACGCCCGGAAGCTTAGATCTGTGCTCATGGTACTCATTGAGCATTACAATTTCTTCCGCATCTATTGACCACACAGTTACCTCGTGGCCGTTACCGTTAAGGAGCTTTGCAAGGGCCGTGCCCCAGCTGCCCGCTCCGAGTATACCGATCTTCATGTTGTGTACCTCCTAATATTACGCTCCTCGGGCATATGTATTGGGTACGCAGGACGCTCGCGCTCTATTTCACGACGTAGCCCTTCTAAGCTCGTGAGAAACCTCGCTAAGAAGGGACGTCGCTCTATAGCCTGCTTAACCCAAACACATATGCCCGAGTCGCTGTTTACTTCGATTATTAAAACAGTTTATTTTCTTCGTGATGTATAAGTCGTACTATATTCGCTTTGTGGCGGTAGATAGCCATGCCTGCCAAGAAGCATACAATAATTATACTTTCAATCATCGCTTCCTTTGATGTCGGGTCATCAAGCTTGAACATGTAACACCCTGTTAACGCGCGTATTGTATAGGTTACCGCGAAGGTAAGCACAAGAAGTATCGAGCCGACCGATACATAACGGCAGATGGGCACTACCACGAAAAACGCGAGTATGCAGGCGATAATCATAATCGGATCCAAGAAGCCGAGGATTGCGCCGCCGGTAGCCGCGATTCCCTTTCCTCCCTTGAAGTTCATATAGAACGGGAAGTTATGTCCGAGTACAACTCCGAGCGCGCCGTATGCAACGAAGAGATACAACTCATCAGGATAGATATTCTGCACAACAAGTCTGATCACAAGGCAGGTGAGAAATCCTTTCAAGAAATCGCCGAGGAACACTATAAGCCCTGCCTTCTTGCCGAGCACGCGGAGCGCATTGGTCGTTCCCGCATTTCCGCTGCCATGCTCGCGGATATCTATCCCGTGCATCTTGCCGTATATGTAAGCCGTCTGCAAAAGCCCTATGCAATAACCGCCCAAAAGGCATATTATCCTTGCAGGTATCATGATTCTTTCCTTTCTCTGATAATAAACTTTACGGGTGTTCCGGCGAAGCCGAAAGCATCCCTTATCCTGTTTTCTATGTAGCGCATGTATGAGAAATGTGCCAGCTCCTTATCATTTACGAATATAACAAACGTAGGTGGCTTGATAGACACCTGCGTCATGTAGAAGAGCTTCAACCTCTTGCCCTTGTCCGAAGGCGGCTGGTTCATGGCTGTCGCCTCGGCAAGAATCTCGTTCAAGACTCCGGTCTGTATCCTAAGCGAGCAGTTTGCTATGACTGCGTCAATCATCTCGAACAGTTTAGGAAGCCTCTGCCCCGACTTTGCCGAGACGAATATCATCTCCGCATAAGGCATATAAGAAAGCTTCTGCCTTATCTCATCGGTATAGGTATTCATGGTCTTGTTGTCCTTCTCGATAAGGTCCCACTTATTAACCACGATTATCATACCCTTGCCGCGCTCATGAGCGATACCGGCAATCTTAGCATCCTGCTCGGTCACGCCCTCAACAGCATCTATCACAAGCACAGCCACATCACAGCGTTCAACCGCCGCAACAGTTCTGATTATCGAAAAGCGTTCTATCTCTTCCTTAATCTTGTTCTTTCTTCTAAGGCCGGCTGTGTCGATAAAAACATACTCCTCGCCGTTCCTCTTGATTGCGGTATCAACCGCATCCCTTGTTGTGCCGGCGATGTCCGACACAATCAGTCTCTCCTCGCCGAGAAGCTTGTTAATAAGCGAAGACTTACCCACATTAGGCTTACCGATGATGGCTATCCTCGGCCTGTCATCCTCAGCCTCCTCGGTATTGCCGCTCTCAAAGTGCGCCACCACCTCATCGAGCATATCTCCGAAACCGAGCTTCGAAGCAGCAGACACCGGAAACGGGTCGCCGAGTCCCAAATTATAGAACTCGTACACATCATTCTCAAACTTCTCAAAGCTGTCGACCTTGTTAACCACAAGGACAATCGGCTTTCCCGACTTCCTGAGCATATCCGCCACCATGTAGTCGGACTCCACCAGCCCATCCCTGACATCCACCAGGAACATGATCACATTTGATGTGGATACGGCTATCTCGGCCTGCTCACGCATGGATCGAAGCAACACATCATCCGACATCGGCTCGATACCGCCGGTGTCGACGATTGTGAAATTCTTGTCGAGCCAACTCACATCGGCATATATTCTGTCTCTTGTAACTCCCGGCGTATCCTTGACTATGGATATCCTCTCGCCCGCCAGCGAGTTAAAGAGCGTTGATTTACCTACATTAGGCCTGCCAACTATTGCTACCACAGGTCTCATTTAAATCACCTCAAATCTATAACGGGTTCCGCTTCCGTAATCTCACCCGAAAGCAGTTCCTCAATCACCTGCACAAAACTAAAACCACTTGATTGTACAATAATAACCTGAACTTGTAAAGCCTTTTGAAGCTCCTCAACGGTCATGTCATCAAGGAAGAGCTGCTCATCGCTTTTAAGCACATTTGAGGGCAGGATAAGCGCCCTTCCGAGGCTTTTGCCTTTAAGCTGCGCCGCCATATCCCCTCCGGTAAGAAGACCGGTAACCGTTATCCTCTCGCCGAAGAAATCATTCTTTATCGGATAAACATTTACACTTACGCCGCGCATAGCCTCGCCAATCCTATCCGCTACCGCGGATACTATTCCTTCGGCAAGCACCCCCGTTATGGTTGATACCTCAAGCGTTTTAATGCACGCATCACTTTGACTACCGTCTTCGTCATTTTGTCTGTCCTTGTAGTCATCAAGGGCATCTCTTGTCTCATTTATAAAAAGTCTCGACATACCCACGCCGTTTTCAAGCTGGATATAGCCGTCGTAGTTTTCCTCGTCCGGAAAATCCATGCCCGCATTGATGTACCACTCATCCGAGGCATGCGCAAAATATATTCCATGTTTGGGAAAGGCCTTCTTCTGAACCGCCTCTATCTGCCCTATCACCTTTATGGCGTCTTCCTTATCAAAGGGTTCAAGCTCGCACAAGCCCTCACGATACTTCGTCAGACCTACCGGAACAACAGACACACTCTGAAGGACAGGCGCGTATTCTAACAGATCGTTTAAGGTTCTGTCAAGCTCGGTACCGTCGTTATAGCCTTTGCACAGAACAATCTGGGCATTCATCGGTATCTCGGCGTCATAAAGCTTCTTCATCCTCTCGAGAATATTTCCCGCAAAACGGTTGTGGAGCATATCACACCTGAGCTTAGGGTTTGTCGTGTGAACGGAAATGTTGATGGGCGCAAGCCTGTAATTGATTATCCTGTCTATGTCCTCATCCTTCATGTTCGTGAGCGTGACATAATTGCCCTGAAGGAAGGAAAGCCTTGTATCGTCATCCTTGAAGTAAATGGTCTCGCGCATGCCGGGCGGGTTCTGGTCTATAAAACAGAATACACATTTGTTATGGCAGCTCTTGTAGCTGTCCATCAGCGACTCGCCAAAGCAAAGCCCCAAATCCTCATCCGGATCCTTCTCAACCTCCAGAAGCCATTCCTCGCCATCCGCCTTTTCGATAAGGATTTCCAACTCCTCATCATCCACAAGGTAGTGATAGTCAAAGATATCATTTATCTCCTGCCCGTTGATTGCGCAAAGAAAATCACCGGCAGAAATCTCCATCTCCCCGGCGATGCTTCCCTCTTCAATTCCCGTGATCAAATGTTTTTTCATATTAGTTTTATTTAAGATTCGTCGCTTCGCGCAGAATGACACTTTAATTTCATAATCTGTTTATATAAGTTCCATGGCTCCGGCCAGGTTGCCTCGCTGTCCCTTGCTTGCCCTGTGAGAGAACAAAAGCGCGGGATTACAGCAGGTACACAAATCCGGCATGCCTATCTTGTCCGGAGATACGCCTGCGTTAAGCAGGTTCTCCCTTACGGCTCCGTGCAGGTCAAGCATATACTTGCCGTCAAGCTTGTCCCTTAAATGCTCCGTATCTTCACCGTAGCGTTCCTTTATCTGAACCGCAACATCTTCCCCTATCTCATAGCAGGCCCTGCATATGGACGGACCTATTGCGCATACAAGGTCGTAAGCGTTGCTTCCGTACTCATCCTCCATGCGCCTGACCATCTTCCCCGCTATATCCGCAACCGTGCCGCGCCAACCGGAGTGAGCAAGTCCTATGGCCCTGTTTACCGGATCGTAGAAGAATACCGGCACGCAGTCCGCGTAAAATGTAAGAAGGCATACGCCCCTCTCGTTCGTGGTAAGTCCGTCTGTTTGGGTAATGTCACTTTCCCTTACAATTCCCTTACCCTTATCCTCGCCGTAAACCCTCCTTATGGTTGTCTCGTGAACCTGGTCCGAGGATACCATGTTCTCGGGACTTGTATCAAGCGCCTCAGCAAAACGTCTGTAATTCTCTCTTACATTCTCTATATCATCCCCACGCGAGGAACTCAAGTTCAGGGATGCGAGATGCTCGCGGCTCACACCGCCCATCCTCGTAGTGAAGGCTGCCTTAACCTCACCCTCGTACGGCGCGTATATCCTGTGTCTTATCAGCGGAACCCTGCCGTAGGTAATGTATGTTTCCTTCTCGCCGCGCGGCTCCCCTAAGTAAAGCAGACTGTCTTCGTTGTTTTTCAGGACTGTCCATTCGTTTAGTTTTATTTTCGGTTTTATCATCTGCATTGCGCTACCTCTCTATTTTAATCGAGTATGGAAAACGAAGTCGCACCATACTACTCTGTATAAGTTCGACAACGGAAATCAAAGATTTCCTGTCTCACTTATCGCTGCGCCTCCCGCGTGTCACGCAGTGACATTCTACCTCACGCGGGCGTGTGCATAATAAAATGCGTTTTCGATATGCGTTATCTCTTCGCCTTTGATCCCTATTACATCAAACCTTATTGAAGTCGCATCCGGCGCCAGCTTATGAATGCTCATATAATAAACCGCGGCCGCGCTTACCTTCTTTTGCTTTGCGTAGGTAACCGCCTCTAACGGATGCCCGCTTGCAGCGCTCTCCCTGTACTTAACCTCCACGAACACATATGTGTCCCCGTCCTTCGCCACGATATCCGCCTCAGCGGCCCTCCCTCGAAAATTACGTTCGAGTATTACGTATCCTTTTTTCTCAAGATATTCTGCCGCCACACTCTCGTATTTTGTTCCGATTTCTCTTGTATTCATAAACCACCATTAAAAGATCCTTCACTTCGTTCAGGATGACACATGTCACTCTGAGATTTTTAGATACTACACAATCAGCAATCAGCCGCCAATAACATATATTCTCGCCGCGAGGACCATGTTTTTTCAGAGGGTATTACAATATCCCTCTGAAAAAATATGTCCGGGAGGCGAGCCAGCATTCTTTGTTGCGGCTGATTGCATCACTCTATCCGTTTAACTTCGCCCTAATCTTGTCCATCTTATCGACATACACAAGTATCTCTGCCACAACCCCATAAAGCTCGGGCGGAATACAATCCCCAATGTCCAGCTTTAAGAGCGTCTCCGTCAGGTTCGTATCCTTGTACAACGGTACATCACTCTGCTTCGCAGTCTCTATGATCCTGTCGGCAGTCGCGCCCTTTCCCGACGCAACCACCTGAGGAGCCTGTGACCCGGGTTCATATAAAAGAGCGACCGCCTTCTTCTTCTCGTCCTTATTCGGTTTCTTGTTCCCTATATTAAAATTCTGCATATTTAGTCCTATATAAAAGATTCTTCGGGCTTCGCCCTCTTAAGTGACACGGTTTCCTGCTTAACACATTGCAAATCGCTTACATTCTAACATCAAAGGAATACCTCTTCACGCTCTTTTCAAGGTCGTTGCCCACTATCTCCTGCACTACGGGATTAACCTTGGCTTTATCAAGTGTCGGCTCGCGCAGAATAGTCTCGTTCGAGAGCGTAAATCCGTTCTCGGCCACCGCCTGTTCAAGCATGCTCATATGTTGGTC
Organism: Lachnospiraceae bacterium; assembly: GCA_017525525.1. GTDB lineage: Bacteria > Bacillota > Clostridia > Lachnospirales > Lachnospiraceae > Coprococcus_C. The sequence goes on along the minus strand of JAFXSQ010000054.1, from coordinate 8,497 downwards.
TATGAGCTTGGCCGAAAGAGCATCCTCCACATAGAACTTCGTCTGAACCACGGTTCCCCTAAGACTCACATGACAGTCCGTCGGCCCGAGATGGTCCATATCCAAGTGAAGCAGCGCGCTTACCTGATCCTTAGCCTGCTTTATGCTCTTTTTGTTCATATATACAAAGAGGTCCGAATTCGCTTCCCTGTCTTCAAAACGGACCGGAAGCTGGGCATAACCGTAAAGCGAGCTTAAGTCCTGCATGAAATCAATTCTCTCCTGCATGCCCTTTGCCGCCTGCTCCATATTGCTTCCCGCCTGACTGCCGGAGCCGGAGAAGCTCTCCATAAGCTTGCCCGCTTTCTCATACATACTCTTGTAAAGCTCGTTTACCTCATTCGGATCCTGCATCTTATTCGGATCAAGTGTAAATTTCTCTTTTACCGCCTGCTCCGTAAGCGCTTTAAAGCCATCCGATGACAACAGCTGTGACAAACTCTCCCTGCTTACGTCCTTGGCAATATCGTTATTCTTAAGCAGTTCATTTATATTATTGAGCAGCTTCATGGATGAATCCGATTCATCCACTGCCTTTTTGATTGTTTCCTCCGGAATACCCATTCCCTTCAGAGAATCGGTAACACTCTTCAATGTTTCTTCCTTGATTGAGAGCCTCTCAGCCTGACTGCCTATATAATCAGTCGAAATCATCCCCGCCGTTTCCTGCGGTTGCGCAGTTGTTTTTACTTCAGCAGACATTTTGTCTAACACATTAGTCGCATCCGTCTTTGCAGCCGCATTATCCGCTATCGTCTCCCCTGTGGAAACTGCATTTTCTGCAACCGCCTCACCCTCTGCTGCCGCCATATTTTCTCCGATTACCGGAAGATCGGTCTCATCCGATATGCTCTCAAGCAGGTTCCCCAAGGCTTCAAGCATCTGCCCGGCGTCCCCCATCGACGCTATATCCCCCGAGACTATATCAGCAACGCCGGAGGCCATATTGCTTATGTCACCCGTCAGCTGATGGGTGCCGTTCAAATAAGATTCATACTGATTTATACTTTCCGCAGTCACCGGTATGCCAAGCTTATTAAGCGCTACCAGAGTATCCAGCTTCGCCTCCGGAAATTTATACGACTGCTGCATGAGCTTCTGCATGGACGCCTTGTCCACAGGCATATTGTTCCGCATCAGGGTATCGACTATATTATAATTTTTCTCTGTCGGAGAGATATTATTAGCATCCAGAATATTGAGAATGGTCTGATTCTTGACCTGTCCGGCGCTATCGCCGTAGGGACTTATATTGACAAGCGAGCCCAAATTCTCACGCACGAGAAACTGAAGCTCATCGCCTATCGAGAAATTCATACTCTCGGCCATCTGCGCCATAAGAGTTTTGTTATTATCAAGCATAATGCTGACATTCTTGCCGTTAACGTCAAGGATGGTTCCGTTGAACACCTGACCCTCTTTGACGGAAACTATATCTGCATTGCCGGAGGTCTGCTGATTTACCGGTGTGACGGCATCGGTTTTCGCCACAGAGCTTACATTCTGCGGCACCGTGCCTATATTCATATTCCCACCGGAGATGTTCATGCAGTCTACCTCATATTATATATATTTAGATATAAATGTTCTACGATGTAACGGACACGGCCCAAGCTGCTTAATAGCCGCGATATGCTCAGGAGTGCCGTACCCCGCATTTCTTTCAAAACCATAGCCTGGGTAAACAGAGGCATACTCCTCCATCATACGGTCACGGGTTACCTTTGCCACTATGCTTGCCGCCGCGATGGAAGCCGAAAGCGTGTCTCCCTTATCCGGGTGTTCTAACGGGAGGCCCAACATATCAAGGTTCACGGAGTCAACCAGCAGAAAATCCGGCTTTACGGAAAGGTTCTCCACAGCCATGCACATAGCTTTCTTAGTGGCATTCGCGATATTAATCTCATCTATCGTTTCCTCTCCGACTATGCCTATGCCGTAGGCCACAGCTTCTTTTACCAAAATATCGTAAAGCTCTTCCCTCTTCTCCTTTTTAACCTGTTTGGAATCATTCAACCAGGGAATCCGCCTGTCAGAGGGTAGAATGACCGCCGCTGTAACAACCGGACCTGCGAAGGGGCCCCGGCCCACCTCGTCTATTCCGCATATGCACGAGAAGCCCTCGGCCTTGTACTTATCCTCAAAGGCGTACATAACCTCGGTACGGGCAAGCTCTGCTTCATAAGCCTCGATAAGCTTGTCGGCCCTCTTAAGAAGCGACACCACGCCCTTTCGGCCATCCTCCCTGTTGTCTAGGATGAAGGCTCTGAGGCGCTCTGTATCGTCACTTGCTATCGTTTCCAATTCACTTTTTATATCGGCTATCTGACGCATATTATTTAACCTTACCGAATTTACTGAAGGGGTATAACCTGAAAACAACCTTACCGATTATATCCTCCCTCGATACATTTCCCACATCGGCCCAACGGGAATCATGACTGTTGTTTCGGTTGTCTCCGAGCACAAAGTACTCATCTTCTCCGAGTAGCACATCCTGCCCGGCTCGACCGACATTATAAGCCATAATCGGCTCCTTGCCGTAATGCTCTTCTATGAGCATGTCATTGATATAGATATTGCCTTCGTTGTCTATCCTTATTCTTTCGCCCGGAAGAGCGATAATACGCTTAACATAAGTATCATCCTCATCATACTTAAAAATAATCACATCGAAGCGATGCGGTTTGCCAAGAGTGTAGGATATCTTGCTTACCCAAAGCTGGTCGCCGTCCTCGAGAGTAGGATTCATGGAATCTCCGTCAACCCTCGACTTGCATCCAACAAAGGTTATGATTAGGAAGCAGAGCAGAATCACAACGCCCACGTAGATAATCAGGCCCAAAAGCTCCTTAACTATATTGACCTCGTCCGGTTTTCTCTCCGGAGTTTTTTTCTTTTTTTTCTTCTTTCGGACTACTTCGCCTTCCTCATCATACTCATAGTCCTCGGGATTATCGCCTTCTTCAGAAACAACTTCTTCTGTAGTCGTTTTCACAGAAGCGGAATTATCAGCCTCCGGTTTCTCTTCACCCGTTGCTTTACTATCTGTCTCAGTGTCTCCTTTATCTTCGGTAACGGTCTGCTCAGCGCCCTCCGAAGTCGAGAGCATTTCTTCGTCATTCTTGTTCTTTTTCTTCTTCATCCTTTATTTCCGCCTTTTCCAAACTGATTCTGCCCAGTCGTCCGCTCCTTAAGTCATCTATCAGAAGAAGCGCCGCTTTATCCGTATCAGGCTCTCCGCCTTTTTTTAGTGCGCCTCTTATTACAGCTATCCTCTCGGTAATCTCGTGAGGTTCTCCGTCGACCTCTATATTATAACGCTCTTTAAGCGCATTACAATAATTATTTTGCAAATATTCTATAACATACGCGGCCACCTCGCCCATATCGAGTATCGTGTCGTTGATGGAGCCGATGGACGCTAATTTAAGCCCAACCTCTTTGTCCTCAAACTTAGGCCAGAGAACCCCCGGTGTGTCGAGCAGTTCCACCGTCTTGCCGAACTTAATCCATTGCTTTCCCTTTGTAACTCCGGGCTTGTCTCCAACCTTTGCGCTGCCCTTTCTCACTATGGAATTGATAAGGGTTGACTTACCCACATTAGGGATGCCGGCGATCATCGCTCGAAGCGGTCTGTTAATGATTCCCTTCCTACGGTTTTTTTCAAGCTTTTCGGCACAAGCTTCCTCTATCTTATCCACCACCGGCTTCATGCTTCCGCTCTTTCTCGCATCCATCTTAAGTGTGTAGAAGCCCTTCTCTCTGTAGTAAGCCTCCCACCTCTTGGTCTCGCGCTCATCGGCAAGGTCACATTTATTTAAAATGATAAGTCTTGCCTTACCGTTGCTGAGCTTATCAATGTCCGGGTTCTTGCTTGCCAAAGGAATCCTCGCATCGATCAGTTCTATTATAATATCAATCAGTTTTATATCCTCCTGCATCTGACGCATAGCTTTGGTCATATGCCCCGGATACCACTGTACATTCATCTACTTCACCTTACCCTTTTCCGGTTTTATTCGATAGATAACCTTGCCCAGTATCTCAGACTTCGCCACATTTCCCACATTGGAATACCTCGAGTCCTCGCTGTTATTAACATTGTCGCCGAGTACAAAATACTCACTCTTTGAAAGCTTTATCTCCCTTTCGGCAAGTCCGGCCACGCGGATTTTATCCTCTATCGGAGAATCGCCAAGCTCTTCTCCGTTAATATAGACCTTTCCGTCTTTAATCTGCACGGTTTCGCCCGGAAGTCCGATAACCCTCTTTATCTCATAATAGCTTCCGAAATCAATCTGCTTGAATGCTATTATGTCATATCTTTTAGGCTGTAGCAATGTTCCGTACAGCTTGTTCACAAGCACGGTTTCACCATCTGCCAAAGTCGTATTCATAGACGGCCCAACTACCTGAACTGTCTGTACTCCGAAGGTTATAACGGCATAGCCGAAAACCGCTGCCGCAAACACAAGTAAAAGCCAGTTCAGAATCCTTCCGAACAGACTTTTTCTTTTACGTTTTTTCTTTGGAGGATCGAACGAAAGCTCCGGGGTTTTATCAGCCATTTTTTCTCCTCTGGATATACGCAGGCGTGCGCACTTTCTTCGAGCAGGAAGACGCAGGCGTGCGCATTTTCTTCGAGCAGGAAGACACAGTCGCACTCTGCTCGCAGCGCCGCCTGCGTGTCACGTAGTGACTATTTTCCTTACGCAGGCGTGCGCATATAACGAAATAAACCGGAGATAATTACTATCTCCGGTTTTTATTGTTTACCTTACAATTTCTTTAACCTTAGCCTTCTTACCTACTCTCTGTCTCAGGTAGTTAAGCTTAGCGCGTCTTACCTTACCTCTTCTTACAACCTCGATCTTCTCGAGTGTAGGAGAGTGAAGCGGCCAGGTCTTCTCAACTCCGACACCGCCTGATGTCTTTCTTACTGTAAAGGTCTCTCTGTTGCTTCCGCCCTGTCTCTTAAGAACAGTACCCTCGAATACCTGTACTCTCTCTCTGTTACCCTCTTTAATCTTAGCGTGAACCCTGATGGTATCACCGATGTTAAAGTCGGTAACATTCTCCTTAAGCTGTGCGGCCTCAATCTTCTTGATGATATCGTTGCTCATTTTCATTTCCTCCTAATTTGGGGACGTTCTTACACCATATCCCTGAGTAATCAGAGGTTAGCGGGGTCATCACTCCCGCGGTACAGAGGACCGTCCAGATATATGCTGCCAAAGACGCAGCCCCGATACTATATCAAATGATATCTCATTTGTCAAGCATTGCTTATACTTTTTTATAAAAGAAGGTCTCCATAGACTCGAAACCGAGCTCCTTCGATCTTATTATCTGCTCGGTGCTTCCTATGAACAAGAGCCCGTCTTTCACAAGCGAATTATGGAAGCGTCTGTACACGCCATCCTTCGCCTCATCGGTAAAGTAGATTACCACATTTCTACAGACTATCATATTGAGGTTCTTATCATAATTATCCTTAAGAAGGTTGTTCTTCTTAAATGTAATATGCTTCTTTATCTCCTCGGATATCGCATAGTGTGTTGCGTCTACTTTTGTAAAGTTCTTCGCGAGAAGGTCCTTCGGAAGATCCACTAAGCTCTTCTCGGAATAAACACCGTTCTTTGCAAACGCAAGAACCGCATCATCTATGTCGCTTGCGATTATCTCCACCTTATTAAGTGGGATATACTTCGCAAGTATCATGGCTATCGTGTATGGTTCATCGCCTGTCGAACATGCCGAGCTCCATATACGGAGCCTGTCACCGAACTTACCTCTGAGGTAGGGAACTACCTCTTTCTCAAAGTACACCCACTGCTCCGGGTTCCTGTAGAACTGCGATACATTGATGGTTAAGTAACCCACAAATTCAGCAAGCAGCTCCTTATCCTTCCTCATAGCATCGATAAAAGTATCAAAGCCGCTATGGCCCTTTCTCTTAAAGAGAGTCTCTATACGACGCTTCATCTGCTTTTCTTTGTATGAGTTAAGATCTATGTCGGTAAGCTTGTAGACATCAGCTTTAAACTGTTCGTAATCATATGCCATGATATCTTACTCCTTAAACTACTATTAAGAATTACTCTCTGAATTACTCTTCTTCTGCCGGAGCATCAGCTGTATCGTCTGCTGCAGGAGCTTCCTCCTCAGCCTTATCGTTGAGTGCCTTAACGCTTAAAGATATCTTCTTCTCATCAAGCTTTAAGTCAACTACCTTAGCCTCGATCTCATCGCCAATCTTGTATACGTCTTCCGGCTTCTCAACTCTCTGGTTGGAAATCTGTGATACATGAAGAAGCGCGTCTACGCCGGGCTCAAGCTCAACAAAAGCGCCGAAGGTTGCCATTCTTGCTACCTTGCCCTTTACAACTGTTCCGACAGCGTATCTCTCTGCTGCGGAAGCCCAAGGGTTCTTGTCCTCGAACTTTAATGAAAGCGCTATCTTCTCACCGTTGATTTCCTTGATAAAGGTTGTAACGGTATCGCCTACCTTAACAACACTCTTGGGATCATCGATTCTGCCCCATGACATCTCGGAGATGTGAAGCAGACCGTCAGCTCCGCCAAGATCGATAAATGCTCCGAAAGGTGTAACATTCTTAACCTTTCCTTCAACAACATCACCGACATTAATGCGCTCGAAAAGCGCCTTTGCCATCTCAGCCTTCCGAGCCGCAATAAGCTGCTTTCTGTTGCCTATAACTCTTCTCTTCTTCGGATTGAACTCGGTAATTACGAATTCAACCTCCGTATCCATGAACTTAGAGAGATTCTTCTCATAAGTGTCAGAAACAAGACTTGCCGGAATGAATACATCGCACTCGTTGACAGTCGCTGTCAAGCCACCGTCAACAACCTTGGTAACACGTCCCTTTAATACTTCTTCCTTCTCATATGCTTCCTCAAGTGCCGCATAAGACTTCTCTGCAGCAACTCTTCTGTATGAGAGGAGTACCTGTCCCTCGCCGTCATTGGTCTTGATAACCTTAACGGTTATCGGATCTCCCTCCTTGGCAACTGTGGTAAGATCAAGATTCGGAGTGCTTGAATACTCATTTCTTGTGATGATACCGTCAGCCTTGTACTGAATGTCAACAGTTATCTCGTCCGGCTTAACATTGATTATCTTGCCCTCTACGATGCTGCCCGGCTTAATCTTGCTCTCCTTCTCCTCAGATGCCTTCAATAACTCTTCAAAACTTTCTTCTGCCATAATACTGTTTTGAACCTCCTTAATAATATGATTTGGGGTAGATGCCCCAGCTGTAATACCTACCCTATCAGCGGATTCCAAAACAGCCAAATCCAGGTCAACAAGTGTCTGAATATAGTAAGACCGCTCGCACTTAGAAGCGCATATTTCATAGAGCTTCTGAGTGTTCGAACTGTTCTTACCGCCAATCACTATCATGGTATCAACATCAGCTGCAAGTGCCCTTGCTTCCCTCTGTCGCTCCTCGGTAGCATTACAAATGGTATTATATATTTCAGCATTATAATATTTTTTTTGAAAAAATTCAACAAATTTCTTAAATTTTTCGGCATTAAATGTTGTTTGTGCACATAGCACAACGCCCTCGGGCGTATCTATGTCACCCTCATCGTTCACAAGCTCCGAAATATCGCTGAAAATAACGGGTTTTGACGCGCACCACTTTGCTATTCCCTGTACCTCCGGGTGGGTTTTATCGCCGGCTATGTATATCCTTTTACCCTCCCTGCTCTTTTCCTCCACTATCCTGTGTATCTTCTTTACGAAGGGGCAGGTCGCATCCACTATGTTCACACCATAACCGGTAAGCTTATCATACACATCCTTTCCTATCCCGTGTGATCTGGTTATCACGGTAACGGATTTCCTTTTTTCCTCCGGGATGGATGTAAGCACCTCATCCATCTCCTTCTCCGCAAGTATCTCCACACCTCTTTTTTCCAGGTCTTCCGTAACCTGTTCGTTGTGTATGATCGGGCCAAGGGTATACATTATGCCATTGTCAGCATTCCTTTCAACCGCAGCATACGCCGTGTCTAAAGCTCGCTTTACGCCAAAGCAAAAGCCTGCGGTTTTAGCCAGGATAACCTTCATGTCAAAGAATCTCCTCTTCCTCTTCGCCTTCCTACCTGTTCATCCATTTCTTTCTCCTCCATTCATATAATGATGTCGGGGGCAAAAGGTATTTTGCCCCCGACGGATGATACTGCACGTGCCCGGCTTATACCTACAGATCCAGCTTCTCTCCGTTTTCAATCTTTCTCAGGATTTCCGCAAGCTCGGGATCCTGATCCACATCATTATCATCCGATGCTTCTTCAGCCTTCTTCTCTGCATCGCTGACTTCCTTATCTTCCAGATAATCGTCGAGAGATCCGCCCTCCTCAAGCTTTTTCACAAGCTCTTCGACCTCCTTGTCCGATGCCTTATCCTTTTCCTTTTCCT
>JAFXSQ010000053.1 GCA_017525525.1 Lachnospiraceae bacterium | reverse complement strand
CCGTCGCGGCTGCGCCGCTTATGGTCATGGGTATGCGCGGAGTTACTGCTTCGCAGTATTATCAAAAAAGCAAGTGTTGGTTCTTATGTGCAAGCACAACGAACATACACTTGCTTTTTGATAACTGTGAATAGTAACAAATTGTTATATCGCTGCTCCCATTACGCTTTCTATCATATCCACGATTCTGCCGTAGGTTCTGTCGGTATCAAATTCCTCCTCGGCAGTTCTTCTTGCGTTCCTTCCCATAGTCTCCCTTGTGTCGCTTTCATCAGACAATTTGACTATCGCATCAGACAAAGCTTGAGCATCGGCAGCCGGTACATTTACCCCGAAGGAATACCTGTCTACCAAAGAGGTGAATACCGGATTTTCAAGAGTATTTATCATGGGCTTTCCCGACGCAAGGTAATCTCCTATCTTATTTACTATACTCTGCGGCGCTCCCTTCACAAACGAATTGATTGTCATGTCGGAGGAAGCCAGGAAGGCAGCCATCTCCGGATACTTTTTATAGCCGTGAAAGATAACATTCGATGCTTCCTTTTCCGCGGCATAGGTTTTGAAATCGTCCTCCATGGGACCGGTGCCTAAAATGTGTATTCTTATATCATTCCTGCCTGCCTCTTCAATAAGCTTTGCGGCATCGATAAGTGTGCTGATATCGTAGCTTGTGGCAAGCGAGCCGGCGTAGGTAACCCTGATTTCCCCCTCGGGCTTGGTTATATCATCCTTGTACTTATCGACACCCTCGTCAAAGGTTTTTAGCTTAACACCCACGTACACTGTCTTCGAAGGGATATCTCTCTGTCTCTTCTTAAAGGCTCTGTCGGTGTAGTCGTCCGAGGTTCCGATGATGCCGCTCGCATTGGCATAAGCAGTCTCGGCGTCCCTTAAAAGCTTGTGCAGCATGGTGTTCCTTAGGGTGTCGTTCTTTAAGACCATCGACATAGCCTCCGGCCAGAGGTCCTCCACGTCCACCACACACGGCACACCGTTCTTCCTGCAAAGCCCGGTTACCTTTGCCGCCACATTATTCGAGGGTATGGTAACATAACAGGCGTCGTAATCCTTAATGCATCCCTCGAGATGCTTTACCACACGGCCTGCCACAACCGAATTGCTCTTAATCCTTGCAAGACCTATATTCTTTTTGTACGGTGGGGTATTGATAAATGTAATGTTGAAGGGATAACCCTGCGCGAGAATATTCTCCGTATCGCGGGGCGCTTTTTTGAAATGTTGAAAATCAACCGTCACGATATCTACTACATAGCCTGCATTAACCAGGTAATCGGCTATGTAGTAGAATCTCGACGGTCCCGTCTCACATGGAAACCACATATATCCTGTTGAAACGATTAAAATCTTTTTCACGTTGTCTTACTTCTTAGCCTTTCCAAGCTTTACCTCTTTTATCAGAAGCAATTATACTTTACCGGAATTACTTCTTGGCTTTTCCAAGCTTTACGTCGTCTTTAGCCGCGGAAGTATCTTCCTTCTCGGAAGCGGTGTCTTCCTTAACAACCGCCGAGCCTGCTTTCTCGACTTCAGCGATAGCATTCGGGTGCATCGGGATACGGCAGTTCTTGTTGTTACCGAACTCAACAATTACGGTTCCATCCTCAGCTATATCAAGTATGGTTCCGTAGAAACCGCCGGTGGTCATGATCGAATCTCCGGGCTCCATGGACTTCCTTAAGTCTTCCTGCGCCTTCTTCTGCTTCTTGCCCGGCTTAATGATCATAAAGTAAACCATCGCAAGCATAAGACCGATATAGAATATCCAGAACACTCCGCCTAAGCCGCCCTGACTCTGCTGCTCCAATAATGCAAGTAACATCTTAATCTCTACCTCTTTCTTTCTAAAAATTCTAAAGACATATCTTATTATAAATGCTTAAATATTGCAAGATTTTTTTCAAGATTTGATCCAGCCTTTTCTGACAAGCTTTAAGAAGGATATCCTGGCCCTTCTTGCGCTCTGTGCTATACCGGCCAGAGAAAAGCTTGATTTTCCTTCAAGAGCCCTTGTTTTCGCCGCAAGCTGCTTCTTGTATCTTCCCTGCTCAAAACGCTGGTAGAACATATTCATCTCCATAAAGGAAAGAAGCATCCTCTCCTCGTCCGAAGAAGTATTCTCTCCCGTATCGGTATGATGATAAAGCACCTGTGGCAGCGCCTTGAATTTCGCATCAAGTGACATCATAACCATCCAAAGCAGCATGTCATCCGCGCCATTAATCTGCATCACATGACTAAGCCAGTAGTCTGGAACAGATTCCCTTCGTATAAGGCACTGTCCCGGGGAAATAATACGGTTATCAAGATAGATATATGCTTGCTGACTTGAAACCATATCTCTCTCAACCTTGTTGTAATAGAGAAGCTTGCGCGCGCCGTTCTCATAGTCTATGCTTCCGTTTGCCACAGCTACATCCGCTTTCTGCATGACCGGAAGAAGCACCTTGTAAAACTCCTTGCTTATACGGTCGTCCTGATCAAGGAAGTGCACATAGGTTCCGCCGCTCTCCCTGAAGCCATCGGTTCTGCTTAAATGTATGCCCATATTTGCCTCATGTCTTACAACCTTTACCGCTTCGCCTTCAGGCTGAACATAATCTCCTCCGTCATCGATAACGAAGATAATCTCACCTGTAATCCGGGCTGTATTGAAGGCATTAAAAACCATTTCCTTAAGCCCTTCCACATATTCCTCTCCCTTGTAAAGCGGTATTATTACCGAAACATCCATTACTGTCTCTCCCTTCTAACTGAGATTCCAAACCTTAGTAATTATGCTCTCAAGTCCTGCCTCATCATAGCCTGCAAGCCTTATATCTTCGGCTCCGCGCCTTCTCATATCGTTCTCGTGATTTACGCATGCAAGCGCCCTGTCCGCCCATTTGTCTGCGCCCTCGTCAAGCGGGACAAACCATACACTTTCCGTCATTTTGGTTTCACCCGTCATGGCGTCCGAGAACACACACGGCAGTCCTGCTGCCTGCGCTTCTATTGCGGTTATGGAAAGCCCTTCATACCGCGACGGCAGAACAAATACATCCATTGCCTGCATGTACTCATTCACATTGTCAACATTGCCGACGAAGACTACTGCGTTAGACAGATTTCTCTCTTCAACTTTTTTTCTTATATCATCTTCAAGCTCTCCGCTTCCTATGAGCAGGAGCTTTACATTCTCATTCTTTTTAACTATGCTTTCATATATATCGACTAGGAACTCATGATTTTTCTGATAGGAAAACCTTCCCACATGACCGATGACGATTTCATCATGAACACCAAGCTCGTTTCTCATACGCTCACGCACGTTTTCGTCAAAACCAAAATCCGCGACATTTATACAGTTGGGAATAACCGTGAAATCCCCGTCATACAGGAATTCTCCGGCCTCATTTCCGCAGGCAGCCGCAAGCGTGATGTCCCTTTTCAATCTCTTCTTTAAGAGCTTATGCACAAAGGGATGATTCGTCCTTGTATTGTGGCAGTGACTTATCCTGACCGGAACCCTGCATAGCCTGGCGATAAATGCTTCTATTGCCATGGTCGCACTGTTGCCGTGTATATGAACCACATCAAAATGTCCCGTTTTAAGTACCTTCCACAAGACGAGCATATATCCGAACACATGCCTGTTCCTCTGCGGCACACGAACAGGTTTAACGCCTTTTGCCTTTAGCCTCTCTTCAAACTCAGGAAGAGCTCCGAGTCCGAGAATACAGGCACCCTTTATCTTGCCTTCCGGCGCATGTTCAAAAAGCGAAATCAGCACCTTGGACAGACCGTCCCACTGAAGGGGCGTCGTGGCAATCTGCAATACTCTTTTCACGCTGCACTCACTCCCCCTCGTTGAATCCTTCCAGCCTCATCTTCTTGTATTCCGCGAAGCGATGCTCCTCTATCGCCTGCCTTATCTCGGCCATCATATTGTTGTAATAATACAGATTATGCAGCACGCAGAACCTCAGCGCAAGCATCTCCTTTGCTTTCATGAGATGCCTTATGTACGCTCTCGTGTAGCCTGCGCGGCAAACCGGACAACCGCAGCCCTCTTCGATAACATGTGTATCCTCTTCATACTTTGCATTGAACAGATTAAGCTTTCCGTGATTGGTGTACACATGACCGTGACGACCGTTCCTTGACGGGTACACGCAGTCGAAGAAATCAACTCCGCGCTCTACCGCTTCCAAGATGTTCGCCGGCGTCCCGACTCCCATCAGATAAGTCGGTTTCTCCTTCGGCAGATGGGGCACGACCGCATCAAGTATCCTGTACATATCCTCGTGGCTCTCGCCTACCGCAAGTCCTCCTATGGAGTATCCCGGAAGGTCAAGCTTGGATATCATCTGCGCATGCTCAATCCTTATACTCTCTATAACACCGCCCTGGTTTATGCCAAAGAGCATCTGCTCTTTATTTATCGTATCCGGCAACGAATTAAGCCTTTCCATCTCCGCCTTACAACGCACAAGCCAACGATAAGTACGCTCCACAGACGGCCTGATATACTGCTCCGAAGCAAGTGCGGGAGGACATTCGTCAAAGGCCATAGCAATAGTTGAGGCGAGGTTGGACTGAATCTGCATGCTCTCCTCCGGCCCCATGAATATCTTCCTGCCGTCTATATGCGAGTTAAATGTAACGCCCTCCTCCTTGATCTTCCGAAGCGACGCAAGAGAGTAGACCTGAAAACCGCCGGAATCTGTTAGAATCGGCCTATCCCAGACCATGAACTTATGGAGCCCTCCGAGTTTTTTCACCAGCGCATCTCCCGGACGCACATGCAGGTGGTACGTATTAGAAAGCTGTATCTGACAGCCTATCTCCTTTAAGTCCCCGGTAGACACGGCCCCCTTGATTGCCGCAACGGTTCCGACATTCATAAATACCGGGGTTTCAACCGTTCCATGAGGAGTGGAAAATGTGGCTCTCTTCGCTTTTCCGTCTGTTGTGATAAGCTTGTACATGGTTGATTTATTCCTTTTATAATAGTATAATAAATTTCTATATTTAACAGTTGAGGTGCTCCATGTTTAGAATGTGCGGTAAACTCGTAAAAGCAAATAAGGTTCTTAAGGAGCACATCGCTATTATTGATGATTTCTCTTTGACGCGCACCAAAAAGGTGTACGCCTGCCTGGATGAAATCGCCTATGCATTTGACATAGAGAAGCCCATCTGGCTCGAATCCAACAAGAAAGACTTTATCCACCGCGCGAAGACGCGATTTACAAAGGATTCCTTTATTGAAGAGGTCGAGTTTGACTACCTTGATTTTCAGGTCATCGAAGAGGACTTCATGTAGATGAATTTCCTACAAATTGTAAGTATAACAGAAAACTATCATTTTTTCAACGACAGGAGCAAGACATGGCAAAGCTTGAGCATTTGAGTAAGACATACGGCAAAAGAGTTATTCTTGACGATGTATCCTTAGAGATTAACCCCGGCGAGGCAGTCGGTATCCTCGGTCTGAACGGAACCGGAAAGTCTACCATGTTAAACCTTATAGCCGAGCATTTTACCAAAAGCGGTGAGATAAGCTGTGGCCTGGTTCCCCAGGAGAATCCTCTCTTTGACGAGTTAAAACCTATCGACAATATACGCATGTGGACGCCTCTTAAGAAAGCCGAGATCCTAGAGAGGCTTTCTTCGCCCATGCTCAAAATACTCGGCATAGAGGACTTCCTTGACCGCCCCGCAGGCAAGATGTCCGGTGGCATGAAGAAAAGGCTTTCCCTTGCCACAGTGCTTATCAACCATCCGGAGCTTCTGTTGTTGGACGAACCCTTTGCCGCACTTGACCTTCCCGCAAAACACGATATGCTCGACTTTATGGCTACCTTTACCAAGGCCGGTGGAGCAATAATCGTAGTCTCACACGAGGAAGAGATATTTGATTTCTGCAACAGGGTTTACATCTTAAGCGACGCGAAGCTTCATGACGCGGCTGAGCTCTCCAGGAAGGGCATCAGCTACACTGATATCTTAAGGAGAGGTCTATGAGCGCCTTTTCCCAGCTTTTAAGGCTTACCAGAGCGAATATTAAAAGACTTATCTTAAAACTGCCGGGCATAATCATAGTCGCAGTTTTTCTTTTGGTATCACTTTCCGCAGCGGCTATCATCGTCTCGGACAATCTCTACAAATCCGAAAGCTTTGACAAAATCTCCGTTGCCTTCTACATGCCAGAATCCAACATCAATACATACAGCTCCGCAGGCTACGACCTGATTACCAACATGAAGAGCTTAAGCCAGACTGCCGATCTCATACAGGTTTCTTCCGAAGAAGAAGGACAGAATATGCTGTCTAAGGGATTAGTCAGCTATCTTATCGTGATACCCGAAAGCTTCTTCGGGGGATATTATAACAGTGGGATAAAGGTGTATTTCAACTCATCCACCTCGATCATGACCTACATTACCAACGACCTCTTCATGGCATTCGCCAACTATTACGCAACCGCACAGGCAGGCGTATTGGCAGTGATTGATGACTCCGATCTGCACGACCTTGCCGATGAGGACCGCTGGGGCCTGATCAGCCTGCTTAACTTTACATTTCTTGACCGTTCTCTTAACAAGGACGCCTACACCGAGACACATCCCGCAACCGATGTCGGAGCGCACTCTCTCGAACAGCACTACATCGGAGTTGCTCTGCTGCTTGCCGTTTCATTTACGGCTTTCCTTATGATACCGGTATTGCAGGGCTTGAACAAAGGAATAAGGACAAAGCTTGAGGTCTTTAAGATCAACAGATGGTCGCTGTTTTTTTCCAATACCGCAAGCCTGCTGCCGATGTTTATGCTTGTATTCATCCCCTGTCTTATAGCAGGGCAGATATACTTTAAAGTGTTTTCTCCCTTAGCGCTTGTCTATGCACTTCCTGTTTTGCTGATTATCTCGCTCATTACCTCGGTATTCTGCACCGCTACGGACAGCGTGCTTGCGGCCGAGCTCGGCTTCCTTTTGGTCATACTCACCCTTTGCTACGCAGGCGGAGGCATACTTCCGGACGGCATGCTGCCTAAGATAGTCCGCAGTATCTCGCATGTTCTGCCCGGAGATTTCATGATAAGGTGCATGACCTTATCCCTTTTCGGAGGTGGCGCATGATGATCAAAAACAGATTTATCGTACAAACCAAGAGATTCTTCGCCCACCCGCTCTACGTGGGTATGCTTGTGCTCCTGATCCTTATGACCGCCGTCTATGTGCTGCTCCCCGCAAAGGAGCAGAGCGCTGCCATAAGAGTAGGCATATACAGTGAAGACACGTCCGAGCTGGCACAAAAAGCCGTAAATGCACTGCTAAGCTCAGATTCCCTCTATACATTTTACGAGTGCCCTTCGGAGGAAGACTTAAAATACGACATAACCTCTGGCTACGCCGAATGCGGTTACATGATTCCCGCAGGCTGCTTTGACGCTTATGTTAAGGGGCTCTACGACAACCCGGTGCAGCTTTTTGACATGCCAAAATCCACGCTTACCCTGCCCATAAACGAATGCTTCTTCAGCAAGATATTCAGTATATGCGCACCTTATGTGGGCGAGAACGCTTTAAGGACAACGAGCTACGGCATAGAGGGCGATTACAAAAAGTTCTATGAGAAGTACGCCGGAAGTGACATGGTATTTGCCCTCGATCCCGTCACCAAGGACAGCTACCATTTCGAATCCGGTATGTACAAGCTAGATGTACCCGTTGCCCAGACAGCCATCGTGCTTCTCGTGTTAAGCGGGCTTATCGCGCAGCTCATGTACCTGACCGACCGCGAGTCCGGAAAGTATGTTGTGCTCTCGCGTTCCGAACAGCTTGCTCTAAAGTTCATCATATCATCCGCAGCCGTGCTGCCGGTTCTTGCCGCCGGTCTGGTTTGCTCTGTCATAATGTACGGCATCGGCATAAAGCTCCTATTTGTATTTATATCAGGCTTCGCCTCGATTCCGGTGTCCGTGGCTTTATCCGGAATATTAAAAAGGAGCGCCATCTTTGTGAAAGCGCTCCCTATCATAGTTCTCATATCGATTGTATTATCATTCGTACTGACTCTTGTGTGGTAATCCTGTGCGCCGGTCAAAACGCATATTTATTCCCGTGACGTCTACTTCATCGTGATAAGCTCGTATTCACGCGTACCGACGCCGATCTTCTGCGCATGCTCAAGCGTTTCCGCCCAGGACACATTCGGATTGCTGTTGTGCCATACATCCCCATGGTCATGAAAATGCTCCGACGCCATATTATCGCCGAGCTGGCTGTTCCTTATAGGCTCAGCCTTCTGGCACAGATCGACGCAGGCCTGATCTAACGCAACCGGATCAAAGGAAGCAAGCATTCCGATATCCGGCAGGATAGGCGCATCATTTTCCCCGTGGCAATCGCAGTTTGGCGACACATCCGTTATAAGGCTGATATGGAAGCTCGGTCTGCCATTAAGAACCGCCGCCGTGTACTCTGCCATCCTTCTTCCAAGCATCTGCGGCGCATCCCAGTTGTCATTCTCTATCGCATCAAATGCGCAAGCCCCGATACAGCGCCCACAGCCCTTACATCTCTCAGTATCTATTCGCGCTTTATTTCCTTCATAAACGATTGCATCCGATCCGCATTCCTTAGCGCATCTTCTGCACCCTCTGCAAAGCTGAGTGATCACATGCGGGTGACCACTGTTGTGCTGCTGCATCTTGCCCGCACGGCTTCCGCAGCCCATGCCTATATTCTTGATAGCGCCGCCAAAGCCTGCCTGCTCATGCCCCTTGAAATGATTGAGCGAAATCACTATGTCCGCATCCATCACGGCCCGCCCGATGTAGGCCTCCTCGCAGTATTCCCAGTTCGGAACCGGAACCGCCACATCATCCGTGCCTCTCAAGCCGTCCGCAATGATGATCTGACAACCCGTCGTCACGGTATTGAAGCCGTTTATGTTCGCACAATCGAGATGTTCAAGAGCATGTTTTCTGCTGCCCGGATACAGGGTATTGCAATCCGTAAGGAAGGGCAGACCACCAAACTCCTTTATCACATCCGCAACCGCCTTCGCATAATTAGGTCTTAAGTAAGCGAGATTCCCCAGCTCTCCGAAATGCATCTTGATTGCCACAAACTTTCCGTCCATATCAATCGACTGCATCCCCGCCATCTTGATCAGCTTCTGAAGCTTAGCCGGAAGACTTACCCCCAAAACAGTTCTGAAATCCGTGAAATAAACCTTTGATCTTTCCATCTCCATACCTCCCACGAAACCCTTCTCTTATGCGTAACCGCTTACTGAATTGTACCAAAACACACAGCGTTTTACAAGCCACATACATGGTTAATACGGAGTATGATTTATTTCATACGAATTCATACGCACCGGCTTACACCATCACACCGTCACGCGAGCACCTCATCATCAAACAGAAGCTCTGCTCTTGCGGCAGTGGCTTCGGTGATCTGCTTTTCTACCATGTCCTTTTGTTCGACCGGGACATGAAGCTTGAAGGTCACCTTCTGAGCGTAGACGGAGTCAATGATCTCGATATCCAGACCGGCAAGCAGATGCTGTATCTTGCCTACATCCGTATAGTCAAGCTCTACCTCAGTCGGGTATACCATGCGAAGCTGTTTTAGCTCGCAGTTTTTCAACCCCTCCTTCGAGGCATCCGAGTACGCTCGCACAAGACCGCCCGTTCCGAGAAGCGTACCTCCGAAGTAACGCGTGACCACTATGCATATGTTGTGTATATCTCCACCGTTGATTATCTCTAAAATAGGTTTGCCCGCAGTACCCTGCGGTTCACCGTCATCAGAAAAGCGTTGCAGGGGATTTTTCCCTGTGCCAACGGAAAAAGCGAAGCAGTTGTGACGCGCATCGTAGTGCTTCTTCTTCACACTCTCAATGAACGCGTACGCTTCCTCTTCGCTCGTTACCGGTTCTATGGCGGCTATGAACCGGGACTTCTTCTCGACTATCTCCCCGGTTCCGCCCTTTTTTAATACTGTTATGCTTTCACTCATATATTATTTATCCAGCAGCTTTTTAAGCTCTTCCATAAATGTATTCACGTCCTTGAACTCCCTGTACACGGACGCAAATCTCACATACGCGACCTGATCGAGCTTAACTATCTCGTCCATGACTATCTCGCCTATCTTGCTCGAATCTATCTCCTTAAGCTCAAGGTTGAATATCCTGTTTTCTATCTCATCAACACACGCCTCGATCTGGTTAACGGACACAGGTCTCTTGTGACAGGACTTAACTACACCGGACTCAATCTTAGAACGGTCATAACTCTCGCGGTTCTTGTCCTTCTTGATCACTATAAGAGGGATTGTCTCAACCTTCTCATAGGTTGTAAAGCGCTTGCCGCACTCATCACACTGCCTGCGTCGGCGGATTGCCTCATTGTCATCTGCCGGTCTCGAATCTATAACTCTGGTATTGT
Organism: Lachnospiraceae bacterium; assembly: GCA_017525525.1. Classification (GTDB taxonomy): domain Bacteria; phylum Bacillota; class Clostridia; order Lachnospirales; family Lachnospiraceae; genus Coprococcus_C. Next base: position 12,783 of record JAFXSQ010000053.1, on the reverse strand, counting down.
CATCTCCGCAATATGGACACTTCATTAGTATTCTCTCCTATCTCTTGTCTCCGGTTCCGAATATAGCCATGGTTCCCGGGCCGGTATGCGCTCCTATAGTCGGTGTCATCATATGCATACCTATATCCTTCGGATGAAAGCGCTCACGCATGAGTCCCGCTACATAGTCCGCATCTTCCTTGCAGTCACTGTGGCAGATAACCATATACTCCTGATTATCCTTCTGACTTCCGAGACATTCTTCCATAGAATCAACAAGTGAAATAAGCGCCTTCTTCCTGCCTCTTACCTTGCTTTCGGCCTTAAGATAGCCTTCATCATCCACATGCAAAAGCGGCTTGATATTAATCATGGTTCCGACAACGGCGCTCGCCTTTGAGATACGACCCCCACGCTGCAAATAGTGCAGATCATCCACGGTAAACTTATGTACTATATGCTTCTTTGTCTCCTCAAGCTTCTTCATGGAAGCCTCGGCGTCAAGCCCCTCCTCATAATACTTGATTGCATACCAGAGCAAAAGTCCGTGTCCGCCTGAAGCACAGATCGAATCGAATACGCATATCTTTGCCTCGGGATACTTCTCCGCAAGGTCATCCCTTGCTATGTAAGCATTCTGCAAGGTACTGCTTATGCCTGAGGAAAGACAGAAGAACAGCACATCCCTTCCACTGTCTAACGCCTTAGTCATATGCTCCTCTATCTCCTCGATATTCGCAGCGGCGGTTTTCGTGTCCTTGCCCTGACGCATACCTTCATAATAGTCCTCCGGACTGATCTTGTTCTCCTTGCCGTAAGTCACGCCGTCAAGCTCATAGATAAATGGAATAATATCCACAAACTCCCTGTCTGTAACCTCTTCTGGAAGATCGTTTGTCGAATCCGTGATAATTACATAATCTCTTGTCATCATTCTGTAACCCTCCAATTTTAAGACTCTTCGTTTCCTGTTGCTTCGCAAGCCCTCGCCTTTCGTCATAAGGGGTACCGCTTACGGTGGATTCCTTATGACATCGAAGGCCGGCATCATACTGCTTCGCAGTATGCTCAGCGTCGCTCAGAGTGACACCGCTTCCCTTAAGTCGTGACACCGTGTCATTCTTAGGGCTTTAGCCCGAAGAATCTTTATATAATAACCTTCACCGGGCACTTTGCCTTACAAGCGCCACAGCCTACACACTTCTCATAATCCACAACCGCAAGGTTATTCTCCACCTTTATTGCTTCAACCGGGCAGTTCCTTGCACACATGCCGCAACCTATGCATCCGACCTCACAAACTGCCTTGACATCCTTGCCGAAGTCCTTCGAACTGCACTCAACCAAAGCAAGATTTCCTTCTCCTGCAGCATCATAGGGAACCATCTTTATCAGCCCTCTCGGGCAGGTTGCCACACACTGTGAGCACGATTTGCACTTATCCCTGTCGATTACGGCAACACCGTTTACGATTCTTATTGCGCCAAACTGACATACCTTTGCACAGGAGCCGAATCCCAAGCAACCATTGGCGCAGGCCTTAGGTCCGCCTCCTGGAGAATTGGTCGCTATTCGGCAATCTTTCGGACCTACATACTCATAAGCTTCCTTTGCCTTATCGCAGGTTCCGCGGCAATGCACATGCGCAACAAGCTTAACCGGCTCTTCTGCGGCATCAGCTTCTCCTTCCGCATCTTTGCTGCCCGAACCGAGCACTTCCTTTATAGCCTTCTCCACGGGCTCACCGCCCACCGGACAGCTTCCCGGCCTTGCTTCGCCTTTTGCTATCGCAGCCGCAAGTCCGTCACATCCGGGGTAACCGCAGCCTCCGCAGTTATTTCCCGGAAGGCACTCTCTTACCTTCACTTCCGTTTCATTTACCTTTACCTTGAACTTCTCGCTCGCTATACCGAGAAGAAGTCCGGCGAAAAGTCCGACCGCTCCGACTATGGCAGCGGCGATGATTATCGACTGAACATCCATATCCGCTACCTCCTATCTTATAAGCCCCTGGAGGCCCATAAATGCTATTGACATCAGACCCGCAGTAAGCAGCACAATCGGTGCTCCCTTAAAGCTCTCGGGTATCTGATCGTTATTCTCAAGCTTTTCCCTTATGCCCGCCATGATGATTATCGCTATCGCGAAACCAACCGCGGAGAACATGCCGTTAATCACGGACTCGAGTATATTCAGCCCGTCCTGTACGTTCTTGATGGCTATTCCGAGCACCGCGCAGTTGGTGGTGATAAGCGGAAGATATACACCGAGCGCCTTGTAAAGCGACGGCACAACCTTCTTCAAGAACATCTCCACAAACTGAACCAGCGCTGCTATAACCAGGATGAACACTATCGTATTCAGATAATCAAGCGAGAGCGGAAGCAGCACATAGTAGTAAACCACGCTTGTCACCGCAGATGAAATGGTCATGACAAATATTACCGCGCCGCCCATTCCCGCTGCCGTTGATACCTTCTTCGACACTCCGAGGAAGGGACAGATGCCCAGGAACTGGCTTAAGATAACATTGCTTACCAGTGAAGCCGAAACCATGATAATGAATATATTCATGCCTGCTTCACCTCACTTTCCGCTTTTGAGGCCGCTGAATCAGCCATAGCTGATGCACCCTTCTTCTCCAAGTCCTTCATTTCCTCAACCGTCTTCTCCAATTTGTCAAGCTCATCATTAAGCGACTGCATACCCGGCGATGTCTTCTTCATCGGCTCGGTTCTCTTCGCGCACTCAAGCTCGCAGCTTGCGCAGTCGTGAATCTCCAAAAGCTTTGCCTTATCTCCGGTCTTCGCAGCCTTCTTGATATTCCTGTGATTGATAAATGCAACCACAAACGCAAGCACGATAAATGCTCCGGGTGCGAATACGAATATGCCTATCGGCTCAAACAGGCCCTGGGACTCCATAAAATCCTTAACGCCCTGCGATGCATTTTCGTTGATAAAGTTATTAAGCTTCTCCAAAAACTCATAACCGAATATGCTTCCCGCGCCGAGTATCTCTCGTATCGATCCCATCACGGTAAGCCCTATCGTAAAGCCGAATCCCATGCCCAAGCCGTCCATAATCGACGGAAGTGGCTTGTTCTTAGAAGCATAGGCCTCCGCGCGGCCAAGGATAATGCAGTTAACCACTATAAGCGGTATGTAAAGTCCCAATGCCTTGTTCAGTTCAGGCAGGTAAGCCTGAAGCACAAACTGCACTACCGTCACAAAGGAAGCTATGACAACTATGTAAGCCGGTATGCGGACCTTGTCCGGAATCAGCTTCCTTAAAATCGATATCATAAAGTTACTTAATGTCAGGATTACCATGGTGGTAAGCCCCATGCCCACGCCGTTTATCGCCGAGGTGGTCACCGCAAGCGTAGGACACATGCCGAGCATCTGCACGAAGGTAGGGTTCTCGGTGACGATACCGTTCTTCAATCTCTCAAAGCATACATTTTCCTTACTCATCAGTTACCTCCCGCTATAAATGCTGCCGTGATAGCGGCGTTGACCATGTTGGTTACCGCAGACGTGGTGATCGTAGCACCGGAGATTGCATCTATCTCGCTGTCCGAGGTGCTTCCGGTCTTCGTGTAGCTAAAGCCCGCTACGCGCTTCTCCTTAAACTGATCCTTGAAGTCATCCGTGTCTGCCTTCATTCCAAGTCCGGCTGTCTCGTTTAATTCCAGGAAGCTTATGCCCTTAATGGTCATATTCTTCGCTATGCCGACAACCATCAATATATCACCGCCGTAGCCCTTGGGACTGCTGACCGTAATCACATATCCGAGTAAACCTGAGTTGATATCCTCTCCGCCCAGAACAAATCTCAAAGCCTCTATCTGCGCATGTCCGTAAGAATCATCGACCGAAAGGACCGCATTGATCTTCTCGAGTATCTTCTGGTATTGTTCCTCCGTAACCATGCCGGTTTCGGTAGGAAGTATTATCTTGCCGCCGTAAGGGTAAACCTCCCTGAAGGCTGCCTCTGCCTCTTCCTTTTCCACCTTCCGAATCGGTTCCTTGGTCACATTGTAGACCGTGCCGAGGATTGCGCCCATGATAAGCGTTATAAGGCAGATAGCGGTAACTGCCTTGAGCAGTCCGCCCACATCAAACTTCTCCTTAACCGCAGGAGCCTTTTCCTCATCCGAAGAAGCATCTCCGGACGCATCGTCTTCAGGCTTATCTTCCTGAAGCTTATCCTGCGCCTTATCCTTATCCTTTTCTTTACCCTTCTTGTCCTCTCCGTAACCGAAGTATTTCGGCTGTGTTACCTTCTCTATGAGCGGTACCAGAAGGTTCGCGATAATGATCGAATAAGACACTCCCTCCGCCGAAGGACCGAATACTCTTAACACAAAGGTCATCAGACCTAAGAATACTCCATACACAACCTTGCCTGCTGAGGTAATCGGTGAGGTCACATAATCGGTTGCCATGAAGAACGCTCCGAGCATCAGACCGCCGCCGCAGATATGCGCTCCTAAATATACCGTCACGTCATAATCCTTTACCACAGCGTAGATGGTTATGCATACCGCAAATGTACCGATGTAGCAGAGCGGTATCTTCGGACTGATAATCCTCCTTAATATCAGATATGCCGCGCCCAAAAGAAGCGCCGCCGTCGAGGTTTCTCCGATGGTTCCCGCCGTATTGCCCAAAAACATGGACCATACATCGGCGGTACCTGTAGCCTTGAGCCCCGCAAGCGGAGTCGCCATTGTAACTCCGTCGTAGACGAAGTTTGTCATATATCTTGAAAATGCAAGTATCAGAAAGCATCTTGCACCCAATGCCGGATTCATGAAATTCTGTCCTAAACCGCCGAAGAGCTGCTTTACGACAATGATTGCAAAGCAGGAGCCAAGCACCGCCATCCATATCGGAAGCTTGGGCGGAAGGTTCAGCCCGAGCAAAAGTCCGGTAACGACAGCGGAGAAGTCTCCAACCGTTACCTTTCTTCCCATGCAATGCTGATATAAAGCCTCAAAACCCACACAGGAAGCTATGCACACAAGCACCAGAAGCGCCGCATACCAGCCGAACAGATAAAGTCCGTATGCCGTCGCCGGTACAAGCGCCAGAACCACGTCAAACATTATATCCGAAGTATTTTCCGTGCTTCTCACATGAGGAGAAGCGGATATTTTAAGCTTAAGCTTTTCGTCCATTATAATTCGCCCCTCCTACTTCTTTCTTGAAGCGAGCACAAGCTTCCTTGTTCCCGCAATTGTCTGTGTCAGGTGTCTCTTCGCAGGGCATACATAGGAACAACAGCCGCACTCGCAGCACTCCATTCCCTCACCCTTTAAGAATGCATCTATGTCGCCTCTCTCGGCGGCATTTGCAAGATTAACGGGCATTACCCTTCCCGGGCATACCTCGACGCACTTGCCGCATCTTATGCAGGCAGATGGTTCAAACTCCGACACGGCATCCTCAGTCATGCAAAGAATAGCCGAAGAACCTTTGGTAACCGGCATATCCGTGTCGTATATCGCCTTGCCCATCATAGGACCTCCGGAAATGATCTTTGCCGGATCATTTAAGTATCCGCCCGCTGCGTCTATAAGCTCCTGATATGAAGTTCCCGTCCTCACAAGGAAATTGGCCGGATCTGTTATCGCATCGCCGGTCACGGTAACTATCCTGTCGATCAAGGGCTTTCCAAGCCTTACAGCCTCGTATATCGTGTGTATGGTATCCACGTTGTGAACCACACAGCCTGCGTCCGCGGGAAGCATCCTCGAATTGATATACCTTCCCGTGTTGACATAGATAAGCTGTCTCTCAGCGCCCTCAGGGTATTTCGTCTTCATGGAATTGACCGTTATGTCGGAATCGCCGGCAAGCTTTTCCTTGAGCAAAGCTATAGCCTCGGGCTTGTTATCCTCAATGGCTATTATGCCTTTTGCTCCCGGGAAGATGGCAAGCACGATTCTAAGACCTTCGATAACGCCGTCGGCCTGCTCTAAAATCCTTCTGTAATCAGAGGTGAGGTAAGGCTCGCACTCCGAAGCATTTACTATAATCCTGTCAATCTTGTCAGGCTCCTTCGGTGAGAGCTTTACATGCGTAGGAAAGCCGGCGCCGCCCATACCTACTATGCCCGCCGCCTTTATGGCCTCTATCACTTCTTCTCTTGTCAATTCTTTTACGGGTTTGTCGGTACCGGACATCTCGACCGAATTGAACAGGCCGTCATTCTCGATAATGATGGACTCGACCTTGCTTCCGGATGCGGTAAGCCTTTTCTCGATGGCCTTTACCTTTCCCGACACGGACGAATGAATATTCGCCGACACGAAACCTCCCGCTTCCGCTATAAGCTGGCCTGCCAAGACCTCATCGCCCTTTTTGACAACGGGCTTTGCCGGCGCGCCTATATGCTGGCTAAGCGGATAAACCGTATCTCCCTTGGGAAGATACTCCCTGATGGGCTTATCCTTCGAAAGATGCTTTCCCTCTCTCGGATGTATGCCGCCCTTGAATGTATGCTTCATTATAATGCTCCTTAAAATCGGGCAGGGAGAGTATCCCCCTGCCCGAAATATTTCTTTTATGATCTAACTTCTTATCTTTGCCTTGTTTTCTACAATCTATCTTAAGCTGTCGAACTCTCTGAGGTTGGTCGAGTAAAGTCTTGCGGTCTGCTCGTCTATCTTCTGCTCCCTCATAAGTCTCTTTAAATCCATATTGAGGGTGTGCATTCCGACTGCGGCGCCGCTGGCAATAGACGAAGGTATCTGATGAGTCTTATTCTCACGAATCATCGTCGAAATAGCCTCGTTATTGATGAGGATCTCAGTTCCCATGATCATGCCGTTACCGTCGATATCAGGCATGAGCACCTGTGTAATGGTAGCCTTGAGGTTATTTGCAAGCTGTGTTCTCGCCTGGTTCTGAGCATGCGGCGGGTACGCATCAAGAATACGCTCTACCGTCTGAGCGGCGGATGATGTATGAACTGTCGAAAGCACGAGGTGACCTGTCTCTGCAGCAGTCATAGCTGCGCTGATTGTCTCGTAATCTCTCATCTCACCAACAAGGATGATATCGGGGTCCTCACGAAGTGAAGAGTGCAGCGCTGTTGCGAAATCCTCAACATCCTTGCCTATCTCACGCTGATGGATCATGGACTTCTTATGATAGAACACATACTCTATAGGATCCTCTACAGTGATGACATGCTTTGCGCTGTTAGAATTGATGTAATCAATCATTGCCGCAAGAGTTGTGGTCTTACCGCTTCCTGTAGGGCCTGTGAAAAGCACAAGTCCACGCGGTTCATTTACAAGCTTTCTTACAACCTCGGGTATACCGAGCTCCTCGAAGGTCGGTATCTTGTCTCTCAAAAGTCTGTAAGAACCTGCTATATTATTCCTCTGATGATAAACATTTGCACGAAGTCTGGTGCCGTCCGGCATGATAAGCGCAAAGTCGAGGTCATCTCCTTTGAGCAGCTTCTCCCTCTGCTCTATGGTAAGTGAATCGACGATCATATCTCTCGCTTCATTTCCCGGCGGAAGCGGATCAAGTATAATCAGCTCTCCGAACTTTCTGATTGCATGGTGCGTACCCATAGTGATATGGATATCGGAAGCACCTTCCTTCTTGGCATAATTGACCAAATCCTCAAATGTCATGTACGTTACCCTCCCTAATAGTTTTCTTCAGTAACAACGAGAATCGCTCTGATTGTTACACCTGCTTTTTGCCCTACAGCTTTGCTGCAGGGAGCCCCGCGGCTTTGAGCGGTTCGAGGCGACTCGCAAGAGTCGCTACCATCAGTCACATAGAGTGATTTTACCATAAATCAAATGATAATACAACAAAAAATCCCCCGGAGACGAACTCCGGGGGATTGAAAAAAAGAAGATACGCGTCCCTCGCAAATGCTTCGCATTTCCTCGGTCGCGGGCATTCGCTGAATGCCCGCGACGGCACGCAAAAACAGCCACTTACAAGCAAGCTTGCAGTGGCTGTTTTCACGCACCTTCTCAGGCGCTTATCTCATTGCTTTCGCGAATAATCCCTACTCGATGATAGTAGCAACTCTTCCTGAACCTACTGTTCTACCACCCTCACGGATAGCGAATGTAAGACCCTGATCCATAGCGATCGGGTGGATGAGCTCGATTGTCATCTCTACGTTATCACCAGGCATACACATCTCTATGCCGGCAGGAAGGTTACATACACCTGTAACGTCTGTTGTTCTGAAGTAGAACTGAGGACGATAGTTGTTGAAGAACGGTGTATGACGGCCACCCTCGTCCTTTGTAAGAACGTATACCTGAGCGGTAAACTTGGTGTGGCATGTTACAGTACCCGGCTTGCAGAGAACCTGTCCACGAACGATGTCCTCTCTCTTGACACCACGGAGAAGCGCACCGATGTTATCACCTGCCTGGCCCTCGTCAAGAAGCTTTCTGAACATCTCGATACCGGTTACGGTTGTCTTCATCTTCTCAGGCTTGATACCAACGATCTCAACTTCGTCGTTGAGGTGGATAACACCCTGCTCTACTCTACCTGTTGCAACAGTACCACGACCTGTGATTGTGAATACGTCCTCTACAGGCATGATGAAGTCCTTATCAACATCTCTCTTCGGATCCGGAATGTACTCATCAATTGTATTCATGAGCTCCATGATCTTGTCGCCCCACTCGCTGTTAGGATCCTCAAGAGCCTTCAGAGCAGAACCCTTGATGATCGGGCAATCTGTGAAGCCGTACTCCTCAAGCTGCTCTGTAACTTCCATCTCAACGAGCTCGATAAGCTCATCATCAATGTCAGGGCTGTCGCACTTGTTAAGGAATACTACGATATAAGGAACGCCTACCTGACGTGAAAGAAGGATGTGCTCCTTTGTCTGAGCCATAACACCATCAGTAGCAGCAACAACGAGGATAGCACCATCCATCTGAGCTGCACCTGTGATCATGTTCTTTACATAATCGGCATGGCCGGGGCAGTCAACGTGAGCGTAGTGTCTTCTCTCTGTCTCATACTCAACGTGAGCTGTAGAGATTGTGATACCTCTCTCTCTCTCTTCCGGAGCCTTGTCGATATTCTCGAAATCTGTTGCTGTGTTACCTGCAACTCTCTCTGCAAGCACCTTTGTGATAGCAGCTGTAAGAGTTGTCTTACCATGGTCTACGTGGCCGATGGTACCGATGTTACAATGCGGCTTTGATCTGTTAAACTTTTCCTTTGCCATGTCTGAATAATCCTCCTTAAATAAGCCCCCCGTGTCCCGGGGAAATAATCAGCTAAAGTGTATTGTACTAAAAAGCGTTACTCTTTGCAAGGTTTTTCTTATAAAATTTAACCCTGTATAATTAGCCCTTCTTAGCGGCGATTACCTTATCCTGTACAGACTTCGGTGCCTGCTCATACTTCTCAAAGAACATAGAGTAGTTACCGCGTCCCTGTGTCTTGGAACGAAGGTCTGTAGAGTATCCGAACATCTCGGCAAGCGGTACATAAGCCTTAACGAGCTTACCGTTACCAACATCCTCCATTCCCTCTACACGACCACGTCTTGAGTTAAGGTCACCGATTACATCACCCATGTAGTCAGCAGGCATAGTAACCTCGACCTTCATGATGGGCTCTAAGAGTACCGGATTTGCCTTCTGCATAGCTTCCTTGAACGCTATAGAACCGGCGATGTGGAATGCCATCTCAGATGAATCGACTTCATGATATGAACCGTCGTATACATTTGCGTATACACCGAGTACCGGGAAACCGCCAAGGATACCGGCCTGAGTAGCCTCTTCGATACCCTCTCCGACAGCCGGTATGTACTCCTTCGGAATAGCACCGCCGACAACGGTAGACTCAAACTTGAAGGTCTCCTCTCCGTTCGGATCCATGGGCTCGAACTTAACCTTACAGTGACCGTACTGACCACGACCACCTGACTGCTTAGCATACTTGGAATCTACATCAACAGCCTTGGTAAATGTCTCCTTGTAAGCAACCTGAGGCGCGCCTACATTTGCCTCTACCTTGAACTCACGAAGAAGTCTGTCAACGATAATCTCAAGGTGAAGCTCACCCATACCTGCGATGATGGTCTGACCTGTCTCTGTATCTGTATGTGTCTTGAAGGTAGGATCCTCCTCAGCAAGCTTTCCTAAAGCTATAGCAAGCTTGTCCTGACCGTCCTTTGTCTTGGGCTCGATAGCGAGCTCGATAACCGGATCCGGGAACTCCATAGACTCAAGGATAACCGGATGCTGATCATCACAAATGGTATCACCTGTTGTTGTATTCTTAAGACCAACGATAGCAGCAATATCTCCGGCGTATACAACCTCGATATCCTTTCTGTCGTTAGCGTGCATCTGCACGATACGTCCTACACGCTCCTTGTGATTCTTGGTAGCGTTAAGAACATAGGAACCCTTGTTGAGGTGTCCTGAGTAAACTCTGATGAATGCAAGCTTTCCTACGAACGGGTCAGCAGCAATCTTGAATGCAAGCGCCGAGAACGGTTCGTCATCTGCCGACCTCTTGGTAATCTCGTTACCCTGAAGGTCAACACCCTTGATATCCGGGATATCTGTCGGTGCAGGCATGAACTCAACTACAGCATCGAGAAGCTTCTGGATACCCTTGTTCTGATGTGCTGAACCGCAGCATACGGGTACTACTCTGCTCTTCTCGCCTGCAGCATCCTCGATAGGAGTACATACTGCGCTTCTTAATGCCTTCTTCATGTCTTCTATTGAAGGCTCCTCGCCCTCAAGGTAAGCCATCATCAGGTCTTCATCCTGATCGCAGCAGGACTCAACGAGCTTTGTGTGATACTCCTCGGCAAGCTCCTTCATGTCCTCGCGAATATCTGTTACGGTGATATCCTCACCGTTCTTATCATTGTAGAGATACTCCTTCATCTCGAACAAATCGATGATACCCTCGAAGTAATCCTCCTTACCTATAGGAAGGTTGATAACAACGGGCTTCTTGCCGAGACGAGTCTCGATCTCTGATACTGTATTGAAGAAATCTGCGCCGAGTATGTCCATCTTATTGACAAATGCCATACGCGGTACATGGTAGGTGTCTGCCTGCCTCCATACGTTCTCTGACTGAGGCTCAACACCACCCTTTGCATCGAATACGCCGACAGCTCCGTCAAGCACGCGGAGTGAACGCTCAACTTCTACGGTGAAGTCTACGTGTCCGGGAGTATCGATGATGTTTATACGGTGCGGAAGCGCTCCCTGCTTGGGTTTTGTCTGATCCTGTACTGTCCAGAAGCATGTTGTTGCAGCTGAGGTGATTGTTATACCTCTCTCCTGCTCCTGCTCCATCCAGTCCATGGTGGCAGTACCCTCGTAGGTCTCGCCAATCTTATAATTGACACCTGTATAGTAAAGAATTCTCTCTGTGAGAGTGGTCTTACCGGCATCGATGTGAGCCATGATACCGATATTCCTGGTTCTCTCTAATGGGTATTCTCTTCCAGCCAAGGCTATTTCCTCCTTATTTTAATTAGAACCTATAGTGAGCAAATGCCTTATTTGCCTCTGCCATTCTGTGCATTTCCTCTTTTCTCTTTACAGATGCACCTGTGTTGTTAGATGCATCGAGGAGCTCTGCAGCGAGTCTCTCCTCCATGGTCTTCTCAGTTCTTGATCTTGAGAACTGAGTGATCCATCTTAAGCCGAGCGCCTGTCTTCTGTCAGGTCTTACCTCGATCGGTACCTGATATGTGGCACCACCGATACGTCTTGCCTTAACCTCAAGCTGAGGCATAACGTTGTTCATGGCAGCCTCGAAAACCTCTATCGGGTCCTTCTCGGTCTGCGCCTTGATACGGTCAAATGCGCCGTATACTATCTTCTGGGCAACACCCTTCTTACCATCAAGCATAATGTTGTTGATAAGCTTTGTTACCACCTTGTTGTTGTAGATCGGATCCGCAAGAACGTCTCTCTTAACAATATGTCCCTTACGTGGCACGATTCTTCCCTCCTTAATTTTATAATGTATCTTAGGTACTCACGCAGTGTTCTTCTGCGTGTACGTGCGAAAATGTATCGTATGTCGTATCTTTAACAGTAAAAACATAACAACTTTCCCGCACCTGTTAAGCATGTGCTTTAGGCCTTCGGGCGCTTAGCACCATACTTTGAACGTGCCTGACGTCTCTTAGCAACTCCTGCGGTATCAAGTGTACCTCTGATGATGTGGTATCTGGTACCGGGGAGATCCTTTACTCTTCCTCCACGGATAAGAACAACGCTGTGCTCCTGAAGGTTGTGACCTTCACCGGGGATGTAGCTTGTTACCTCGATTCCGTTTGATAAACGAACTCTGGCGATCTTTCTAAGAGCTGAGTTAGGCTTCTTCGGAGTAGCAGTCTTAACTGCGGTGCAGACACCTCTCTTCTGCGGTGAAGCTGTATCAGTAGGCTTCTTCCTGAGTGAGTTGTAGCTCTTTAAAAGTGCCGGTGCAGTTGACTTCTTCTCGATAGTCTGTCTTCCCTTACGAACTAACTGGTTGAAAGTTGGCATGTTTTCACCTCTTTTCTCATAATAAACTATGCCCATTTACGGACACGCTTTGCCATTATACGCTTGCAACAACCGGCTTGTCAACAAAAAAAATGATTTATTTTACATTTTTTGTTACTATTCACAGTTATCAAAAAGCAAGTGTATGTTCGTTGTGCTTGCACATAAGAACCAACACTTGCTTTTTTGATAATACTGCGAAGCAGTAACTCCGCGCATACCCATGACCATAAGCGGCGCAGCCGCGACGG
>JAFXSQ010000052.1 GCA_017525525.1 Lachnospiraceae bacterium | reverse complement strand
CATCGGTGTCGAGCTTAATCTGTATTGCTTCGAGTCTTAGGGACTTTCCGGAGGTACCGGACATTGTTCCGTCGGACACATAGGACATCCAGCCGTTCTTTTGTACGTAGGTTCTGTAGAGTACAGACACCGGCTCAAGTTTATCATCTTCGGAGGTGTTCTGCTCTGAAGAAGACTCATAAATATAAAGGTCGTCAACCGTTCCCCAACCTTCGGCTTGATAGTTGGCTACTATTCCAATCTCTATCTCAGTCTCTTTAGTTAAGGTAAAGTTCTTAATGGTAGGCTCTTGCCATACGTTCCATCCATTCAAAGTATACTCACCTTTAAGAGTTGTATTGTCATAGCTTAGATAAATGTATCCTGTATCATTTGCAAGACCCTGAGAATAAGCCTTAAATGTGTATGTTCCCGCAGGCAAAGTTACGGTTCTATATGCTTTAGTCTCACCTGCTGACTCGTTCCAATAATGGAATGACTTAACTCCATCATGAGGATCATCACCGGTTACACTACCTACGCCTTCAAATGTCCATCCATTGCCACCGTTCTCGAAGCTTGGATCTTCTGCATTAGTCAAAAGATTTTGCGGTTTAACAGTTACAGTACAGCTTGTTGTAAAACTACTGTAAGTACCAAGCGTGCCTTTAACTGTATAGGTTCCGACACCGGTTATCTTGTTTATATCTGACGTATTCCATGTAACCGAATCGGTAACAGTAGACATGTCGCTTAATGTCACATTAACACTTGTAGGAAGTGCGTTTATAACTGAATTCGTTAGATCTGAAGAATCGTATACTTCTATGCTTACGGATTCTACAGCATTTGCAGTAACCGCAGCCTGCCTAGAACCTGTGCTCATGTATTTATAGACCTTTAGCGAATTGATAGCTTTTCCGTCAAAATCAAAGAACGCCTGATTATCAATACTTGAGCCACCGTACCATTTACCTGCATCATTTGGATCATACTCGGCAGAATAACTTGATGCCCATCCGGAGCCGTATTGTTCCCATTTGGCCTTGTTGGATGCCAAGGTTGCCGCCTTGTTGGTAGAAGTAGCGTAATTGCCAACAGGAATCCAAGCTGCTTCCCAGTAGAACACGCCGATACCATTATCAATACTGTTAACCGTGTCAACTACATCTCTAACCCATGCTGCCTGTCCTTCAACTGTATAAGGGTAAATGCAGTCACTTACATTATCATTGGTTCCTACTCTTACCGTGTTTTCGTGACCGTCACCATCTTCTAATGTCCACGCATACGATGTCTCAGCGACCATTACTTTTTTATTGTATGTTGCTGCAATCCCACCAAGAACTGATTTTAGATTGCTTAAACTTCCGTGCCAGAATGGATAATATGACGAAGCAAATACATCGTAATCTACATTATTGTCAGATAAGCTCTGAGCGTATCCTGCCTGCTTACCTGAGTCTTGAGGATCGGTAAAATGAAGGGCTACCAATGCATCGCTAAATACTTCTCTTACAGCAGAACTTCCGGCATTAAATATCTTAGACATGTTGGAAAAACCGCTCTCACCACATATCTTGCCATTGGTTTCGTTACCAATCTGAACCATCTTAACATTTACTCCGGCGTTCTTTAAGGTGGTTAACGAAGTCTTTGTAAATGTGTTAACTGCATTTGCCTTTTGATCAACTGTATAATTAGCCCACGCTTTAGGTGCCTGCTGCTTAGAAGGATCAGCCCAGAAATCCGAGTAATGAAAATCAATTAAAACTTTAAGACCTGCGTCAGTTGCTAATTTACCCATGGTAACGGCTGCATTAATATCATTGTTACCACCACCGTAACCTTTACCGTTAGCGTTGTACGGATCATTCCATACTCTGATACGAACCCAGTTAACACCATTCTCCTTAAGAAATGAAAAAAACTGTGCTTCTGATAATCTGTTGCCATTATAGTCTTTACAATATGCTCCACTTTCATAAATAGAATGAATTGCTGAGATATCGGTTCCTAAAGCAAAATCATCTGAAAGATTGTCAACTTTTTTTACAGTGATTTCTGCGTTGTTGATTGCTGTGTCTTCGGTGGTTGATTGTTCCTCTGTTGTTGTAGCATTATTGTATTCCTGTTTATCAATGCGATCGGCCGTTATTGAATCTAAATATCCCCATCCGCCTGCAGAAATATTAACCGTTATCTTAAGGGTAGCGTTACTGATATCTTCATCGGTTGAAAAATAAAGGCTCGTATTATCCCAGATATTATAACCCGAAAGAGTGATAGAATCGCTATCATTGTCATTTACTGAAATACTGATTGAAGCATTTTCACCCATATTTACAGATTCAAATTCATATGAACCTGCAGGAATATCAATTGTCTGTGTGAAGTATAATGAGTTGGCAGATGTACTGTAAAACTTGGCACCATACTCACTACCATCGGGAGGAGTCATCCAGGAATCACTTGAATACTCAAAAGTATTCAGCTCCGGATAACTCTCTGTACTTTCATATGAAACGCTCCATCCTCTGCTATCTCCCCAGATATCTGATGAAAAATCAGAATTGGCAATTGTGATTGTCGAATCTTCAGCATGAACATTATATATAGTTAATCCACTCTTTGGGATATAACTTAACACTAATGCAAATGCAATCATTATTGCTACTAATCTTCGTAACCCTACTTTCATGTAACGGCCTCCTTAACTCTGTTAAAATTTGTTAGTTCAAAACCCCGAAACCCTAGCGCAAGCGGTTGCGCTCATGGTGTAATAATATCATTAAATTTCCATTTTGGCAATTAGTTATTTTGTTTAAAAAAAATAGTGATTTTTACTAAAGAGATGGTCCTGAGGAGCGAAGCGACGAAGGATCTTATTCAAACATATCGGTGAACCTCTTAAAAGCTCTAATACCTTCCTCGGTCCTCTTATAAACTCCGGCATCCTCTAACACGTGAGAGAAGACATCTGCAATCTCATTTTGAACAATCCTGTGGATGTTGTCGGCATTGATATCATCATACTTCTTAATCCATCCTTCTGCCCATTCTTTATGTGATTCTGTCTCAGGTTTAGCAGAAAGATCTTCTCCATTTAATATCGCCTGCTCTAACACTGACATTTCTTTCTTAAGCCTTGCAGGCAACACAGCCAGTCCCATAACCTCGATAAGTCCGATATTCTCGCGCTTAATATGATGATACTCTTGATGTGGATGATAAACCCCTGCAGGGAATTCATCTGTAGTTATGTTGTTCCTCAATACTAAATCAAGTTCGTATAAGTCGCCGCGCATTCTCGCGATAGGAGTGATTGTGTTATGAGGTGTTCCGTCAGTTTCAGCGTATATAAACGCATCCTCATCGGTATAACCTCTCCATGCTTTAAGAATGAGGTCAGCAGCGTCTACGATATCCTCAGCAGAAGAGGATTGAAGCCTGATAGTAGAAAGCGGCCACTTAATCGTTCCTGCGTGAACATTAGGGAAGTCCTTAATCTTAAACTCTCTTTCATAAGGCGCCCTTACCATTGCGAACTCATATCCACCACCCTGAAAATGATCATGGCTTAGAATCGAGCCTCCGACAATCGGCAGGTCAGCATTAGAACCTGCAGTATAGTGCGGGAACTGTCTTACGAAATCAATAATCTTGGCAAATGCATCCTTGTCAATCTTCATAGGTGTGTGCTTATCATTGAAAATGATACAATGTTCGTTGTAGTAAACATAAGGCGAATACTGAAGATTGTATGCCTCGCCACAAAGAGTAATAGGAATAATTCTGTGGTTGTTTCTTGCAGGGTGTGCAAGGTGGCCTGCGTAGCCTTCATTTTCACGACAGAGAAGGCAGGCCGGATATCCCGATTTCTTCATTGCTCCCTGTGCTGCTATGTCTTTAGGATCCTTCTCCGGCTTAGAAAGGTTGATGGTTATATCCATTAATCCGAACTCGGTCTCAGAAGTCCATTTCTCATCCTTCGCTATTCTGTCATCTCTGATATAGTTGGTAGCTCTGCTAAAATGATAATAATAATCTGTTGCATCCTTAGGATCCTTATCATACCTCTCTTTGAATTCCTTTCTTACATATGAAGGAGGAGGGGTGAGCATTCCCATAATCTTAGTGTCGAATATATCTTTATTCGCAATAGTATCCTTAACCAAACCCTTCTCAACAGCAAATGCTAACATATCCTCAAGAATAAGGTGAATCTCTCTAAACTCAACCTCACCCTCGCTCGGTGCGTATTCATTCTCATTAAAAAGCTCAATTAATCTGTTGATTGTATAGACTTCATCCTCTTTGTCGACCAAGCCTCTGTCCTTGCCGTACTTAACAAGTTCCTTAATTAAATCACTGATATTGTTCATAGTTCAAAACCTCCTGAAGCTAAATTATAACACTTTCATTCCGCCGTATTTTCTAATCTTAAGTACGTTACATGCACCATCTCCAAACACAATGTCCATCTTCTTCTTATAGTCCGCAACCGCTTCGTTTTTGACAAATGCTTGAATGGTTCCGGCAAATCCACCGCCGTGAACTCTTGCAACACCGTTGTTGCCTAAGAACAATTCGCTAAGCATCAAAGCGACAGAAACATTCTGGTGTTCAACATCATGGTTGGTGTAAACGTTCTGAAGATACTTATATGATGAGTTACCTGATGCATTTACTGTCTTTAAAAATGTGTCGATGTCTCCCGTTTTAAGAGCTTCAACCTCTTGATTAACGCGCTTGTTCTCCTCGTAAAAATGTATAGCTCTTAAGAAAGCCCTGTCTGAATATTTCTCTCTGATAGCGGCAGCATTTTTTATGACATCAGCCTCGTCAACTTCTATCAATACTTCCTTTCCGAAGAAAGAAGCAACTTCTTTCATCTCTTTAGGAACTGCAGCGTAGTCGTCGGTTAAGTCTGCGTGAGAACCTTTGGTATCTGTTATACATAAGCTATAGCCATAAGACTCCATATCAAAATCAACTTTTGTAACAGCCGGCTCTTTTGGATTAATAAAGTCCATGTGACATAATCCGCCAACCGAAGAAGCAGTCTGATCTAAGAGACCGCATGGCTTGCCAAAGTAATAATTCTCAGCGTACTGTCCGATTATCGCAATCTCAACGGCAGGTATCTTCATATCATTGTATAGACCTGAAAGAATAGTACCTATAAGTGTTTCAAATGCTGCTGAAGACGATAGACCGGAACCGGATAACACGTTGCTGGTAATGTATGCATTAAATCCACCGATGTTATATCCGTGATCTTTAACTCCTTTAATTACACCCTTGATTAATGCGATTGTAGTTCCTTCTTCAGAATCTTTCTTGTCGATGTCATTAAGGTCAATCGTAATCATGTCATAGCCCTCAGAAAGAACATTAACAACGTTCTTGTCTGTGCTTTTAACCATCGCAATAGCATCATCATTGATAGATGCAGCCAATGTTTCGCCGTGTTGGTGATCGGTGTGATTGCCTCCGATTTCACTTCTTCCCGGTGCACTGTATATTCCGTCAAGTTCTTCGGTAAACAGTTTCTTATATTCGTTCAAAGCATTTATATATCTGTCTTTCTGAGTTGAAAGCTTACTCTCGTCTACATAGATATCAAGAAGCTTGTCATCTAATCTACCTTCATTAATGTCATTTATAATCTGATCTAAGTTTAACATTTTGGTTCCTCCCTGTTTATTCTTCGTTTTCTTCAATTATTATAAGATCCCAATCATTTAGTTTAACTGTGTCTTTTGAATAAATATCTGAGTTGTCAAGAAGAGAGATTCCGTCGCGTCCGTCGTAAACAAAACTCTGTTCATCAGAAGAGTAGTTAAAGTAATAATTGATTCTTCTTCCATATTGATTGATTCCTGATTTCTTAACTATCGGATAGTCAATCTTAGGAATATTAATACCGGCTTTCTTGGTAACGGATGATATTACACTCTTTAGTCCCTCCTTTGAAAAATAACATCCGATATATGTTGCACTGCCCTTACCATAATCTTTACAGGTAATAGCAGCATAGTCCTTGTAATACTTGTGGTCATATGATGCAATAACCTTAGCATCATCGTTATATAATAGTTCCATCCACTCAGTGACTTCATAGTGCTTATCATCAATTGTAATACTTACACCTTTAGGATTGGTGTATTGATCGTAATGAGCACCTATAGCCTCTGATATAACGTAAGGCTCAGTGCCAGCATAAACCTTGATTTCCTCGTCACTGAATCCGCTCTTAAATCCTATAAGTGCATGACCACCATTACTGATATAATCTTTAATCTTATTCAGAGTGCTGACAGAAGCAGAGTAAAGTGCAGGCACAATTAACATTTGATAGTTGTCAAATGTATCTTCAACCGAGACGAGATCACATTCAATATTCATCTCGTAACATGAATCATAAAACCACCTTAATATATGATTGTAGTCGAGTTCTGAACTATCGCTTATAGGGAATTCATCAATCCCTACAAGACTCTGATTATCTACTATAATTGCAACTTTTGATTCCTTCTTAAGACCTCGTATTCTGTCTTCAATACTTAACATCTCATGTCTGAAATCTGAAAGTTCGTTATAGGTGGCGTTCGCCTTAAGGTCGTGACTTAAGATACCTTTCCAATATGTCTCGAATGAATTGTGTATCGAATGCCAATGCCAATACATAACACTTAAAGCTCCGCTTGCCAAATGAGAGTATGCATTGAGTCTTAATTGTCCTTTATAGGCAAGCCAATCAGTTCTGCCTTGTGCTTCAGTCTCTAAGACAAGATAATTGTCCTTCTTAAGTGCTCTTCCGACTGCTCCGCCAAATGCTATTGTTGCACCGGTTAACTCATCCTTACATGGATGATATATATCGACACCTGCTATATCCATACATTTGGCTGCATCAAACTGATTGACTAAAGGTTGTATTCCAAATGAATGACCTATCCATGAATAATCAAAGTTATGAGTTATGAACTGATCATCACGTTTGTATTCTCTTATTATTGAAGCCTGCCACGTTAGATACTCGGTTATCCTGTTTCTTAAGAATCTCTTGTAAGCTGCTGATAAACTACCGTTTATCGTACCGCGAATATCAGGGAAATCATCCCATGAATCAATCTTATTACTCCAATAATCAAGTCCGAATTCTCTGTTAAATTCGTTGATATCAGGATATGTTTTTCTTAATTCAGCAACGAACAGCTTCTGTGTTTCACTTGACGCAGCGTCAGCAGCTCTTGTTTCGTTGTCGAGCTGATAGCCTATAACACAGTCATAATCCTTAACCTCATCCATCAACTTCCTTATAATGCGTTCTGCGTGAAACAAGAAATGAGGATTAGTTATATCGTGAAGTTGTCTGTGACCGTATAACAAAGGACCCTCAGCCGTTACTGCCATTATGTCAGGATACTTCTTATATAACCAAGGCGGAATAGCGTAGGTTGGCGTTCCTATAATTACGCTGATTCCGTATTCTGTCGCTTTGTCAAGCATCCGATGAAGGTGAGTAAAATCATATTGATTATCACTCGGTTCCCAGGTACTCCAAGTTGATTCGGCGATTCTTATTACGTTGAATCCCGCGTCCTTCATCATCTGAAAATCAGTATCAATCCTGTCGTATGGCATATATTCATCATAGTATGCCGAGCCAAATAAAGTTGATTTAAATTCCATGGCATCCTCCTATTTATTGTCGCACATACTTGATATATATCAAGTATAGCTTATGATATTTGTTGCGCAAATGCTTACAGTAGCATGTAGGTGCTTTTAAAATAAAAGTAAGAAAACCCTTGACAAACACTGAATAAAATGGTAATCTTATGCTTGCATGCAACCGCTTGCGCATAGTGTAGCACAGTTATAACTCGATGTCAAGGAGCGAATGATGATATGGGTAATGAGTATATTGAAGATAAGGTTACGATAGAAGATGTTGCCAATGCATTAGGGACATCCAAGTCGACAGTGTCAAGAGCAATCTCCGGCAAGGGAAGGATAGGCAAGGAGACGAGAGAGAGAGTTCTTTCGTATATCAAGGAACATAACTATAAGCCTAATCCTATTGCCAAAGGACTATCAGAGTCCAAGACCTACAATATATGTTGGGTGGTTCCGGGAGATTCCTCGATGACAGCACTTCCTTTCTTCCAGAGATGTATGGCGGGAGTTGTCGATGCAGCATCTGCAGAGAATTACGATATTTTGATGGGAGTTGTATACGATAACAACATCTCTCATTTGAAGAGAATAGTTAGCAATCATAAGGTTGATGGAGTTATCTTAGGAAGAACGTTGATCAACGACGAAAGCATCCCGTACTTAATCGAAAGTAAGGTTCCTTTTGTTGCTATAGGTTCGACAGATTATAAAGATGTTGTACAGATTGATAACGACCATTTTAAGGCGTGTAACGAGCTTACATCCATCCTTATCATGAAGGGTATTAAGAAGTTTGCACTTATTGGCGGCGACTCTAACCATGTTGTCAATCGTACGAGAAGAGAGGGCTTTTTACATGCCCTTAAGGAACAGAAGATAGATATAACTGATGATGATATATTTATGAATTGTCTCTCTGACGAGGATGTTGAGAGAGCTACTGATACAGCATTAAGAAATGGCGCTGAGTGTCTGATGTGTATGGATGACGGAATATGTAGCGCAACAATTGCGAAGCTTAAGCGTGACGAGGTAAGTATTTCTGAGGATATCAAGATAGCATCGTTCTATAACAGCGAGTTGATATCCAACAATCAGCCTACAATAACTGCTCTTCAGTATGATCCTAAGGAGCTTGGAATCAATGCTTGTAAGACATTGTTCGATATTTTGAATGGAATTGAGGTTGAACAGAAGGTTATGCTTTCGTATGAAGTACAGCTAAAGTCCTCAACCCAATAGATACTATAAATGTTCACAAAGACCCATAATATATATTAACAAAAGATGGCAATGTACCCTCCTAGCATATTGCCATCTTTTTTTTGTTTAATAGGAAGCGGTATTGTATATAGCGCACAATAGGCAGAATAAGGGTTTTCAAAACATTTGTAAAAATTAATAATTTTTGTGTTGACATCAAAAAAATGTTGTGATATATTTACAACATAAGGACAACCGATTGCGCAGCAAGGGAAAATGAATCACTTAACTGAGCAACAAAAGCACTGAAGAGTGATATAAGCTGGCGGTCGTTGTCAACATATCACTTATTAATTCACATTGTTCTAAAAGGAGGACGAAACATTATGAAGAAACTGAAACTATTAGCGATGATACTTACACTTACCATGGTTTTTGCTATGGCAGGTTGTGGTAACAAAGAAACCAAAGAAACATCAGCACCTGCTGATTCAGGAGCGAAAGATTCATCAGCAGCAGAGGACGGTGCTTCAGCCGAAGATCCTGTTGCTAAACTTATCAAGGCAACCGAGGGAACAGTTAAACTTACAGTTTGGGCTTCAGAGGAAGATCAGGAGTTCACTCAAGGATTAATCGACAGTTTTAAGGCTCTTTATCCTGATGTAACATTTGACATTACATTAGGTGCTAAGTCTGAAGCAGATGCTAAGGATGATGTACTTACAGACGTTGAGGCAGCTCCGGATGTATACGCATTTGCAGATGATCAGATACTTGAGCTCGTTAACGGTGGAGCTCTTCAGGAAGTAGCTAACACATATACTTACGATGTTAAGAACGAGAACCTCGCAGGTTCTGTTGAGGCAGCTACAATCGACGGTAAGCTTTATGCATACCCAATGACAGCTGATAACGGATATTTCATGTACTATGATAAGTCAGTTTTATCAGAGTCAGACGTTGAGTCGCTTGATGCTATGACAGCAACAGCTGATAAAGCAGGCAAGAAGGTAGCTATGATAGTTTCAGATGCATGGTATAACTACTCATTCTTCAAGGGTGCAGGATATGATGTAACTCTTAATGAAGATGGTGTAACCAACAATTGTACATGGAACGCAGAAGGCGCAACAGATGTTGCTCAGGCAATCATTGATCTTGGCAAGAACAAAGGATTTGAAAGCGTTAAAGAGGATGCGGATATCGTAACCGGTATTAAAGACGGTAAGTTTGCTGCAGCAGTTTCAGGTGTATGGAACTCAGATGCTATCAAGGAAGCATGGGGTGACAACATGGCAGCATGCAAGCTTCCTACATTTACATGCGGTGGCAAGCAGGTACAGATGTCATCATTCTCAGGATACAAGATGATTGGTGTTAACCCTCATTCACAGTTCGTTGGTTGGAGCATGATTTTAGCTGAGTACCTTACCAACAAGGAGAATCAGATTGCAAGATTTAATGCAAGAGGTCTTGGACCAGCTAACGAGGAAGCTTCTCAGTCTGCTGACGTACAGGCTTCACCTGCAATTGCAGCACTTGCAGCACAGGCAGAGTTCGCATCACCTCAGCGTGTAGGCGGTAACTACTGGGATCCTGCTAACACTCTTGGACTTATATTGATCACAGGCAATCCTGACGGAACTGATCTTCAGAAGTTACTTGACAATGCGGTTGAGGGTATTACAGCAGCCGTTCAATAACAATGAATTAATACAATAAAAGCCTAAATATCGATTATGGGCTTGGCATGTTAAAGATAATGAATCATTGGGCCGGGCAGTAGTTTAAGTATACTTCCCGGTCCTTTGTTACCAATATAACAATTGGATTGATTTCTTAAGGGGAAAGATATGAGCAAAAAGAATACTCCAACTAAAAAAGAATCTATAAAAGAAAATAAAAAAGAATCAGGATTTAAGACTTATTTTAAGGAATTGGGCGAAGCTATATCCAAGGGTGATTGGTCTGTTAAGCTTTCAATGCTCTTTATGGGAGCGGGATATACGGCTCATAAGCAGATTATTAAAGGTATTCTGTTAACGCTGTTTGAGGCATTATCAATTGTGTTATTTGTTATCTTTGCAATCCCGAGTCTTAAAGATTTTGGTACGTTAGGTACAGTTAAATTCGAGAAAATATTAGATCCTGCTACTTTACAGACCACGGTTAACGATTATGACAATTCGTTTACTATATTGCTCGGGTCAATAGTATCACTGTTCCTTGTGTTTGTATTTATTCTTATCTGGATCGCCAACATAAAGGCAGTATATAGACTTCAGCTTATTGATCAGCTGCCTGAGTCAATTAATAAACCACATATTAATAATTTCTGGGGAGGTATTAAGACACTTGTAAATAACAAGTTTCACATTACGCTGTTGTTCTTGCCGACGGTTGGAGTAATCCTGATGAACATTATTCCGATTTTGGTTCTTATAGCAATAGCATTTACCAATTATGACCAGAATCATATGCCACCTAACGCACTGTTTACCTGGGTAGGATTGGCTAACTTCAAGAGTCTTTTCACCAACACCGTAACATCATCATTCAGTTACGCATTTGGTAAAATCTTGGGCTGGACTCTTCTCTGGGCAGTGCTTGCAACAGTTACGACATTTTTCCTTGGGATACTTCTTGCAATGCTTATCAATGTCAAGGGTGTCAAGTTCAAGAAAATGTGGAGAACTTTGTTCATAGTTGCTATAGCCGTTCCACAGTTCGTCACTTTGCTCTTGGTAAGATACTTCTTTGATGACGCAGGAATAGTTAACTCCGTGCTTGGCAATTTAGGAATTGTAGATGTGCTGAAGAATATCGGCTTGGTTAACGAGCATCTTAATTACATTCCATTTCTTTCATCTGAGCACTGGGCTAAATTTATGATAATTATGATTAATATCTGGGTAGGTGTTCCATACCAGATGCTTATTGCGACCGGTGTATTAATGAACATTCCTACAGATCAGATAGAGGCAGCTAAGATAGACGGTGCAACCAATTTCCAAGCTTTTGTTCACGTAACAATGCCTTATGTATTGTTTATCCAAGGTCCTGCACTTATAACAGATTTTGTTAAGAACATCAACAATTTTAATGTAATCTATCTGCTCACAAACAACTCTTACATCACTCCGGATCAGGCTATGGCAAATGCTAATGGTAAGGAAGTTGACTTGCTTGTGACATGGTTGTTCAGATTGACCAACGAATACTACAACTACAAGATGGCATCAGTTATCGGTATTATCGTATTCATAATCTGTGCAGTATTTACACTTACATTATTCAGAAAATTAATGTCAGGAGGCAGAGAGGAGCAGTTTCAATGATAAAATTCAAGAAAAAATTTATAGCATTTTTAAGACATTTATTGTTGGCAATTTTGGTTGTAATCTGGCTCGTTCCAATTCTCTGGCTTGTAGTAACAGCATTTAGTGGGTATTCGGGAGTTAACAAGACTCACTTCTTTCCACAGAGCTGGACGATCAATAACTTTGTAACTCTTCTTACAAAGCCTGATTCAGTAGTTCAATACGGAACATGGTTCAAGAACACATTAATAATCTCAATCTTTACCTGCATCATTTCCACGCTGTTCGTGCTTATGGTAAGTTATGCATTCAGTTGTATGAGGTTTAGAGGAAGAAAAGAATTAATGAGTTTCTCTTTGATTCTCAACATGTTCCCGGGTGTTCTTTCAATGATAGCTGTTTACTTCGTATTAAAGTCTATCGGACTTACTAACTCTCACCTTGGAATGATTATAGTTTATTCCGCAGGTTCGGGTCTGGGCTTCCTGATAGTAAAGGGATTCATGGATACGATTCCAGTGTCCTTGAGAGAGTCAGCTAAGCTTGAAGGAGCAAGTGAATTTAAGATATTTACCAAGGTAGTAATGCCTATATGTAAGCCTATTATAGTCTATCAGATAATCAGTTCTTTCCTTATCCCTTGGGGCGATTTCGTATTCGCTAAGCTTATGCTTAACTCAGGTGTTTCTAAGGATTACACGGTAGCGATAGGATTATATAACATGCTTGACCGTTCGCTTGTCAATGAGTACTTTGCAATATTCTGTGCTGGTGGATTTGTGGTATCAATTCCTATATCTATCCTCTTCATCATAATGCAGAAGTACTACGTGGAGGGTGTAACCTCAGGAGCAGTCAAGGGATAAATCGATTAATAAAGGAGAATAAAAAGTGGATAATACATTTGTTGTAAATATAATACATCGCCCTGAGATGGTTCCTGAGTACGCAGAAAAGGTAACCGGTCAAGGCAAGGAAGAGGATATCGGAAGAGAGTCCCTTCTGACCGAGTCGTTAGACATATTCAAGTTCCAGCAGGAGACCGCTCACAAGAATGGACTTAAATGCACGATTCAGATGACATATGCAAGTCTCTTCAACGAGGAAGCCTGCGAGCTTGCCAAGGCAGATCATGAGAAGTATGGAGATGAGATTGCTCTGTCTTTACTTGGACTTCCTTGTGAGGAATTTAGAGAGAAATATAAGACCAAGGATTTCTGCATCTGGATGTTCTCTATGGAGGACAAGAAGAGCATTGTAGATGACGTATTTTATAAATTTCATGATATATTCGGTTTTTACCCAGAATCTACAGGCTCTTATTACATGGATGCAGAATTGACCAACTATATTAAAGAGAAATACCCATCTGTCAAATGTGCGGTTGCAACATGCTGGGAGGAAGGCCCTAAGGCTTACCACACATGTAATAACTCATGGTATACACTCTTTGATGGTGGTCCGTGGAATCCATGGATTCCTTCAAAGCAGAACACACACGCTCCTGCGGCAAATGAAGACGAGGACAGCGGAATAGTGGCTATTCCACATTTGTCAAGAGACTTACTTGCATGTTACGATGGTAATGGTTCTAACTTCGGAACTCATCCGCAGAATGTTTTAAGAGGTATGATTTACGATACCAAGACATGGGAATACCCTTATCTTTACAACCTTATCGACCAGTACAGACATCTTGCCAAGTTTAACAACGGATACTCATATAATATGATGTTTGTAGGACCGGGATGGCTTAACAAGATGGGACGCTGGGAGCAACCGTATGAGCTTCTTAAGAAGTCATACGAGGATGGAATGGCCTACTATGGTGAGCTTAAGAAAAAAGGCGAACTGATTGACATGACTATGGCAGAATTCGCTGATTTTTATCGCGAGAACAAAGGTTACGAGGAGCCTGAGTGTGCTCTTTGGAAGGACATTCTATACGGTTCCGATAAGCAGTTATTCTGGTATGTAGATCCGTATATGAGAGCTTGTGTTAACATGGATCAGGGTGGTGCGATTGTTGACTTAAGACCATACGCAGCTAAGCTTAAATGGGAAGTCGGAATCGGCACCAAGCACGTTCAGGATGCGTCGTATCCTTTCCTTATTCAAGAGAAATACAGAGCAGGATATTTTACACATTATGCCGGTGAAGGAACTGTAAGATCTGCCAAAGTTTCATATAAGGGAGAAGAGGTTGATCTCTGCTTATGTCGAACTCATGCAACATTTTCACAGGAAGGTAATGAGAGAATACTTACGCTTGATCCTGTAGATATCGAGTTTAGCGACTTGACTGTTACTATTCAGACTAAGATTGTATTCGAGGAAGGTTCTTCTAAGATTCGATTCGAGAGAGAGATTCTTAAGATGTCTAATCCGGATGCTTTAGTTACTCTTAATGAGTATATTGTTGCATGTTACGGAACTACAGAATATCCTGAAGATATGACCGGAATTACTTTGTCAACTTCTTCAGACTCTGAGAGCAAGAATTTAAGCTACGAGTACAAATGTAGGGACGAGGCAGTAGAGAACGGCAAAGAAGCAACTGCAATTATCCCTGCAATTCAGACCAAGGTTTCTCTTACCACAGATTCTGATAATGGTACTTCTTACTTTGAGGAGGGCTATGCATTTTCTCCGATGTTTAAATTGGGAATTAAGAAGAATATTAAAGACAAGGAGGTAGTTACGACATGGCTCAATCTGGAAAAGGCAAATTAAACTACAGATGCCCTATGTGTTTTATGAGGGATCTCGATATTGATATGTTCTACGATAAAGATAAAAAGGAGTACTATTGCTTAAGGTGTCAGTACACTGGTGATGAGGAAGACGTACTCAAGAAAAATGAAATGATTAGGATTAAGTACAGAAGAATGTACGACAGGATTACTGATTTTGATTGATTGGTGACTTAGGTACGTCTTTAGTGCAATAATAAATGACATAGCATAATTGTATTTGTGCTATGTCATTTTTGGAAAGGATATGATTATGGAATTTATAAAAGGTATGGATATATCGACCCTAATTGAGCAGAAGCAATATGGTGCCAAGTACTATGACGATGGTGTCGAGGGAGATTTGTTTGATATCCTTATGAATAACGGATGTAATTCTGTAAGATTAAGGCTTTGGAATGATCCTTATGATGGGGACGGCAATGCTTATGGTGCGGGAACTAATGACATCAATAAGGTAATGGCACTCTCGAAAAGAGCTAAGGCGCATAATATGAGCACTCTGCTTGACCTTCATTACAGTGATTTCTGGGCTGATCCCGGCAAGCAGAATGTACCTAAAGCGTGGAGGGGATTAGGCGTAGATGAGCTTGAGGAGGCGGTGTATAAATACACCGTTAAGGTTATGAAGCGTCTTCATGATGAAGATGCTGCTCCCGGAATGGTGCAAGTTGGCAATGAGGTCACTAACGGATTGTTGTGGCCAACAGGCAAGAAGCCTAATTACGACAATATTGCGAGATATATAAGTGCCGGAATAAGAGGTGTAAGAGAAGTAGATAAGGACGTACCGATTATGATTCATCTCGACAATGGTGGCTTTAATGAAATGTATGTGGATTGGTTCGATAATTATATGACAAGAGGAGAAAATTTTGATATAATTGGATTATCTTATTATCCTTTTTGGCATGGAAGTTTAGATGAGCTTGAATTCAATATGAACGATATGGCTAAGCGCTACGGCAAGAAGATATGTATCGCCGAAGTATCTATGGGATTTACCATGGAAGACTACCGTTCTTACGAGAAGAAGCCGACAGATGAACTGAAAGGTATGGCAACCAGACCTGAACTTGTAGAGAATCTTGATTATCCTATGACTAAAGAAGGTCAGAGAGACTTCATGATTGATGTTATGACAAGGGTTTCTAAGGTTCCGGGCGGCTTGGGCTTCTATTATTGGGAGCCGGGATGGATTCCTGTTCCTAATGTCGGATGGGCGACCGAGGCTGCGCTCAAGTATACAGGAGAGAAGGGACCTGGCGGTAACGAATGGGCTAATCAGGCGTTGTTTGATTATGAGGGCAACGCACTTCCGGCACTAAAGGCAATAAGAGATTTCACTGTGGATTGATTGTTTAGTTATAAGGAAGATTGGTTTTGAAGAAGATTGCTATTATTATGGAGAGTTGGAACAGGTATTTTACATATGCCTGGCCATCGGGGATGCTTAACAGAATAAACGAGCTCGGTGAAGACATCAACCTATATATCTTTAATTGCTCCGGTAATTGGAATACCAATGACGATTACAATCTTGGAGAGTATAACATTTTTAATCTCCCTGATTTTAAGGATTACGATGGTATCGTATTAGATCTTAATAATACCAAGGATTTCAAGGTGAGAGAAGAAGTCATTAACAGAGCAAGAGCTTCTAAGGTGCCGGCAATATCGATTAACTGCTTATATGATGATTTGTATTATGTGGGTATCGATAATTATTCGGCTATGAAGAAGATGATTTCTCATGTTTATGAGGAACATAACGCGAGAAGATTTTGGTTTGTTATGGGTCCCGATGACAACTATGAGAGTATCGAAAGATCTAAGGCACTTCTTGATTATGTTAAAGAGCATGATATAAGTGATGAGGATTATTACATTCATTACGGTGACTTTGATTACAAGTCAGGTGTCAGCGCTTTTAGGGAGATATATAATCTTAAGAAGGAATTGCCTGACGCTGTCATTTGCGTTAATGACAATACTGCCGTTGGAGTTATAAGAGAAGCGGAGAATAGGGGCTTTAACGTTCCGAGAGATTTTATTGTGACCGGATTTGATGACCTTGATAAATCAAGACATTACATTCCTCGCATTTCTACGACGAGTTATGTAAGAGAGGATGTAGGATACAGATGTATAGAGATGTTTCTTGATATCTGGGACGGCAAGGATGTTGAGTTAATCTCCCATACGAACTCTGAGCCAATCTTTTGGGAGAGCTGTGGATGTGAATCAGATGTTGAAGTAAGGTCTAGAGAGACACTTAAGGATAACATGCTCTGGAATATAGACAGAGAATACTTTGAGGGCGATGTTTTGGCACTTGACTCAAGACTTGCAGGGTGTAAGAGTATAGGGGAGATGCTTGAGTGTATACCTTTGAGTATTCCGGCTTTTAAGTGTGATGCGATGTATCTCATTGTTGATAAGAAAGCATCGGCTCTCAATAACTATGAGGTTAACAACTTCGATATCGATACCATTAATGGATATAGAGACAGCCTTATGACTACGGGTTATCCCGAAGATATGATAGTGATGTTTTCCTATGGAGATGTTGATACCGAGATTAAGGAAGGCATAAATGGAGTATTTCCGATGTTTGATATTAAGGAGAGTGGTGTGAACTACCTGTTCCTCCCACTTCACTTTAAGGACAAATGCATCGGATATTTTGTGATTAAGAATGCGGTTTATCTCATGAAGCAGCAGTTCCTTTTTGAGATAATGAATTCATTGACTACAGGAATAGAACAGTTATATTCACGAACTATGCTTGCTAAGATGAATTCTGCACTTACGATGTTATATAATCATGATTCGTTGACTTCGTTGTACAATAGATTTGGATATAATCATTACGCTTCAAGATTTTACGAAGAGGCTAAGAGCGAAGGCAAGATAGTTTCAGTAGTTTACTATGACCTTGATAGGTTGAAGTTTTTAAATGACAACTATGGTCATGATGTTGGAGACCGGGCAATTAAGATAGTTGCTGATCTTATTACCAGGTTTTCATCGAGGCAATCACTTGGTTTTAGACTCGGAGGTGATGAGTTTTTGCTTCTTGATTATATTGAGGATGAACAGCATATTAAGAGCAATATAGATGATCTTAGAGAAGAACTTTCACGCATAAGCAAGAGAGAGAATATGCCTATTGAGCTTACAGTGAGCGTTGGATATGTAATTTGCGATGCAGATTCTGATAAATCTATAGATGTATTTGTCAATATGGCTGACGATAGAATGTACGAAGATAAAGTATCAAGAAAGATGAACAGACGAGATTAATCTAAGGAGGATTTAAATTATGAAGATTTTGGTTACAGGTGGTGCCGGTTACATTGGAAGTCATACATGTGTTGAGCTTCTTGATGCCGGATATGAAGTTGTTATTTTAGACAACCTCTATAATTCAAGCAAGAAGGCTGTTGACAGGATAGAAGAGATTACCGGCAAGAAGGTAACATTTTACGAAAATGATATGCTTGATAAGGAAGCACTTGAGAAGATATTTAGTGTCGAGAATATCGACGCGGTCATTCATTTTGCAGGACTTAAGGCTGTTGGTGAATCAGTTGCTAAGCCTTTAGAGTATTATAAGAATAATATAACCGGAACTTTGACTTTGGTTGAAGTTATGAGAGAACATAATTGTAAGAATATTATATTCTCATCTTCTGCAACTGTTTATGGTGATCCGGCATTTATACCTATTACCGAGGAGTGCCCTAAGGGAACACCTACTAATCCATACGGATGGACTAAGAGTATGCTTGAGCAGATACTCACAGATATTCATACATCTGATAATGAGTGGAATGTTATATTGCTTAGATACTTTAATCCTATCGGAGCCCATAAGAGCGGAATGATAGGAGAGGATCCTAAGGGAATTCCTAACAACCTGCTTCCATATGTTGCTCAGGTGGCGATAGGTAAGCTCGAATGTGTTGGAGTATTTGGCGATGATTACGATACTCCGGACGGAACGGGAGTAAGAGATTACATCCATGTGGTTGATCTTGCGCTTGGTCATGTTAAAGCGCTTGATAAGATTAAGGAGAATCCCGGAGTTAAAGTCTACAATCTCGGAACCGGCAACGGATACAGCGTGCTCGATGTTATTAAGGCATTTTCTAAGGCGTGCGGACATGATGTTCCATATCAGATTAAGCCTAGAAGACCCGGCGATATAGCGACCTGCTATTCGGACGCATCCTTGGCTAAGAAGGAGCTTAATTGGGAAGCTAAGTTCGGAATAGAAGAGATGTGTGCCGATTCATGGAACTGGCAGAGCAAGAATCCTAACGGATATAACGAGTGATACTGATAATAATAGCCCGGAAGCATTGCTTCCGGGCTATTATTATGTGTTATATTACTTTGCCCATCATAATATCTGTAATGAGCTCTAACTTCTCTTTATTATTTATCTCCTCATTATTCCATGATGCGTCTGTAAGAGTAGCCGTAGCTTTGTTACTCTTGGTATAAATCTTTGATAATTGATTAATGGAAGATATGATGTTGTTATGACGCCCCAAAATGTGGGAGATAATGCCAAGAAGTCTGTTATCATGGAGTTTAAGGTGCATGATTCATATAACGATGAAAAAAGCCTGGAGGATACAGCCGATGCGGCTTTAAAGCAGATAGAGGATAAGAAGTACGAAGCAGAGCTTATCGGCAAAGGCATAGCGAAGGAGAATATCTACAAGTATGGACTTGCCTTCAAGGGCAAGGAGGTTTTGATTAAGAAAGGTTAGGCAGAGAAACTCAGAAAAAGTAGTAATCAATGATAAAAAGCTCCGTATGGAAATCCGTTTCTGTTACGGAGCTTTTTACACGCTAAAAAATCTCCCCAAACAATCACTCTCGCCTTGACAGTTTAACGCGGTAGTGTGATAATAGGGAAAGCTTTATTTATTGGAGGAAATAACTACATGGTTGTTACAGAATTACTTGAAAGAAATGCGTCGCTCTACAGGGATGAGGTGGCTTTGGTTGAGCTCAACCCAGATGAGCAGGACACGAGGAGAAAGACCTGGAAGGAGTTTGAGCTGGTTGAGTCCAACCGCTTTGAGCCCTACAGGAGGGAGATAACCTGGGGCGTGTTCAATGAGAAGGCTAACCGCTTTGCGAACATGCTTATAAGCAGGGGCATTAAGAAGGGCGACAAGGTGGCCATTATCATGTATAACTGCCTTGAGTGGCTGCCGATATACTTCGGCGTCTTAAAGACCGGAGCTATCGCGGTGCCCTTTAACTTCAGATACGATGCGGATGAGATACTCTACTGCGCCGAGCTTGCCGAGGTTGACATGATTGTCTTTGGACCGGCGTTTATTGGCCGTATAGAGGAGAATGCCGAGAGACTTTCACACGGAAGACTTCTTATATATGTGGGCGACAACTGCCCGAGCTTTGCGGAGTCTTATCACGAGCTTGTAGCTGATTGCTCAAGCGCATCGCCGGATATCAAGCTTACAGAGGATGACTTCGGTGCCATATACTTCTCATCGGGAACAACAGGCTTTCCGAAGGCCATACTGCACAAGCATCTGTCACTCATACAGGCGGCAGAGATGGAGCAGAAGCACCACGGCCAGGGCAGGGACGATACATTTCTCTGTATACCACCCCTTTACCACACGGGCGCTAAGTTCCACTGGATGGGCAGCTTAGTTGCGGGAAGCAAGGCGGTTCTCCTTAAGGGAACAAAGCCGGAGACCATACTCAAGGCTGTGTCGGATGAGCGCTGCACCATAGTATGGCTGCTGGTTCCATGGGCTCAGGATATACTTGATGCACTTGACAGAGGCGACCTGAAGCTTTCGGATTACAAGCTTGATCAGTGGAGACTGATGCACATAGGTGCACAGCCGGTTCCGCCGTCACTTATAAAGAGATGGAAGGAGTACTTCCCGAACCATCAGTATGATACGAACTATGGTCTTTCCGAGTCGACAGGCCCGGGCTGCGTACACCTTGGAGTAGAGAACATACACAAGGTAGGCGCGATAGGCGTGCCGGGTTACCGCTGGGAGACTAAGATAGTTGACGAGGAAGGCAATGTTGTAAAGCAGGGAGAGGTGGGTGAGCTCTGTGTAAAGGGCCCCGGCGTGATGACCTGTTACTACAGAAATGAAGAGGCGACCGCCGAGACTATAAAAGATGGCTGGCTCTTTACCGGAGATATGGCTATGCAGGACGAGGACGGATTTATCTTCCTTGTAGACAGGAAGAAGGATGTCATCGTATCCGGCGGTGAGAATATCTACCCGGTTCAGATAGAGGACTTCATAAGAAAGAACGACAAGGTAAAGGATGTGGCCGTTATCGGACTTCCGGACAGAAGACTGGGAGAGAAGACCGCAGCCATCATAGAGATAAAGCAGGGTATGGAGTGCACCGAGGAGGAGATAGAGAACTTCTGCCTCACACTTCCGAGATACAAGAGACCGAAGACGATCATCTTCTCCGAGATACCGAGAAATGCTACAGGCAAGATCGAGAAGCCGAAGCTTCGCGCCATGTACGGTGCCGACAGGCTTGTAGAGCAGGAGAATCGCGGATGATGAAAGATTCTTCGTCGCTAAAGCTCCTCAGAATGACACAGCGTCATCCTGAGCGCAGCGACGCAGACCTCAATGCGAAGCGTTGAGGTGCCGGCCTTCGATGTCATAAGGAATCCACCGCAAGCGGTACCCCTTATGACGAAATGCGAGGGCTTGCGAAGCAACAGGAAGGATCTTGAATAAGAAAGGACATAATATGAGAAACTTAACCATGATAATGGACTACTACGAGCTGACCATGGCAAACGGGTACTTTGAGACGGGACACAAGGACACGATAGCGGTGTTTGATATGTTCTATCGCAAGAACCCTGATGAAGGCGGTTTCGTGGTATCGGCAGGACTGCATATGCTGATTGATTATGTGAAGAACCTGCACTTCACCAAGGAAGATATAGACTACTTAAGGGGCAGGGGCATGTTCTCCGAAGGCTTCCTCGAGTACCTTAAGGACTTCAAGTTTACGGGAACCATAGAGGCGGTTCCGGAGGGAACCATAGTTTATCCGAATACCCCTATCGTGACAGTTACCGCGCCGGTTATCGAGGCGCAGATTATGGAGACCACACTCTTACTGTGCATCAACTTCCAGTCGCTTATCGCAACGAAGGCAAGCCGTATAGTGCGCGCTGCAGGCGACTCGGTGATCATGGAGTTCGGCGCAAGACGCGCTCAGGGACCGGATGCCGCAGTATGGGGCACCCGCGCATGCTACATCGGCGGTGTAAATGTAACGGCAACCGTCGAGGCTGACCTTGAGTTCGGCATCAAGGCTGTCGGAACCATGGCTCACAGCTGGGTTGAGTTCTTCCCGAGCGAGTACGATTCATTTAAGGCTTATGCGGAGATTTACCCGGATGATTGTACACTTCTTATCGATACATTTGACATCTTAAAGAGCGGACTTCCGAATGCCATTAGGGTTGCGCATGAGGTCTTGGAGCCCATGGGCAAGAGGCTTAAGGGAATAAGGATAGACAGCGGTGACCTTGCTTACTTCTCAAAGAAGATAAGAAAGAGACTCGATGAGGCAGGTCTGCAGGATTGCAACATCGTTGTGTCTAACAGTGTAGACGAATACCTTATCAATTCACTTAATGCACAGGGAGCGAAGATCGACTCCTACGGCGTGGGCGAGAGAATGATCACCTCCAAGTCGGATCCGGTGTTCAACGGAGTTTACAAGCTTGTTGCGGTTAAGGACGGAGATAAATTCATACCGAAGATCAAGATATCCGAGAATGTGGAGAAGATTACAAACCCTGGCAAGAAGAAGCTGTGGCGTATATACAGCAACGAGACAGGTTACGCGGTGGCGGATCTGCTCACTCTCGGCAACGAGGAGGTGGATACCTCAAAGCCTTACGCATACGTGGACCCCACGAAGCCATGGAAGCGCTCAAGCTTCGAGAATGTGACCGCAAAGCCGCTTCAGGTAACCATCTTCAAGGACGGCGAGTATGTGTACGAGGAACCGACCTTAAAGGAGATTCAGACCTTTGTCAAAAAGCAGCTTGCTGAGGAGATATGGGAAGAGGAGCAGAGATTTGCAAATCCGCATATCCATTATTTAGACCTCTCACCGAAGCTTTACAAGGTTAAGGATAACCTGCTTGCAGCGGTACAGGTTGTCGGGAATATGGAATAGGGAGGTGCGATCATGACGAAGTCATGATTCTGCATCGCACCGACTTTCGTCATAAGGGATACCGCGAAGCGGTGGATTCCTTATGACAATAGATTGGGCAGGATTCGTTTACGAATCATGCCATTACATTGTGAAGGAGTTTTATATACATGAAAGAATTAATGCTTGGAAACAAGGCCTTTGCGAGAGGTTTGTACGAGGCAGGCTGTTGCTTCGTGTCAAGCTACCCGGGTACTC
Organism: Lachnospiraceae bacterium; assembly: GCA_017525525.1. Taxonomy (GTDB): domain Bacteria; phylum Bacillota; class Clostridia; order Lachnospirales; family Lachnospiraceae; genus Coprococcus_C. Next base: position 33,225 of record JAFXSQ010000052.1, on the reverse strand, counting down.
CGTCAACGGAGATAACCGAGGAGGCCGCAAAATATGATGATATATACTGCGAGTGGGCACCGAATGAGAAGGTTGCCATGGAGGCATGCTTCGGCGCTTCCCTTGCAGGAAGGAGAGCCTTCTGCGGTATGAAGCATGTAGGCTTAAATGTGGCTGCGGATCCCCTTTACACCATGTCCTACACAGGCGTGAACGGCGGTATAGTAATAGCTGTTGCGGATGACGCAGGTATGCATTCTTCACAGAATGAGCAGGACTCAAGGCACCATGCGATCGCATCAAAGGTGCCCATGCTCGAGCCCTCCGATTCTGCGGAGACACTTGAATTTGTTAAGCTTGCCTATGAGCTTTCCGAGGAGTATGACACTCCGATCATAGTAAAGATGTGTACGAGAGTAGCTCATTCTCAGTCGGTTGTCGAAGCCGGCGAGCGCGTGGTTCCCGAGAGGAAGCCTTACGAGAAGAACATCCCGAAGAATGTCATGATGCCGGGTATGGCAAAGAAGCGTCATCCCTTCGTAGAGGACAGGATGAAGCGCATGGCTGAGTGGTCTGAGACTGCTTCGGTAAACCGCGTGGAGATGGGCGATACAAAGCTCGGTATCATCACAAGCTCAACTTCATATCAATATGTGAAGGAAGTATACGGGGACAAGGTATCCGTGTTGAAGATCGGACTTGTGAATCCGCTTCCGACAAAGCTTATCAAGGACTTTGCCGCAAAGGTGGACAAGCTTATCGTGGTTGAGGAGCTTGATCCGATTATCGAAAACCATTGCCGCGCATTGGGCTTGACGCTCAACGGCAAGGATCTTCTTCCGATATGCGATGAGTTCTCTCAGAACTTGATCGCTGAGGCTTTGGGAGAGAAGGCAGCAAAGGGTCCGTCTCTTGACGAAAATGTTCCGGTAAGGCCGCCTGTTATGTGCGCAGGCTGCCCGCACAGAGGACTTTTCTATACATTATCCAAAAACAAATGTACCGTTTTGGGTGATATCGGCTGCTACACCTTAGGCGCGGTTGCTCCGCTTTCCGCTATGGACATGACGCTTTGCATGGGCGGTTCGATAAGCGCAATCCACGGCTTCAACAAGGCCGGCGATGGCGAGAACGAGAAGAAGACCGTAGCCGTAATCGGTGATTCCACATTTATGCACTCAGGCATGACAGGCCTTGCAAATGTGGCGTATAACCAGTCTAATTCGACGATAATCATACTCGATAATTCCATAACCGGTATGACGGGACATCAGCAAAACCCAACTACCGGTCTAAACATAAAGGGCGATCCTGCGGGCAAGATAGACCTCGAGGCTCTGTGCAGGGCTATGGGCTTCAACAGAGTAAGAGTAGTGGATCCTTACGATCTTGCAGCATGTGATGCGGCTGTCAAGGAAGAACTTAAGGTGGATGAGCCTTCAGTCATCATTTCCAGAAGACCTTGCGCTCTGCTTAAGTATGTTAAGCACAACCCGCCGCTCTGCGTGGACAAGAGCAAATGTATCGGATGCAAGTCCTGCATGAGGATCGGCTGCCCGGCTATCTCGATCAAAGAAGGCAAAGCGGTAGTAGACCAGACACTTTGCGTGGGCTGCGGCGTGTGTGAGCAGCTCTGTCCGGTAAAGGCTTTTGAAAGTTCAGCTAAGGAAGCTGTTCTTGCGAACAGCTCTGAACCGCTCAAAGCCGCGGGGCTCCCTGCAGCAGATGCTGCAGGGCAGAGAAAGGAGGGCAACTAAGATGGAGACAAAGAATGTAATGATCGTCGGAGTAGGCGGTCAGGGTTCCCTTCTTGCGAGCAAGCTTTTGGGAAGACTCCTGCTTGATGCGGGCTATGATGTAAAGGTTTCTGAGGTTCACGGCATGAGTCAGAGAGGCGGCTCGGTCGTAACCTACGTGCGTTACGGCGATAAGGTGTACTCTCCGGTTATAGATGAGGGTCAGGCAGACTATATAGTAAGCTTTGAGCTCCTTGAAGCTGCAAGGTGGCTGTCATACTTAAAGGAAGGCGGCCAGATAGTAACCAATATCCAGCAGATAGATCCTATGCCGGTTATAACAGGTGCGGCACAGTATCCCGAGAACCTGGTTGAAAAGATGCAGGCTACAGGCGCTAAGGTTGACGCAATCGACTGCGTGAAGCTTGCTCAGGAGGCAGGCTCCGTAAAGGCTGTTAACATAGTGCTCATGGGAAGGCTTTCGCATTACTTCGATATGCCGGAGGAGGCATGGATCAAGGCTATGGAAGCAATCGTTCCCGCAAAGTTCTTAGAGATGAACAAAAAAGCGTTTGAACTTGGAAAGAATGCATAAAGTTTCTATACACAAGCGAAGCTTCAAAGAGCACGATATACATACAAGGAACGCTAGGGAGGCGACCGTGTGGATTGTATGTATATCCGTGCTCGGAAGCTGAGCGTAGTATCAGATACCAAAGATAAAGATTTTAATTAAACAGGAGGTAATCATGGAAAGGTATTATCAGGAGGAGATTGAGTGTGCTCCAAGAGAGAAGATACTCGAGATCCAGAATAAGAAGATAGTAGAGCAGGTAAAGCATGCCTGGGACAATGTTCCTTACTATCGCAAGAAGATGGAAGAGAAGGGTGTTACACCGGAGGACATCAAGGGAATTGAAGATCTTCACAAGCGTCCCTTCTTGAAGAAGTCGGACTTAAGAGACACTTATCCGACAGGCCTTGTGGGCGTTCCGCTTAAGGATGTTGTTAGAATTCACTCGACCTCGGGAACCACCGGCAAGAGAGTGATGGGCTTTTACACAAAGGAGGATCTTGACCTCTGGGAGGACTGCTGCGCGAGAGCGCTTACCGCTGCCGGTGCAACAGACGAGGATGTAGTTCAGGTAAGCTACGGTTACGGTCTTTTCACCGGAGGCTTCGGTCTTCACGGCGGAAGCCAGAAGGTAGGATGCCTTACCATTCCTATGTCATCGGGTAATACCGAGAGGCAGATAATGTTCATTCAGGATCTTAAGGCTACCATACTTTGCTGTACGCCTTCATACGCGGCATACCTCGGCGAAACCATGAAGGAGATGGGCATGAGTCCGGAAGATATACCGCTTAAGGCGGGAATTCTCGGTGCTGAGGCATGGAGCGAGGAGATGCGTCAGGACATAGAGAAGACACTTGGAATCAAGGCTTATGATATATACGGACTTACAGAGCTTTCGGGTCCCGGCGTCGCTTACGAGTGCAGCGCTCAGACGGGTATGCATATCAATGAAGATCATTTCGTGGCAGAGATAATAGATCCGAATACCGGAGAGGTTCTTCCGGACGGAACCAAGGGTGAGCTTGTGTTTACTGCGTTAGACAGAAAGGCGTTCCCGCTTCTTCGTTACAGGACAAGGGACATCTGCGTGCTCTCGAGAGAGAAGTGCCCCTGCGGCCGTACCCATGTGAAGATGGCCAAGCCTATGGGACGTTCCGATGATATGCTCATCATTCGCGGCGTCAATGTATTCCCGTCACAGATCGAGACAGTGCTTCTTAACAACGGTTATCAGGCTAACTATCAGATCATAGTTGACAGGAAGAATAACACTGACTCGCTTGATGTACATGTTGAGATGACACCTGAGATGTTCACCGATGATGTAAATGAGATCACAAAGCGTCAGGCAGACCTTGTAGCAGGCATGAAGAACATGCTCGGTATCAAGGCTAAGGTGACACTTGTTGCACCGAAGTCCATAGAGCGAAGCGAAGGCAAGGCTGTCAGGGTTATTGATAAGAGAAAAATATGAGCTTAAGTGAAAAAACAAGCGGCTGCGAAGCAGACATTTGTTTTTTCACGGCGAATGACTTAGAAGAGTTAAAAAAGATTCTTCGGGCGTAGACCTCAGAATGACACCAAGCGGACGTGTCATCCTGAGCGCAGCGACGCAGACCGTAATGCGAAGCGTTACGGTGCCGGCCTTCGATGTCATAAGGAATCCACCGCAAGCGGTACCCCTTATGACGAAATGCGAGGGCTTGCGAAGCAACAGGAAGGATCTTTAAGCAAAGGGGGTAAAAAAGATGAGTGTAAAGCAGGTTTCCATTTTCATAGAGGACAAGCCCGGCAAGATGGACGAGATGACCACCGTGCTTGCGGCTAACAACATAAACATGAGAGCCATCTCTGTGGCTCAGACAGACGGCTTTGGCATAGCGCGTATCATAGTTGATGACGTGTACGAGGCAACAACCGTATTAAAGGATGCAGGCTATGTCAATAAGCTTACGCATGTCGTGATCGTCGAGATCCCGAATGTGCCGGGCGGACTTAACAAGGTTCTTAAGGTCTTCACAGAGGCCAACATCAACATAAAGTATATGTACGCCGTATCAGGTGCAAATGTATCGGAGCAGGTATACATGATCTTCCGTGTGGATGACTATAAGGCTGCGGAGACCGAGCTTGCCAAGGCTGGCTTAAGAGTTATAACCGAGGATCAGGTTCCAGAGCTTTAGTAATTATGGATAAGGACATATGGATAGAAACAAAAGAGATTTAATAACTCTTATACTGAATATTCTCATCGCAGTGTGCGGAACCATTGGCTTTGTGATTATGATGGTCATCAACAGCTCTGCGACCGGGCTTACCGCGGACGGACTTGCGAACTTCAAGTTCTACACGGTGCTTTCGAATGTGCTCTGCACCGTAGTGGCTTACGCATGGCTGGTGTGGTATATCGTAAAGGGAAGAAGCTCGGATGGCGGATGCTCGAAGGCTATGGGCATGGCAAAGCTTATGACCGCTGCGGCTGTGGGCGTTACATTTATGACCATAGCAGCGTTTTTAGGCCCCATATACGGACATTCGCTTTTGTATAAGGGTTCTAATCTCTGGTTTCATCTGATAGTGCCGCTTATTGCCATGGCTGAGTTCCTGGTTTTTGATACACGGGTTGAGTTTGGAGTAAAGCATTGTCTGCTTTCGGTGATACCGACCATAGCTTACGGACTGTTCTACCTGATCAATCTTCTGGTGAACGGAGTGGGAGAGTGGCCGGACACCAATGACTGGTACGGCTTCGTGAACTGGGGGCTGCCGGTCGGAATGTGTATCTTTGCGGGTATCATACTTATAACTTTCGGTATAGCGGCAGCGCTTGTTGCAATAAGAAAAAAGTTCAAAAAACAATGAATGAAAAAGCTTTTTTGACCGGCTTGATATAAAATATCAGGCCGGTTTTTCTTATGCGCAGGGACACCGAAATGTAGATGTCAGCTAAATCTGACCGGTGTCCCGCGCGCGAGTTCGGTTCGCTTTCGTCTCACCAACTCGATTAATCGTACACTTGCGGAAAGACCTGAAAAGTGTTAACATACTGTATAACATTTGACCCGGAAGAAAGGTCGAGAAACGGAAGGATATTTCAAAGATGTACTACTCAAATATAATAGATCTCATAGGCAATACACCGCTGCTTTCGCTTAAGGAGAGTACCGGACTTAATATATTCGCGAAGGCGGAGTTTTTAAACCCGGGAGGAAGCATAAAGGACAGGATAGCCAAGAACATGATCGAGGCTGCTGAAAGGGACGGGAAGCTTAAACCGGGCATGACCATAATCGAACCGACCAGCGGCAATACAGGTATCGGACTGGCGCTCTGTGGCGTAAGAAAAGGGTATAAGGTAATAATCGTTATGCCCGAGAATATGTCCGAGGAGAGAAAGAAGATAATCAAGGCTCTCGGTGCAGAGCTTGTGCTTACGCCACAGGAGCTGAGCGTGGACGGAGCTGTGACCGAGGCTGAGAGGATAGCCGCACAGTCGGATGAGTATTTCGTGCCTCAGCAGTTCAAGAATCCGGCAAACCCGGAGATACACTATAGAACCACGGCTGTCGAGCTCTGCGAGCAGCTTGGACAAAAGATAGACATCTATGTGTCCGGCATAGGTTCGGGAGGAACGCTTCAGGGTGTCGCAAAGTATCTGCTTGAGAGGAATCCTGATACGAAGATAGTTGCGGTTGAGCCGAAGAATGTGTCGGCGCTTCTTGGGGATGAGCCGGGACTTCATCAGATACAGGGCATAGGCGACGGTTTTATACCTGACATACTGGATACCTCTATAATCACCGATATTGTTGAGGTGACGGACGAGGATGCGATAAATACTGCGAGAAGCCTGGCTAAGGTACAGGGACTTTTAGTCGGCACAAGTGCCGGTGCAAATGTATGGACAGCCATGCAGATGGCTGAAAAGTACGGTGCGGATAAGGTGATTGCAACGGTTCTCCCCGACAGGGCGGAGAGGTATTTTTCAACAGCACTGATTTAGATTATTATACAGATGGGGGGACTTACATGTATATTAATAAACTGAACCAGCTTTATAAACCTGACAGAGTCCTTTACTATATTGATGCCGATGCGGACATGATAGCTTCCTTTAAGAAGGGAGAGATTTGTGATGCAATCGGCAAGTATGCGAACGCCTTCGGAACTTATGATTATCCGGGGGTGTTTTTCGTTGACGGCTTGGAAAAAGAAGTTATCGGTATTGAGTACAGGCCCGGCGACGACAAGGTCGAGTATCCTTCGGGATTGAAGTCGGTTGAGTTAAGAGGCGCCTATTACTATTCTGTCGAGATTGATTCAGACATTGATATAGGATTTGAGGCTCTTCAGAAACTGTTTAAAAAGATGGCGGAGGATGACGATGCATTCCGCCAGTATACCAAATTAAAGATAAGTGATGATCCGCAGATCATAAGCGTGTTCTGGCAGGGCGAGAAGTATCGTATTCTTTATGAGTGGAAGGTCACGGAGGAAAGAGCGCTGGCCGTTATGAAGGATGATTATGACCAGCTTGATAAGGAGCTGCTTTACAAGACGGCATTCTTTGACCCTATCACCGGGCATTACAACTGGAATCATATCATGCCCTTCCTCGAGATGCCGATAGAAGCGGGGATAAAAGACTTTGCATTTGCACATTTCGATATAAAGGAATTCAGGATACTCAACGAGGTTTACGGGCACAATGTGGCCAACAGGGTTCTTGAGAATGTTGTCCGGGCCATGAATGAAGCGGATTTCGTGTACACAAGCGCAAGGTGTCACAACGATAACTTCTGCATGATGATCAAGGATATGCCCGAGGAGGAGACGATAAGCCGTCTTAAGGCGTTTTTCAAAGAACTGTCTTATTTCCCCGAGGATCCGAATTACAGGATTTACTTCAGGTGTGGTGTGGTGCCCATGCAGAGGTCACTGCTTTCGGGAAACCGTGTTGCCGATGCGGGCAAGCTTGCGCAGAGGCTCGGAACCAATCACAATGTGACCGAGATAATCATGTATACCGACAAGATGCATGACGACATAGTCTGGAGTAATTACATCAAGGCTTACCTCGAAAAGGCAATCCTTAACGATGAGTTCGAGGTTTATCTGCAGCCTAAGTTTGATATAACCAGCGGAAGCGTAAAGGGCGCGGAGGCGCTGATAAGGTGGAGATACAAAGGCAAGGAGCTCTTGGCTCCAAACAGGTTTGTTCCCTTCTTTGAGGCTGACGGCTCCATAGGGAAGATAGATGACATAGTGCTCGACAAGGTATGTGCAAAGCTTGCCGAGTGGAAGGAGAAGGGACTGCCTCTGTATCCAATATCCGTAAACCTTTCAAGAAGCAGACTCTATGTCAAGGGGCTTACGGACAGCCTTGCAGAGATAGTTGATTCACATAATGTGGACCATTCCCTGATTGATTTTGAGCTTACCGAGAGTGCGTCGTATGATAACAGGGAGCGAATGTTCGTGGTTTTAAACAGGCTCAGGGAGAAGGGCTTCAAGATATCCATGGACGACTTCGGGACGGGGTACTCATCCCTGTCGCTGTTAACGGAGCTTCCAATCGATACACTGAAGATAGACAAGAGCTTTGTAGACAAGGTGGGAACCGATAGTGACAACGAGAAGGACATAACCGTTGTGAAGTACATAATTTCCCTTGCAAATGAACTCAATCTTGTCTGCCTCGCCGAGGGCGCCGAGGAGAAAAAGCAGGTTGAGAAGCTCAAGGAGTTCGGCTGCAACTTTATTCAGGGATACTACTTCAGCAAGCCAATCCCGATAGAGGAGTATGAGGAGAAATACCTGAAGAAAGCTTAGGATAAGAAAGCTTAGGATAAAGGAGATTTCAGATGATACCATGGGCGGTATGACACTGATCAACGGACTTGCCATAAGCATGTGTCTGCTTATGGATGCGACAAGCGGCGGTACGGATTTTATAAGTATCTATCTTTCGGAGAAGCGCGGTGCGTAATCATGTTATAGCGGAGATAAAAAAGGTAGACGAGAATGCATTTGTAAATGTATTGAAGACCGAACGGCTGATGGGAAGGTTCTACAGGAAACCGGCGGATTAGGTTTTACGGAGGTTTTAAAATGAGTTATATTACTCCGGTAAAGGTTTACAGTGAAGAGAATGCGGTGATCAATCATGCGGATGAGCTTTGTTCCTACGGAAGCAAGGCTCTTTTAGTTACGGGGAGAAGCTCGGCTGTAAGGTGCGGGGCACAGGAAGATGTGACTATAGCGTTAGACAAGTGTGGACTTGGATACGCTGTCTATAACGAGATCGAGGAGAACCCTTCGGTTGAGACGGTAATGAAGGCAAGAGATTTCGGATTGTCTAATGCGTGCGACTTTGTGATAGGAATAGGCGGAGGTTCTCCGCTTGATGCGGCAAAGTCGATTGCGATTATGATGTTTCATAAGGATAAGCAGGGAGATTTTCTGCATGTGAAGGGTTACGAAGGTGCCTCGGATATGAGAGCGGAAAGCCTGCCGGTGATTGCGATACCGACTACGTGCGGTACGGGTTCTGAGGTTACGGCGGTTTCCGTATTGACAAGGAACGATCTTTCCACAAAGGTGAGCTCAAGCCTGAAGCTCTTTCCTGCCATGGCGCTGCTTGACTACAGGTACCTAAAGGCTGCACCGAAGGAGCTGATAATTAACACCTCCGTGGATGCTTTGGGACATCTTATTGAAAGCTATATTCATACCGCAACCAATCCAGTTTCAGCAGAGACGGTGAGGGAAGGGCTGGTTGAATGGAGTAAGACCAAGGATGTCCTGACGGGGTTACGCGAACCTTCAGATGAAGATTATAAGAGCTTGCTGTATTCATCTAACCTTGCGGGTCAGGCCATAGCGCAGACGGGAACTTCACTGCCGCATGCCTTAAGCTATAGGCTTACATTTACTTTGGGTATTCCCCACGGAAGGGCTATAGGCTTCTTCCTGCCTGGCTATGTGCGCTTTGCGGATGATGAAATGAAGAATAATGTGCTTTCGTGGGCGGGATTTGGGAACTTCGATGAATTCGATAGATTTATCAGGAAGACGACAGTGCCGGAAAATGTACCGGCCGACGATTGGAACCGGCTGACGGAGCTTTCCGCAGAGGAAATCCTCAAAGCTCCGGACCGGATAGCGAGAGTTCCCTATCCGTTTGACCGTAGTGTGCTTGATGAGATCAGGAAGAAATAGGCGGTCATATATTTCAAAGCCTGTTTCCGTTCCTGTCGAACCATGTATCCCCGTTGGTGAGGATATAATCGCCGTTATTTATAATGGCATCGCAGAGGTCTTTGGAGGACTTAAGCCTATGCCTGAAGGCCATCCCTCCGCCGAGTAAGGATGTGTTGTGGATATCGGAGCCTGCGGTGAGCGGGAAGTTGTGCTTACGGGCGTATGCTAAAGCCAGCTCGTCAAACTTCGGATTGTTGTGGTACTCGCTTCGACTGCAGGAATGCATCGCATTTACGGCTTCAACGGCGTCGACATGCTCGGGAAAGAGCCTGATTTCGGGAATGTAGTAATCCTCGCGGTAGGGATGGGCGTGAACCACTATACCGCCTCCGGCATGAACTATCTCAAGCTGCTCAGCTATCGTTGCGTCCTTTATCTCAGGGTGCTTCATTAACCATTCCGGAGTGATACCGTGGATAAGGAATTCCGTGGCATCGTACCCGGCTTCATATCCGAAGAATACGTCAAAGTCGTTTTTTTCGCCGTATTCAAGCGCATCGTAATATCCTTTTGCAAACTCATCAACCCAGTCGGACCAGCTCAAGCTTTTCGGGATGCAGGTATTTCCGCCCCAGTTGTGGTCGGTGACGACGATGCCGGAATAGCCGTATGCCTGCGCGGCCTCAGCCATTTCTCGGCCGGTGTTATGCGCACATGCGCTTGCCTGACTTGTATGAAGATGTGTCTCATAAAGATACGGATAAGCTGTTTCTTTTGTTTCGCCCATTGACCAAACCTCCGTGTATAATCTGGCTTAAATATACCATACATTTTAGCCGCCAACAAGTGACAATACGAGCTGTGTTTTTGTTTCATTTGCAGGAGGAGTGTGGTAAAATATAAAAACTGTATAGAGAGTAGCATACAGTTGATTATGAAAAAGATTCTTCGGGATAAAGGCCTTAAGTTAGTGCACAAAGGTGTCATGTCTTACGTGAAGCGTCTTAAAAAGGAGTGTAAAAAAATGGAATACAAGGATACAAAATTTATAGAAGAGAGAGCTCTTTACGGTATGGAGGATATTAAGCTTAACGGCTGTGTGTTCGAGAAGGGGGAGTCGCCTCTTAAGGAGTGCAGGAATGTAAAGGCTTGTGAGTGCCTGTTTCGGTACAAGTATCCCTTCTGGTACTGCGATGGGGTGGATTTAAGGCTTGTGACCTTCTTTGACATGGCTCGCGCGGGAGTTTGGTACACGAAGAATTATTCTATGAGCGACTCAATCGTTGAGGCACCGAAGAACTTCAGACGTTGCGAGAATATCACTCTGTCGAATGTCATGATACCGAATGCTCAGGAGACACTATGGAATTGTACCGGTGTAACGCTTGACCGTGTGAATGCCAACGGTCCGTACTTTGGTATGAACTGCAGGGATGTCAGGGTGAAGTCGCTTAATCTGATAGGTGACTACAGCTTTGACGGCGGAGTGAACATAGAGGTCGAGGATTCTAACTTAGCGAGCAAGGATGCTTTTTGGAATTGTGAGAATGTAACGGTGAAGAATACATTTATCACAGGTGAGTACTTAGGGTGGAATTCGAAGAACCTGAGATTCATCGACTGCACCATAGAGAGTTTGCAGGGCATGTGCTACATCGAGAACCTCGAGATGATAAACTGCAGGCTTATCAACACTACGCTTGTGTTCGAGTATGCGGATGTGGAGGCTGATATTCGAGGCACGGTTGACAGCGTGTTCAACCCGAGGAGCGGAACCATAAAGGCGGACAGGATAAATCATCTGGTCATTCAAAAAGATAAGATTGATACTTCAAAAACCAAGATAATCTGTGATGATATAGCGGAGATGACCGACACCCCGGAAGGGTTGTGGTAAGAAAAGATTCTTCGGGCTAAAGGCCTTAAGTCATGACACGTGTCATGTCTTACGCGAAGCGAAGAATCTTAAAGGGAGGTGCGATTATGACGAAGTCATAATTTTGCATCGCACCGACCGACTGGGCAGGATTGCTTTAGCAATCGTGCCATTACATATTATACGAGAGGTAAAAAGCATGTCAGAATATAACTTTGATGAAATAATAAACAGAACCGGCACCAATTCCTTAAAGTGGGATGTAAGGGACGGTGAGCTTCCGATGTGGGTGGCCGACATGGATTTTCCGACAGCACCGTGCATCCGGGAGGCCATAGAGAAGCGAGCTGCTCACGGTGTGTTCGGTTACAGCGATGTTCCGGACGAGTGGTACGACGCTTATTTTAAGTGGTGGCTTAAGTACCATAACCTTAAGATGGAAAAGAACAGGCTGATCTTTACTACCGGTGTAATCCCTGCTCTTTCGACTGCTGTGAGGAAGTTCACGACGCCTGCGGAAAAAATAGTTATCCAGACACCGGTGTATAACATCTTCTTTAATTCGATTATCAACAACGGCCGCAGAGTGCTTGAAAACCGGCTAAAGTTTGAAGACGGTGCGTACAGCATGGATTTCGAGGATCTCGAGAAGAAACTGTCCGATCCACTTACAACCATGCTCATTCTCTGTAATCCGCACAATCCCATAGGAAAGATATGGGATGAGTCGACACTGAAAAGAGTGGGAGAGCTGTGTGCAAAGCATCATGTGCTTGTATTCTCTGACGAGATACATTGCGACATAGTTGAGCCGGGCAGGGAATATATTCCTTTTGCTTCTGTTTCCGAGGAGTGCCGCATGAACAGCATAACCGCAGTTGCTCCGACAAAATGCTTTAATATAGCGGGATTGAATACGGCGGCCGTATATGTTCCGGAAGAAGGGCTTTACAACAGGATGAATCGCGCGCTGAATACCGATGAGGTGGCTGAGCCGAATGCATTTGCAATGGATGCGACGCTGGCGGCTTTTTCGGATGAGGGGCATGAATGGCTCGAAGCGCTGAATGCTTACATCGAAGAGAACAAAAAAACGGTTTATGAGTTTATTGAAAATGAACTGCAGAAGGTAAAAGCGGTCAGGCAGGACGCAACATATCTTATGTGGCTTGATATGAGCAGTTATACGGAAGATTCAAAGAAGCTGCAGGCTGCCATACGAAGCAAGACGGGGCTTTATCTCTCTCCGGGAAGTATATTCGGAAAGGGAGGGGAGCGCTTTTTGAGGATGAATGTTGCCTGTCCGCGCTCGCTCGTCATCGATGGATTGAACAGGCTTAAAACCGCTCTTAATATGGGATAAATGCGGAATAATGATAGTGTAAAGTGAGTTATGAAAAAAGATTCTTCGGGCTGAAGCGGTGGTATTGACACGACGGTGTCACTCTGAGCGGAGCGACGCAGACCTCAATGCGAAGCGTTGAGGTGCCGGCCTTCGATGTCATAAGGAATCCACCGCAAGCGGTACCCCTTATGACGAAATGCGAGGGCTTGCGAAGCAACAGGAAGAGTCTTAAATTGACGAGGGAAAAAATGAAAAAGTGGTATGACGAAGAATATGAATTTACAGTAGAAGTATCAGGATTTTTACATGGGGATCATACAGAAAGGTATTGTCGTAACGGCGAGGAAATCGGAGATGTTTATAAATGTACCTATGGATGCCCGGTTAATAGGGACGGTTACGGAATCTGTTCAAAGACAATGATGATGCTGTATCCTATAATGGAAGCTGTCAGAAGCGGTGGCGATCTTACCAAGGTCGGTGGAGATGGGAAATACACAAAAACTGTTGTATGCCCGGATGGCTGCGTCATTTTCAAACTGACGGCAAAGCCGCTGGGAAATGAAAACTTCCATACCGGTGGCTTCTGGGATTATCCTGATGAAACACAAAAAAATGAAGAGGAATAAAAAGAGTGGTTTTAACGATAAAGGATTCGGATGAAAAAAGAGCAATCGCAAGAGCGGTGCTTGAAGATTTGACGGAATGGTTTGAGCTTGAAGAGAGCCGGGAAGGCTATATCCATGACTGTACAGACTGGACCTTTCTTGAGGCTAAGGATGATGATAGAATCATGGGATTCTTATGTCTGAAGGAGACCGGGCGTGCCACTGTTGAACTTGCCGTTATGGGTGTAATGAAGAAATACCACAGAAACGGGGTGGGTCGGGAACTTGTTGAAAAGGCTATAGAAGTGGCAAGGGCTGATGGATACGAATTTATGCAGGTTAAGACTGTAAAGATGGGAATGTATGAGGATTATGATAGGACAAATCTTTTTTACATAAGCTGTGGTTTCAAGGAGTTGGAAGTATTCCCGCTCCTTTGGGATGAAGCTAATCCCTGCCAGATTTATGTGATGTCTTTGAAATGATGGTTCTTTGTGTAAGCTCATATGTGGAAGCGGAAGATACACGGGAGAAGATAGATATTGTAAAACTGAATGCTGAAATAAAAGATATTGTTGTCCGGGAGCAGGTTTTGAGGGATGATATTGACAAGATCATTGCAGAGATTGAAGGAGAGCAGTAAGTATGAGTGGCCTTATAAAAACAGACATCAAATATAGAAACTGGATAAAAGATGTTTCAAAGCGTTTCCGTCTGAGCCAGCTTAAGGCAGCGGTTAAGGTTAATAGTGAAATGCTGCGATTTTATTGGGGGCTTGGCAGGGACATTGCGCTTATGAGTGAAGAGGCGGGATACGGTTCCGGTTTTTATAAAACAATTAGTAGTGATTTGAAGGATATTTTCCGGATATTAAATCGTTTTCGACCACAAATTTGAAATATATGCGTTATTTCTATGAGATGTACCCTGGAGTGCCTGAGAATCGTCAACAACTTGTTGACGGCTCAGAAGACAATGAAAATCGTCAACAGCCTGTTGACGATTTAGAGGCGATATTTCAAATACCGTGGGGACATCATATTCAGATTCTTGGAAAATCAAAGGGTGATCCGGAAAAAGCGCTGTTTTATGTGAAAAAAACGCTGGAAAACAACTGGTCAAGATCGGTGCTGATGAATTTTCTTGATACGGATCTGTATGAACGTCAAGGGAAGGCTATTACAAATTTTAGTCTGACGCTTCCGGAGGATCAGAGCGAGCTTGCACAGGCGATTACGAAGGATCCTTATAATTTTGACTTTATTTCTATAAGAGAAAAATATAATGAGAAGGAGCTTAAAGATGCGCTTTTGGCAAATGTCGAGAAGCTCATTATGGAGTTAGGAAACGGATTTGCCCATGCCGGACGGGAAGTTGAACTTAACATTGGCAACACGGAAAACTATGTTGATCTTCTCTTTTATAATTACAAGCTACATTGCTTCTTTGTGATTGAGGTAAAAATAGGAGAGTTTCAATCGGGGGATATGGGACAGCTTGGAACTTTTATGGTTGCAGTAAATCATCAGATGAAGAGTGAGAAAGATGGTCCTACAATGGGGCTGATTATCTGCAAATCAAAAGACAATATAAAAGCTCAATATGCTTTAGAGGCAAGCAGTCAGCCTATGGGTATTGCAGTATATGACATCAGTAGATTTCTTCCGGATGATTACAGATCATCATTACCGACAATAGAGGAAATTGAGGCGGAACTTGCAGATGCTAAGGAGGGATAGTATTATGTGTCAAGCGCTTATGGATTTTTTAATGAAAGATGAAATAGAAGAGAGAGTAGAAGAGAGAGTAGAAAAAGAAAGGGAAGAGGTAATAACTGACAATATAAAAAGCCTTATGGATTCTCTTGGGTTGACGAAAGATCAGGCAATGGATGCCTTAAACATCCCCCAGGAAAAAAGGCAAGTATTTATAGTCAATCTTAAAGGTTAATGAAAGTAAATAATAATGTGATGGAAGACCGGAGAATAATAACTCCGGTTTTTCTTGTGTTTAAGGAGATGGTTTATTTGAAAGAAATCATGAGTAAAAAATACGACAGGCATTGGAAATTGGGCGGGAGTTCTGCGAGGATTTCCATAGGAATTACGAGTCGGTGTATGCGGTGCATGTGGATGCATACAAGAAGAAACTGTATGTGGATAAGGTAAAGCTGAAGCGAGCTGAGGAGATGCTGGCGAAGACGGAGAGAGCGAAGGAAAGTATCGGGGGCGATTATGACATAAAATATGTCGATAAGACAATGGTCGGTCTGACAAAATAGACATGCTACATTGGTGGTGTTAAAATGTTCACATCTTTTTCACAAAATGATAAAAGGGAGGTTAATGAAGGTATGAAAGATGTGAAGAGTTTGGTTAATTCGGGCGCTCCCAATGGGGGAAGTGGTTCGAATGCGCCAAGAAGATGTAGCAGAGGAACGAATGCGGTTAAAAGAAGTCTTGCTTTTGTGGTGGCTTTTTTTGTTGCTTTAACTACGGTATTCGCAGGAGTGCCGGCGGGAGTGGTGAAGGCGGATGAGGAACTGGAAGTTCCTGCCGCTATAGGCTGGGGCAGTGGTTCCGAAAGAGCTTTGGCAACGTGGGCAAAATCCAACGGAGCGAATGCGTATGAACTGGAGGTTTTTGCGTACACTGACAGTGCATGCGGGGATCAGGTCGGAAATTCGGAGATTGTAGGTTGTGGAGACGATGATAGCCTTGATCTTCAGAATGCAATACACCTGATAGCTGTCAGATCGGGAAATAACAGTCTTACACAGGTGTATGTCAAGTATAAGATAAGAGCAATCAATACAGAGAATAGTTACAACAGTTCGTTTTCGGATTTGTCGGAAGCAAAGCTTTATTCTCTTGCGCAGTCTATTCAATTATCTAAACCGCAGATGCCTCTCGTCACAGAGGAGGACGGAAAGCTGTATATGTATTTTAACGTTGATGATGAGGTTTATCACGGGGAATACAGGGCTTATGTCTATCCTCGCGACATAAATGATGAAAGTGCATGGAATACAAACGGGTATGATTTTTTCCATTTTTCCGGTGATAGTGTCAAGAATGATTATGTGTATACCGAAAAAGAAGGCTATAATCGACGGATAGAATTAGGATGGAGATTAAAATTAGCATATCTTGATTATAATTATGATTATAGAGTGTATGATGACGGTGAGCAGGAATTTAAAATTGCTATGATAAAGGTGGAAGAGCAGTCTGCGTATTTCCATACGTCTGAGTATTCCGAACCGGCATACGGCACTTTTGTTTTTAATTCCTATAAGGAACAATTTGCGGTTCCGACAAACATAGCTTTAAGTGATGATTTGATTGCAACATGGGATGCTGTTCCCAATGCGGATGTCATCGATTATATGATCAGAATAAAGATTGATAATGAAGAACCTTTTGATGTCAGGTTCGGCTCTTTTAATTGTCCGAATGAAAACTGGAACGGCAGCATATCAGATGGTGTCTATTCCATAGATCTTAAACCGCATATTAAGAATCGCGCGGATCAGTACCTGACAAAAGATACGTCATATGCGGTATCGTACAGCGTGATGACCTGTGGTTTTGAAAATCAGACAAGGGCTCTGTATCAGGACAGTGATTATTCGGTTGAATCTCCTACGAAAAACTGGGTTTGTAATATAGATAAATATGCGACGCCACAAAATGTCTCCATAGATGATGAATATGTGGTTAGCTGGGAGTCCTCAATAGCTCTTGAAGATTTACCGTATGAAGATGATATGTATCAGATTAAGGTAAGGTTTTTGAATGAAGAAAATGAAGTGATATGGGATGTTGGCGGTACTGTCGGATTAACCAGTAATGCGTTGTGTAATTTTGGAAATCCGAATTTTGACGGTGAGGGCAAGATTATTCCTAATCTAGCATATTATGATCCGGAAACGGGCAGATACATGTATGACATTACAGATCATTTATCCGGTTTGTATGCAAGAGGAAGGGAGAATGAAAACGAATCGCGAATCATTCACAGTGGTGACATCGTGAAGGTTGCGGTTTGCGTATATTTAACTCCAAATTACTACTCGGGGTATTTTGGCAGTGATGTATCTGAATATTCGGCTCCTGTTTTGTATAGTGATAAGGTGCTTGATTTTTCTATCACTCCTTCTAACCCGATCGTGTATAAGGAAAACTCGATTAATGTAGGTGTAAATAACCTGAAGCCAAGGAACGCATATCACTCCGGAGAGGCCTGGTCGGTTAATAACGATAGTATCGCAACCATCAATGCAAACGGAAGGCTTACGGGTAAAGCAGCCGGAGAGGTGGAAGTAACCGCACAGATTGGAAATGTCGGAAAAACAGTTACAGCGCATGTATATGATGTGAATACGAATGTTACAGATGAGGAAGATCAAGATACAGTAAAGGATACTGCGGGAGATATAATCGATTCGCTTGGTAATGAGGGTGTCTATAATGAAGCTGTCATTGATTTGGATAGTGATGATACAGATGCCCTTCAACAGAGTATTATAGATGCTTTGTCAGGCGGAGAAGGTGAAGTCGGGGTTAATCTGGATGCTGAAGAGCTGACTTCCGATGCCTTTGAACTTTATTATGAAAGTGAATATGAACCTTACAAAGGCCAATATGCGAGCTTTTGGGAGTGGTGGCTGGTATGGTATTGCGGATTCCCGAGGGGATATCACTTTGCGTATGCTAAGGATTATTATCTTCAGCTGTTTTGCAAAAAAGGCAGCAATAGCCCGACAAACATAGGTAAAATAAAGAAGTTTGATAAAGAGATTACGATAACCTCACAAGCGCATGATATGCCTGCGGTTGCAGATGGATATGTGAGACAATATAAGCTTATAAGATTGCACCAGGGTGAGACGCCCAGGGTTATGGATGACTCGAAGTGGAGTCTTACTGAGGGGAATGGTTTTACAGCCGAGACGGACAGCTTTTCCGACTATCTTATGACATATACTGATGTAGATGCTGATAGTCTTGTTACATTTAACCGTGGAGAAGAACACAATGTGACATCGGGTTCCGCTGAGTATGGAGATGATGATTTCACGATTACGGCAAGCGCAAAAAATATTGATGAAGCAACATGGTCATGGGAATCAAGTAATACAAGCGTTGCAACGGTGGCAAATAATGCCGAAACCGCAACGATAACGGTTGGAACTCCGGGAACAACTGTGATTACTGCTACTTATTCAGACGGAAACGAGACTTTGTCGGGAGTGTATTACCTTACCGTAGAGCCGAGAACGGTTGGCTTGTCGTGGAGTGATCTTTCTCAGGATTATACAGGTTTCTCTATTTATCCGTCTTGTGAAGCAACGGGCCTGGTTAATGGGGATACCTGCGAGGTGGAGGTTTCTGTTGATGGCGAGCATATAAATGCAGGCGATTATGTTGCTACAGCAGCAGCTTTATCGAATCCTTATTATTACAGACTGCCAAGCAACGCTTCAACCGACTTCTGTATAGCTAAGGTAAACCTTGATTTGTCGTTGTCGATGGAAGGATGGACATACGGAGAAGAGCCAAATGAGCCGGAATTAACAGGTAATCTGGGGAACGGAGTCGTACAGTATACTTATAGTACCGACCAGTCGGAATACACAACCGATATACCGACGAATGCAAATACATACTGGATAAAGGCAAGCGTATCGGAAACTAAAAACTATAATTCGGGGACAGCTGAAACATCATTCACGATAAACAAGGCAACACCGGAAGTGGAAGCACCGAGTTTTGGAGAAGATTTATATTATACGGGAGAGGATCAGGAGCTTGTTGTAGGAGGCTTAACTACCGGTGGTTCTATGAAATACAGTTTAGACGGTACAAATTGGGAGGACTCTGTACCGGTTGGAAATGACGCGGGTGATTACACTGTATACTATAAAGTAGATGGTGGGAACAACTACGAAGATGTATCTTCGCAAAGTATGCTCGTGTGTATAAATGCTAAAGAATTAACTATAAATGGCTTAGATATAGCTGACAAGACTTATGATGGCAGCGACACGGTTGAATTGCCTGGCAATTTGACGTTGAGTGATGGTGTTATAGAAGGAGATGATGTTGCGTTACTATCACCCACAACCGGAACATTTGCTGATAAGAATGTAGGTACTGATAAGACGGTAACGGTGGCTGAATTCACTCTTTCCGGAGCAGATGCGGGGAATTATACTATCACTCAGCCCACAGGGTTAACAGCGACGATAGCACCAAAAGACACAACTGTAAGTGTTACCGCAACGGGAAGAAAGTATGAGGCGGGAAATACCTCCGTTTCTCTTGTTGTAGGAACTGTCACATCAGCGATAGTGGGTGATGATGTTGCAGTAGACATATCTGAAGCAACGGCTACGATAGCCGATGCAAATGTGGGAGTGGACAAGCCTGTAACCGTTACAGGAGTAAAGCTCAAGGGAGCAGATGCGGGTAACTACAACCTTACCGGTTTGACAAGTGCAGTAACTGTAACTATCGATAAAGCAGATAACCCGCTCAGCGGAACAGCATCGGCAAGTGTTACAACAGGTGGAAGCCTTGATTTGTCGACATATAAGGGGTCAGCAGTGGGGGATGTAACCTATGGAATAACCCAAACGCTTTCCGGCTGCTTAGTCGATGAAACAACGGGTGACTTCAGTGCCGGTTCAACAGCAGGAGTATGCAAAGTAACTATATCGGCTGCTGGGAATACATATTACGCAGCGGGTAACAAGGTGGTAACAATCACAGTCAGTACACCTTATGTGCCGCCTGTAGTACATACGCATACCTGGCCGTCTACGGGAACAGTAACGAAGGAGGCAACCTGTACCGAGACCGGAATTATGACTTATCAGTGCACGACATGTTCTACCGGTTCAAAGACGGAAACCATACCGGCTAAGGGACATACTCTCACAGCTCACGTAGCAAAGGAAGCAACATGTGCGGAAGAAGGAAACAAGGCATATTGGGAGTGCTCGATATGTAAGAAGTTCTTCTCGGATGCACAGGGCAAGGCTGAGACTACAGAAGCTGTAGTAAAGATTGCGAAGACAGATAAGCATACCCTTACAGCTCACGAGGCAGTAGCAGCAACCTGCGAGAAGGAAGGCAAGAAGGCATACTGGGAGTGTTCGGTATGTAAGAAGCTCTTCTCGGATACAGAGGCAAAGACAGAAGTAGAGGAGAAGAACCTTGTAGAAGAGATGAAGGCACATACCTTGACAGCTCATGAGGCAGTAGAGGAAACATGTACCGAAGATGGAAAGAAAGCATACTGGGAGTGTTCGGTATGTAAGAAGCTCTTCTCAGACAAGGATGGAAAGACCGAGACAACAGAGACAGCCCTTGTTGAGAAGGCAAAGGGACATAAGCTTACAGCCTATGAAGAGGTTAAGCCGACATGCACCGAAGATGGAAAGAAAGAATACTGGGAGTGCTCAGAGTGCAAGAAGCTCTTCGCAGATGCAGAGGGTAAGACCGAGACAACAGAGGCTGAGCTTGTAATCAAGACAGAAGGTCATAAGCTTACACATGTTGAAGCTGTTGAGGCTACAACAGAGAAGGATGGCAACATAGAGTATTGGACATGTTCAGTTTGCGGTAAGTACTTTGCAGATGCAGAGGGCAAGAGTGAGATAACCAAAGAGCAGACTGTTCTTCCGAAGTCAGAGCACAAGCTCACACTTGTACCGGAGAAGAAAGCAACCTGCACTGAGGATGGAAACAAAGCTTATTATACTTGCTCACACTGTGATAAGCTCTTTGAGGATGCAGAGGGCAAGAAGGAGATAAGCAAGGAAGAAACAATCATCAAGTCCGAAGGCCACAAGCTTACACATGTTGAGGCAAAGGATCCGACAGTTGATGAAGAAGGCAACTTAGAGTACTGGACGTGCTCGGAGTGTGGCAAGTTCTTCAAGGATGCTGAAGGTAAGGAAGAAATCGCCGAGGAAGAGACCAAGGTAGAAAAGCTCATCAACATTGCTGAGGCAGTGGTAACAGGGCTTGGCAACAAGGCATGGACTGGTTCGGCAATCAAGCCGACAGTAACCGTAAAACTTGATGGCAAAACCTTGAAGAAGGGCACGGATTATACCGTATCCTACAGTAACAACACCAACGCCGGAAATGCAACCGTTAAGATAACAGGTAAGGACAAATACGGCGGAACAGTTAAGAAGACCTTTGCAATCAAGAAGGTAACCTTGAAGTACAGAGCTTATGTACAGAAGAAGAACTGGATGAGTTGGTCAACAGCAGGTATCGGAACTAAGGTAAACGAAGCTAAGTTCGCCGGCACAACCGACAACCTGAGGATGGAGACAATCCAGATGCAGCTCACTGGCATAGGCGGATCAGTTAAGTACAGGGCTTATGTTGAGAAGATGGGCTGGACGCAGTGGGCAACCACAGCTGACAAGACTACCTTCGCAGGAACCAAGGGGATGTCAAGAAGAGTTGAGATGATCCAACTCAAAGCAGCAGGCCAGGTAGCAAATCTCTATGATATGTACTACAGAACCTACTGTGAGAAGTTCGGCTGGCTCGGCTGGGCAGGCAACAACGAGAAGTCCGGTTCGGCAGGCTATGCAAGAAAGCTTGAAGCATTCCAGGTACAGTTCGTACCTAAGGGAACGAAGTTCAATCAGGGAACAGCTAATGCATTCTACGACATGGCAAGGGACGGAATGCAGTAAAACATTCAACAATTCATAAAGAATAACAGACAGACGACGGAGCAGCTCAAATCAAACGGAGCCGCTCCGTTGCTGTTAATCTGTCAACCCCAATTGCGCTTTTGCTTGACAACTTCAAAGGGTAAAAGCTATACTCTATCCATTCTTATGCATGAGGAACAAATGATGAAGATTCTTATCTGCGATGACAACAGAGAAGACGCGCTTTACACTAAAAATATCATAGAAGAACAGAAGCTGGCGGAGGGTGCGGAGATTACGATTGCAGCTCCGGATGAGTTTAAGAATGAGGTCAGCGGATCAAAAATTGATTACGACATGGTCATACTTGACATAGAGTATCACAGGGATGACCTAAACGGTATCGATCTCGGCAAGGAGATTAACAGAAGCAATCCTTATACCGCTATCATTTATCTTACGGAGATTCCGGATTATGCTACAGATGCGTACGAGACTATGCACTGTTATTTTGTGATTAAGAAGATGCAGGAGGCGACCTTAGGCCGCGCCATAAGCAAGGCCATGCGTCTGACAAGCAGTCGGAACAAAAGCCTAAGAATTGTTGAGAAATGGGTTACGCTCGACATACCTGTAGATAAAATCAGGTACATCACAAGGCGGGGAAGAAGACTTGTGATTGTTGCGGACGAAGAGCGCGAGACTTATATGAACATACGAGACATACTTCAGGAGCTCCCGTCTAATTTTGTTCGCTGTCATTCGGGATTTATCGTGAATCTTGACTACGCTGATTCTGTTGGCGGAGGAAATGTTGCGCTTAAAAACGGTGAGAAGCTGCCTATCGGAAGGCAGTTTAAGTCTGATTTTTATGTGGGCTACGCCGAGTATCTGGGGGAGAGAACTTAATCATGCTTCTTCAGGACACGGATTCTGCTTTCAAATCATATCTTGGGATATATATCGGCATATTGGTTTTTGTTGTAGTTGTGTTTGCCGTTACCCTTGTGGTACGGCTTGTCGTCAGCAGACGTCTGAAAGCGAAGGAGGAGGCTTATGAGCTTGCGGCTCTTTCGGACAGAAGGCTTAGATTCGTGCGTCACGATTTGGAGAACTATTCACGCGCCTACGAAGCGGGTGACATGGACATGGACCACTTTGTAGAGTACATAGTCGCTGATAAGGTGTTACGTGCGCAGGAGAAGGACATTTATTTGGTTGCGAATGTCTCGCCCCTCGGCGTAAAGATGGAAGTCAGACGTGCTACTGCGCTTTTGTCGAACCTGTTAGACAATGCGATAGAAGCATGTGAAAATGCAGCAAAGGCCGGGTGTGAGGAACCGGTTATCCACGCGGATATCTCCGAGAAACTGATTCATATTAAAAACTCAAAGCCGCAGGATGTGCACCCGATAGAGAGGAACTTTGAGACAAGCAAGGAGGATGCGGGTTCGCACGGCATGGGAATCAAGATAATCCGCATGGTAACGGACAGGCTGGGTGGCAAGCTGGAGATGAAGGACAACGGCGACACATTTGAAACATGGATAAGCTGGAGGGATGAGTAAGATGGCAATGCCAACAGTCGGATCATTCTTATGGGATATATTTATAGGAGTAGCGTTCGTAGTGGGCGCAATGATTGCGCTTCCGAGAAAGAAGACGAGCGTACCACAGGTGCTCGCAGTTATGCTGGAGTGTGCGATTATGCTTTGTGTGCTTGATGTGGCACAGAAGCAGGATCCGAATAGCCTTCCGGTGTATCTGTTCTGGTTTTGCCTGGCCGGAGTTTTGGAGATGATTGCAATAATTCAGGGGACTAAGTACACCGAGGGAAGCGTATACAAGAGGACGGTTGTCAATGCATTTATAATCATCTTCGTCAGTGCGATAGTGTTCGCGGTCTGTGCTTTTATCGAACCTGCCAAGGATGTAATGGCTGCTGAAACGACCTCAAGGAGCTCAGGGGGAATCGGATACTTGTACATCTGCGTGGTTCAGTTAATCGCAACTGTTATTTCGGCGCTTCTTGTGAAGCTTCTGCTTAAGTGGATTAAGGGAGATGGTGTCGTTTACCGCGTGCTTTTCTGTATAATCATGATGTATGATATACTAGGTGTGCCTGCGAGGGGATATATTAATTATAAGTCAAGACACGAGGCTCCTGCCCGGGATGATGTCCTGATAGTGCTTGGTATAACATACATGGTCATGGTACTGACTATCGTAGTAGTCATTTTTGTTGTCGTAAATGTTGTAAAGGGCAGGGAGAAACACAAATTCGGGTCGATCATTAGTGAGAAAAGCCTGTTTGAAAAAAAGATCATAGGAGAGATAGACCGTGAGGATCGTGAAGCATCGGACGGAATAGACAGGGCGATTGAAGTGCTTTCGAAAGAGCTTGAAAAGAGAAACATGGTGCTTGAGCTCATAAGTGATATGGACGCTGCGAAGAAGATGCTTGGAGATAAGGCGGCAAAGCTTAGGAAGGAGCTTGAGACTTTGAGCAGTTCATTTGCAAGTCTGAAAGGCAGCGGAGGGTACATGACGATATGTGTGCGTCCCCTCGGTGATGAGATGATGCTGATGAGTGAGATATCCTTTAACGAGGGATACGAAGGCGAGAAGACCATGACGATAACAAGGGTACTGTAGAGGTGAGATTATGCCGGGGATAGGCAGTATATTCTTTGACGTAAGTATAGGTGTGTCATTCTTGATAGGTGCAAGAATAGCCTTCGTGAAAAGGAAGGTCAGTCCGTTCGTTCTGATTGCGGTTGCCATATTCTGTTCTGTGTGCCTTATCATAATTGATGTTCTGCAGAAGCGTGATTTCCCGAATGCCACTTCTGCTGCTATAATCTACATGTGTCTTGCGATTCCTGAGGTGGCGGCCATCATTATGCCCTCTATCACTGTAAAGGGTGAATTCCCGGTTGTTGTTGTCTACAGTTTTATAATCAGTCTGGTCAGCACGACACTTGCCTCATTTATGGTGCTGCCGTTTGAGGATGCGAGCGCTGTCCTCGGCGCGGAAATGACAGCACAGAACGGCAAGGGATGGGCGTATGCTTATGTGTGCGCAACGCAGATAATTGCGGTAATGATTGTCGCAAGGTTACTGAGACCGATTGTGAGAAGAAAGTACAAAAAGCTGAAAATAGTGTGGGGCGTAGTCTTCGTTATGCTGTTCCTTGAGGTGACCGGAGCGGCGATGAAGGCATATTCCAATTACAAGGCACTTCACGAGTCGGATACAACAGGCAGGAATATAGCCTTGCCCATAGTGTTCTCATACCTGATGATAACGCTCATACTCATCGTGGCGGGCGGAGTGCTTATGAATCTTGCAAAGTATATGGATGCAAAAAGTAGGAAAAAGAGTATCGATAAAAACTCACTGCTTGAAGGAAGGATTATGAGCGAGCTTGAAGAGAGGGAAGACGATGAAGCAGTCGCTGGCGGATTGCAAAGTGCACTTGCCGGGCTTAAATCCTCGGTTGAGGCTTTAGGCGGCGTGCTTGAACAGATGGGGTTTGAGAGATTGCAGCTATCTTCAGGGTCTGATATAGCCGGGCATGTAAGTCCGGCTATAGATGATATTCGCCGTGTGACGACAGAGCTTGGAAACAGAGTAAAATACGTGTCCCTTCGGGCTAGAACCCTGGACGACACGGTAATACTGCTGTGTGATCTGGGAATAGAAGCCACGAGTACATCTGAGGAAAGCAAAGGGCTAAGAGAAAGAATTTCAAGTGCATTAGTCGGTAGTAGCAGAGTCTGGAAAGTGAGTGAAGATGAGGCGGAGTCCGAAACAGAAAATGATGCTATCAATAAAGGGCGAAGCAGTATGCTTCTGACGATTGTCATCCCTGTTGACGATTAGGCATATTATTATGTCAAATAAGACAACAATATATAATTTTCTCCCGCGGGGTTATATAATTATCCTCGGTGTGACGGCTTATTATGCCGGAGCATAGACTATATAAGGTTCTTTAAGGAATCTTAAAAAAATGGGAGGAAAAGGATATGAGAGAATGTAACTCGTTGACTGAGAGACACTCCGGCGATTCGAAAGCCTTTTTTGATGCGCAGAAAAATCGCTTGGGTATGGGCTCGTGCAAAACTGTAATTAAGCATACATGGCTTGGACGACTGGCATGTGCTTTGGCGTTGGCAATGGTATTAACCTTGCTTTCACCGGGTGCCGGTTTTTTTGTGCCACTGGATGCGAAGGCTTCACCTGCTCCGACTATTCAGGAGAGAGCAGATGCTGTTGTTGATTTGATAGGTTCTAAGATTTTCAAAAAAGATATACCTAATTTCCCAGAGGGTAATGTAATTTGGGATTGGACTGATACAGAAGTTACTATTGATAGTAGTACAAAGCCTGTCAATGAATGGTTGTCTGATTATATGATACCTATAGGTCAGGTGGATACAGAAAACTATATTCCGACAAACTATATCCAGATTAAGAGCGGAGATACTGTTATTTCTACTATTGATAATACAAAGCTTAATGCTTGCTCTGTATATCTTTCATCTGCAAATGATACGCAAAGGGCAAAAATTGAGTCTCCGTATGTAGTAAATATTGATGGTTATTATTATGCGTTGTCCTTGATGTTGTCTATGGAATTGGCTGAATATGGTGATATCACTATATTGGGTAGTTATTCATTGGATGAACCTTTTTCTGTAATTGCGACAGTTGAAGGTACAGCGAAAAGTCCTGCTAACCCTCAAGTGGGTGTTGGGTTAAATGAATTGGATTTTGCGGCATTTAATCCGGAAGGTAATGATTATGTTGCTGTTGCAAATGAAGGTCTTACAGCGCATGATGGTACAGGTGCTGATGTGACAGGTACAAAAGGAAAAGCCGTAATGGGTGTCGTTACTGATTCTGATGTAGTATTAACAAAAATGGATTATCGTCATGTAAATACTACACCGGGCACAGTTTCATATTCTTTTAGCTATTCTATTGGTGGAGAGTATGATATAGCAGGTAAGGGCGTAAATGGCGTATATAGTTACGAAGATAATCAGTTTTATGGTCAAAAAGCTACTAACACCAGATTAGGTAAAGGATATACAGCATTTATAATATATGGTGTTGCAACATCTACAAAACCAAAATCTGTTCCTGCAACAGATGATGGTAATAAGACGATTATTTCTGTAAGAGGCATTGGAGGAAGCACATATAAACCATATACAGCCAGTTCAGTATTTGTGGCTGATAGTGTGTTTAATTCCACAAATACTACAGCAGCACCAATAACCGTTACCTACGGTGAAAACAGTGATGATACAGAGACTGTGAGGTATTTCGGTGATTTCACAAGGGCGTACAATACAATGACAGTTGGGGACACTATCACTGTTAATTGTGGGGATTTCACGCTCCCTGATCTTTCGGATGATCCAAGTAAGTTCTGGATT
The DNA here is from genome assembly GCA_017525525.1 of Lachnospiraceae bacterium. Lineage (GTDB taxonomy): Bacteria > Bacillota > Clostridia > Lachnospirales > Lachnospiraceae > Coprococcus_C. Next base: position 5,761 of record JAFXSQ010000052.1, on the reverse strand, counting down.
GTAAGTTCAGATACAACCAGAACACCGGTAACTGAAGGCGTGGTTGGAACTACTTATATGCTTACATCACCAATGTTAGAAGATTACTTAAGTGATGCAGTAGAGGTTACAGCAACCGAAACGAGTTATACTGACAAACATACAGTGATGAGACCGATATTAGGAGAGCCTGTCGATATAGATACGTTTAATCAGACATCTATTACTGACGAAGGAAAGCTATTTAAGCTTACTGTTCCGGCTAAAAAATATGTGCCTTTACAGTTTAGAAATGCTGAAAAATCCTACATATATCCGGCAGACGGTTTGGATAAAATACCTTTGATTGAAAGCCCTAATGGAGTGATCCATTGTACTAATGATAGTGACTCTGAAAAGGTATTCTACATATGGGTAACGGGATATACGGATTCTGTTGATGCAGTCACTTCGGTTAACAACAATCATGAAATCTATTATGGTGATATACCTACTAGTGCGTATAACAGCAGAAAAGCTGCGGTTTTAGCATCTGCCGGATCGCAGATCAATATTTCAGATGAAACAATAACAGTTGATTGGAATGTGTGGTATGATTTCGCAAAAACAATACATGTAATTAAAGGATCTACAAATTACGATACAATGTATTGCTCACAATATAGATACGATTCAAGACCGTTATACAAGATAGTTATTCCTGCCCACAAAACATATGAAATTAAGCCGTATACGGCAAATTGGTATGCTACACAAGGTAGGGAAGCAGGTTTTGTATATGATGCTACGGGAGATACGGGCTTTACACATTATTATACAGAGATTGGTGATGCGGTTAATAGTGAGCATACACATCCCGATTTATATGTTAAAGCGGGTTTTAAAGCTAGTGATATGGCCAAAAGCGGCTGGAATGCAGCCTTAAGCAATTCTAGTGACGGAATACTTATAGAGAATACCGAAGATGAAGCTGCCACTTGGTTCTTAGAGCCGGATTACAAGACTTTCTATCTTAAAGAGTATTCAGCCACACCTACTGCGTCATTTGCAGCTGATGGTACGGATAGTGGAACACTGTCGGACGTTACAAGTGGAATGCAGTATAGCATAGATGGTGGAAATACATGGACAGATATTTCTGACACAACCGTTTCTATAGCTTCGGGAGTCACAACAACTAATGGAATAAAGGTTAAGACTCCGGCAACGGCAACAACAACAGAAAGCGCAATTCAGACGATAGAGATTACTCAGGCAGAAGCCCCTGCCGGATTAGAAGTGACAGCATGCACAACATCGTCAAATGATGATGGAACGATAACAGGATTAGATAGCTCAAAACTATATGAATACAAGCTGTCGTCAGCTTCAGATTATACTTCGGTCGGAGCAAGCGCAACTTCCATCACAGGACTTGCTGCGGGAACATATGTAGTACGTGTTAAAGCAAGCGGAACTGTTCTTGCATCTTCTGACAGTGTGGAGGCAGTGGTTAAGGAATATACAGCTACACCTGATGCAACATTTGTGGCTGACGGAACGGAAAGCGGAACACTGTCAGATGTTACAAGCGGAATGCAATATAGCATAGATGGTGGAAGTACATGGACAGATATAACAGAAACAACTGTGACTATAACTTCAGGAGTTACTGCAGCTAATGACATAAAGGTTAAGACTCCGGGAACAGAAACAGCGACAGAAAGTGAAGTCCAGACAATAGATATTACGCAGGCAGAAGCCCCGACAGGATTGAGTGTGACAGCATGCACAACATCGTCGGATAATGACGGAACGATAACCGGATTAACAAGTTCGGTAAAGTATCAGTATAAGTTATCAGGAGCAACATCTTATACAGATGTTGCAGATAATGCAGAGTCTATCACCGCCCTTGTTCCTGGAACGTATTATGTACGCGTCAAAGCAAGCGGGACTGTCCTTGCATCTTCTGACAGTGCCGCAATAGTTGTAAAAGCATATACAGCAACACCTACTGCGACATTTGTGGCTGACAGTGCAAACAGTGGAACACTGTCGGACGTTGCAAATGGAATGAAATACAGCTTGGATGGAGGAGAAAACTGGGTAGATATCACAGGAACAACTGTGACTATAACTTCGGGAGTTGTAGCAACCAATGACATAAAGGTCAAGACTCCGGGGACAGCTACGACAGCAGAAAGTGCGATTCAGACAATAGATGTTACTCAGGCAGATAAACCGACAGGCTTGAGCAAAACCGATTGTACGTTGTCGACAAACGATAACGGAACAATTACCGGATTAACAGCTTCAAAAGAGTATGAGTACAGATTATCAACAGTTACAACTTATACTTCGGTTGCAGAAAGCTCAACTACTATATCCGGACTTTCAAACGGAACATATTATGTTCGTGAGAAGGCTTCGGGTACAAAGCTTGCATCCGCAGATAGTGATGCTTTTGTTATCGCAGCAGCACCTAAGGTTGAAACACCTGTATTACCTGCAGCAGGCAGCTTTTCAAGCTCAAAGACTATTACGATTACATGTGGAACGGCAGGAGCAACAATCTACTATACTACCAATGGTTCAGCGCCTACGACAGCAAGCACAGCTTACACAGATTCATTCACTGTGTCTTCGACTACTACGGTTAAGGCTATAGCTGTTAAGGATGGTATGACTGATAGTGAGATTGCGACAGCGACTTATACATATTCAGCTCCCGGACACACCCATTCCTACACAAGCACCGTAACAAAGGAGCCAACCTGTACAGAGACCGGTGTCAGAACCTACCGTTGTTCAGGATGTACCAGCAGCTATACTGAGACAATCCCAGCAAAGGGACATACCCTCACCGCGCATACAGCCAAGGAAGCTACCTGTGGCGAGGAAGGAAACAAAGCATACTGGGAGTGCTCAGTATGTAAGAAGCTCTTTGCTGACAAGGATGGAAAGACTGAGACTACAGAAGCAGCGGTAAAGATTGCGAAGACAGATAAGCATACACTTACAGCTCACGAGTCAGTAGCAGCGACCTGCGAGAAGGAAGGCAAGAAAGCATACTGGGAGTGCTCGGTATGTAAGAAGCTCTTCTCAGATAAGGACGGAAAGACAGAGACAACAGAGACAGCCCTTGTTGAGAAGGCAAAAGGCCACAACCTTACAGCTCATGCCGAGGTCAAGGCAACATGTACCGAAGACGGCAAGAAGGCATACTGGGAGTGCTCAGAGTGCAAGAAGCTCTTTGCAGATGCAGAGGGTAAGACAGAGACAACAGAGGCTGAGCTTGTAGTCAAGACAGAAGGCCATAAGCTTACACATGTTGAAGCTGTTGAGGCAACGACAGAGAAGGATGGCAACATAGAGTATTGGACATGTTCAGTTTGCGGTAAGTACTTTGCGGATGCAGAGGGCAAGAGTGAGATAACCAAAGAGCAGACGGTTCTTCCGAAGTCAGAGCACAAGCTCGCACTTGTGCCTGAAAAGAAAGCAACCTGCACCGAGGACGGTAACAAGGCTTACTACACATGCTCGCACTGTGACAAGCTCTTCGAGGATGCAGAGGGCAAGAAAGAAATCACCCTTGCAGAGACGGTAATCAAGTACGAAGGACACAAGCTTACACATGTTGAGGCCAAGGATCCTACAGTTGATGAAGAAGGCAACATAGAGTACTGGACCTGCTCGGAGTGCGGTAAGCTCTTCAAGGATTCTGAAGGCAAGGAAGAGATTACCGAGGAAGAGACCAAGATAGAAAAGCTCATCGATATCGCTGAGGCAACAGTAACAGGGCTTGGCAACAAGGCATGGACAGGCTCAGAAATCAAGCCGACAGTAACCGTAAAACATGATGGCAAAACCTTGAAGAAGGGCACTGATTATACCGTATCTTACAGCAACAACACCAACGCCGGAAATGCAACCGTTAAGATTACAGGTAAGGGCAAGTACGGTGGAACCGTTAAGAAAACCTTCGCAATCAAGAAGGTAACCTTGAAGTACAGGGCTTATGTACAGAAGAAGAACTGGATGGCTTGGTCAACAGCAGGCATCGGAACCAAGGTAAACGAAGCTAAGTTCGCAGGCACAACCGACAACCTGAGGATGGAGACCATCCAGATGCAGCTTTCAGGCATAGGCGGATCAGTAAAGTACAGAGCTTATGTAGAGAAGATGGGTTGGACTCAGTGGGCAACCACAGCTGATAAATCGACATTTGCAGGAACCAAGGGTATGTCAAGAAGAGTAGAGATGATCCAGCTCAAAGCTGCAGGCCAGGTAGCAAATCTCTACGACATGTACTACAGAACCTACTGTGAGAAGTTCGGCTGGCTTGGTTGGGCAGGCAACAACGAGAAGTCCGGTTCGGCAGGTTATGCAAGAAAGCTTGAAGCATTCCAGGTACAGTTCGTGCCTAAGGGAACGAAGTTCAATCAGGGAACAACAAAAGCATTCTACGACATAGCTAAGGATGGAATGCAGTAAAAATTTTATAGTGATACAGGGGGAAGGACGTGAGACCTGAGACCTGATACATAACTTCTTTTCACTTTATAGACCACCGGTTGGAGTTTTTCATGCGTCTTCTCTGCCGGTGGTCTTTTTGCCATTTGTAGATATTATTCAACCGTTCGGGAGATAGGTGTATTTTCTGCTTGGGATTTGTAGTATCATAAGACGTCACATATTTCCTCCTTAATCGGTCGTTGGTGGGGTATGGCCCTGTCGGCGACCTGTTACTTTGGTTTATAATGAACTGAAGTTGAAGTCATAGGTTTCTGTGATATTATGAAATCAAACTGAAGGTGATGTTTTCCTCACTGAACCTTTTTAGGTATATCAAGTATTAGGAATGTAAATAGATTGCGCACAACCTTTACCCAATTGGGTAAAAGTTATATCCGGTGAAATATCTGATATGATGTTGTATCCATGACTGGCCTCCTCGTATAATAGTTATAAAGCCTCGTGAGACTGAGGGAGGTAGCTGGCCTGACTGTAAGAGATCTGCGGGATATCTTCGGATTTGCAACTCCTCAGGCTATCTACAAGTGGCAGCATGGAACTGCGATGCCTACGATCGATAATCTGGTAGTGCTGGCAGCGGTTTTTGCGGTACAGATGGATGAGATCATTGTGGTCAATGTTGATGTAAAAGTGCGGATAAGCGCATAAAAAATGAGTGGAGCCGGGCTCCGGTTCCGAATGGTCCCATAGTCTAATCTATCAAATAAAGACGACTTTTTTCGGAAATATATTCGGAAGGATATCAAATGCAAATTGACATCCTTCCGAATAATGTTTATACTGTAGGAGGTAATAGATGCAAAGGGGGTATGTTCATATGAAATCCTGCAAGCAAATGGCTGTGGTATGGGGAATATCGGAGCGTAGAGTGACGGAATTCTGCAAGGAAGGTTTGATTCCCGGAGCTGTTAAGGTAAGTAAGAGATGGCAGATACCGGATGATGCAAAGCGTCCGGCTGATAAGCGTATCGTTACAGGACGATATATCAAGTCGGGAGTAGAGAATGAAAAAAAACCACTTCCGGTAGGCATATCGGATTATATCCGTGCACAGTCAGAATACTATTATGTGGACAAGACACTCCTGATCAAAGAGTTTCTTGATCGTAAAGCATTTGTTTCCTTATTTACAAGACCAAGACGTTTCGGAAAGACCCTGAATATGGATATGCTTCGGGTTTTCTTTGAAATATCCGATGAAGATACAAGCAGGTATTTTACCGACAAAGAGATCTGGAAGTGCGGGGATGAGTACAGAAAGCAT
>JAFXSQ010000051.1 GCA_017525525.1 Lachnospiraceae bacterium | reverse complement strand
TATTTTCCTTTTCAATACTTTGACAAAAAAAGTAGGGACACCTATTTCGTATCCCTACTTCATCCCGTAATAAACACGGGTTTATATTAACATTCATATTAAGACATTTTTGTATCCTTACTTGTCGACCTCAACCGCTACCACAACCGTTATCCTGTCAACCATCATCTTTTCCCTCTGGTTTTCAGACAGTTTATTGAATGTCCAAAACCGGCAAAAGTGCGTAAATACAAGGATTTCTACGATTTCACGCGTTGTATTGCTACCACCGTCTCCACATGATTCGAATGGCAGAAGGCATCAAATGCCGCTGCTTTGTTGATTTCATATCCCTTCTCGGAGAATAACTTGATATCCCTGGCTAAGGTTGCCGGGTCACAGGAAACATAGACTATTCTTTCTGGGGACATGGCGGCCACGGTATCGATAAGCTGCTGCGAGAGTCCCTTTCGCGGCGGATCGACAACCACGACATCCGCGCGGCTTCCGGGTTTGCCGGAGGCGTATATCCTGCTGACCACCTCGCCGGCGTCGCCCGCGTAGAACTCAGCGTTGGTAATAAAGTTTGCTTCGGCGTTCTTCTTAGCGTCCTCTATGGCCTGCTCGACAATCTCCACGCCATACACCCTGCCCGCCTGTTTTGCAAGGCTTAAGGATATGGTTCCCGCGCCGCAGTACATATCCCACACTGTTTCGCTTCCGGTCAGGCCGGCGTACTCCAGTGCCTTGGAATAGATGCGCTCCGTCTGCACCGGGTTGACCTGATAGAAAGAAAGCGCCGATATGCGAAATGTATTGCCGAGCAATACATCTTCTATGTAATCCTTTCCGAATACGGTTCTTGTTTCTTCACCGAGAATACGATTGGTCTTCTCGGTATTGGTATTGAGCTGAACGGATGTCAAAAGCACCTTCTCATGCTTTGCATTCGGGCATGTATTTCCCGATGTGTTGTACTCGTCTACTGCGTTAGTCAATTCGGCGACAAGCTCCGCTTCAATTTCTCTCGCCTTTTCGGGAGCCTTTGCAAGCTTGCTTCCGTTTATCACAAGGCACACCATGAGTTCTCCGGTTGTAAAGCCGGTCCTTGTCAGCAAATGCCTGATAAGCCCTTTATGCTCTTCCTCATCATACACAAATGAACCGGTCCCCCTCTGATTCTTTTCAATCCATGGACGTATATGTCTAATGATGTAGTCATTTACGGGATGTCCGGTCGCACATGAATCACTGTCCATAATGCTGTGTGTCCTGCCTGCGTAAAAACCTATGAGTACCTTTCCATCACGGTCAAGCCCGACCGGGAACTGCATCTTGTTCCTGAAGTGATAAGGCTGCTCCATTCCTGTCACGCCTTCGAAATACTTCTCCGGTTCATCCACGCCTCCGATGCGCTTTAAGACATCCGTAACACGCTTGCTCTTTAGCTCAAGCTGTTTTTCATAAGAAAGCTGCATCATCGAACACCCGCCGCATTTTGCCGCTATGGGACACAAGGGTTCCACCCTGTCAGGCCCCGGAGTGATGACCTTCATCAGTCTTCCGAAAGCATAATTCTTCTTAAGCTTAGTAAGCTTTACCTTAGCCACATCACCTAAGACCGCATCCTTTACAAACACAGCAAGGCGCATGCCATCTGCTTCCACATGGCCTACGCCTTCACCGTCGGTACTCATATCGGTTATTTCTATTGTGTATTCGTCGTTCTTTTTCATTGAATAAAAGATCCTTCAAATCTTTAAGCAAACTTCGCCATGATCTCATCATTTGCCTTCATGGCCTGCTTCTCCATATTCTCTCTTTCCTTGAGAAGCTTCTCCTTCACCTCAGCATGGTTTACGCCAATTATCTGAAGCGCAAGATACGCCGCATTCTTGCTTCCGTTGATTGCGACCGTCGCAACCGGGATACCCGATGGCATCTGAACCACCGACATCAAAGCATCCATTCCGTCAAGCACTGAGCCCGAAAGCGGTACTCCTATTACGGGAAGCACGGTCTGTGAAGCCACAACTCCGGGGAGGGCTGCTGCCATGCCGGCCGCAGTGATTATAACCTCTGTTCCGTTCTCATTAGCTTCCTTAACGAATGCCGACAGACCCTCATGCGCCCTGTGCGCGGACAGACATCTTACATCTACCGCTACGCCGTAGTCCTTCAAAATCGTCACCGCCGGTGACACCTTGTCCAAATCGCTCATTGATCCCATTATTACTGCTACTCTCATTTATTCTTTCCTCCGTATCTAATATGTATTGTTCCTATGTCTATACACAGCAGCAATGAATGCAGGTATAAAAGTTAAGCGGGGCTATAGAGCGGCGTCCCCGCGTACTTTTCGTACCTGTGCTTATTGCTGCGTCATTTTTAGATGTACTCTTTGACTACCGGAGTAGTCAATTTATGTTCAGCCGTGTTGACCGCGGATATCTCATAAGCTCCGCTCAGACGCTTCACAGCCTCATCCACCTTACTCTCGTCTGCTGCGTAGATATATGCGAAGGGCTCGCCCTTCTTTACAGGCTCGCCGAGGCACTTCAGAATCTCAACCCCGACCGACACATCGATTTCACTCTCCTTGGTCGCCCGTCCGCCGCCTAAGATCAGGTTCGTCATGCCGACCTCGTCTGCGCGGCAGGCTGTAAGAAATCCGTCCTCCCATGCATTGACAGGAACCTTGATCGGAGCCACGACAAGCTTCTCCGGCTCAAAGATGTATGACGCATCCCCGCCCTGTCTCTCGACAACCTCGGAAAGCTTCTTAAGTCCGCTTCCGTTCTCGATTGCCTCTATAACCCGTGCTTCATACTCAGCGATTTTATCTGTCTCCAATGCATCATCTCCGGTTACAGCTGCTATTCCCATCTTAACGGCCTTCTCAGCCAGCATCAGCTCAATAGTTATTAGCTTGACACAGACCTCAACCAGTCTTGCAAGTCCCCTGTCACCCGCCACGGCACTTCGCACATCCTTTAAGGAGAGTACCCTGACAGCTTCCTTGAGCTCCATGCTGTTGCCGACCATATGCCCGAGGGGTTCATCCATATCGGTTACCAAGGCATGTGTCGGCTTACCGTACATCCGCCCGATATCGGTCATAGTCTTCGCAAGCACAAGCGCTCCCTGATAGTCTTTCATAAATGCACCGCTGCCACACTTTACATCCAAAGTGATAATATCCGCTCCCGAGGCAAGCTTCTTGCTCATTATACTTGATGCAATAAGCGGTATGCTGTCTACTGTAGCGGTCACATCCCTTAAGGCATATATCTTCTTGTCAGCCGGCGCAAGGTTCCCCGTTTGGGAAGCTATGGCCATACCGATGTCATTTACATTATTAACAAAATCTTCTTTTGACAGCTCCACATTAAAACCCGGTATGCACGCCAGCTTGTCTATAGTGCCACCCGTGTGTCCGAGCCCACGTCCGCTCATCTTTGCAACCGGAACTCCAAGCGCCGCAAGCAATGGTCCTACTATAAAGCTCGTCTTGTCACCCACTCCTCCGGTTGAATGCTTGTCGGCCTTCACGCCTTTTATTCCGCTTAAGTCAAGCCTGTCACCGCTCTCCGTCATGCACTTAGTAAGCGCAACCGTCTCCTCCGCGCTCATGCCCATGTAGTAAACCGCCATAAGCCATGCCGACATCTGATAATCGGGTATCTCTCCAGCGGTAAAGCCATCCACGATAAAGCGTATCTCCGCCTCATCAAGCTCTCCGCCGTCACGCTTTTTCTTTATAATATCATACGCTCTCATAATTCTCCTTTATAAGATTCTTCGGGCTCCGCCCTCAGAATGACACCTCTGCTTCATGCATAAGGCTTTGCCCTCAGAATGACACCTTAAAGTATCCTGTCAAGGAACGACTCTCCGATTGTATCTCCCGGCTTAACGCTTCCGGTCAGGTACTCCTCAACAGTCTTCCCTATGTCCGCAAATGTATCGCATGTGCCTAAATTCACGCCCTGCCTCAATCCCTTGCCATACATCAGTACCGGGATGAACTCCCTCGTGTGGTCCGTTCCCTTGTAGGTCGGATCACAGCCGTGATCGGCGTTCATTATGATGATGTCTTCATCCTTCAGGTTCGGAATAAGCTCCCCGAGCCACTTATCATAAGCCACCAGTCCGTCACGGTAGCCCTTTACATCTCTCCTGTGGCCATATACCATGTCGAAATCCACCAGATTAGTAAATATCAATCCGGAATCATACTCCTGCATATACTCAAGCGTCTTCGCCATACCGTCATCATTGCTGCTCGTGTGCACACTCACGCTTATCCCGGAGCCCTTGAATATATCGACTATCTTTCCGACCGCCGCAACATTTACTCCCTTTTCCTTGAGGTGCATAAGCACATTGTCGTCCTGAGGAAGCAGCGCATAGTCATGACGGTTCGCAGTCCTCACATATTTGTTTTCGCCCTCGGCAGCTGTGACAAAGGGTCTGGCGATAACTCTTCCCACGCCGTGCTTACCGACGAGAATTCTCCTCGCAATCTCGCACCACTCATAGAGCTTTTCCACACCGACCTTTTCCTCCGATGCGGCAATCTGGAACACCGAATCCGCCGAAGTATAAACTATCGGATACCCCGTCTTCATATGTTCATCACCATATTCGTTGATTACAGCAACACCGGATGCCGGCTTATTGCACAGGTAACCTCCGCAGCCCGTCTCTTTTACAAAGGCATCCATTATCTCATCCGGGAAACCGTCCGGATATGTAGGAAACGGTGTAGCGGTATGAATACCTATCATCTCCCAGTGTCCGGTCGTCGTATCCTTGCCCACGGAGCGTTCCCTGGCCTTGCCGTAACAACCGATCAATCCATCCGTGACACCGTCATTAAATGAGGTTCCGTCAATCGCGTACAACCCGATGCTCTTCATGGTCGGAAGCTCGGTATCCGGCATTTCCTTCAGGATGTGCCCTATCGTGTCCGAACCCACATCATCAAACTTATCGGCGTCGGGAGCTTCGCCGCAACCAACGCTGTCCAAAACTATCCAAATAACCCTTCTCGTCATAATCGCACCTCCTTGTATAATAGGAAATGGCATGATTACTTCGTAATCCTGCCCAATCTAATGTCATAAGGAATCCACCGCTTCGCGGTACCCCTTATGACGAAAGTCAGTGCGATGCAAATTATGACTTCGTCATAATCGCACCTCCCTAAACAGACATCAACAGGAAAACCATCGGTATCAACGCCGTAAATATATTCAGGATGGACGAAGCTCTCTTGCCCCCTAAGCTTCCCTTCTCCGACTTTAAGGCAAATCTCGAGAACAAAAAACCTACCACCGACAGTATCAGCGCTATGAACAACAGCAAGCCTACTATTCCCGACACATGTCCCGCAGTGGCAATAGAGCTTATCACCGAGCCAATCTCGGCAGCAAGCGCCAACCCGCCCATCGCAAATGCTATGATTGTGTCTAATGCAATAGACGAATCCGAAAAGTAATATCTTTTTCTCCGCCTTCTACTCATGCTCTTCCTCTGATTCATTAAGCTCCTTCGCTTCACCCGTGATGACACCCGACTCTTCCTCTGCCTCTTCAACTTCCTTCGCTTCGCCCGTGATGACACCCGGCTCTTCCTCTGCCTCTTCAAAATCCTTGGCTTCGCCCGTGATGACACCCGCAGCTTCTTCCCGCTTCTTATACATTACGCAGCACAATATAAAGATTAGCGCCGACACACCCGTAATAATCCAGCCAAGCTTCAATCCCGTCGGCACATATACCATCTTCACATGGTGCAGTCCCTCCGGAACATCTATTCCGATAAAGCTTTCCGCAAATGCATAGTACTCGACTTCATTTTCATCCACATACACCTTCCATCCCTCGTCGTAGGGCACAGAGGTAAATAAGGTCTTTCCCTCAGGCATATTGACATTTCCCTCGATAAGTCCGTCCTCGAACTCAGTCACCTTAAGCTGGTTTGATCTTAACGCATGGTAGTTCTTCTCGTAAGCCTCCCTATCGAAAAGCGCAACCTGGAAATGAGCCAAATCATCCTCATCCGGAGGGTTCTTGTAGATGAGCTCCGCCGAGAAGATATCCCCCTTCTTAAGCTCACCGATATGGAATATCTGTATCTGATAACGCGCCTTCGTCAGCGAGTCATCATTTACATAGAACTCGATCTCGGTTATGTTGTTGCCGCGACAGTTGATGTAATAATCGCCATCCTCGGGTGCGGTAAAGTCCGTTCTGAAGGAGACCGTACCCGACTCCTTTCTCCTGACCGTCGGGTCAAACAGGCTTCCGCTTACCTCCATATCCTCGCTGTAATACTCACCCTCGGGATAAATAACGGTATAGAAATCCTGCTTCCCGGTCATCATGCTGCAAAGCTCCTGCTGCTTTCTGATGGGCGTACTTCCGTTCCTGCTGAACTCCTTGGCGATTTCATTTACGGCAAAACCCACCGAAAGCGGATAAGGATTCTCGTAAAGCTTCACGCCATCCTCCTCGTCAATCAGGGTAAATCCAAAATTATTGAAATCCCCCTTTCTCTTGAAGAGATAGCGCACACCCAATATCGAATTTGTGAACGGCGTTGCGCCCCTGTATAGGAACTCATTTGCGCCTGTATAGAACCCGAGCCTGCCCATGGTAGTTACCACGCTTCCAAGCACAGTCGAGTTAAATGTTCCGACGCTTGGCAGGTTGTAGAGCGTCGACTCGTCAAGTATGTCATAATCCATAACCTCTGCCCTGTAGAAGACCGCCTCGTCCTCCTCCGCATGGCGCTCCATCATCTTCTTCGCCTCGGTCATCTTCGGCAGCGTCGTGTAAGCAGAGCCAAGCGTGGCGTAGCCGTTGTCGGCAAATCCATACACGCCACTCACGATAAGCTCCACGGATATAACCGCCGTCATGGCGATAATGTAAGCCTTCTTCTTGAACACCTTCAGCGACCTGAGCAGAACAAAGGCCATGTAAAGCGCCGCAAGAGCCAGCGATGAATAAAGTATGAGCTGCGATACCTTCGCCTTCTCCATTATGAAGAGAACTATAATAAAGGCAAATGTACCGGCCGACGCAATCACCACCGCAGCCGGGTGCAGTTTCTTTGCCGACCTTAAGACATCGTATGCCGTAAGTATCATGATAAAGGCGAGCAGGTAAGTAAACCTGTTGGGTATGCCGTACTGGTTATGGAACCCGTGCCATATATAATTCAGGATGACCTCGTTTGTCGAAACCACGAGAAAGGCTACGAGAATCCCTCTCTTCAATCTCGTGAATATACCGTCCTTCTTGTAGAAGATGTAAAGAAAGACCGCAAAGAGGCAGGCCATGCCGCAGTACATATTTGCCCCGCCGTCGTCTATCTGGTTGGTAATGGGTTTGGTCAGAAACAGCAGCTGTCTTAAGATGACAAATATGCTTCCGTACCACTCATGCTCCGGCAGAAAGCTTTTCGAGCCTGTTATATCCACACCCGCCGCAGTGGCCATGATGCCGTGGTAAGCGGGCAGGAGCATAAATGCGGCTATACCGCCCGCGAGCAGCGAAGCAAAAGCAAACCTTACCCCATTGCCAAAGAATTTCTTCACCCCTCCATGGTGATAAGCCAGGAACCACAAAACCAGGAAAACACAGGTTGAAAATCCTATGTAATAATTACAGTAAAGCGACAACGCCAGCGTTGCCGAGTAAAGCCTTACATCTTTGTCCCTGCACAGCCTCTCAAAGCCGAGCATAATGAGCGGGAACAGAAGCAGGCAGTCAAGCCACATGGTGTTCCAGTAGTAACCCACCATATAATTCGAAAATGCATAGCAGAGTGAAAGTCCTATCGCAAGCGGATTCTGTACATTCCTGCCGCTCTTATGTGTCAGAAAATAACCCATGGTTCCCGCGCAGAGCGAAAGCTTGACCACATAGAGTATCGAAGCAACGGCAGGTATTGCCGACTTCGGAAAGAATATGAAAAGAATATTAAACGGGCTTGCCAGATAGTACGAGGAAAGCGACATATAATTCGAGCCCAAAGCCACATTCCAGGTATAGTTGAGGCTGCGCTCGTTTAAAAGCTTATCCCTGTAATCCGAAAAGAACGGGAGATACTGGTGCACACTGTCTATTATCGTAAGCGAGTGCCATGCCAGAGGATATATCAGCTCGGCTATGTATATTACCGTAAGCACCGTGAACACCACGAGCATGGGAATATACACCGCATAGTTTTCCTTGAACGCCGTCGCAAAGCCTTTTTTCTCCCGCGCATAAAGCTTATCAGCGATAAGCTCCGAGCCTATGCAGCAAAGAAGCGTTATCAAAAGCTTTGCAAATACCACATTGACCTTTACTGTAAATGCAAGATAGAAGAAGGAAAACAGCTCCGGAAGAAGGAGAAATATCCTGCTTAACACAAGCTGTCCCGCGCGTCTTGAATCACTCTCTCCGAGAAGTGTTGATGCCGTAACAAGGAACACAAGTGAAACCGTGGTTCCGATAAGGCTCGCTACACTCAGGGAACACATACCGGTTATCCCGAGTACCGCAAAGCATAAAAATCCGGTAAGAGCCCCCGCTATTACACAGACCACTCTTCTGATTATTTTTTCATTGTCTAATACACCAGTCATTTTGTCTAATCCGGTAGGCTACCGGTCACTTTCTTTTAGTATTTTGATACCAGTTCATCAAAATCAAGCTTTCCACCGAATAATGAAAGAGCGCTTCCGACGGTCATATCAAGTCTGCCCCGTCCCGCCGTTTCAAGCTTTTCGATATCCTCAAAGCTTCCTATGCCGCCTGCGTAGGTTACGGGGATTCCGTCGTAGGAGCTAAGGATTCCAGCAAGCTCCACATCTATCCCCGCTGCCTTTCCCTCCACGTCAACCGCATGCACCAGGAATTCCGCGCAGTATTTTGAAAGCTCCATCAGCGAGGCCGCCTCTACCTTAACCTCCGTGAACCTCTGCCACCTGTCGGTAACTATGTAATACTCATCCTCTCTCTTCCTGCAGCTTAAGTCGAGAACAAGCCTGTCCCTGCCGACCGTCGCCACCAGCTTATCGAGTCTCTCATAATCAACCTTGCCTTCCCTGAACACGTAAGAGGTAACTATCACATGTGACGCTCCCTTCTCAAGAAAGTACAAAGCGTTGTCGGCATTTATCCCTCCGCCTATCATGAGCCCTCCGGGATAGCAACTAAGGGCAAGCTCTGCCTGCCTTAAGTCCTCCTCGTAATATGGACTGTCCTTGGGATTGAGGATTATCACATGCCCTCCGGTAAGGCCCTTTTCCTTGTAGAGATTCGCATAATAGTCCGCGTCCTTTTCGGACACAAAATTATCCCTCGCGCTATCGCCTTCGTCGGCAAGCGATCCGCCGACTATCTGCTTCACTCTTCCGTTATGTATGTCTATGCAAGGTCTGAATTTCATAAACACCTCTTATTACTTTAAATATCTCTTAAGGTATTTTCCCGTGTAGGATACCTTCTCCTGCGCGACCTCCTCGGGAGTGCCCTTAGCGATGACGGTTCCTCCGCCCTCTCCGCCTTCGGGGCCCATGTCCACTATGTAGTCCGCAGTCTTTATCACATCGAGATTATGCTCGATTACCACAACCGTATTGCCGCCCTCCGTGAGCTGCTTTAAGATGTCCACAAGCCTGTGTACATCTGCAAAGTGAAGTCCCGTTGTAGGCTCATCGAGCACATATATGGTCCTTCCGGTGCTTCTTCTCGAAAGCTCCGAGGCAAGCTTTATCCTCTGCGCCTCTCCGCCTGAGAGCGTGGTTGCGGGCTGTCCGAGCTTTATGTAGCCGAGCCCCACATCCCTTAGGGTTTCTATCTTCTTTATGACCTTCGGAACGGCAGCGAAAAACTCACATGCCTCATCAACTGTCATATCAAGTACATCATATATGCTCTTGCCCTTGTACTTCACCTCGAGCGTCTCACGGTTATACCGCTTTCCGTGGCACACCTCACAGGGTACATATACATCCGCAAGAAAGTTCATCTCTATCTTGATTATACCGTCACCCTTGCAGGCCTCGCAGCGTCCTCCCGCCACATTGAAGGAGAACCTGCCCTTCTTATATCCCATGGCCTTTGAGTCCTTGGTCTCCGCAAATAGGTCTCTTATCAAATCAAATACTCCCGTATAGGTTGCGGGATTTGACCTGGGTGAGCGCCCTATCGGCGACTGGTCTATGTTGATTATCTTGTCAAGCTGTTCGGTTCCCTCTATACCGTCACAGTCTCCGGGCTTGATTCTGGCCCTGTTCAAATCTCTCGCCAAGCCCTTGAAGAGTATCTCGTTGATAAGCGAGCTCTTACCCGAACCGGACACGCCGGTAACGGCCGTCATCACGCCCAAAGGAATATCAACATCTATATCTTTAAGGTTATTTACTCTTGCGCCCTTAACCTTTATCCAGCCTGTCGGCTCCTTCCTCGTCTCGGGAACAGGTATGCTCTTTCTTCCGCTTAGATAGTCGCCGGTTATGGACTCCTTGCAGCGCATAAGATCCGCCGCAGTTCCCTGAGCCACTATATGCCCGCCGTTTGCGCCGGCGCCCGGACCTATGTCGACTATATAATCCGCGGTGCGCATGGTATCCTCGTCGTGCTCCACGACTATCAGCGTGTTGCCCAAATCCCTTAAGCCCTTCAGGGCGTCGAGCAGCTTGTCGTTATCCCTCTGGTGAAGCCCTATGCTCGGCTCATCCAGGATGTACGCCACGCCCACAAGCCCCGAACCAATCTGTGTCGCAAGCCTTATCCTCTGTGCCTCTCCGCCCGAAAGCGTGCCGGTCGGTCTTGAGAGATTCAGATAGTCGAGTCCCACATTGACCATGAAACCGAGTCTGGCTTTGATTTCCTTTAGTATCTGCTCACCTATTATCTGCTGCCTCTCGGTAAGCTCCACATGCTCTATATAATCTACCAGCTTAGTTATGGAAAGCTCGGTCATCTCGTAGATATTCTTGTCTCCCACCGTTACCGCAAGCGACTCCGGCTTAAGTCTCTTTCCGCCGCAGACCTCACACGGAGTTACGGTCATGTACTCCTCGTACTCCTCACGCATGCTATCCGCAGATGTCTCGCGGTAGCGTCTTCTCACATTCTCCGTCAGGCCCTCGAACTCGACATAATGCGTTCCGTTGCCCCAGCGACTCAGGTAATGAACGGTGACCTTCTTTCCCCTTGTGCCGTTGATCACGACATCCTTCGCTGCCTCAGGCAAATCCTTGAACGGAGTATCAAGCGAAAATTTATACTCCTTGGCCAGTGCCTCGAGAATCGCGTGGGAATAGCTCTTCTTATCCGTGCTCGACTGCCAGCCGGTAACCGCGATTGCGCCTTCGTTAAGTGAAAGCGTCGGATCCGGTATCATAAGCTCGGGATCAAACTCCTGCTTAAAGCCGAGTCCCGTACACGCCGGACAGGCGCCGAAGGGATTGTTAAAGGAAAATGATCTCGGCTCAATCTCATCTATGCTTATTCCGCAGTCGGGACACGAAAAACTATCGGAGAAATTAAGCGTTTCTCCGTCTATCACATCCACCTTGAGCAGACCCTCCGACATCTTCAGGACGGTCTCTATGGAATCCGCAAGCCTCTTCTCAATTCCTTCCTTAACCACAAGTCTGTCGACCACGATATCTATATCGTGCTTTTTATTCTTGTCGAGCTTTATCTCATCCTCGGCAAGCTCATACTGTATGCCGTCAACTATAGCTCTCACGTAACCGTTTCGCTTTGCCTGCTCTATAAGCTTCGTGTGCTCGCCCTTCCTGCCTCTTATGACAGGCGCTAAGATGTGCAGCTTGGTCTTCTCCGGCAGACGCATAACCTCATCCACCATCTGGTCCACGGTCTGGCGCTCTATCTCACGACCGCATTTCGGGCAGTGCGGAACTCCCACGCGGGCATACAAAAGGCGGAGATAATCATATACCTCCGTTACTGTCCCGACAGTTGATCGCGGGTTCCTGTTTGTGGATTTCTGGTCTATGGATATAGAAGGAGAAAGCCCCTCTATCTTATCCACATCCGGCTTGTCGGCAAGGCCTAAAAACTGCCGGGCGTAAGAAGAAAGGGACTCCATATACTTCCTCTGGCCCTCGGCGTAGATAGTGTCGAAGGCAAGAGAAGATTTACCGGACCCAGAGAGTCCGGTAATAACTACAAATCTGTCTCTTGGTATCTTAATGTCGATATTCTTAAGATTGTGCTCCCTTGCACCCCATATCTCGATATATTTATGCTCTTTCATGATTCCAGATCTTATCAGCGTACTTCTTTACATTTTCTTCTACTGTATCCTTAATAAGCGCAACGTCAATCTTCTGCTGCCTGTCGAGGTAGAACACTGCCGCAACAGCGCCTGCGATGAATACCAGGAATGTGAACAGGAAGAATCTTCTCTTCTTTCTTTTCCTCTTGCTCTCATACTCAGCAAAGAGAAGGTCCTCCTCGTCAAGCACTTCCTCAACCTCTTCCATGGGAATATCTCTTCTCATTGAGATCTCCGCGATTATCTCGTCTCTGTCCATTTTAAAGTCCTCCTTTTATTATAATCTTTTATTTATCATAGTCGCGATAATACGACTTTAATACCTTTAACTCATCCCTTATAACTGCCGCATTCTCAAAATCAAGCTCTGCGGCTGCCTTGTTCATGCGCTTAGTGAGGCGCTCTATCTCCTCCTTAAGCTCCTTTAGGGTCATGGATTCAGGATCCTTCCTGTCCTTCTTCTTTCTTGCCGCCTTTATGTCCTCGGAATCAGCTTCTATGGAAATGATGTCTCTTATATCCTTCTTTATGCTCTGCGGGGTGATACCATGAGCCTTATTATACTCATCCTGTATCTTCCGGCGTCGCTCGGTCTCATCCATGGCGCGCTTCATGGAGTCCGTGATCGTATCGGCGTACATTATGACGCGCCCCGATACATTTCTTGCCGCGCGGCCTATGGTCTGCACCAGCGATGTCTCAGACCTTAAGAAGCCCTCCTTGTCCGCATCGAGTATGGCAATAAGCGTAACCTCGGGGATATCAAGTCCCTCTCTCAAAAGATTTATGCCTACCAGCACATCATACACGCCGAGCCTCAGGTCTCTGACTATCTCGATACGCTCCAAGGTATCTATGTCGGAATGCAGGTACTTCGACTTGATGTCGAGCTCACGCATGTAAGAGTCGAGTTCCTCGGCCATGCGCTTCGTAAGCGTGGTCACAAGCACCTTGCCGCCCTTTGCCGTCTCCTCGCGAACCTCCTTTACAAGGTCGTCTATCTGTCCGCTTACCGGCCTTACCGTGACCTCGGGATCAAGCAAACCTGTAGGCCTGATTATCTGCTCGGCCCTTGCCTCCTCGTGCTCCTTCTCATAATCGCCAGGAGTGGCCGACACATAGAGTATCTTGTCGGTTCTCTCCTCGAACTCGTCGAAGTTGAGGGGCCTGTTGTCAAGCGCCGAGGGAAGCCTGAAGCCATAGTCTACTAAGGTAGTCTTTCTTGCGCGGTCGCCGGCATACATGCCTCTTACCTGTGGAAGCGTGATGTGCGACTCATCAACTATTATCAGGTAGTCGTCATTGAAGAACTTAAGCAAGGTGTTGGGAGTTGCTCCCGGCGGAAGGCCGGCTATAACTCTCGAGTAGTTCTCTATGCCGGAGCACATGCCCGTCTCCTTGAGCATCTCCATGTCGAACTCGGTTCTTTCCTTTATCCTCTGCGCCTCTAACAGCTTGTCCTCGGATTTAAAGTAGGCAACCCTCTCCTCGAGCTCCGCCTTTATCTCGCTTATGGCCTTCTCGAGCTTCTCGGGCTGCATCACATAATGCGAAGCCGGGAAGATTGCCACGAAGGAAAGAGCTCTCTTCACCTCTCCCGTGATGGGATCAAACTCCGTTATCCGGTCTATCTCATCCCCGAAGAACTCAACCCTTACGCCGTTCTCGAAGGTTGACACCGGAAGTATGTCCACCACATCTCCCTTCACGCGAAATGTACCGCGCGAGAAATCCATATCATTTCTGGTATACTGTATGTCAACCAGCTCATGGATGAGCTGATCCCTGTCTTTGTTCATGCCCGGCCGAAGTGAGAGCATCATCGACTCGTACTCCTCCGGATCGCCGATGTTGTATATGCATGAAACCGAGGATACGACTATCACGTCCTTGCGCTCGATTAAAGCGGCTGTCGCCGAGTGGCGCATCTTGTCTATCTCGTCATTTATCGCCGAATCCTTCGCTATGTAGGTATCCGTCTGTGGAACATAAGCCTCAGGCTGATAGTAATCATAGTAAGACACGAAGTACTCCACCGCATTATGTGGAAAGAACGCTTTGAACTCACTGTATAGCTGAGCCGCCAGGGTCTTATTATGGGAGATGATAATCGTCGGCTTGTTAAGGGCCGCAATTACATTTGCCATAGTGAAGGTCTTGCCCGAGCCCGTAACTCCAAGCAGGGTCTGCTTCTTCTTCCCCGCTTCAAAGCCTTCCACAAGTTTCTTTATAGCCTCGGGCTGATCACCCGTAGGTTCAAATTCAGACACTAATTCAAAGTTCATGTTTTCCAATTCCTAATAAAAAACTCCGTAATTCCTTCAGTAAATTCCAAAAGTATATTTTATACTCTTGGTCTTCCGAAATTCTCAAAATAATCCTTTACCTCTTCATCTACAAAAAGGAAATAACACTCCTTTAACGACCTGGTCATAAGGATACGGTACATCTTCTTAATATCTTCACCGGTTATTGCGTTTCCCCGATCATCCGTCCTTAAAGCTCTTACGTTTAATCTGCCTTCCTCTATATATAATTCCGGACCCACCATTACCATTATTCTACCATATTCCAAGCCTCGTACGCTGGCGATTCGGGCAAGGTCTCCGTCTTCAGACAGTCCGAAGTTCCGAATAGTCGCATTAAACGGTTCTCTCCTTATTTGCTCAAAAAATGCATTTACCCTAACTTTTAACTGCCTCAATTGTTCCTGTTCATCCCCGTGAATAGTATATTCATTATCCCATAAGCTTACATAGATTATTTCATTCGGAGCCTCAACACCGTTTGACTGAAATGTTGCCTGTAAATCATCTCCATCAAAGTAGATGAATGTTTCCGGTTTGAAATCGAGATTTTTATAATACAAATCTCCGTTCCATTGTCTGACATACGGGCTGACAATTGCGGGATACTCTCTTTCTCTATCCATGTCCAAAACTTGCTCAACCCATGTAAGATACCCTTCATCTGCGTGACAACGAAAATGTGACCACAAATAATGCTCTTTCAGCTCAATTCCGTGATTAAGATTTAATAACTCTAATAAGTTTTCTCCCTCAAAGGCTTGCATAGGATCGACAAAAAATACGATATGCTTTCCGTTTCTAATCAGTCCTGTTAAAGTTTCTTCGTTTCCTTTAGCAGACTGAGCTTCATCAAAAATGATAAGATCTAACTCATCCCGGTTAGTTATTTCCGTCCAAAACTTGAACATATTCAGCTGATTAATAAAATCATTTTTTATGGGAATGAATCTGGGATCATTTGCATCCTCTCTGTATCCATTGATCCTTCCTAGAACAGTATTAACAGTATACCCATCTTCGATTATTCCGTTCAGTTCAGGATAGTACACATTTTTGTGCATGAAATCTCTTTTGAATTCATTTACAAACGCATTTATCGAAGGATTAATTTTGTAAGCAAAAACGCCTCTTCTTCCTCCATCCCGGTTTAAACGAAGAAGCAACATTGCCAAAAGTGTTTTTCCGCTTCCCGGCCCTCCGTAAACTACATCTATGGTTCTGTTCTCATTCTTAAGTGTTGTTTTTAACGCTTCATATGCTTTCTTTTGATCCCAATGCAAACAATCCTCCATACGCCTGACTTGTTGTTCTTCGTTTCCTGTCAGAATTGCCGCAATTTCGGGTATCGACCATGTTTTATGTCTCTTTTTATATTCTTTGAATACTTCTATCGCACTCTCTTCGTCAAACACCTCATCAATATATGCGGATAAATCAGAACCTCTCAGGAAAAACTTAACCGGTTTATCTCCGTCCGTTATCACTTCATCCGTCATAATTGTATCATCGTTCGAATATGCAATCGTACTTTCTTCTCTGGAATCGGTTATATGCTCTTTTTCCAAATTATGCATATATACACAGGGGATAAAAACAATAGGGTGCTCATTATTATTATCAATGATAGCATTCCTCATTTTTTCAGTATATTCAACACATTGGGTTCCCGGGTTTTCATTCGTTATTGATCTGTTATTAAATGCCCATGTCCATCGATTATTATCGTTAATTATCTCAACTTGAGTCCATTGCTTCAACTCTATTACGAGCATCTTCTTTGTATGCCCGGAGCCATACCCTCCGATGACCACATCCGCCCGTACATGGTTTTCTGCCCGGTAATCAACATAGTATTCAAGTCCTACTACCAAATTCTTATTATTTACCGTCTTTAAGACATCATGCATGTGAACACATACAGAACTGCACCAAGCCTTGATTTGTCCAAAAGAACAGCTTTTTACACCTTTTCCGTCATTACGGTTTGCTTCCAAATCGGCATAAAGAACATTATTAATCAGCCATGCAACAATTTGGGGAATATTCTGACAACCGCTTATATCATTTCTTAATGCGCACTCCCTACAGGAATACTGTTCATTATCAGCTTCTGCGGAACAATCCACCTGAACACCACAACATTTCAGATTATCGCACTCTCGAATCCTCGTATAACCTACCGAGTATTCCTGCCCTCTTGGCGTATAATTATTCTCTCTATACGCTTTCGGAGATAACTCCTCAATCGCATAATTTCCGTCGTCTATCTTTTCAAGCCTATGCGAAATGGTCTCACAATCCGAAATAAACTGATCTATTGTTCTCAGATATGGAAACACTTTGTTTCTCCTCCGTTTTATAGTATTATCCTATGCAAATTACGCCAAAATATAATATCTTATTCGTCAATTCAAAGTAACTCAGGTCTTAAAACCCTTCCTCCAAAGCCTTAATCAGCGTGTAGATAAAGGTGTGCATGGTCACATCCACATTATTTACCGACGCTATCTTAAGCAGGCTTCCGGTTATAAAATCTATCTCTGTCTTTCTCTTGTTCTGTATGTCCTGCAGGGTCGAGGACTGATGGTCGTAGGTCTCCGGAATCAGCACTCCGTAAAGCGCCTTCCTGTAGGTATCAGCGCTGTTCCAGAAGCACTTCGCGCCGCAGGACTTCATAACCGCAAATGACTCCTCTATAAGGATGTCCATGATTGACCTTGCATACTCGGAGTCGCCGAGCTGTCCGTAGGTCTTGCCGAGTATGGCGCCTAACGGATTAAGGGTTGTATTGTAAATGAACTTCGACCACAGCGCTTCCGAAAGCTCCGCTGCCATAACAGGCCTTGCCGGAACTCCTCCGAGCTCGAGTATGTCCACAAGAGGCTTCACATCTTCTGCCGACATGCCGTATATGGACCCGATAAGCACCGGAGACTGGTGTACCGTAACCTCGCTCACGTTGCTGCCCTGCACCTTGTAGAAGCCCGTTATAACCCTGCTGTGATAAAGAGCTTTTTCCTCAAAGAATTCAAGGAAGGGCTTCTCATAGCCTATGCCGTTCTGCATGAAGACTATCTTCGCGTCCTCCTTCAAAGCATCCTTTACGGAAGCAAGCTTGGCTGCCACCTCTTCGTTCGCCGTGGTTTTAGTCGCTATGATTACATAGTCATAAGCGTCCTTAGGTAAAACGTTATAATCATCAAAGCATCCTACCGAACCTCCGGGAAATGATGTATCCCCGAACAGACCCTTTCTCACAATTCCTTCTTTTTCAATAATCTCCTTAGTGGTTCCTCTCGCAAAGAAATCCACTTCCGCGCCACCGTTTTTCAAGCTCGCCCCGATGCCTATTCCGAGCGCCCCCGCGCCTATAACAAGTACCTTCATAACAAACCCTCCGAATAAAACATAAAACTTCAATTTCTCCAAACAATCTTTTATAGTATAACATATTCAAAAAAAAATTGCCACAAGTCCTTGCCAAATAATGTAACTTATGCTATCATGTATTCGAACAGGTGTTCGGGCGATAAGGAGTGATTTTATGAAGAGATTATCAGTCACCTTGTCAAGCCTCGCAGCGCTGATCTCCCTGCTCACGGCAGTATTCGGAATCATCTTCGGAGTCGCCGTCGAGACACAGCGTACAGCGAGCAGAGACTATGCAGAGCCATCCATCAACGAGCACCGTTTGGGAATGCACAAGGCTAACGCGCCGGTACAGATCAAGAAAGCAACCACAACTGAAGAACATGCTGCTACGCAGTTTACAAGCACCGAAGATTCTGCCGAACAGGTCAGAACCGAAGAAGCTGAAGCTGAGCAGGTATCCACAGAACGTACTTCTGAGCAAACCACAGAGCAATCTGAAGAACTGACTTTAGAACAGGCCGATGTACAGACTACCGAACAGGCCTCTAAACAGGCTTCTGAGCCGACTTTAGAGCAGACTGCAGTACAGACTACCGAACAGGTTTCCGAGCAAACCGCTGCACAGACTACCGAACAGGTTTCCGAGCAAACCGCTGCACAGACTTCCGAACAGGCTACAGAGGCGTCAGTCCCTTGTTTTGTGTACTCCGAAACAGGCGATCTACTGGCCGGAGTCAACACCCTTCGCGCTGCCTACGGCCTCTCCCCGCTATCCGGCGACAGTCTTCTTGACGCCGCAGCGGCCACAAGGGCAGCCGAGCTAACCGTGTGCATGTCACACACACGGCCGGACGGAAGGCCTGCTTCGAGCATTATCACGGACTACGGTATATCATGCAGCTACCACGGCGAGAACATCGCTGCAGGTTATGCTCTGCCGGGTTCGGTGCTCACAGGCTGGGAAGAGTCACCTTCCCATCTGGAGAACCTCTTGAATCCTGTATTTACGCGCGCCGGCATATCACACACGGTCACCGACACGGGCTATCTGGATTACTGGGTAATCCTCCTTTCCGACTAAAAGAGATACGCATATTAAATCGAGCAGGCTAAATCGAGCAGGCTAAATCGAGCAGACTAAATCGAGCAGACTATGTCTGCTCGCTGCGCCGCCCGCGTGTCACGCAGTGACAGTTTACATTGTGCGGGCGTGTGCATAAAAATGATGAACCTGTAAACCTTACAGGTTCATCATCCTTTCTCGTAATACAACACCACTGCCGAAATCTTAGGCGCCGTGATGGTAAGTATATTGTCGACCACGGTGTACTCGCCGCTATCAAGCTGATATCCCTCCTCCGAGGTTCTTACCAGCATCTTCATACAGGCTCCGTTCGGCACTCCCAATCTTCTTACATGAAGCCTTACCTCACGGTCCTCATAATCATTATTCAGAATCACCGCAACCGCCTGATTGCGATTGAAACGTCCGTAGCTCACAAGCTTGTAGGTACAGTACAGGAACATTACCGAACCGTATTTCAGCACATCAATCGACTTGTGTATCCTAATCATATCCCTGTGGAAGTCTATCAGACTCTGATCCTCCCTGCCCCAGGGATAACCCCTTCTGTTATCGGGGTCGGTCCATCCGCACAAGCCTGCCTCGTCGCCGTAATAAAGCGTCGGCGCACCCGGCCAGGTCATTTGGAACACAACCGCCTCGCGGAAGACTCCCTTGTTGATATTTTCACCAGCA
The DNA here is from genome assembly GCA_017525525.1 of Lachnospiraceae bacterium. Lineage (GTDB taxonomy): Bacteria > Bacillota > Clostridia > Lachnospirales > Lachnospiraceae > Coprococcus_C. The sequence continues at coordinate 31,023 of JAFXSQ010000051.1, read as the reverse complement.
GCCTCAGGCCCTAAGGTATGTGTCCTTCCGACCCTTCTGTTGGTTCTCGTCAGGAATCGGCTGTGATCGTGATTTGAAAGCTCATTCATAGCTATCTCAAGAGAATTCTGCGAGAAGCTTGCCATATGGTGCCTCAAAGCGCCCGTAAATGCATCGGGGTTGCCCAGAAGATCACCTCTGAACTCGTCGCTGTGCTTTTCAACTCCGGTCAAAAACCAGGTTATAGGCTCCATAAATGCATCGTAGTTCATGACCGTATCCCACTGGTCACCCTTGAGCCACGGCTTACAGTCACCGTAATGCTCCGCAAGTATAATGGCATTCGGATTGGCAGCCTTAACTCTCCTTCGGAAATCTCTCCAGAACTTGTGATTAAACTCCTCGGTGCGTCCCAAATCCGCAGCTACGTCAAGTCTCCAGCCGTCCACATTATACGGTGGCGAAACCCATTTCTCACCGATATGCATTATATACTCATATAACTTTTCGGACCCCTCGTAATTAAGCTTAGGCAGGGTATCAAAGCCCCACCAGCCATCGTAGGTGGTATTATAAGGCCATTTCCAGGGATCGTTGAACTTGAAGAAATCCTTGTACGGACTGTCATGGTCTATGTAAGCGCCCTTTTCGTAGCCCTCCTGACCTTCGTAAATCCTCTCCCTGTCCATCCATTTGTTATATGATCCGCAGTGGTTGAACACGCCGTCGAGTATGACCTTCATGCCTCTCCTGTGTATCTCTTCAACCAACTGAATAAAGTAATTGTTCGTCGCTTCAAGGTTCTCCTTGTTGGTCACGCGGTTTATGTACCTTGTAGCATCCCGGTTTTCCTTTGAGCCCTCAGGTAAAAGCTCGCCCTCATCCGAAACTATCACTCCGAAATGAGGATCTATATAATCATAGTCCTGTATATCATACTTATGATTGGAAGGCGACACGAACATCGGGTTGAAGTAGATAACCTCGACTCCGAGATCCTGCAGATAGTCTAACTTCTCCATCACACCTTGCAAATCACCGCCGTAGAAGGACCTCACATCCATGGAATCCGGATACTTGTACCAATCCTTAACCTGTCTTGTACCCTCTCCTATGTAGCAGTATTCATTGTCAAGCACATCATTTGACGGATCCCCGTTTCTGAAGCGATCAACATATATCTGATACATGACCGCTCCCCTCGCCCAGTCGGGAACGGAAAAATCGGGAATAATCTTGAAGTTGTAATAAGGGTTCAACTCACGCTGATTGCCGAGCTTGTTAAAAAAGCAGGTAACCTTGGCCGCATGTATCTCGAAGAAATACTCCGTCGTATGCTGTATGTCCTTAAGCACAAAGGAATAATAATCAAAGAGACCGTCGTTCTCGGCAAGCTCCATCCTGTGTCTCTCGCCTGCGGCTATGAGATAAACCTCATCCACATTATCGATTGCGGTTCTGAATTTTATTGTAACATCATCACCTGTTTTCGGCTGACTCGGACTCATATAGTCCTCGGTACCATCAGAAAAAAGAGCTCCGAAATTAAGAGCAGTTCTCGTACGATATATGAAATCAAAAAACTTCAGCGCAGAAAATTCCCTATTTGACATAAATCCAAATCTCCTAACAGAAATATTTTACCCCATCAGACACAAACCGTCAAGGAAAAATCGAGCCCGGAAGCCACAGTCGAACCCCTGTCGTTGGCTGCCCGCATGTCACGAAACGACAATTCACATTATGTGGCGCATGCATAAAAGACAAGGGACGAATCCAAAGTCTTATGCAACTATGAATTCGTCCCCTGTCTTGTGTTCTATAACCTTTTATTCTTCTTCTGTTGTTGAAGCAGTCTCTACTGCTTCTTCCTCTTCATCATCCATGTACTCCTCACCCGGAACCGGAACATGGCTTGTTCCAGTATCAAGAGCTACAGAGCGGTAACGCTTCATACCCGTACCTGCCGGGATAAGCTTACCGATAAGTACATTCTCCTTTAAGCCGATAAGAGGATCTACCTTGCCCTTTATAGCTGCCTCGGTAAGAACCTTTGTGGTCTCCTGGAAGGATGCAGCCGAAAGGAATGAATTTGTCGCAAGCGAAGCCTTCGTGATACCGAGCATAACCTGTGTGCCCTCTGCCGGCTGCTTACCCTCTGCTATAAGATTCTCATTAATCTCCGCGAAGTCTAAAGCATCTACCAATGTACCCGGAAGGTAATCGGTATCTCCGCTGTTCTCAACTCGAATCTTCTTGAGCATCTGGTGAACTATAATTTCTATATGCTTGTCGTTGATCTCAACACCCTGAAGTCTGTAAACTCTCTGAACTTCCTTGAGCATGTAATCCTGAACAGCCTCAACACCCTTAATCTTAAGGATGTCATGCGGGTTAACGGGGCCTAAGGTAAGCGGATCGCCGGCCTCTATAACCTGTCCGTCGGTAACAGCTATTCTCGAACCGTAAGGAATGAGATAAGCCTTAGCCTCGCCGGTCTGATCGTTGGTTACAACAACCTCTCTCTTCTTCTTGGTCTCTCTAAGCTCTACCTTGCCACCGAACTCAGTGATAATAGCAAGACCCTTCGGCTTTCTTGCCTCGAAGAGCTCCTCGACTCTCGGAAGACCCTGAGTGATATCACCGCCGGCCACACCACCGGTGTGGAAGGTTCTCATCGTAAGCTGTGTACCGGGTTCACCGATTGATTGCGCAGCGATGGTTCCTACTGCCTCGCCGACCTGAACTGCCTGGCCTGTAGCCATGTTAGCTCCGTAGCACTTAGCGCAGAGACCGAGGTGTGACTTACAGGTAAGTATGGTTCTTATCTTAAGTCTTGCATCTCTTCTTATAGCTGTGCTTCCCTCCTCGTGGAAAGGAACGCCGTTCTCATCCACGCCTCTTGCAAGGATTGCAGCAGCGCGCTTCGGAGTAACCATATGATTCTTCTTGACGATCATATTACCGTCTTCATCAAATACGCTCTCAGCCACATAACGGCCTGTTATTCTTTCTTCAAATGTTTCGACAACCTCATCACCCATCATGAATGATGATACGTACATTCCCGGCTTCTCATCGGAATCTATGCAGCAATCAACCTCACGGATAATAAGATCCTGAGATACATCTACAAGTCTTCTTGTAAGGTAACCCGAGTCCGCTGTACGAAGAGCGGTATCCGAAAGTCCCTTTCTTGCGCCGTGCGCGGAGATGAAGTACTCAAGTACGTCAAGACCTTCACGGAAGTTAGACTTGATAGGAAGCTCGATGGTACGACCTGTTGTATCCGCCATAAGTCCACGCATACCGGCAAGCTGCTTTATCTGCTGATCGGAACCACGGGCTCCAGAGTCAGCCATCATGTATATATTGTTATACTTATCGAGTCCGTCAAGAAGAGCCTTTGTAAGCTTTCCGTCGGCCTCATTCCACTGAGCTGTTACAGCCTGGTAGCGCTCCTCATCGGTAACGAGTCCTCTGCCGTACATCTCATTTAATTCGTCTACGACCTTCTGGGCGCTGTCAAGAATATCCTTCTTGGCTGCAGGCACCTTCATATCGGAAATAGAAACCGAGATGGCACTCTTGGTAGAGTATCTGTAACCCATAGCCTTTACATCATCAAGCACCTCTGCCGTCTTGGTAGCGCCGTGGATGTTGATGCACTTGTCAAGGATCTGCTTTAAGCCCTTCTTGCCTACATGGAAGCCTATCTCAAGCTTAATGAGGTTTTCCTTAACCGATCTGTCAACAAAACCGAGATCCTGAGGAATTATCTCATTGAAGATAAGCTTTCCTAAAGTTGTATCTATAAAACCTGTCACCTTCTCACCGGTAGCCGGATCAAGAACGGATCTCTTAACCCTTATCTTCTGATGAAGTGTGATCTCCTTATTCTCATACGCGAGCATCGCAAGATTCTCGCTTCCGAATGAAGGTCCGATAAAGTTTCTTACCGTACTTACAATATCCCTGAAGAATACTTCCTTCTTATCCTTGGACTGCTTACGGATAATCTTAACCTTTATGTAGTCCTCAAGGTCGATCTTGCCTTCCCTTGCATCCTCGGTAAGCTTTGCGATATTCTCGCTCTCGTTCTCCTCAAGGTATTCCTTCTTAATCTCAACCTTTTCTGCCTGCTCTGCGGAAATCTCGGCATACTTATCCATGGTAAGGTAGTAGATACCGAGTACCATATCCTGTGAAGGAACGGATACAACACCACCATCCGAAGGCTTAAGCAGGTTGTTCGGTGAAAGAAGCAGGAAACGGCACTCTGCCTGAGCCTCTACCGAAAGCGGAAGGTGAACCGCCATCTGGTCACCGTCGAAGTCCGCGTTGAACGCAGTACATACGAGCGGATGAAGCTTGATAGCCTTACCTTCTACAAGGATAGGCTCAAATGCCTGGATACCGAGTCTGTGAAGTGTCGGCGCACGGTTAAGCATAACCGGATGCTCTCTGATAACCTCCTCGAGTACATCCCACACGTCTTCCTCAAGATGCTCAACCATCTTCTTTGCCGCCTTCACGTTGTTAGCCTTGCCTCTCTGTGTAAGCTCCTTCATAACAAAGGGCTTGAAGAGCTCTATAGCCATCTCCTTGGGAAGACCGCACTGATATATCTTTAACTCGGGACCTACGACGATAACCGAACGTCCTGAGTAGTCAACACGCTTTCCGAGCAGGTTCTGACGGAAACGTCCCTGCTTACCTTTAAGCATATCCGAAAGTGACTTCAACGCTCTGTTGCCCGGGCCTGTAACCGCACGTCCGCGACGTCCGTTATCGATAAGGGCATCAACCGCCTCCTGAAGCATACGCTTCTCATTTCTTACGATGATGTCCGGAGCGCCGAGCTCCATAAGTCTCTTAAGTCTGTTGTTTCTGTTTATGATTCTTCTGTAAAGATCGTTTAAGTCAGATGTTGCAAAACGTCCGCCGTCGAGCTGAACCATGGGACGGATATCCGGCGGAATAACCGGAACCACGTCAAGAATCATCCACTCGGGACGGTTGTTTGAATTCCTGAAGGCCTCTACAACCTCAAGTCTCTTTATGATACGCGCTCTCTTCTGTCCTGTCGCGCCGTCAAGCTCCTCACGAAGCTCCTTAGACTCCTTTTCAAGGTCGATAGCGGAGAGAAGCTCCTTAACCGATTCAGCTCCCATTCCTGCCCTGAAGGCATTGTAGCCGAACTCGTCAACAGCTTTCTGATACTCCTGCTCCGAAAGCACCTGCTTGTACTCTAAAGTTGTCTCGCCTTTATCAAGCACGATGTAAGACGCAAAATAAAGCACCTTCTCAAGCAGTCTCGGTGACACATCAAGGATGAGTCCCATTCTGCTCGGAATACCCTTAAAATACCAAATGTGTGACACGGGAGCGGCAAGCTCGATATGACCCATACGCTCTCTTCTTACGCTTGCCTTTGTAACCTCTACGCCGCAACGGTCGCAGACAACGCCCTTAAAGCGTATCTTCTTGTACTTACCGCAGTGGCACTCCCAGTCCTTGCTCGGTCCGAAGATTCTCTCGCAGAAGAGTCCATCCTTCTCCGGCTTCAAGGTTCTGTAATTTATAGTCTCAGGCTTCTTAACCTCGCCTCTTGACCATTCTCTGATCTTCTCAGGAGATGCAAGTCCGATTCTGATCGCATCAAAGCTGATCTGCTCTTTAGCATTTTCATTAGTTGCTATCATCTCACCTTATCCCCTTTCATCAATAATCACTGCCGTCATCATCAAAGTTGCCGTCGTCGTAATAATCGTCATCCATACCGGCAAGCTCTGTGAGCTCATCATTCTCATCTACTCCGCTCATGCCCTGCTCGGCCAAGTTCTCGCCTACTCCCTCTTCAGAGCCTAATACTTCGTTGATTTCATCACTGCCGTAATCGATATTCTCTGTAAGCTCAACCTCTGTCTGGTCATCCCTGAGCACTCTTACATCAAGCGCAAGAGACTGGAATTCCTTAAGGAGCACCTTAAAGGACTCAGGTATACCCGGAGCAGGAATGTTGTCGCCCTTGATGATCGACTCATAGGTCTTAACACGTCCTGTGATATCATCAGACTTAACGGTAAGGATCTCCTGAAGTGTGTAGCTTGCGCCGTATGCCTCAAGAGCCCAAACCTCCATCTCTCCGAAACGCTGTCCACCGAACTGCGCCTTACCGCCGAGAGGCTGCTGTGTAACCATTCCGTAAGGACCGGTTGAACGCGCGTGAATCTTATCATCTACAAGGTGGTGGAGCTTCAGGTAATGCATGTAACCGATTGTTACAGGTGAGTCGAACTCCTCTCCGGTACGTCCGTCTCTTAAACGAACCTTACCTGTACGGTTAATCGGAACTCCCTTCCACTCTTCTCTGTGGTCTCTGTGCTCATAGAGGTAATCCATAACCTCCTTTGACACATCCTTCTTATACTTCTTCTCAAAATCTTCCCACTCGGTGTTGACATAGTCATTTGCCATCTCAAGAGCATCCATGATATCGTACTCGTTAGCTCCGTCGAAGACCGGTGTGGAAACATTAAAGCCTAATACCTTTGCGGCAAGTCCCAAGTGAATCTCAAGGACCTGACCGATATTCATACGTGAAGGCACACCCAAAGGATTAAGAACTATATCAAGCGGGCGACCGTTCGGAAGGAATGGCATATCCTCCACCGGAAGGATACGCGAGATAACACCCTTGTTACCGTGACGACCTGCCATCTTATCGCCGACAGAGATCTTTCTCTTCTGAGCTATGCAGACTGTAACTGATTTATTTACTCCCGGAGGAAGCTCATCGCCGTTCTCCCTGGTAAATACCTTAGTATCCATAACGATACCGTAAGCGCCATGAGGCACCTTGAGCGAGGTATCCCTTACCTCTCTTGCCTTCTCACCGAAGATTGCTCTAAGAAGTCTCTCCTCAGCGGTAACATCCGTCTCTCCCTTAGGAGTAACCTTTCCGACAAGGATATCGCCTGCTCTGACCTCTGCGCCTATTCTGATGATACCGTTCTCGTCAAGGTCCTTTAAGGCCTCAGCCGAAAGTCCCGAGAGATCTCTTGTTATCTCCTCCTCGCCGAGCTTGGTATCTCTTGCTTCTACTTCATACTCTTCTATATGTACCGAGGTGTACACGTCCTCCTTCACAAGTCTCTCCGAAAGGAGAACAGCATCCTCGTAGTTATAACCTTCCCAGGTCATGAAACCGATGAGCGGGTTCTTACCGAGCGCAAGCTCTCCGCCCGCGGTTGAAGGACCGTCCGCGATAACCATACCGGCCTTAACCTTGTCGCCGACATCAACGATAGGTCTCTGGTTCATGCAGTTACCCTGGTTGCTTCTTGCGAACTTGATGATATGGTACTCATCCCTGGTTCCGTCCTTACGCTTTACAACTATCTCTTCGCTTGAAACTCTCTCAACAACACCATCGTGCTGAGCAACAACGCAGGCTCCCGAGTCGACAGCCGCCTTGTTCTCCATACCGGTACCTACAACAGGCGCCTCGGTCCTAAGGAGCGGCACTGCCTGACGCTGCATGTTCGAGCCCATCAGCGCACGGTTAGCATCATCATTTTCAAGGAAAGGTATCATCGATGTAGCAACCGAGAAGACCATCTTAGGCGACACATCCATAAGGTCAACGCTTGCCTTCGGGAATGCTGCTGTCTCCTCCTTGAAACGACCGGATACATTGTTATTGATGAAATGTCCCTTCTCGTCAAGAGGCTCGTTAGCCTGTGCTACGATATAGTTATCCTCTTCGTCCGCGGTAAGGTACTCAACCTCCTCCGTGACTATCGGATTAGTCGGATCGGACTTGTCGAGCTTTCTGTAAGGAGCCTCGACGAAGCCGTATTCATTTATCCTTGCATAGGTAGCAAGGGAGTTGATAAGTCCGATGTTAGGACCTTCCGGTGTCTCTATCGGACACATCCTTCCGTAATGCGTATAGTGAACATCACGAACCTCGAATCCGGCACGATCACGCGAAAGACCACCGGGACCTAAGGCTGAAAGACGTCTCTTATGTGTAAGCTCCGAAAGCGGGTTGTTCTGATCCATGAACTGTGACAGCTGGGAGCTTCCGAAGAACTCCTTAACCGCCGCGGTTACAGGCTTGATATTGATGAGCGACTGGGGTGTAATGCTCTCAATATCCTGTGTGGTCATACGCTCCCTTACAACTCTCTCGAGTCTGGAAAGACCGATTCTGTACTGATTCTGTAAGAGCTCGCCTACCGCACGGATACGTCTGTTACCCAAATGGTCGATATCGTCCTTGTTGCCGATACCGTACTCAAGATGCATATTATAGTTTATGGAAGCAAGGATATCTTCCTTGGTAATGTGCTTCGGAACAAGCTCTGCGATTGAAGACTCGATAGCCTCCTTGAGCTCATCCTCATCGTCATACTCTTCAAGAAGCTTCTCTAAAGCAGGATAGTACACATCCTCCTTGATGCCGACCTCAGCCGGATCAAAGCTTACGTACTCCGAAAGTGATACAGCCATGTTGGAGAGAACCTTGACATTCCTGTCCTCAGTCTCAATCCATACATAAGGTACAGCCGCATCCTGGATTGCCTTAGCCGACTCCCTTGTAAGCTTTGTACCTGCCTCGTACATAACCTCACCTGTCGAAGGATCGGTTACAGCCTCCGCAAGCACGTGACCTGCGATACGGTTTCTCAATGCAAGCTTCTTATTGAACTTGTAACGTCCTACCTTCGCAAGGTCATATCTCCTCGAATCAAAGAACATACTGTTAAATAAGCTTGCCGCATTGTCAACAACCTCCGGCTCGCCCGGACGTATCTTCTTATATAATTCTATAACACCGGTATCAAAGGAGTTGGATACATCCTTCTCGATGGTAGCCAGAATCTTCGGCTCGTCACCGAAAAGGTCGATGATCTCCTGATTTGTTCCTATTCCCAAAGAACGAATCAAAACAGTGACAGGAATCTTTCTGGTCCTGTCCACACGTACATAGAATACGTCGTTTGAGTCTGTCTCGTACTCAAGCCATGCACCTCTGTTAGGAATGACTGTACATGAATAAAGAGTCTTTCCTATCTTATCATGTCCGATTGCATAATAAATGCCCGGCGATCTGACTAACTGGCTGACGATAACACGCTCAGCTCCGTTGATGACAAAGGTACCCGTCTCGGTCATAAGAGGGAGGTCACCCATAAAAATGTCATGCGTTGCGCTCTCGCCGTTCTCGTTGTTACGAAGACGAACATTGACCTTAATAGGCGCTGCGTAAGTTGCATCACGCTCCTTACACTCCTCAATGCTGTACTTCACGTCTTCACGGCAAAGCTTGTAGTCAACAAACTCCAGGCTTAACTGACCTGAATAATCGGAGATTGGGGAAATGTCCCTGAAGGCTTCCTTTAAGCCTTCCTCAAGGAACCACTTGTAAGAATTCTTCTGTACCTCGATGAGGTTCGGCATGTCGAGTACTTCTTTTCTGCCGGAGAAGCTCATTCTTATTCCTCTTCCCGATTCAACAGGACGCATTCTGTACTTATTCATCGCGTTTTCACCCCTTGAAAGAATTTTCGGATCTTTATCACTAAAGAACTATTTTCGCACAAAAATAGTGCAGGGGATACCTCCCCACAATAGTGACATTTTACTACTATAGCACTGAGGGCTCCAAATGTCAAATGTTTTTTCAAAAAAATTACCGACAAATTTTTGTCGGTAATTTTTTGATTTATCTTTAGAACTTTCCTCCGCTTCCGCCATGGGTAACTCCGGATGAAGAAACGTGGGTTGAGCTTCCGCCGCCTCCCGAGGAAGATTGCGTGCGCGGTACCATCCTGCTTCCGGTGAACACCTCGTTGTTGCCCTGAATCATGAGGTTGCCGGTGAGGTAGGTGCTCGCCTTTGTTGCCTTGCGTACGGTCTTGGTCTCTGCCTTAAGGCTGCCTGCCCTAATTCCGCCCGCGCCGAGGCCGGCTAACACTGCGATTATTCCGTCCTGTACCGCCTTGAAGGGCTTCTTCGGAAGGTTGCCGCTGTCGTAGGGCTTGCCCTGCTTTGCCTTGTCCAAATAGTCATCCGCATAGTTTGCGAACTCGTCAAAGCACTTTGCGTACTCCTTGTCGGTCAGGTACGGAGTGATGTCGTCGGTTATATATTTCCTGCCTGCATCGGTAAAGGCTGTAATTGCAAAGCCTCTGGTACTAATCCACCAGTCATGCGCCTCCATATTTACCATGAAAACTACGCAGTCATCAGAGTACTGCTCGCACATATAATCAGCCAGAGCCTCCGGCGTCATATCGTAGAGGCTGGTGTCCGTATAGACAACCACGTCAACTCCGTACTTTGATGAGATCGAATCAAGCCTGGATGAAAGTGAGCTTTTCTCCGAATCACTCAGAAGATTTGCCTCATCTATCACTCTCGTGCCCTCTCCGGCCGCAAATGTCGAGCCCGGCATTATCAACATCATTATAAGCGTGAGAGCAGCCATTATAAGTATCTTTTTTCTTGTCTTCTTCATCGCTCTCACCTCCTACTTCTTTAAGAACCAGAACAGGAACAGCGCGCCGAATACTATGAGCGCCGTAACGATCGCCGTGCGGAAGAAGTATCCCTTGTAAGCCTTCTTATCGTAAGGCAGGTCGCCCGTGTACTTTCCCGTCTGTCCGTTCATGGCAAAGCGATACTGCTTGCCCTCCCAGGTGGTGTTCAAAACCCACACCGGAAGGAGCGCGTACTTCGCCTGCCCCTGCATTATGTTCATATTTACATCTCTTGCGTGTACATTGGTGTAGCCCTTCATGGAGCCGATAAGCTCATCCTCAACGCTCTTTCTGATTCTCTCGTTGCCTCTCATGAAGCACTCCTCAGGGGACACATCATACTTGTCAGCCATATAGCCCGCAAGATACGCTGTCGAAAATGATGTCGCCTCATTCATATTGAAGGGCTCAATGGAATCCATCATCTCATCCTGCATCTTCGAAGCGGCATCCACAGGCACATCCCTGAAGGATAGGGTTCCGCTCCTGAACACATCAAAGCTGTTTATCTGATCTCCGGTCTGCCTCTCGGCGTTGAAATGGCCTTCGCCGTACACATCTGCGTCAAAGAGCCAAAACGGAACATAAAGCCCCTTTATCTCATCTATATGCTTAGCGTCCTTGAACACCTTCGGAACAAGCTTCTTTGAAGACACGAAACGATTGAGCTTCTCCTTCGCCTGGTTCTTGTCAAGCTTGAAGGGTATGATAAGATCCGGCTTCAATACTCCGGCAAACTGATCATTTCTCACTATCGGGCTGTCGCAATACGGACAGCTTGTCGAAGCAAGGGTTTCGTCTCCCACAACCTCGCCGCCGCAGTTCTTACAGATATAAGACATCAGTCCGTCTGAATTCACATTCCACTCGCTCTGCTCTACGGCAAATGCCTGGCCGCCCTGCTGAGCATTTTGCGCCTGCGCCGCCTGAGCCTGCTGCTGCGCGTCATACTCCTTCGGATCATGCTCGCTGCCGCACCACGGACATATAAGCTTCTGGCTCTTGCTGTCGAACTCCATAGAGCCGCCGCAATTTGAACATTTATACTCTGCCATAATCTATCCTCTCCCTATGGTCTCGGGTTTCCGCAACCCTCACAGAAGGCTCCGGTATTTGATGTTCCGCATGCGCACATCCACGGACCTGCCGCAGGATTCTGTCCCATCATGCCGCCCATCTGCGCTCCCATGCCCTGGTTCATTCCCATATTGTTCATACCCTGGTTCATGCCGCCCATGTTATTCATGCCTTGGTTGTTCATGCCTTGGTTCATTCCCATCTGATTCATGCCGTTCATGTTATTCATGCCCATGTTGTTCATACCCTGGTTCATGCCTTGGTTCATTCCCATGTTCATGCCGCCCATGTTATTCATACCCATGCCGTTCATGCCCTGGTTCATTCCCATATTCATGCCGCCCATGCCCATGTTGTTCATACCCATGCCCATTCCGGTTGCTCTTCCGGGAAGAAGCGCATTCTCAATCTGCATGGCAACCTGCTGAAGTCTCTGGTACCTTGCGTCATTTACCGAGTTCGGCCTCTCGCTGTAGCCGCAGAGATCGAAATCAATCTCATCGAAATAATCGTGATTAACGGTAATCTTCATCTTGAAATCATAATGATATTCATATTTCGGAGGATTGAAGCTTACGCGCTCCGTTCTTCCGTCCTTCTGCACCTCTCTGTATATCTCGCTTCTGTTCTCCTTCACTTCAAGATTACAGTTCGTAACCAAAGAAAGCGGAATCACATCCGGATTGTCGTCTCTCCAGTTTGTCTTACCCGTAACTATGAAGCACCCCATGTTCTGGTCAATATGAACCTTTGTATGGTCACCGAAGGAAGCCGTCGGTCTGAAGTTCGCAACCTGCTGCTGATTAGCCTCTCTGTAAGCAAGCTGCTGCTTTATCTCATCCACTGTGCTGTGCTTTCTCTCAGAGAAGAAGGGAGAGAGCTTTGAAGCGCAGTCCTTGCAGAGATTGCCGTCCTCAAGCTTACGATTGCCGAGCATTCCTATCTTCTCGCCGCACACATCACAAAATTTCTTTTCAAATAACCCCATAATAACCTCCTGATTTTTTTTAAAGCACCCTGCCCGGCAATAAGCTCGGGCAGGGTGTGATTATAATCTTATTTTACAATATCATTCTCATTGAAGGGATCGCCGCACTGCGGGCAGAACTTAGGCGGGTTCTTCGGATCCTCGGGCTCCCAACCGCACTTGTCGCACTTGTAGGTCGGCGCTCCCGCCGGCTTCGGTGTGCCACAGTTAGAGCAGAACTTGCCCTTGTTTACCGTACCGCAGGTGCAGGTCCATCCGTCAGCTCCGATAGCCGGTGCCGGCTTCGGCGAACCACAGTTAGGACAGAACTTGCCTGTAGCCTTGGTACCGCATGAGCAGGTCCATGCGTCTGCTGCCGGCGCTGCCTGAGGAGCCGCCTGCTGCATCTGCTGTTGCTGCTGTGCCTGCTGCTGTCCCATAGCGAACATCTGCTGCGCATTTACGCCACCCGCATTCTGAGCCATTCCCATGCCCATGAAGCCCATCATAGCGCCGTTCGGATTGGCTGCCGCAGTCTTCATAGCCTCTGCCTGAGCGTCAACCAAAGCAGCTCCCGCCATATTGGCGTTCATGTACATACCTGCTCTCTGAGCATTCTTTATAAGATCCTCATCCTCCTTCGGAAGAGTGATCGGGTTCATAGCGATAGACTGAACCTTAAGTCCTCTGTTCTGGAACCAGAGAACCTCAAGCTCCTTGTTGATAGCGTCACGAAGCTCATTTACATGAGTCTGAATCTGGTTAGGTCTGATCTCGAGAGCAGAAAGAGAAGCAACGGCCGGTGAAAGCGCGGAGATAAACTCTGCCTTGAGCTGAGCCTCGAGGGTACTCTTGTTGTACTCATCGGATACATTTCCGGCAAGCTTTGTGTAGAAAATCATGGGATCCGCAACCACAAATGAATAGCTTCCCGAGCAGCGAACCGATACATCTATATCAAGATTGATCCTGGTATCCACAACTCTGAACGGAATCGGATTCGGAGTGCCGAACTTGTTGTCGATTATCTCCTTTGTATTGAAGTAATAGATTCTCTGATCCTTTCCGGTGTCTCCGCCGTACTTAAAGCGCTTGCCAATGGTCTTGAAGGTGTTGATAATACCCTCGCCGAGAGGACCCGAGAAGATACTCGGCTCTGTAGAAGTATCGTAGGTATACTCGCCCGGAACCGCGCAGAGATCAACAACCTGTCCCTGCTCAACGATGATAGCGCACTGACCGTCAGCAACGGCTATTCCCGAACCGTTGGAGATGATATTGTCATTGCCCTTGTAGTTTGACGAGCGTCCCGACACCTTGTGCTGTCCCTTTCTCATAAGAACATCATTCGGTAATGCCTCGCAATAGAAGAACTCGAGCCACTGATCGGCCAAAGTTCCGCCGGCTGCTCCAAGTGCTGCCTGAATTAAACCCATAGTGTTACCCTCCTTAGATAATAAATATATATTTTATAGCTTTAACATTATTACTTCTCCCAGGTGTTGCAGGTGATGCTTATCTCCTCAAGCCCGTCTTTCTTGCTCAGCCAGAAATACAGAGAGTCTGTATACCAGCTGTCGTCGCTTTCGTCCTTAAGGTAATAAGAATACGAAATGTACTCCGAATCCTCATCATCCTCACCGTAAATGTAGTCCGGCTCTCCGTATGCCTTCTTTATATCCTCCGCCTTGGTGCCCCAGGTTACACCCTTGGGGAGCACAACCTCCGGTATCTTCTTGCCCTCGCCCGAATAGCTTTTCGAAAACGATATGGACTGGACATATGCATCCTTGAGCTTGATTTTTTGTCCCGTAGGATTGCAGTACATCACATATGCATAGAAGTCTGCATCCTCATACTTACTGCTTACGATGGGATACGAGCTGTAGTCGTACTTCCCTGCATCCAGCTCCCTGTTCGGATCATACTGTGCATAGTCTGTCGATGATATTCCAAAGCCCTCCGGAAGGTAGGGAGCGATAAGCGTATACAGCTCTCCGTCTATGTATATGGTAAGGTCATTCATGCTGTCCGGAAGATCCTCCGGCTTGCCGTACTTTCTCTCGACATTTGCCGGCGGGACGTAAGCCGACTCAGTGGTTGACTTTTCGGTTGTATCGTCTGCCTCTGTCGTATCCTTTGTCTCAGCAGTATCTTTTGCTTCAGTAGTTTCTTTTTCCTCGGTTGTGTCATCAGCCTCCGTCGTATCCTCATACTCTGTGGGCTCTGAGGAAAATGTGTCGTTCTCCGTGGTTACCGTCTCAGTATCATAAGGATTGTCATCCGGCTCATGGACATCGACCACATACCACTTATCCCCTATCTTTCCGCAGGTAAGATCAAGAGCAAAGTTATCATTAACTTCTTCTCCGAGAATCTTTATATGCACATATCCGCTTGCTGTTACAGACGCTGCTTCGGTTATATCGAGATCAATATCGAGCTTGGCTTTGGCGTTCGCTTTAATCCCTTCGACGTCAAGATCCTTTCTCTTTACAGCCTTGATATCACGTATCTCAAAGTCGTAATCCTTCATGGTGTCAAAATCAGACATGAAAGAGTCCACAACGCTGACGTATTTACCCGTGCTGTACTCTTCAGGCATGGTCTTTAATATAGCATCCTTGTCAAGGTTGCTTAATGCTTCCAAAAATGCTTCGCCCGCCGCTTCAGGACTTGAAGCGCTCTTTTTGAACAGCTTATCCGGAAGCTTGAACACGAATATGCAGAGCACTGCTGCCACAGCAAGAACCATGATTACGCATATTGCCACGATTGGCCCCTTCTTCTTCGGAGGCTTGCTTGTTCCTCCCGGCATAAGTGTCGGACTCACTCCCGGCTGAACTCCGGGCAGGCCCGTCGGCTGATAAACCATGGTCGGCCGTTGCGGGGTAAAGGGCTGCTTATCATACGGCGGTTGGCCGTACGCCTGTCCCTGGCCGTATGTCTGTCCCGCCATTGGATCGCTCTGCTGCCCCGACACGGTTCCAAGCTGCTGCGCCATGGGATTTAGCGGCGTCTGTGAACCTCCGTTAAAGCTCTGTCCGTTATAATTGTTATCATAATCATTTCCGGAATTATTGTCCATATCTTACACCTGATATTTCTTATTTTTCTCAGTTTTTCCGATTATTCCGAATTGACGCTCCGTTTTATTTGCCCAGAGCCTTCAGGTATCTGTTATACTGCGTCTGCTTAACCTCCACAACCTCGGCAAGGTTCATGGAATCAAGCTCCGCAAGGTAATCCTCGAAATCACTTTCAAGATTTTTCTTGCCCGTTATGAAGTCCGCCGCATACTGGGTAGCCTTGGTCTGAATATCGGGAAGATAAAGGTTGACAGTGTCGCTTTCCTTCTTCGTAGCGTAAATCTTCGGGAACGGGTGCTTGATGTACTTCACAAGCTCCCTGTTTATATCCGCATGCCAGGATGCAACCAGTATATCAGTAGCCTCAACCGACTGGTCTGCAGGAAGCACGAAGGCAGGATTGATACCGAACTGCTGGAGCCAGTCGTTGTCCTTGCCCTTCTCGGTATACTCTCTGGAGCCGTCAGCATTCTTGATGTAGCTCTCGCCCTCGATTCCCCACTGATAATAATCCTGGCAGTGAGCGGACATAGCGTAGTCAAGGAACTTAACCGCAAGCTCAATCTGAGATGAGTTGGTGCTGACACCGAACATTCCCGCAAGTGAGTTTCTTCCCACATAGAAGCCCTTGCTATCGCCCGAAAGCGGAGCAACGCCAACAAATGCGGTCTTTTCCGTGCCGTCATAATAAGGCAGCACATTTGAGTACATCATGGACATCGCCCAGCTGTAATCAAATGCCACGCCGGTCAAATCCTTGGATATACGGTCGATAACCGTATCTCTGTCAAGCGATGCATAATCGGTCTCAAGAAGTCCCTCCGAGTAAAGCTTGTTAAGGAATTCAAGATACTTCTTGTAATTCTCTGAATCGGCGTAGGCGTAAGATACCTTGCCGCTTTCGTCTGCCTGGAAGCCGAAGGACTCCTCCATGGTGAGGTCAAGCCCGAAGGCCGGACCGAACATGTACGGCAGGAAGTCGGCCATTACGCTCATCGGTATCTCGTCGTTCTTATCGCCGTTACCGTTCATGTCATTATCTTTGAAATATCTCAAAAGCTCTACAAACTCGTCGAGAGTCTCCGGAGCCTTCATGCCTGACTTTTCAAGCCAGACCTGATTGTACATAAGGCAGGGCTGGTAGTCATCCGCAACATTGGTTCCGGGAACATAGTAGATATGTCCGTCCTCAGCGGTAAGCTCCGCCTTCTCGACTTCATTTTCGGAAAGCCACTTGGTGAAGTTGGGCATGTAGTCAAAGTACTCGTCAAGGGGAACGAAGATTCCCGACTTGATGTAGACCTGGTTCGGATCGGAATCCGGGATCTTGATGATATCCGCATCGGTGTCGCCGGCGTTGATAATCGGAGCCGCCTCGGCCTCATAGTTGTCGTAGCTTAAGAGCTGCCAGTCGGGATCGACACCCGCCTCCTCAAACACCTTCAGCACAATCGGTGCCTTGGAGATGTCGACGTTTGTGTAATTCGAGTTCTGGGCAAGTATCTTTATCTTGCCTCCGTCCTTGGTAATCGGAGCCTCGCCGGTGTAGGTGTAGCCCGAGGAATCGGCCACAGGCTTTGCGTTCTTTATCGCAGCATCTATTCCGCCCGTATCCGAAAGCCCTGCTTCGGTTGTGCTTCCACCATTGCCTGCATCCTTTCCGCAACCCGTGAGCAAACCGACTGCCATAGCTGCCACGCATACTGCGGCAAGTATCTTCTTTTTTTTCATATCTTCCCCTCCTGTTCAAAGCCCCGTTAAGCCGAAATACTGCGTATGGCTTTGATGATCTCCATGCAATCGTCGGTGTCTATGTCTGCCACTGCCTTGTGCAGCCTGCTTATTTCTTCTTTTGTTGTTTCCTCATAGGAATAACCCTTGAGTTTATTATCTATCTCTTCGAGTGTATCAAGGTCAAGGTCGTCGCAGGCCGTTTCCATCTCGGCCAATAATTCGAGCAGTACGTCCTTCTCGACAAGCGGCTTGTCCGTATCTTCTTCCTCTCCCGTCTCATAGAATTCGGCAAGCTTTGTAAGAAGATTCCTGAAGACATCTAATGCAGCGCCCGTATCAGCCTTGATCTTATCTATGTTGTTATCCTTTCCGGCTTCCTCAAGCTCTGCCGCCATACGACCGAGCTCCATGGCTCCGATCTGTCTCGAACTGCTCTTTAAAGCGTGAACCTTTATCGTGTAATCCGTCCAGTCTTCCTTGTCGTAGGCTTCCTTTATACTGTTCAGTTTGTCCTCACCGGAGCGGTAATACTCTCCCACAATCTTATTGTAAAGCGGAACCGAGCCGAGAGCCCTTACAGCGTTGTCTATATCCAGACCGTCTATCTTAACGATAACCTCATCCTCGTTGTCAGCGTCATCACCACCGTCGGCCGTCTTCTCGACTATCTTCTCCGGAGGAAGCCATTTCTTAATGGTTGACGAAAGCTTTCTGACATCTATCGGCTTGCCCACGAAATCATTCATACCGGCTTCGGTAAAGAGTGTCTTCGCCTCGCCCATTACATTTGCGGAAAGAGCTACGATAACCGGCTGATGACTGCCCTCCCCGGCGCCTCTTATCCTCTTTGTCGCGTCCACGCCGTCTATCTCGGGCATCATGTGATCCATGAAGACTATGTCGTATTCATTTGCCGCAACCTTGTCTATAGCCTCCTGACCGCCGTCCGCCGTATCTATCTGAAGCTTGAGCGGAAGCATAAGTCCTTCGGCTATGGTAAGGTTAATCTTGTTGTCGTCCACCACGAGCACCTTTGCATCCGGCGCAGTGAAGTCAGGCTTGTATACCTTGTTTCCGTCTGTTCTGACGATATCATCATAGGTACCGTTGAGCATGCCTACCATGCCCATGGTTGAAAGCGGTCTGTGCATGACCTTCAGGTTGTCCATATCCGGAACAAAGTCGGTCGCATTCTCGCACAGAATCACTCCGATCACATCCCTGTAGGCATCCAGGAAGTCACGAATCTTGTCTCCGTAGGTCTCCTTCTTGAAGAAGACAAAGTCCTTCTTTCCCGTAGGCTTGTATTCATCAACCGAGGTTATAGCAGAACCATCCACGCTGAGGCGTGCCATCTCGTCGACAAATACCTTTCTCATGCCGCCCTCTTCATCGATGACGTAGGCGTGCTTGTTGTCCGCATCCTCGACATGGATATCATCTGTTTCGTCGATAATTTTCTGAGGTATGGTAAACCAGAAATCAGAGCCCTTGCCGTACTCGCTGCTTACTCCTATCTCGCCGCCCATAGCCTCCACAAGCTTCTTGGCTATGGCAAGTCCGAGGCCGGTGCCCTCCACTGAACGGTTGCGCTTTGAGTCGACCTGCTGGAAGCTTTCGAAGAGCTTGTCTAAGTCCTCCTCCTTGATACCTATTCCGGTGTCAATCACATGGATGTTCATGTTCGTCACGCCGTCCCCTGCGGGCTCGCACTTAATATGCACCCTAACCAAACCCTTCTGAGTGAACTTTATGGCATTGTTGGCAAGATTGATAAGCACCTGCCTTATGCGCATCGCATCGCCGCGAAGTATGTGCGGTATTGCTGTTTCAACCAGGAAGAAGAGTTCAAGAGGCTTGTCTCCTATTCTGGTTGCGAGAACATTTGCAATATCCGAGAATTCCATGGCCGGCTCGTAATCGTCCTCGATTATCTCCATCTTGCCGGACTCGATCTTCGAATAATCCAAGATATCGTTGATTATGTTGAGCAGGTTCTTGCCCGAGCTTTGAATCTGCATGAGGTAATCCGTGATAAGCTTCGGGTCTTTGTCGCGCATGGCAATCTCCGCCATGCCTATAACCGCGTTCATCGGGGTCCTGATCTCATGCGACATGTTCGCAAGGAAGTCCGACTTCATACGGCTCGCGCGCTCGAGCTCTTCATTTGCCTGCTCCATAAGCTTAATCTGTATCACGGAATCCGTGGTATCGTGGAGCATGTAGAGAGTACCGATTGCGGCGTCCGCCCCGCCGAGCGCTCTCTCATTTACCTTGAAATAATACTCCCTCTCGCCTCTGATGTAGGTGATAATCCCCTTTTCGTCCTTGCTGTTTTCTATCCATTCCTTCAGCTTGTCCCTGTCCTTGAAATCCTCCAGCAGCTCGTCGTTCAAGGTGTGCTTAACCATGTCGTTCAAGTGAATCAGGTCGTTGTACTTGTCGTAGAGGATAAGGCCGTCGCTCATGTCGTTTGCGAAGCTGTCAAGCGACCACTCACGCAGTCTGCTCTTAGCGAAATTGCCGGTATAGTACAGGCAGAGCAGGCTCACGAAATTGTACGCGATACAAGGTATCCACACCGGAAATGTAAAGTAGGTCTTCAAAACCTCGGCCACGATATACGCAACGGCAATCCCGATTATCGCGTAGTATCTGGCTCTGAATATCTTGTGCGAATGTATGGTCCTTGCAATAAGCACCGCAACAATTATGGCTATATTAACGTAAATAAGCATCCTGTATGCGCGGAAAGAAAAGAACAACCCCGTGTTCTTTGAGTCGTCAACCGCAACCCAGAATGCTTTTCGGAAATAAACTCTCTTCTGAAAAGAGAACAGACGCGTGCCCCTGTACTGCATGATGACAAGAAAAGTCTGGTAGATACAGACAAGTGCCGAAAGAATGATTGCTATTATGTAGCGCCGGCCCTTGTCGATCTGAATGACCATGATAAGAAAAGCCAGCAGCGACCACGCGTGAAGAATGTAATACGGAAGCAGGATGTTCTGCGCTGCTTTTGCGTTATCCGCGTTCAGCAGGACAAAACTAAATACATCGGCTGCGGCTATAAGAACCGAAAGAACAACAAAGCCGATGTTTTTCCTTTTGAACAACAGCCCCCTTGCTCCGCATGCCAGTGAGAGAAGCGCCGCTGCAATGAAAACTATCTTAAGTATGACCATGTTTTGCCACCCTTGCCCCCATATAATATATTCGACAATTATATCATTTTTATAACAAACCGTCAACTTTTTGAAAGCACAGGGTATGAGACAATCCGAAAGTTTTATGCGTTCAAGAAATGTGATTGACCTTAAGTCTTGCGCGTTTATAACACGGGACGGATCCGAAGCCTTAAATGTATTTGATTAGACGATTAGACTTGAGATCCGTCCCATTTCTTACCTGTTTTATTTTTCTAAAGCCGACTTCGCCAGCCGGTCTGCCTCCTCATTCCACTTGACTCCGGTATGGGCGGCTATCTTTGTAAAGTTTATCTTTATATATTTCATGCGTTCCCGCATGTAGCCCGCGTACTTTTGTGTGAGCTCCTTATTGGTCTTCCATGCGCCCGTAGCCCACATCTCTATCCCGGCATAATCATAGCATATCTCAAGCTCCTTATAGCCGTGGTCTATGCACCACTTCACGGCATGCATGGCGCCTAGCATCTCTCCGGTGACATTACGCAGAAGTGCAGAATCAGGCTCATCCCCTCTGCCCGCAAAGGTTTCGATTGTACCGTCGGGTAAGAGCATCACGCATCCGTATGCATATCTTTGATTTGCTGCGTCGAAGCTTCCGTCCACGTAAGCCGTCAGATGGGATGGGGGGGCATCGTTTTTTTCGTTCTGTGTTTTCTCTGTCTGCGCTTTTGCTGTCTGCGCGGTTGCTGTCTGCGCTTTTGCTGTCTGCGCGGTTGCTGTCTGCACGGTTGCTGTCTGCGCGGTTGCTGTCTGCACGGTTGCTGTCTGCGCGGTTGCTGTCTGCACGGTTGCTGTCTGCGCGGTTGCTGTCTGCGCGGTTGCTGTCTGCGCGGTTGCTGTCTGCGCGGTTGCTGTCTGCGCAGTTGCTTTCTGAGCTTTTGCTGTCTGCGTTTTTGCGGCGGTTGTTTTATTGCCCTGTGCTTTGGCGGTTTGTGTTTTTTTGATTTGCGTTTCGGTTTCTTGTCCGTTCGCCGCGCATACGCCCATGTCTACTCCATTAGACAAAAGGAAGGCTTCCGCCTCCCCTTTGTCCGTAAAGCTTTTATACACCGCGCCGGAGAAGCCGTCCACGGAAGCCTTGCACGCATCCCATGTATCGAACAATCCGACCGTCTTTCCTTTTGCAACTGCGTATATCTTATTCTTTGCCATTATTTCTCCATAAGCCAGAAGGCTGCGCTGTAAGGAGCAAGCTCCGAGCCGCCTCCGAAGTCGTGCGGATTACCGGTGATAAGGTCTGTAGCCATGCCGCAGCCCGCGTCAAAATGCGCCGTGTAAGGCTTGTCACTTGCATTTATTGCTACAAGTACACGCTCCTTGTCTGTCTTTCTCTCGAAGATGCACTGCTCGTTGGTAAGCACTACAGAACGGAAACCGCCATAGTTTAAAGCGTAGCTGTTCTTCTTAGCCTCTGCAAGCTTAGATATCCAATCAGTAAGCTCGTTCCACTCAGGCTGGTCAAACGAAGGACGAAGCGAGGGATCGCCATTCTCCTTCCTGCCCTCTGCGCCCCACTCGCTTCCGTAGTACACGCAGGGGATACCCGGCATACCGAAGGCAAGCGCGTAGATAAGCGGCAGATGAGCCTTGTTGTTAAGGATACTCGCAACTCTGGTCACATCGTGGTTATCCACGAAGGAAAGGAGGTGCATGCCGCGAAGCTGGCACCAGTCCTCAGGTCCGAACTGTCTCTGAAGGCTGTGAACTATCTCAAACATATTCATGCTGTTGAAGCTTGAGAAAAGTCCCTTGTAGCAAGCGTAGTTTGTAGCAGAATGAAGCATATCGTTGTTCACGAACATGCTGTAGTCGCCGTGAAGCAGCTCGCCGAGGAGAAGGAACTCCTCCTTTAAGCCGTCGCAGTAGCCTCTTAATCTCTTTAAGAAATCGCGGTCAAGGCAGTAAGCCACATCGAGTCTTAATCCGTCGATCCCGAAGTAATCGACCCAGTACTTTATCTTATCGAAAATATGCTGCACAACAGCCTCATTTCTCAGGTTGAGCTTTACAAGGTCATAGTTGCCTTCCCATCCCTCATACCAGAAGCCGTCGTTGTAATTGGAATTGCCGTCGAAGCTTAAGTGGAACCAGTCCTTGTACTCCGAATCCCATTTCTTCTCCTGCACATCCTTGAAAGCGAAGAAGCCTCTTCCGACATGGTTGAACACGCCGTCGAGCACTACCTTTATGCCCTCCTCGTGAAGCTTGGCCACAAGCTCCTTGAAATCCTCATTGGTGCCGAGACGCTTGTCGATCAGGCCGTAATCACGAGTGTTGTAGCCGTGAGTGTCAGACTCGAAAACCGGTGAGAAGTAGATGGCGTTGATGCCGAGCTTCTTCATATGAGGTATCCAGTCCTCGACCTTCTTTATACGATGCTCCAAAACCCCGTCATTCTCAAACGGAGCCCCGCAGAACCCCAAAGGATAAATCTGATAAAATACACTTTCATATGCCCACATAATTATGTCCTCCCTGTCATATTTTCGACCACTCTATTCTATACATTTTCGGGAAAATGTCAAGTTTTCGAACCGATATCCACCCGGTTTGCGATGAGAATTGTTGCTTTGAAATTTGTGTTCTTCCCTGTTTTTTGGCCGATTTTTGCCACCATGCCTTTGGTGCGAATCACCTCTTTTAGACTTGCTGCTTCCGCCTGTTCTCAGCCGGATATCCCCATCAGATCCATGATCAGCAGCTCAACCGCCATCTGATCCTTCTCGCGTCCGGTTTTGATATTATTGTCCGCCTGCTGGCAGCGGTCAAACGCAGCAATCAGCTCCTTCTCGGTGTACCTGTTGGCGATACTGATATATTTGCCCATATAGTAGGAATTCACGCCGGTTAATTTTGCTATCTGTGCCTTGTCCGCGCCGGTTCCCGCAGCAAATCTCGTTTCCTCAAGTATCCTGTACTGCCTTGTGATCAGGTGCAGTATGCGCATCGCCGGTTCTCTGAGCGAAAGCAGGTCTGCATAGAGC
Source organism: Lachnospiraceae bacterium (assembly GCA_017525525.1). GTDB lineage: Bacteria > Bacillota > Clostridia > Lachnospirales > Lachnospiraceae > Coprococcus_C. Next base: position 7,431 of record JAFXSQ010000051.1, on the reverse strand, counting down.
GAAAGCGCCTTTTTGCTGTTCTTCTCGGATATGGCGTCTATCATATCAAATATCTTGTTCTCCGCCTGACTTATGCAGAGAGCATGTACGTCAGCCTCCGTTATATGCTTTGTCTCCATGCTGTAACCGATAAGCTTTTCCACCTCGGTACGAAGCGCCGTCATATTCTGCCCTGCTGCCGAAAGCAGCGCAAACACAGCGATATCATCACAGGACACTCCCTCGTCTCTAAAGAGCTTCTTAACCCAGTTGATCAGGTCACCCTCGCGCGGAGTTTCAAAGCTTAACACCTTGCCCGCTTTGTCGGCCGCTTTATATATCTTGGTTCTCTTGTCGACCTCCCGCTCACAGAATACCAGCACCGTCGTGTCCGGCAGCTCTTCTATAAGCTTCTCTATGGTCTCATTTCCCTTTTTGAAAAAGCCCGAATCATCCACAAGGCACACTCTTCTGTCCGCAAAAAAGGGAAGAGACTGACAGGTCTGGACTATGTCATCTGCCTTCGCAGCGTCTGTCTTGAACACGGCATAATTCATGGAATCTGACGGATCGACCAGCGCCTCCGTCAGATTCTTCAAAAACTGCCGTTTTAAGTACTCCTCTTCACCGCAAAACAGATAAATACGCGCGAACTCCCCGGACTTTATATCCTCATTTATTATCTTTATAGGATCCTTTACTTTCTTCTTTTCTGCCATATATTTTCCTTAAACAGGGGACGATTATTCTTATGCTCTCTTTTCCTTTGCCTGCTTAGCAAGATTCACAAACGAGTATACCGCAAGCACGAGTGCAAGTACAACAAGCAATGCTGCAAGAATTGCCTGCACATAAGCCCAAATATCTGCCGTACCGTCTGAAACAAGCTTTATCTTGTCCATTATGGTCTGTACAAGAGAGGTAATGGTCACGATAAGCATGAATACCATGGGGATGTAGAACATCTTATTGTTTCTTCCCACCTTACCGAGCCATGTACATACCGCAAGAAGTCCGACTGCCGCAAGAAGCTGGTTTGCAGCACCGAAGAGCGGCCATATCTTTGCATAACCCGTCATTCCGAGACCGACACCGAGAACCACGGTGATAACGGTTGAGAAGTACGGATTGCAAAGTATCTTCTTTGCTCCTGTTACATCCTTGACTGTCTCTCCCGATGAAAGCCAGAACTCCTGGAACATGTATCTCGCTAGTCTGGTTGCCGTATCTAGAGATGTAAGGCAGAATACCGATACAGCGAGAACGAACATACTGTATATGATGTCAACAAGCGGGCTGTCAGCACCGAAGACGGTTCCGATCATCTGAGAGACACCACCGGCAAATACAGCTGTCGGGCTCGTAAGGCCTGTTGAAGCAAGTGCCTCCTTGTCAACATTTACGGTGTGCCATACAAAACCTACCGCACAGAGTGAGATAACAGCAACTATACACTCTATAAGCATTGAACCGTAAGCTACGGGACGGGCGTTCACCTCATTGTCGATCTGCTTTGAGGTTGTACCCGATGAAACAAGTGAATGGAAGCCGGAAATTGCACCGCAGGCAATCGTCACGAACAGAGCCGGGAACATATAACCCGAAGCAAAAAGTCCGTTTGAACCCTCGATATTAAATCCCGCGAAAGCAGGTATATCCACATTACCCTTTCCTGCTATCGCAGAACCGATTATGGCTACGACAGCCACGGCAATCATAAAGTACAGCAGGAATGAACTTAAGTAGTCTCTCGGCTGGAGAAGTATCCACACCGGAGTTACCGAAGCGATAAGGATGTATACTGCAAGTATCCACATCCACATATTATAAGATATGCTTATCGGATAGAAATTCATACCGATTGCAACTATGATTATGATACCGACAACACCGATTATCGAAGCCGGACCGATCGGTACATTCTTCCTGTATACCAGGAAACCGAATACTATCGCAAGAAATATGAACAAAAGCGAAATCATGGCTGTCTGCTGATGAGAGGTAAGCGCCTCACCCTCTAAAGCAACGCCTGCTGCCGAGGTGCTTCCGAAGGTGCTCGCAACTATCGAGCTGAAAGCTGCAACCACAAGGAGCAGAGTGAGATAGCCGAAAATGATGAATATCTTCTTGGCCATCCTACCCATTGCGTCGTCAATAACCTCACCGATCGACTGACCTTTGTGGCGGATAGATGCGAAAAGCGCACCGAAATCATGCACGCCGCCGAAGAAGATACCGCCGATAAGAACCCAGAGCAGCACCGGTATCCATCCGAAGATTGCTGCCTGAATAGGTCCGTTGATCGGGCCTGCGCCTGCAATTGATGAGAAATGATGGCCCATAAGGACCGGAGCCTTGGCAGGTACATAATCCACGCCATCCTCCAACTCATGCGCAGGTGTCTTCTTGCTCGGATCGACTCCCCACTGTTCTGCAAGCCACTTGCCATAGAAGACATAACCGCAGAGCAAAACTACGATACTGATGATAAGTATCAACGCTGTGTTCACTTAAATCCCTTCTTTCTTAAAATGTGTTTGGGTTTCTTTATCTTCAAGCAGTTTCACTGCTCAAAAATCTTATTATAAAACTCCGTCAGATGCTTTGCCTGCTTGCAGGAGTATGCTTTTTTACCCTCAAGATCGGCCAAGATCAGATGTCCCTCAACATGGCCGCGAATAGTCATCAGGTAATTCTTTTCGTACCTGAAGTCCTTCACAGCCTGTACCACAGCATCTTCCGGAGATCGTTCGCAGATAAACGCAACCGTAACATATGAATACATATGATCCTTCTCCGGGTATTTCTTTCCCTTCCTCACAAGCTCCGGCTCCATGTGTTCTGTCATCAGAAGCCGTGCTTCTTCAATATCAGCTTCACCTACCCTCTCCCGTTCAAGGAAGAGGATGTGCTCAAAGCCGTGGATACTCCATAGATTAGCCTTGGGGCTGATCACATACTTCTCGCTTATCGAAGAAAAGAAGCCGTACGCCGAAGCTACGATATCACCTATTTTATAATCCCTTGTGATATCAAACGATTTTTGATATTCACAGAGAAGCTTCTCCAAGTATTCAGCCTTATCGGACATCTGTGCATTCTCCCGCGTATTGAATATAATCATTTCGTATTATAGACCTTTTTGAACGGTTTGCAACAGTTAATACCGCTTAGTTTTGTCACCTTATCCTTCCGGAATGATCAATATCCCATTTTCATCAGTCCGCCGCTTTCTCTCTCTTTTTTCTTTAGTCCGCCGCTTTCTCACATTCTTTCATTTACACCGTTAATGCCGCTTGTTTCCCGCGCAGCAAAAAAACGCTCCCTTTTTTTTGAGCTTCATTCTATTCTAAGTAATGCTCGTTTTCGCCTTATTGCCGAAGAGTTCCCGGGTTTCCAAACTGAATTTTCGGTTTTGGCTACCTTTTTCCGCTTTTTCGCCGTTTTGGTAGCCATTTTCTGATTTTCCGGACTGTTTTTCGCGACTTTGGCTACCTTTTTCCGCTTTTTCGCCATTTTGGTAGCCATTTCCGGATTTTCCGGACTGTTTTTTTGCGGTTTTGGCTACCTTTTTCCGCTTTTTCGCCGTTTTGGTAGCCATTTCCGGATTTTCCGGGCTGGTTTCCACGGTTTTGGCTACCTTTTTCCCGATTTCCACCATTTTTGTAGCCATTTTCTGATTTTCCCGGCTGTTTTTCGCGGTTTTGGCTACCTTTTTCCGCTTTTTCGCCGTTTTGGTAGCCATTTTCTGATTTTCTGGACTGTTTTTCGCGGTTTTGGCTACCTTTTTTCCGATTTCCGCCATTTTTGTAGCCATTTTCTGATTTTCCGGGCTGGTTTCCACGGATTTGGCTACCTTTTTCCGCTTTTTCGCCGTTTTTGTAGCCATTTCCGGATTTTCCGGGCTGATTTCCGCGGTTTTGGCTACCTTTTTCCGCTTTTTCGCCGTTTTGGTAGCCATTTTCTGATTTTCCCGGCTGTTTTTTCGGGTTTGCCACGTTTTTTTCTTTTTTGTCACATTTTCCGCGTTCGATTTGTTATTATTGGTGTAAGAGCAAAACAAGCGCGCGGAATACGCTCACGGCACAAAGATCAATTCTACAATAGTGTTCAAAAACACTTATCCTTATCATAACTACTAAACCAAGATAACTCGTGTATCTAATCTGTAGTACTCATTATACTCGAACAAGAAAGTCAGTGTTTTCGGAGCTTTAAGCCCCGGGTACACGAGTTTTAAGAAGGAGGTGACACAATGTCGGAGGCAAAACGGAAGATCCGTTTCGTGGAGGACTGTTACAGACTCTATGAGCAGAAAATGTATCACGTTGCCTACGCCATCCTTAAGGATGAAGGGCAGGCAGAGGATGCGGTCCAGAACGCATTTCTCTCAATCATGCAGCATATACCGGACATACGCGATCCGCAGTCCGATGACTGCAAGCGATACATGATAACAGTGATAAGGCATGCAGCGATAAATACCTACAATAAAAACGCCCGCGAATCGGATATCATCTATCTGACAGACCGAGAGGACAGCGCAGAGCCGGAATGCTTTATGGAAAATGAATCGGAGCTGATTGAGGAGATCAAAAAGCTTCCAGCAAAGTATAAACATGTTGTCTTTTCTATCGCTGTTGAAGGATATTCATCACAAGAAACAGCATTACGTCTGGGAATAAGCGAGGCAAACGTACGAAAGCGCTACGAACGGGGTAAACGCCTGTTAAAAAATATGATCGAGCAGGCACAGGAAATCGAAGCCCTGTCAAGAAAAGGAATTATCGACACAGATAACAAAGGGAGGTTTTACTATGGAACGAGATATATTTCAAACTGATATCACTCCGGAGGAGTTTGATACTATAGAGGAAAGCCACACATTTTCAAGAAGCTACAATAAGCGCAAGGAAGCTGAGCTTATACGCTTCAAGAAAGAGGCACACAGCAAAAGCCGCATGAGACTTGCAGGAATATGCACAGCTGCTGCAGCCCTGATCTTCGCTGTACCGATAGGAGTAAATGCGGCAACCGACGGTGAACTTTTCAGGCGGCTTTGGGGTACCTCCGGAAAACCAAAAGTCGAGTCCCACGAGTACACCTGGAATGACGAAAAGGGCGAGCACACCGTTGTATTGCCCGAGCAGGAATACGAAGATATGGCCCCAGAGAAAGCCGAGAGCCTTATCGGTGAAAACCTGTCCACCGAACCCATATCTGCCGTTATGGGCGGCGACACAACCATCGAGATCCTGTCAGCGGTAAGAGATGACCGGTGCGCAGTTGTAGAATATACATTATCAAAGGAAGGCGGCGTAGACTGCCTGGTCTACAGTCAGATAAACAACGAGCTTAAAGGCGCGAGTATTTCAGAAGACATCTCCTTCTCATACCGCTTTGCCGAAGGCGGCGGAAAAATATTTGTAGATCTTGAAAAGTCCACAGCCGACAAGCTCTACTGCTATGACTACATAACCCTTCACGACGGATTCAGGCAAAACAGCGAGACAGTTGCAGAGAAGATTGCTTCTAACTCATCTGTGGATAAGCCGGACAAGCTCACGCTCGTTATAGATGAGTACATAGGCAATCGCAGCGAGTTTATCAACAAAGATATAGCTTACGAGGATTTATTAAAGAACAGCCGAAGCATAGACATCCCTCTTAAGGAAAAGGCTGGATCCGTATTCTTCACGGACAGCAAAAACACAGGAGCAATCGTGTCCCCGATATCCATGGACTTCGACAGCATACTCGCCTGTGAAGAAGCATTGGAAATGAAGGATCTGCGTGACTTTTACGAAAGCGATCCTGATGAGTTCCTACGGTATCTAAACGGTGATACAATGGTCTACACATGGCTTGTTAAGATCAGCTTCAAGGATGGGAGCGAGTACATAGTAAGAGACAATACCAGTCCTTCAAAGAGTCACATAGCTGAGCCCGAAAAGAACAACACACAATACATCTGCAACAACACCATGATATTCAACCGTCTTGTCGACGTGGACAATATCGAAAGCATAACAATCAATAATCACGTACTGACAAGAAAAGAGTAGTTTTTATGTTCCTGTGATCGACTCTCGACCGTATCATCATCTCCGTCAGTCATGCCCTGACGTGGTGCGTATGTTTTTCCGTATGCACCACGTCTTTATTTGCGCTCGCCCGGGTAATCGGTTTTTCGCATGCATCGCATCTTTTTTTGCGCTCGCCCGGATAATCGGTTTTTCGCATGCATCGCATCTTTTTTTGCGCTCGCCCGGATAATCGGTTTTGACGCTGCGTAACGCGCGGCGGCACGACGATAGGTGAGGCAGGAAATCCTTGATTTCCGTTGTCGAGCTTGTATAGAGTAGTAAGGTACGATTTCATCTTCCCTCTCCATATAATCAAGTGTTTCCTCTCGATTGAACCAAATTATCCGAAATATTATACGATTATCAATGTGCGAAGGTCTCTTTCGATCAATACCCAAGTATGTCCTTATATGTCATTACCATTTTTCTGATCACTCTTGTGTTGATCGGATATTTCACTGTTTCAAAAGTGTATATGATACCAGCTCCCTGATAATAACCGCTTTCCTCATAATTCCGGATTTTATAAAAAGCATTATTCCTATAATCCGAATCCTCCATCATCCCAAGGTGTTCCCAATACACTTCACGCCTTCTGATAATATCTAACAGTGTAAAATCAGGATGAACAGTCCCGCTTCTAAGTACTAACGGCTTCTCATATAAAAACGGAATACCATACTCGTCCAGAATATCCGCTATAATGACTTCTGATTTCGAACGCACCCTCAGGCCATGTCTTGTAATAAACTCAGGATAATCCTCTTTAAAAGAAAGAGCTTCGTACTCCCGGTTTTTCCATGCCTTGATGTACATTTCATCAGACATATACGTCGGACTGATCAGCATTCTTTTGCCTGAATTCATATGCTCTGCCACATCGTCAAACAGAATATCACGACAGCAATCTCCGCACATTTTCAACCTGTCAATCGAGTTCTGAAGCTTCACTGCAAGCTTCCTGTCATACTCTATCTGTGCAAGAGTCCTCGCCAATTCCATCTTGTCCTTTTTTATGTATGTTCCGTTTACATCACCTTTTTTTGTCTTCATAAAATACTGGTATCTTTCTCTGTGCCGTACCGCTTTTAGGCTAGCTCCTTGCGGAACAAGCTTTTTTAAGCTTTCCAATTCAGCCAAAACACATTCTAGCTTAGTTTCAAAGAATTCAATCTCATTTTTTAAATCTCTATCTCGCATTTTTTTCCTCCATTCATTCCTTCTTTACTACTTGTTTCTTCTTTTTTTTCGTTTTGGTAGCCATTTCCCGATTTTCCGGGCTTTTTTTCGAGGTTTTGGCTACCTTTTTCCGCTTTTTTTCCGTTTTGGTAGCCATTTCCCGATTTTCCGGGCTTTTTTTCGAGGT
>JAFXSQ010000050.1 GCA_017525525.1 Lachnospiraceae bacterium | reverse complement strand
GATTTCCACGCGGATGCTCCGAACGAGAAGTGGCTGACAGATGTAACAGAGTTCAAGTATTACATCGGCATTGAAGTTCACAAGGTATACTTAAGCGCCATCCTGGATCTTTATGACCGGAGGATCGTTGCTTTTAAAATCGGTGATCACAACGATAATCCTCTTGTCATGAAAACTTTTGATGAGGCTGTAGCCCTTGAGCCGGATGCTCATCCATTGTTCCATAGTGACAGAGGATTTCAGTACACTAGCAAGCAGTTCTCTGAAAGGCTTAAGAAACACCATATGAAGCAGAGCATGTCCAGAGTAGCTCACTGCATTGACAATGGTCCGATGGAAGGCTTCTGGGGCATCCTGAAGCGTGAGATGTACTACAGAAAGCGTTTTATCTCAAAAACAGATTTAATTAACGCAATAGAGTCTTATATCCACTACTACAACACAGAACGTATACAGCGGAATCTTCATTTGATGACTCCTGTCGAATACCATGAGAACTATCATTTGGCAGCATAAGAATACCGCCAGCCGATTGCTCGACTGGCGGCACAAAACTTTTTAATTATTCACTGTCCTCTTGACGGGTAGCACACCACTTTGTACATAAGTGGGTTTTATACTTTATAACATACTACTACATTCTGAAAGGCAATCGGAAATAAAAGCATTTGTCTCAAACTGGATGGTAGCATATCACCGTCGCAGACTCCTTAAAGGTTCTCACACAGAGAAAACCTGTGCCTGTTCATGCAGACTGTCTGCCATATCATGCATAATATCCGTTTGGCTGGCAATCTCTGTCAGTTGTTCCATCTGTTCATCAGCGATCACACTGGTCCTTTCTACCATGTCCATGCAAGTGTCAACACCTCGTCCAATGTTTTCAAAGGCGCCTTCAATCTGAGACTCGGCAACAGCAACCTCCTTCATCTCTTTGGCCAACATGCCTGTCATACCATATATACTTTCAAGTCTTTCTGACAATGTATCGAAAAACTCCTGTGCCTGTGCAGTGTTTTCTCTGTTTTCCGCAAAGAGCGTGCTAGACTGCCGAACAAAGGCCGCGATATCTTTCATTTGAGACTGAAGATTGACTGTGATAGAGGTAATTCCGTCTATGGAATTCTGTGTCTGCTCAGATAGACTTCGGATCTCTTCCGCTACTACTGCAAACCCTTTGCCGGCTTCTCCGGCTCTAGCTGCTTCAATGGAGGCATTCAATGCAAGCAGGTTGGTCTGAGCAGCTATGGAGTTAATGGTAGTCACAATTTCGGAGATATTCTCGGAACTCTCCCGAAGGGTGTCCATGCGTATGCTCAACTCAGCCATGTTTTCAGATGAGATATCTGTGTTTTGCCGCATTTTTACCACAGTCTCCTCGTTATTACGCGCATTTTGCTCCAACTCATGTATAGTCTGGTTCATAGCGTCAAATGTCTCGCCAAATGATGCCGTCCGTTCCCTGAATGTCTGCAGACAGCCACGCCCGGAATCCACTTCCGTCTGTTGTTGTCCCATGGCGTTATTAACTTCATGCATAGTTTCAGAGGTCTGGCCTGCGCCTTTATTGACATCTCTGATGTGACTTCTGAGCGCCTCTGAAATATCGTTGATTTCATCTGCCGTCTGAGATACTCCCATCACCACTTCTCTCAGACGTCCCATCATGGCATTGTAATCATGAGAAAGCTTTCCAATCTCATCATTGCTTGTCACATCGATATCCCGTGAGATATCTCTCTCTGCCATAGTATTGGTCAATTTGTAAATATTTTGCAAAAGTCTCGTCCCGACGAAGATTGCCAGAACAACGCCGATTACCACGGCGATCACCGCCCCTATAACAAAACCAGGCATCATACCGCGTACGGTCATGCGGCTTACATTTTTATCCGTTGCAATGCCCACATACCAATTCATGCTCGGAATAACTGCATAGTTGACCACTCTGGTTGTCCCGTCGTAGTCTCTGATCTCCACAGGCGTTTGATTTCCAGCTGCTATATTATCCATCAGCGCTGCGTAGGGTGCATCAGGAACATCCATCACGCCAAAGGGTTCATCATCGAATTTGTATACCTCATTCGGATGAACGACCATTTCATTTTTACTATCAATCAAAAAAGCATAGCTGTTTTCTTCTGTCTTAGCATTGCTGATCACATCTACCAGGGTATCTACAAACACATCTTCACAGAGCACTCCACGTAGCTGTCCATCTGTATAGATGGCCTGAGAAATCGTTATGACAGGCAGACCGGAGTCCGCATCCATGTAGGGTGTGGAATAAAACAATCTACCTGTATTGACTGCTTCCACAAACCACTCTCGATCATGGACAAAATCCACGCTTCCATCGCTGATATAGTCAGAGGCACACACCATGATATTGTCAAGATTGGTAAAATAAATATCATACAAGACCTCGTCCCTGTTCAATCCATTGAAGACCTTTTCCAGATACTGATGCAGAGCATCATTGTCCAGATCCGTTGCTCCATCTGCCACCATAGCTGATGCCAGTGTATCGATGATTGCACCATGACTGGCAACCCAGGAATCCAGTTCCTGTGCATAACGCCCAGCTGAAGCACTGTATTCTTCATTCATTTCATTTTTCAGAATGACAGATGCACTGAAATAGCTGATACATGATAGAGCGATCGCCCCGGCAATCACAGATACGATTGCCATCAGAATAAGTTTATTTCTAAGTGACATTTATTTCTCCTCCTTTTTCATCTCTTTGTATTTTAACAAAAACAACACCATTTTACAATATAGAAGCTGTTACATGTATCGTGGAATAAAAACCGAGGAAGCCTTCCGTCAAAAGGTGTAAACAAGGTGTAAAATCAACAATTATCGATCAACAAATCCAGTATTCATGTGTCTTTCCGAGCTTTTGTTCAGATATTGCCGTGGCATACGAATAGTACTTTTATCATCCTTTGTTTCCCTCATTTTCCATCTATTTTCAGTTTTTCACAAAACCCTGCCGAGGAATATTATATCATAAGAAGGCCTATTTGATAATCTTCAATCCTTTCATTTGTATTCCCTGTCTCCTGTTCTGATTTCTATGTTTCATCCGGATAATCCCGGAATCCGCCGATATGGAAGTTTTCATTGCCAAGCGGCTTTGCTGTCATTTTGAAGCCCATCTGCGTTTCCCGGCTTTTTTCTCAGCCTTGATCCACTTGGATATCTCTTTTTTCTTGGCGTAGTTTCTCACGTTTTCCTTACGCAGACTAAGGTACAGTTCGTAGCGTTCCCGGGAAAGCTCACCTCTTTTGATGGCTGCCTTGATCGCGCAGCCCGGCTCGGATTCGTGTCTGCAGTTGCTGAATTTGCACGAGCATTCAAGCTCCGCGATATCGGAAAAAGCTTCGCTAACACCTTCCGCATTGTTGGCAATTCCGATCTCGCGCATACCGGGTGTGTCTATGATCGTAACACCGTTTTCAAGTTCAAAAAGTCTGCGATAGGTAGTCGTGTGCTTTCCTGTCGAATCCGATAGACGAATATCTCCGGTCTTCATGACCTCTTTTCCGAGCAATGTGTTGATCAGTGTAGACTTTCCGGCTCCCGAGGAACCCATCAAACAGATCGTGGTTCCCGGTACAAGATATGCATTCAAAACTTCCGTTCCGGTTTCGTACAACGCTGAAATCGCGTGTACCGAGACCTTATCGGAAATACCCTGTACCTCATTCACGTACGCTTCCGCGTTATCGCAAAGGTCCGACTTGGTCAGGATCACCACCGGTTTCACATCACCCTGCAGTGCCACACTCACATAGCGCGCGATCCGGTTATAGCTGTAATCTTCATTCAGTGAGGTCACGATAAACAGATAATCCGCATTCGCAACCATGTACTGCATTACGCCGGTCTTCGCCTGATCCGGCCGTTCCAGCAGACTTGTACGTTCGCAGACCGAAAGGATAACGGAATCGCCGTAGGGGTTGTATTCAAATGTGACATAGTCGCCGACCAGGGGTAGTTTTTCCGCATCTGTCTCGTAAAAGGATCCCTTCAGTCTGGCCGGGATTTCCTTTTCCCAGAATTTGATGGTGTAACTGTTTTTTTGTACCTCACAAATCCTGCCCAGCTTTTCGGCGTGAAGCCACTGACAGGAAAGCTTTAAGGGTTTGTAATACGGAAATTTCTTCGTGTATTCCGCAATCTCTTCTTCGTCGTCGCAGGTTTCGAAAACCTCCGCTTCGTAAAACTTGCCGCGAAGCTTCTCAAAGCCTTCATTCAATTGCAAGATCATAAACGGATCCGGTGTCCCGAATATGTTATGCTCAAGTCCCGATCCCTTTCCACGTTGGAAACCGAATTTCGGGTAATAGTCCGGTTCACCGCACAGTGCGATGCCAAGATACCCGGCTTCCTTTGCAAGTGCCATGGTTTCGCGCATCAGCATGCTGCCGATCCCCATGTTAAAGCAGGTCGGTTCTACCGCAAGCGGACCGAAGGTGATGATCTCCGTCTCCTTTTCGCCGTCTACGATCCTTGCTTTGTGATACATGACGATGCCCACAATGCGTCCGTCCAATTCCGCGACTCTGCTGATGTCCGGCAGATAATCCGGCGATTGCCGAAGCTTATGCACCAGCAGGTGTTCATTGCATCCCGGGCCGTGTATATTCCAAAATGCTCGCAGGGTACAAAGCTCCGCTGCGTAATAATCTTCTTTTGTCTCTTTTCGTATGATGATACCGTGTTTGTTGTTTGAAATTTGATTTGACATTTTTTATCTCCGTTCTGTATTTTTATTATGTTTCAATCTTATGGGAATACAGCATGAGACATCAAAAATGCCGAAAAAAGGCAAAGAAAAACCGTGACAAACAAGCCACGGTCAAAAATCGTAAGAATCAAAATACAATGAACTAACGAACACAAACCGAGGTCTTCATGCCATATTCAATTGCTGATGTTCTGTTTTCCGCAATCATCATTCGTACCTCGCTTTCTTCAATAATAAACACGGCTAGTGTATCAAACATGAGACCCGATGTCAAGCTGTAAATACGCAAAATACAATGGACTCTTCCATAAGCGACTCAATATCAGCTTCGGTAAGTTCGTTCAATTCAGCTAGCAGTTCTCAAAATCAGTTATTCCACAAAGCGTTTCAATTTCTTTATCCTGCCAAAATTCATTACTCCATCTATAGAAAATGTCATTTTGCTTTTTAAAGATCCAACTGTTCCTTGAATGTATTATTCTTATAGATACCGAATTTCACACCGTAGCGGGCCAACAAAGTATTAATCCTGTCACTATGCTGAACAAGCTTTTCTGCTGATAATCTATTGAGCTGTTTTTTCCTATGCAGCGCGCATTGTTAATAATTCTGCTATCTACTCTTCCATAAAAGGTCTTTCCCAAACTTATTTTACCGGTATTTTTTCAATCACAAATTGCTTACGAAACTGTCGGAAGCGGGATTCGGAAACAATCTTTTTGCGTGTTTTGCATAGAAGGCGGCATTTCACGGAAAGCCTTCGGATTCGGTTCAAACAGATATGGGTAATCATGGTTAGAAACTTTGGCTGTCACATCAATCACCTTCCACCCATCATCCGAGCGGACCATATTCCAGCCATGTCGTCCACTGTGGGCTGTGGGATCCTTGGGATTGTTATAAACAACTCCACTCACATATATACATTCAATTCCCAGATAAGTCATGACCGCCTGAAACGTCTTAGCAATGCCCTCACATACCGCCTTATGATCCTTGGCATATCCGAGCACTGAATGTGCGGTTAAATCTGTATAGTTCACTTCTCCTCCCAGATGCTTATCATAAGAGCAGTTTGCCACAATATAGGAATGAACGGCAGATATTTTGGCATTGTTAGAAATCCCATCGATTTCTGCCATAGCAGCAGTCTCCTGCAGTTCCTTTTCGATAATCGAGCGACAGCCAATCCGCACAAATCCTTCGCTGAATTCATCACCGATTCCTACCAGCGAAAGCCCCTTCTCTTTGTTTCCGTAGATATAATAAGTATCTGCAAAGTAAATCAGAGGACAGTCTGCCAAAACAGCAAGGCTGGCGGTCTTCGCCTCTTCAAAGCTAACAGAAAACCTGGCGTATTCAGTGCACTCCTTATATTTAAGATTTTCGCTGGAAAGCTTGTGTAATTCACATGGAAAACCATACGGAAGATTGATAGGCTCCATATAATAGCTTTTAAGGATGCGTTTCACATCGAGGTAACACTTCTGCAGATTACTCCCGTTCGGGAAAGATAAAAGCGCATCATATGCATAATGCCCGCTGCACCGGTCAAAAAAATCCATAATTAAATACCTCTCTCTATAATATGTAACGGCATAATTACTTCGTAATCCTGCCCAGTCCATCCGGCCGAATTGCCGAGCCTGAACGCAGCATATACATCATACTGCTCAGCCATATTTCCTGTCAACTTTATATGAGTGGCTTGGCACAAAAAGCTCAGTAGGCTCTTTAATCTCTCCCCTCACCGTTCCCCAAAGTAAAACACCTTCCCCTTTTCTCTAAAGGGCAAGCTCCTTCCTTTAGGTATCAGATAGGCATGCTCTCTTTTCACTCTAAGGTCGTTTTCTATCATCCCGTCGGTTATGATCAGTATCGGTGCGTCTTTCGGAAAGTCTTTCGCTTCCTGAAGCAGGTTAACGGCCGGTTGCAGAACGGTTCCTCCTCGTCCCTTTACCTCGACTCTGCCCGCTATATCCTCCGGGCTTATGTATCCTGCATCATAAGCTTCAGCATCACAGAACACAACCCTCGCGTAAGGCACCTCCTTTGCGGCTGAGTAGCTTGCTATCGCCCCCAAAGAACAGCCTATCAGCTCTACACTCATCGAACCCGAAGTATCTACCACCACTCCGAAGGTCCTGCTGTACTCGGGTATATCAGCCGGAATATATCTCGGTCTTGCTATGTCCGGTGTGCTGCCCTGTCTGCGGCTCGGCCTTGCGTAAGTCCTTCTTGCTTCAAGCGGTTTGAAATGCATATCGAACCATTTTCCAAGCTCTACATCCCAAGGGATAGGCGGCATGGATAGGGCGCGTATCTCCTGTACCAAACCGGCAGGAATAACGCCCCTTCCTGTCACGATATGATACTCAAGCCCCTGCTGCAAAGCGCTTCTGCAGAAATCGTCCACACTCATGCTGCCTCTTGAACTTAAGAATCCTTTCCCCGAGTCTGTGCCTGAACCGTCGCCAAAACCGGGCTCGAGCACATCGCCCATTCCATAGCCTCGCAGAGTATTGAGCTTTCTGTATTTTCTTATGTCCTGCACAATATAATCATATATCTCCTCTGCCGACCAATCCTTAAACTCCGGATCATAGAGCATGCCATCCCCCGGCATCTCTCCGATTTTAAGCTCGCTCAGCCAACCGTTTATCACAAAATCGCAGGCCACATTCCACAGATACCTGTCACGTCCCTGACAGCGTTCACTGTGCTGCAGGCCCGCGTGCAGATACTCATGAGCAAGCACAAACTTGAGCTCCTCCTGACTTAGGCCTGCTGCCGGGTTGACGTATATCTCCCTGTCACGTGCATTTACGGCAGCCACTGCGATATGCTCCTCCTCGCAGAGCTTATGGTTCTCTATAACCTCAAAGCCTGCGGCAAGCCCGCCCAGGAGCGGATAATGGTTTATAAACCAGTCGGCCGCCTCCCGGGCTCTTGTAACACGGCTTCTTCTGTTATAGTCATGCCCTCCCGCGCGGCTTACCGCCGCCGATACCGAATACGCCAAGGCATGCGCAAACGTCTCCGTGGCCCTCCTATGGTAATGCATTTTTTCGTATGTCAGCGGCTTATCCAGCCCCTTCATATCCATCATTCCGGGCATTGACGTTCCGCAGTATATGTTTCCCGGCGCATCATTCTGCATCAAGTATTCATATATCTGCAACTCGTTTTTTCCCATGTATCCCGTATCTTCGGCATCGGAATACACCGGCTTGCCGAATTTGATATCCGAAAGAAACCTCGCTATGAAGATATCACAAGCGTGATTCCATACCTCCGGTTCAAACTTTGTTACATGCTCTGTCTTACCGTCCTCCGATACCTTGTCATATCCGGGAAGATGGTCCTTATCAAAATGCCCGAATGCAAAGTGAAGCAGACAGTGAGCGATAACATAAGCCCACTCGTTCGGCGTCAAGGCCACATCGCTGTTAAGCCATATGTTCTCATTCAAACGGTCATCAACCCTCGCAATCGCAGCCGTCTTTCCCAACTCGTTCCCTGATTTTATGCAATAGCATCCGTTTAACCTTGAGAATAAAGGACTTTGCCTTATAATCTCCATGCCGGCGCATAGAGCTTCTTCATTCGGTTTGCGTTTCTTAATAGCCTTTTTTGCATCTTTTTTCGCCACTAGCTCACCTTCTTATCCTGTCTGCTCACAAGTCTCGGAAGATCGCGTACTATCTCTACCATAAACCAGTCCGGAAGAACTTCATCTGCATCTGCGCTTACAACCATCTGCGCAAGCTCATAGTTTATCTGTGAGAGTTCCTTGATAAGCGCCTTTGCGCGATGGGTAAAGAACTGCGTTTCCTTGTTTAACTTATCCTTGCTCTTTGGTAGCTCCTGCATGAGTCTTGCCCTGAAGGACTGGGCAAGGAAGTAGAGAACATCCCTTTCCTCTGGACCTGCAGGCCAGCGCGCATCTCCCTTTATTATATCAGCCAGGATACTCTTGTTGCCTATGGTTCTTGTAAATGCCAGGAACATTCCTGCATGTGACGCGCTTACACTTCCGAAGGCGAGAACACGGAGTATGTCCTGCGGTACATTTATACCCTCCTCGCCGGCATGATATTCCTTCAATGCATCGCTGAGCATGTGCCAGCTTCTCGGTGTAGAATAAGGCTCCTCTGTCTTGGGTGGTTCGCTGAACAGATGATCGGGCCTTTGGGTAATGTAATCGATAACCCATGGATGGATATGGTTTTCATAGGCCCAATCAAGCCACTGCGCGCTATCTGCCACAAGCTGCACATGAAACATACGATTGACTAATGCGGTAGACATCGTCTTAACAATGGCGCCATCCTGCGAACGGTTTCCCGCTCCTATAACTACGCTTCCTTCGGGCAGGTGATATTCACCTACTCTGTGCTCATGTATAAGGCTGTAAAATGCCTTCTGCACCTCCTGCGAGCAGGCGTTCAGCTCATCGAGGAATAACACATACGGCTCCTTCCTTGCTATCATCTTCGGCGGAAGAAACTCGGAGGTCTCTCCGCTTATCCTCGGAATGCCTATGATGTCCTCCGGCGCAAGCTGACTGCCGAGCATGGATACGCACTCCATGCCGACCTCATCCGCAAACTGCTGGACCAAAGCCGACTTGCCTATGCCCGGGGCACCCCAGATAAATACAGGTCTTATCGGCGCTATGTTGATTAATATGTCAAATAATTCCTTCTGTGTAACCGAATATGCTAAATTCATATCTTAGTCTTTTTCCTTTCTACTACAATAATCAAACCGGAAATGCCGATAAGAATACCCATTTAGGGTACAAAAATAGCACCTCCCTTACGGGGTGCACAGAAAAAACCTAACACGAAAAATTAGATTCGAAATAACCTGATTCGAAACAAAATACAATCCGAAATTAGACGATTAATCAAACAAGTTGTTCTTAATCCTAATTCTTTAAGAGGACAATCTGCGCACTCTCTGTTACCTGATTCATTTTTACTGTTGATTGGTTGTTCATCTTCTTCTGCATGATGGTCCTCCTTTCAAAACTTAACAACAAGCTACTATGTGCGTGATTAAAGCACAGTTTTTTTCTTTTGTCAACCGATTATTTTTCTTCCCGCACAAAATACATTTAAAAAGGCCAAGGAGTTCTATCCTCCCCGGCCTTTCACTTGATCATACTTTTCTCTATCTACTTATTGTAGAACCTCTTTTCTGTCCCCTTGTCGAACTCACTGCCCTTCGGTACGAGCTGCACCTGAAAAGCCTCAAGCTTTCTTGCATATCCCGCCGAGCCGGACTTCTCATTGTTTCCTGCCCATCCGAGCCAGCCGAACTTTTCACAGTAGCTTCTGTAGTAGATGTCACAGCGCTCCGCTATCTCTCCTGTTGTCTTAAGCTGTATCATCTCTATACGTTTGGACTCACCCTTCGTGCCTGCGTACGTGGTCTTATCAGCCGTGGTCGCCCACTGAGTCCATCCGTTCTTCTGAACATAGGCTCTGTACTTAACTGCTCCGCCGATTCCCGAAAGCTGCATCTGAATCGTCTCCATTCGAAGGTCATCCGTTGTTCCGGCATAGGCTTCCTCATCGATTTCCGTGCCGATTCCCGCTTTAACCCAGCTCATCCATTTTTTCTTCTGAACGTAGGTCCTGTACCGCAGATTAACCTTCTTGATACCCGGCGTTGAGATTACAAGCTCATGAATGTATTCCGTATCCTGATTATAATATAAGTCATACAGTCCGAGCACCGCATCCGCGCCGAGATTCGGTGAGAAAGACTTCTCCGCTACCAGCTCCCATGAGCCGTACTTTTCATAGAGCGATTCTGCTGTAGGACCGTTCTCGTCTCCGTATTTTTCCAGGTTTCTCTGCTTTGCCTTGGCAAGCTCTTCCGGTCTGCCCTCATATGCCTCCAAGCGGATCTCGTTCCTGCGTTTTGACACTGCCCTGGCTATAGCTTCCACGCTTTCACCATCTTCTTTCATGGAGATGATTATGTTGAGCATCTGATTCATCTCCTCGTGATACGCTACACGCTCCTCACGCATGGCTTCCACAACCTCCGGATCGGAGAAGTCATACGACGCAAAAACCGCAAGACTCCCCTCAGGGCTCGGAACATATCCGTAGACGGCATTCTTATCCGGGAGTATATCAGCCGCCACCTTTGGGTTCTCCATGGGGTCGTGCTCGTACGAAAAGCCACTTTCTTCCTCTACAGTTTCGGAATTAATCTCATTATTCACACTGCTTTTCACATTCATCTTCTCCGCGCGAGCATTAAGCCTGCCGTAACCGCCAAACGCTCCTGCCGCCAGAACCAGAGTAAGAGTAAATGTCCCTATTCTTTTTACTGTTTTTCTCATAATTCAAAACCTCTCCTATCTTTTTGTTATAAAACATATCTCCGCTGCATACCTTAGATGATACCACGTAAAGGTTAATTCATCTCGATGTTTTTTTCAAGTAAATCTTATAATACACATCTCAAATCTCATTCATCAGATTCCTACTCGGTTACGCCCCAATCATAGTTTATCATCTCAACCAATGTTTCCTGATAAGTGTCTGCCAGCAGCTTCATCATCTTCCCGGAATAGTATCCCGAATGGTAGATTCTAAGTGTATAACCGTCTTTTCCTTCAACCACCTCAGTCAGCGCCTCGACCACAAGATCTTTCAGGGTCGAGAGGGCCATATTGAGCATCCACTCTTTGACAGAAAGCTGGGCATAGTCTCCTTCATCAGCGATCCAGTCCGGGAAGAACTGGAACAGAATAACGGGAGAAACATTATACTCGAGCGCCAGCGGAACAAAAGGATAATGACTGTCCCTGGCTATATTATAGTATTGCTCGGACAGCTTCTTAAGAAAGTCGCCCATATCCTGATGATTCACATGCGCAACCAGCGGAATCGCATTGATAAATAAACCGATGGAGTCAAAGCTTTTGAGTCTGTCACGTCCGTTTTCGATAAAACCGAAGAATACATCCTCCCTTTCTGACAGTTTTGATAAGGTGGCTGCCATGACTGCCGTAACCAAAACGGTCTTGTCGATACCGACCTTATCCGCGAATTGTTTTACCTTCTCCGGCTTCACGTCAATATCGCGCATGATAAAACCGGCCTTTCCCTTCTTACCCGGGTTTATGTAGAAGCCAACATCCTTAAGATTGCTAAGTAACCCCCGGGCTTCCTTCTCAATCCGCTCAAAATCCTTTCCGTTTCGGACCTGTTGCTGTAAAGCAGGCACCTTTAAAAATTCTGTATCCACATGGTCCGGCACAATGCCTTCCAACGCATCGTAAAAAACTCGCCGGAACACAATATGTGAGAAAAGATCAAAGATAACATGATGGAAAACCGATACAAGGTAGCATTTTCCGGGTGTCCTCACGATCACAAATCTTGCCAGGCTTTTGTAGATACTAAAATCCGATGTCATGTGCGTGAACACATTCACCATACTGAATACGCCCTTTGTGACAACCGGTTTTGAACCCTTTACCAGGTAAGGACCATCGTCTCTTTTTTCGACATGCATGGTCAGTACGGGATGCGCCGTAAATACAACATCAAGCGCCTGTATAATCTGTTCGTCGGTATACTTTTTGTCGACAGAAATGACGGACGGGATCAGACTGGCATCCTTTTTCGGCTTTTTTTCGGCAATGTGGTAGAACATAGTCTGCGAGTTGCTCAGCGGACAACCGTTCTCTATGGAATACAAATCCAAATCCGGCAGCAGCTCTGCCCCTGCCGCTATGGCTGCCGGCGTGCGCAGGCTTAAGATGTCGGCAATCGTAATGCCGCTGTCCCTTAAACCGGCAAGCAACCTAACCGCTGTCAGAGAATCCCCGCCAAGGCTGACAAAATCATCATTTATGCCAACTCTGTCCAGTTCAAATACCCGTTCAAATTCGCGGACTATGCGTTCCTCAAGCTCATTTCGCGGCGCAACATACTCGGCATGCAGAAGATTGAAATCAACCTCCGGTAACGCTCGCTTATCCACCTTCCCGTTGATGCTTAAGGGGATACTGTCCATCCGGATCACAAAGGAAGGAACCATATAATCCGGAACACGTCCGGACAGATAGTCCGAAACCTTATCTTTAAGGACCTTAGAATCAGTCTCATCGGACACAATGTAGGCTGTAAGCTCATTGTTACCGCCGACACTAAAGGTCTTAACTGTCACGTCTTTTACGATATCCATCTTTCGGATGACAGCTTCAACCTCGGATAATTCAACACGATTTCCCCTGATCTTTACCTGACTGTCCCTTCGGCCGACTATTCCGTAGGTTCCGTCCGGAAGTATTCTTGCCACATCTCCGGTATAATACAGGCTTCCGTATCTTTCACTATCTTCAAACGGATTTCTAATGAAGGCTCTGTCGGTTTCCTCCGGCCTGTTCAGGTAACCGTCGGCAAGCTGCGGACCGGACAGATATAAACCTCCGACCGCACCGATCGGCACACGTCTAAGCTCGCTGTCTAAGATATATGCTTTTACATTGCTCTGTACATATCCCACGCTGCTTGAATCAATTTTATTCCGTGTATCGGCACTGATCACGTATACACAGGCTTCAGTGGGACCGTATGCATCGACAATCCTGTATCTCCTGATATCTCTGATCTGCCCCAGTTTTTCTCCGCCGGCAACCAGAACCTTTAAGCTTGTATCCTCAGCCTGACTTATGAGCAGCTTGGCAATCTGCGTCGTAATATAGGAATGTGTTATGTGATGTGTCGTAATATGCTCGGCCAATGCCCGAATATCCAGCTTCTTACAGTTTGGAATCACATTCATGCACGCGCCGGTATAAATTACGGAGAACATCGCAGCCATAGAAACGTCAAACCCGATAGATGCGTACAATCCGTATACATCTCCCGGACGGATATCCAAATCCTTAACATGAAAATCGATAAAATACCTCAGCGAATCTCTTGTTATCTTTACTCCCTTCGGAATACCGGTGCTGCCGCTGGTATATAAGATGCATGCCGTATCGCCTACGGTTACAGGCAGAGAAGCAAGCGTCCCAATCTCCTCCTTCATAATATCCGAGATATTCAAAAGCTTCCTTGTATCCGTATCGAGCTTTTCGGCACGCTCCAAGGTATCATCGCTGACAATAAGAACGCGGGCTTCAGTATCCTTAAGCATAAAAGCTATACGCTCATCGGGAAGTTTATCATCCATAGGAACGTACGAGGCGCCGGCAGACATGATACCCAGAACACAAAACATATACAGTTCCGAGCGTGGAACCAAAAAGCCGACTCTATCCTCCGCCCTTACGCCTGATGCGAGTAGCTTCTGCCGTACCTGATTTGCGATAAAAGCGCCTTCTTCAAAGGTGTATGAAGCATCATCATACTCAACCAACCTGTTGCCCGGATACCGTGCCAAATTAACATTGAAGGCATCCAGAATGTCCACATAAGGAATATCCGCATCCGTTTTATTCAATTCATTCAATCGCTCAAGATCTTCTTCCGTCGTGAAATGTATATCCTTTAACTGCTCTGCCCGCATCATATCCCTTAAGATGCGCTCATAGACTTGCGCAAAATGCCGTACGAAATCCTGTGAGTAACGGGCAGAAGACCTGATTCTTAAGCTCAGCCCGTCGTCCGCATTTTCAAAAACATAGACAGACAAATCCGCATCCAGGTCATGCTTTAACATTTCGAGTTCCATCTGCAATTTATCCATATTCACCGCATCCATGTACATGGCATGGGCATATTGGAACAGAATGTCTGCGTTCAGTTCATATTTGGAAGCCAGTGTGCGGAACGGAACAAGGTCGTATTTCATTATGGAATTCATCAGTTCCGATGTCTCCGAAAGAAAGGTATCGGTATCCCTGTTTTTACAATCAATCAAAACAGGCAGCGTCTTTACATACATTCCGACAGATCGGGACAGATCCATATGACCTCTGCCATCTTCAATCAGATTGAAAAGCACCTTTTCCAAGCCGCTAAACCTTGACAGGGTATAGGCAAAGACACTGGTAAAAAACTGATTGCGTGTGACAGAGCGCTTTCGTAAAAAAGAATCCAACTCTTTCTTCTTAAGGTCGAAGGTGTGTATATACTCAAAGGATTCCCCTGCCCCATCTACGGAAGGCAACAACGGATAAACCTCTTCCCTGTCGGCAAGCATGCGATTGTAAAATGCCTCGGCTGCCTCCATGCCTTCAGAACGGAGTAACTCCTCAAGAGCTGCCTCTCTTAACATTCCTTTATCGACAAAATCGATGTCCTCCCCCATTAAGACAGAACGGAGACTGTCCAGGAATACATTCATCGAACCGCCGTCAAAAATCAGATGATGAAAATCGACACATAGCACAGTGTCATTACCATCCCGCGCAATCATAAATCGCGACAAACTCCTATCTGTTTCAAACGGCGCCACAAAGAATCCAATCTCCTCCACAGAGCCTTCCCTGATTTCAGGTTCCGCATCAAAGATCAGGGATAAAGAGTCTTCCGTATTCTGAACCCGCCCCTTTAAAACCGGGTAGAAAATAAACAACTTCCGAAGCGCATTTCTTACATCGTCCGGTGAATAATCCTCTTTTATACGGATGGCATAAGGAACATGATATGCCGTGCCCTTGTCATGAACGCTTTCATCCAGATATACATTTAACTGGGATTCCAATAACGGACAAGGCGCATCAAAAGAATACTTTTCCAAATCAGCCGAAGAAATATCAGTGCAGGCCTTCAGATATTCGGCAATAGCGGCGGGTGTCCTAAAGCGCAGTATATCCCCTACCGTGATGCCTGTATTCCCAAGAATCGAAACCAATCTGACTGCCGTGAGGGAATCTCCGCCGAGCCGGATGAAATCGTCATTTATGCCGATCCTATCCGATTCAAAAACCTTTTCAAATTCACGGACAACACGTTCCTCCAACTCATTTCGCGGAGCTACGTATTTGGCGCGCAACAGTTCTGAATCAACCTCCGGCAAGGCCCGTCTGTCTACCTTTCCATTGACATTCAGCGGTATGCTATCCAGCCTGACGACAAAGGATGGAACCATATAATCGGGTACACGTCCGGACAGATAGTCCGAAACTCTTTTTGCCGCCGTTTCATTATCCGGATTGTCCGATACAACATATGCGACCAATTCATTATTACTGCCATGTTTTCTTATTTGCGCAGTCGTATCTCTCACACCGTCGATTTTCCGGATCCACGCTTCAACCTCTGATAATTCCACCCGGTTTCCGCGTATTTTAACCTGACCGTCACGTCTTCCTATGATATCAAGGGTTCCGTCCGTCAAAAACCTGGCCACATCACCTGTAGCATAGAAGGTCCCATATTCCTTATTATCTTCAAACGGATTTGTCAAAAATGCCCGGGCAGTTTCATCTTCCCGATTCAGATATCCGTCAGCAAGCTGCGGTCCTGCCAGATAAAGCTCTCCGACTGCCCCCACCGGCACTCTCCTTTGTTCCCTGTCCAGCACATATGCCTTCATATTGCTCAGCAAATATCCCACACTTGAGGAATCGATTTTCTCCTCTAAATCGATGCTTGTTACATATACACAGGCTTCGGTAGGACCATAAGTGTCCGTGATTTTGTAATTGCCGTGTCCTTCGATCTGACCCAGTTTTTCTCCGCCGGTAACAAGAACCTTTAATGATGATTCCTTAATCTCTCTGATAAATAACTTTGCAATCTGCGTTGTAATATGGGTGTGCGTAACATGATGCTCCTCGAAATGACGGTTCAGGGCCCGGATATCCCTCTTTTTGCTTTCGGGAATAACATCCAGACAGGCGCCGGAATAAAGCACTGAGAAGACCGCTCCCATTGACACATCAAAGCCTATGGAAGCATATAGCCCGTACACATCTCCCGGCCTAAGCTTAAGATCCGTTACCTGAAAATCAATAAACGATAACAATGCCTTCCTTGTGATTCTTACGCCCTTAGGAATACCGGCGCTGCCGCTTGTATATAAGATACATGCAATCTCGCCCTCGCTTACCGGCAAGGAAACAAGAGTCCCGATTCTCCCCCTCATAATATCGGAGATATTCAAAATAACCGGAGCTTTGAAATCGTTCTTTCCGGTATCAAGCTTTTCGGCGCGCGCCAATGTATCATCACTTACGATAAGAACACGGGATTCGGTATCCTTAAGCATAAACGAGATTCGCTCATCCGGAAGGGTATTATCCAACGGAACATAGACCGCTCCCGCAGACATAATTCCCAGAATGCAGAACATATAAAGCTCCGAGCGCGGAACTAAAAAGCCGACTCTGTCCTGCTTCGTTACCCCGAGCAAAAGAAGCTTCCGGCGTACCTTGTCCGCGATAAAAGCGCCTTCCGCAAAGGTATATGAGACATCCTCAAACTCAACCAGCTTGTTGCCGCCGTACTCCGAAAGATTAGAATTAAATGCATCCAGAATATCCCCATAGGGCAACTGTTTCTCCGTCCTGCACCAATCGTTTAAACACTCCAAATCCTCTGCCTTAGTAAAGCGAATATCCTTTAATTGCTCCGCTTCCAACATCTCCCTTAGGATGCGCTCATAGGCTTCCGCAAAACGACGGACAAAATCCTTTGAGTAACGGGCAGACGCTTGGATTCTTAAGATCATCCCATCATCCGCATTTTCGAAAACATACACAGACAACTCCGCATCCAAGTCATGCTTTAACGCCTCGAGTTCTATCTGCATTTCGTCCCGGTTCACAGCCTCAATATACATGGTGTGGGCATACTGGAACAGAATATCTGCGTTCAGTTCATATTTGGAAGCCATGCTTCGGAACGGGACCAGATCGTATTTCATTATTGAATTCACCAGCTCCGATGTATACGAAAGGAAGTCGTCAATGTTCCTGTTGCGACAGTCTATAAGGATTGGCAGCGTTTTCACATACATGCCGACTGAATGCGACAAATCCATATGACCTCTTCCGTCCTCGAGCAGATTAAAAAGAACCTTCTCCGAACCGCTGAATCTCGACAGGGTATAGGCAAAGACACCCGCAAAAAACTGATTGCGTGTGACGGAATGCTGCTTAAGGAAAGAATCAAGCTGCTCCGTATCCATGTCAAAAGACTTTATATACTCATAACCATCCACCCCACCATCAACTGAAACCGACGGGAGCAATTCGTATACTTCATCCCTATCGGCAAGCATACGATCATAAAAAGCTTCAGCCTCACTCATACCCGAAGAACGAACGGTCTCCTCAAAGGAAAGCTCTCTTAACAATCCCTTATCCGTGTAATCTATTTCTTCTCCCCGTAAAACCGAAAAGAGACTGTTCAGGAAGACACTCAATGAAACCCCGTCAAAAATAAGGTGGTGGAAATCTGCGCACAGGACCGTGGATTCGCCATCCCGGACGAGAAGAAATCTGCACAGGCTCTCATCCGTAGCAAAGGGTGTAACAAACGAGCCAATCTCATCCACGGAACCTTCCTCAATCACAGGCTCCGCGTCAAAAAACAGTGACAATTCTCCTTCCGTACTCATGACGCGCGCCTTTAACACCGGATACACTTCAAACAGTTTCTTAAGCGCTGCTTTTATCTCATCGATAGAAGCGCTTTCTTTATCCCCGAACGTAAGTGTAAACGGATTGTTGTACGCGGTCCCCCTGTCATGCACGCTTTCATCCAAATAAATGTTCAACTGAGATTCCGATAAGGGGCACGGAGCAACAAAAGAATACCGGCTCTCGTCAATCACCGGACGGGCGTTGATATTATTTTTGATGTAATCCGCAATCTCCACCGGCGTGGATAGTCCGATAAATTCGTTAGAGGAAAGACTGATTTTAAGCTTATCATGCAACAATAACTGCAGCTTCATCGCAGACAGTGAGTTTCCGCCTAAGGCAACGAAACTGTCATCCGGCAGGACAACCTCTGCTTTAAGAACCTCCCTGAACGCATCCACAACTATTCGAAGCGTCTCGTCCGCTATCTCAATGTTCTCATGCGCAACCGCCCTTTTCAGTCCGAATTTATCAATCTTTCCGTTAATATTCAACGGAATCTTATCCAGTCTGACAAACAGTGACGGGATCATATAAAAGGGGAGCTCCTTTTCTAAAGCCTCTTTTATCCGATCTACTGTCTGACTCGCTGTCCGGTCCGCATTCGCTTCATCCGAAGCGACATAATAAGCGATTAAAGTATCATTCTCAACATCAAGGCACACATCGGAAATCTCCGCAAAGCCTTTCATTACGGATATAATCTCATCGGACTCGATTCTGAAGCCCCTGACGGACAACTGGTTGTCTTCCCTCCCGATAATCTCGATCTCACCGTCAAAATTATAATAGCCGATATCTCCGGTACGATACATTATCCTGTTAACTTCACAGTCGGAATAAGGATTTTCCACGAAGCTTTCAGCCGTAAGCTCCGAATCATTACAATACCCCGGCGTACAGAGTCCGCCGGATATGCAGATCTCCCCGGGGACACCCACCGGCATGCGGTGATTATTTTCATCCAGAATATAAGCCCATGTATTCGCAACCGGCTTTCCCAAAGGCACTCTGTCATCCTTACTGTTCTTAAGATCATAAATCTTGCTGATTGCCACTATAACCTCTGTGGTTCCGTAGAAATTAACCAGCTTGGTATGTCTCTCTTTTTTGCTTAATTCATTCAGCTTCGCGCCGGCTAAAACCAGATAATCCAAATTCAATTCTTCACTTTCATAGATGGGAATTCCTACATTCGGCGGAAGAATCAAGCTATTCAAATGGTTTTCTTTAAGCGCCTTCACCATCAGCAGACTGTTCTTTTGCTCCTCTTCGTTGAACAGTCTGAGCGAGCAGCCCATATAAAGCGCCGCGCAGACTACGTAAGATGCCACAAAACTGAAGCTGAAAAAAGAACCCATACAATCTCCGCATGAAGCATGGAAGGCCTCTTTAACCGCTGCGGCAGCCCACGGAAACTGTCTGTTATAAAACATGACTCCTTTGGGAATGCCTGAGGTGCCTGAGGTAAAAAGGATTGCGAACAGATCCTCCTTCCTGCTTTTAATCTCCACTTGAGCATCATTGTCAAACTTAAGGTCTTCAAGACAGATAATCTTCACGCCCAAATCCAGACTTTCCGAGACGGACCTTACTGTGATAAGATGTTCTGCCTGCGCTATATCGAGCATATGCCTTATTCTGGCCGAAGGAAACTGCATATCAATCGGAACATAAGCAGCTCCGATCTTATTTAAAGCCAGGACCAGCTCCGGAAAATGATAATTTCTCGGAAGCATTAATGCCACGCGGCTACCGCGAGCAATCTTATGATTATTTAAAAGATCATAGGCCACGGAATTGCTTGTTCTTTCAAGCTCTCCGTAGCTGATTTTTGAAACACCGTCATCTACCGCCAAAGCATCCGGATTTGCAGCAGCAAAGCTGCGGAAGGACTCTGCAAACATCCTGTCCCGGTCAACCTCAATGCTTTCTCCCCTGCAGAAGACAGCAAGACAATCTTTCTCCTCTTGTGAAAGAATATCAATATCTGCGATGCTCTGCTCCGGATCACTGAGAACTCTGTCTGTCAGACTTTCCAGGTTTTTTACCATATGACTTATATAGATATCCGAAAAAAGACCTGTATTATACCTAAGTTCCAATTCACTTTCTAAAATAATCAGGGTCATTGCATTTTCGTCATCATTAACTGCCCCTGAATTTTCATTTGAAACAGAATAATCGTAAACCGAATAATACGAAGCCTTCCTCTTCAGGTATTGGTCAACATCGACAATCGTATGCTCGGAAGCCTCCCTGTAAGTGGTTTGAAATGCTCTTAACAAGTCATAGAAACTGTCATGTGGATTTACGGAGATTTTAAGCAGTGTCTTTTTGTAGGACAACCCGGCATCCTCTGCGGGAATACTCGTATTCAGCAGAAAACCTTCCTGCCTGTTTATCAGCGATAAATATAGCGAAAAAACACTGCCGTAAAAGTCAAGCAAAGAACACTCCCGCTCTTTGACAAAAGCTGAAACACGTTTTTCCTTTATACCAATCCTTACGGAATTCCGGTTATTTGTTTTTATATTATGAAATTTCAGGCAGCTCCCCGATGCTGAGATCAAATCCGACCAATATCCGGCATCCTTCAAAAATTCGGCGGACTTAAGGTAATCCTCCCTTTTCTTATGAGCATTGCTTTCCATCTCGCTAAGTCTCCTTACCAACAATAGTTTCTATGAGTATTCCTATAATTTATCCCGGCGCAACGCGCTTATTCTTTGTCCTTCACACTTTCCACAATATCCCATTTCTTCAATGTTCTCATAGACATGATATGCCCGATGGTCAAATATCCGAGAACCAGAATAATGGTCTGAAGATATAAATAAGGTTCATTTACAAAGGGATAGCTTCTTCCTTCCGTCTCCATTTGAATAAATGCCGTTTTCGCAACGAACGCTCCCATGGGAATTCCGATCAGGCAGGCGCATATATAATAAATCGCCGTCTGGAAAAACAACCTGAAGGACAGTTCGGAACACTGAAATCCCAACGTTCGCAATATGCAGAGCTCCCTCTTTTGCTCGAGAAGATTTGCCCGAAGCGTATTGGTTATGATCACATATCCGATCAGTATTGAAAACAAAATAATGGCAACCACACAAGCAGTGAAAGCGGCGAAGCCATTCTTCCAATATTGATAGTTTCGGTCAACAAAGGACGCAAAGACATATCCTTCAATCCCGGATAATCGCTGACTCAGAGCAACCTGCTGCTTCTTTTCCACATTCATAATAACCGAATAAATCATCGGTTTCCCGAGCCGTTCTGCCGCTTCTGTTGAAATGTATTGAACCCGTCCCTCGTGCTGCAGGGATATGCCGGTCAACAGAAAGCTCTCTCCTTCAATCGTAACCGCATCTCCAACCTTAAGCCCCAGCTTCTCGGCAAGATGACTCTCAAGTATTATCCCATCATCCTTAAGTCGGATTTCTTTTTCGTCGGAATCAAGTATCCTCACCTTATCGGTATCCTTTGGAATAGCCTGGAATACCGCCTCCTCCGAAATGCCACCGAAAGAGATTATCTTTTTATAATACCTGACCGACTCCGGAACCCCGAGTATTCCAAGTTCCTTCATATTCCCGATTTTATCTGCCGGCGGTTCATAAGCAAAAAAAGCTTCACAGTCATAATTAATTCTGTCTTCGTAATAGCTGACCAAAATCTTGTCCTTGGAAGCCCCGAAAGCGAATGCCGAGAAGACCATCATAGCCGAAGCCGAAAGACAAATGATTGAGAAGAAGAAACGTACTTTATTCCGCAGTAACGAAAAGAGAGAATACTTAAAAAATGAATTCCCTTTTTTCATAAATCCGACTATATGAAATGGTTTGAATGCTTCTGATTTGAATGCTTCTGATTTGAATGCTTCTGATTTGAATGCTTCCTTCGGCGTCGGACGCGTCATAGCCTCCGCAGGCGAAATATGATTCACATAGCCCATGCTGAGCAAGGTGGCAACCTGGCCCACCATGATCGTCACAACCACTGCAAGGAGAATTCGTCCCCCATAAAATTTATTGTTAAAATAGTATAAGTCAAAAAAATGCTGAAAATATCCGCCGATTGTTTTGGACACAAACCACCCCAAAAAAGCTCCAAGCAGTACCGCTCCCAGAGAAACCACCAAGCTCACCGTACAAAACTGCGCTGCTATCGTTCCTTTGGAAAAACCGAGAGCGCGCAGGATTCCAATCTCCCTTCGGCACCATCGAACTAACAGAGTCATGAAAAGGAAGATTACAATCAGCGCTACGCCAAAGTAAACCATCGGAACATACATGGTCATGATCTCAAGGGGATTCAGGTTTTTATCCTCTATCTTATTCTTTACCGGAGATGTCAGGTAAGTATAGCTTTCCTTGATTTCGATATCATTCAGAACTTCCTCTGCCCTGCAACGCACGTTTTCCGGATCTGTTCCTTTCGAAACCCGTATCAGGAACTGATTACAGTAAGCATCATATCCCGGCCATTCATCCAGCTTTGTCTTTGCTCTCTGAAGCTCTTCTTCTGCCTGCGACAGTTCCTTTACGGTCTTCTCCCATTCGGATGAGAGCTCCTCCTTCTTTTCCTTCAGAAGATCCCGCGCTTTTTCAAATTCCGCTTCCCAGTCACGGATTCCCTGCTCTATTTCCCCAATCGTTTGCTCAATTTCAAAAAGATAATTCTCTATCTCCCACCTGCCGTAGGCAAGCTTTTCCTCACTGTCCTGAATCTGACTTTGATAGAGCCGAAGCTTTTCTTCTTCCTCCTGAAGCAGATTTTCATCCTCGATCGTCAGCCGGGCCTGTTCAAGCGCCTTCTCACCATCGGCAAGCTCCTGTTTCTTAATATAGATTTGATACTCAAATTCGTCCAATTCCTGTTGCTTCTGTTTTAGTTCCTCCCGATTCGAAATCAAAGAATCCTTACGTTCCTCTGCCTCAGTTTTTTTATCCTTTAATTCCTTTTCTTTTTCAGACAGTTCCTTTTCGGAATCTGCTATCTTTTCCAAAGCCTTTTCATGTTCCGAATCCGCCTTCTCCTTTGCCTCTTCATATTCCGAGGTTTTCTCTTCCCACTCGGCATATGCTTTTACATATTTCGGATCAACTTCATTTATAAGAACAGACACCGGAACATACATATAACAGATATCCATCGCCGAAACCTTCATACTGCCGATACTCGGCGTTGACAGCGTTTCCGGTCTGGAAACCACCCCGTATACCGTACATGCCCTTTCTTCTTCCCCGAGTCTGATGTTAAGTTCATCTCCCGCATGAATATCATTGTTTTCACAGAAGGCATGCTCTAAGAGAATGGGGTATTCCCCCTGTTTTTCCGTCTTTTCCCAATAATAAAACTGCGAAAAATCCTGTTCTTCGTAGGTCAAGGCCTCCGCTGACATATACCGTCCCTCACTGCCAATCAGAACAAGATTCCCCTTCAGTCTGGGATTTACCTCTTCCACACCCTCCAAGCTGCGTATCAAATCGGCCCGGTCTTTTGTTGTATATTCCATTGTTGTGATCACGACATCAGGATATTTCATATCCGAAATGTACTCATCCAGGGTTTCTTTCAACGACAAAAAACCGTTGGACATGCCGGACATGAGCCCGCAGCCCAGCGACAAAACCAACAACATTGATACCAGCAAGCCGGCATATCTTTTTATGATCACTCGAAACAGGCTATTTTTCATATTTACCAGTCAATCATATCCGCCGAAACCGGAGAAGCATTGTTCTCCTCACGTATCACCTTTCCGTCCTTCATGACTATCACGCGATTTGCCATCATGGAAATCTCCTTCGTATGCGTGACGATAATCACGGTTTTTCCGTGGTTTCTCGTTAAATCCTGTAGCTGAACCAGGATCTGCTTTCCGGTTTCATAATCCAATGCGCCAGTCGGTTCGTCACACAACAGAATATCCGCATTTGAAGCGAGCGCTCTGGCTATCGCCACTCTTTGCTGTTGTCCGCCTGAAAGCTGTGACGGATACTTATCCTTTTTTTCGGAAAGTCCCAGGATATCCAGTGTTTCCTCCACTTTATTCGGATTGCTTTTAAGATCCGCAGTCAGCTTAACATTCTCACGGACCGTAAGCTCCCCTATCAGATTGAAGGACTGAAACACGAAACCCACATGATTTCTTCGATAAGAAGTCAGTTCCCTGTCGCTGTATTTCCCAATATCCGTTTCCCGAAACAAAACCGCTCCTTTGCTTGGAATATCCATACCTCCAAGCAGGTTGAGAAGCGTGGATTTACCGCTGCCGCTGCTTCCGAGAATCACCAGAAGTTCCCCTTCAAAAACCGAAATATCCACTCCGTCTAAGGCGTTTACGGCATTTTCACCACTGCCATATACTTTGAACAGATTATTTACCTGCAATAATACTTTTCCAGTTTTCTGCATATATCCTCATACTCACCGATAAATGTCTCGGCGTTCTCTTTTATGAAATCAATATTGTTGTCCTTTGCAGCATACTCATGCTGCTTGGCTTTCTCACTGAATTCACTCATGCCTATATACCGCTGTGTCCTTGCATGTTTTAAAGTAAAAACAGTCATTATTGCTTACGTCCCTCGGAAGGGTCGCGCTGAGAGTTTTCTCGCCTTCGGCGCCGTCCGCAACAGTCCAGCCGTTAACAAACCAGACATCTTCCCCCTCCATTATATTTCCTCTGTTCAGCAGACCGTACACTACAAAAATATAAAAATTGATCAGCAGCATGGCGCATAAGAGAATCTTGCCTACGAGAATGCATATTTCCAATACGCCGTATTTTTTATTCTTATTTATAACCTTACTGTCACTCATTTTATTTCTCCGTCCATAACAATCATGCCGAAATTATATCACAATCGGGCAGCTAATGGAGATTTTTCTTTATAAATCTACGTAAAAGGCGTTCGGTAACAAAGATATGTAACCGAACGCCTTTATTCTTATATTCTTTATTCAGTTTTGTTCTGAAGTATTAGAACTTGCCTGCCTTTGCTGCTTCCTCGATAGAAACCGCTGTTGAAACTGTCATACCGACCATAGGATTGTTACCTGCGCCGATAAGTCCCATCATCTCAACGTGTGCGGGAACCGATGAAGAACCTGCAAACTGTGCATCACTGTGCATACGGCCCATGGTATCTGTCATACCGTAAGAAGCGGGGCCTGCTGCCATGTTATCCGGGTGAAGTGTACGTCCTGTACCACCGCCTGAAGCAACCGAGAAGTACTTCTTGCCTGCCTCAACGCGCTCCTTCTTGTAGGTACCTGCTACCGGATGCTGGAATCTGGTCGGGTTGGTTGAGTTACCTGTGATAGATACATCAACATTCTCCTTCCACATGATAGCAACACCTTCCTGAACGTCGTTAGCACCATAGCAGTTAACCTTAGCGCGCGGTGACTCGGGATCCTTGGAGTAGCACTTTCTGAACTTCTCCTCTACCTCACCTGTAAAGTAGTTGTACTCTGTCTCAACATAGGTGAAACCGTTGATACGAGAAATGATCTGTGCAGCATCCTTACCGAGACCGTTAAGGATAACACGAAGCGGCTTCTGGCGAACCTTGTTAGCCTTCTCTGCGATGCCGATAGCACCCTCTGCTGCCGCGAATGACTCGTGACCTGCAAGGAATGCGAAGCACTCTGTATCCTCCTCGAGAAGCATCTTTCCTAAGTTACCGTGTCCGAGACCTACCTTACGGCGGTCAGCAACAGAACCCGGAATACAGAAAGCCTGAAGACCGATACCTATAGCAGCTGCTGCATCTGCAGCCCTGCGGCATCCCTTCTTTATAGCTATAGCGGCACCTACCGTGTAAGCCCACTTAGCGTTCTCAAAGCAGATTGGCTGGATACCCTCGATAAGGTGGTATACATCGATGCCGGCTGCATCTGTTATCTCTTTACACTCTTCTATAGATGAGATGCCATACTCCTTTAAAGCGGCAAGGATCTGAGGCTCTCTTCTTTCATATGATTCAAATAATGCCATATTTTTATCCTCCTATCCTAACTCTTTTCTCGGGTCTATAAGCTTTACGGCATCGGCAACACGGCCGTACTGACCTGAAGCCTTCTCCAAAGCTGTATTTGCATCGTCGCCGGCCTTGATGAAGTCCATCATCTTGCCGAAGTTTACATACTGATAACCGATTATCTCGTCATCCTCATCAAGAGCAACCTTGGTGATGTAACCGTCTGTAAGCTCAAGGTAACGCGGTCCCTTCTCAAGTGTTCCGTAGGTTGTACCAACCATGGAACGATTGCCCTTACCGAGATCCTCAAGACCTGCACCGATCTGAAGACCATCCTCCGAGAATGCGCTCTGTGTTCTGCCGTATACTATCTGAAGGAAGAGCTCCCTCATAGCTGTGTTGATGGCATCGCACACAAGGTCTGTGTTAAGAGCCTCAAGAATAGTAAGACCCGGAAGAATCTCCGCTGCCATAGCAGCCGAGTGTGTCATACCTGAGCATCCGATTGTCTCGACTAAAGCCTCCTGGATGATACCGTCCTTTACGTTGAGGGAAAGCTTACAGCATCCCTGCTGAGGAGCACACCAGCCTATACCGTGTGTATAACCGGATATGTCCTCTACCTTCTTTGCCTGCACCCATTTTGCCTCTTCGGGTATCGGTGCCGCACCGTGATGTACACCCTGATGTACAGGGCACATGTTCTTTACTTCGGTTGAGTAGATCATATAGTCCTCCTTTTATGTATTTTTTAATGTTAATATCTCTATTAAACACCTCGTAAGATTTTACCACAAATGCATGTATGAAACAAGTTCATAAAACAAGTTTCTTTTCATAGCTTATTACAATTCAGTGACCGACCACCACACAGTGACCGGCCGCTGATCGTTGACTCATTCACTCATGAAGCAGATTCGTGGTCTGTGCCAGCAGACTCGTGTCATAGAACACATTGTCCGAGCTCAATATGCTGTACCGTCCGGTACCCCTTTCATAGCTTACTATATCCATGCCGCAGTTTCTCGAAAGCCCGTCGCCCCAGAACCCGGCTATGTCCTTTTCTCCCCTTATATGCATAAGCAGAGCCTTGTTCAAGGCGCCGTGCCCCGCTATAAGAACAGTTCCGTAATCCGCCTGCTCTATCTTGTCCACAAGAAATTCCGCAGCTCTCTCACACAGCGCGGTCAGGCTCTCGCCTCTTTCCTCTGCCTTCATCGCCGCATCATACTTTTCCGGAGCCGGCCGAAAGAATCTGAAGGGCACGCTTTCGTCCCCGAGCATATCCTCCACGAGCTGTCCCTCCTGCCTTCCGAAGTCAAGCTCCCGAAGCCTTTGGTCTACCGTTATATCTCCGCCACCGACAAGTTCCGCCGTTTCGAACGCCCTTTTTAGCGGGCTTGAAAAAACCTTATCAAAATGTATCCCGGAGTTTCTTATATACTCTCCGGTCTGCACCGCCATCTTCCTTCCGAGATCATCGAGCATTATATCGGAGTTGCCCTGTATCCTGTGTATATTATTCCATTCCGTAGTCCCGTGTCTTAAGATATATATGATCAAAGCGATCTCTCCGTTTGCTTTCTTATAATTCGAGATCCAGATCTCTTCGAACCTGCGAATCTATGTTATTTATACCTACTATGAGCTGCCTTCCGCCATTTTCCTCGATAAATGCCGCGCGAAGGCCCACATAAGTCGGCTTACCATCCAGCATAAGGCGGTAATTCAGCATGAATACGCGGTTTTTCTCCAACTCTTTCAGAATATTTTCCTTGTTAAACAAGCTGTTGAATCTCTCGAGATCCTCGGGATATATACTTCTCACCGAACCTGCCAGGGTTTTCCCAAAGAAATCCTCTCCGCGCTTTGCGAAACCAAAGTTCTCATAATCCTTGGTCGAACTGTACTCGATATAGTTGTCCGTATCCATATCCACAGAGTAAAGAACTATAAAGCCTCCGGACAAAGCTGCGATTCTCGAGTATGCCATCTGTTCCATGCGCATCCTGTCTATCATCTCCTGCTGCTTCATCTGATTCTCGACATTATTGACGCCTATTATCAGATGATCGGCATCACCGCTCATGCGCATAGCCTTCAGACTTACATGAAGCGCGGAATCGCCCGTCAAAAGCCTGTATATAACTGTAAAGGATCCCTTGGTGTCAATAGTCTGAAGCACATTTTCTTTATTGAATACCGATACAAAATTAACAGCATCATCTTTGTGCAGCATGTCAAGTGCATCCTTCCGGCTCTGCTCGAAGAAGTTATCGCCCCGTCTTTCGACAGTAAGATCTCTGTTCGTAGTATCCGGGCGGTACTCTACAAAGCTTTCGGTATTAAGGTCCACATAATAAAGATACATATAATCGGCCGACAGACTGTTTGCAACATCTGCATACGATATTCCCTTATCGGTATTCTTGGATATACCGAGTATCACGACTATGCATGCCGAAAGCTCCGTCACCGGATTGGTCGCTATCTTTTTGATAAAAGCATGAAGGGTAGAATTCCCGCCTATCTTTTCGTTCAGAAGTTCCTTATCACCCTCACCGTCGACACAACGCTTTATGGCCTTGACAAAGGCTACATTCGACGGATCGGAAAGGTCATCATAATTCACCTCTTTGCTTACGGTCGGAGCACCGAAAACCACCTTAAGGAAATCCCTATAAGAGCGATTGCTTCTCAGTACCTTGATGCCCTGCTCTCCGGCTTCTATCACCGCCATCGGCAAAGTGTTAAAATACTGATCGAAGCTGTCGGAATCATCACTTGCCGCAGCCGACAGATCGTAAAGATTGATCTTACCAACCGATTCAAAATACCCTGACTCGGCCGGATTCTCAAATCCTATCTGCCTGCCCTCTTCATTTCTCTTAAC
Organism: Lachnospiraceae bacterium; assembly: GCA_017525525.1. Taxonomy (GTDB): domain Bacteria; phylum Bacillota; class Clostridia; order Lachnospirales; family Lachnospiraceae; genus Coprococcus_C. Next base: position 27,273 of record JAFXSQ010000050.1, on the reverse strand, counting down.
TATCTCCTCGTATGGGATAGGCTTGCTGTAATAGTAGCCCTGAAGCTTCGTACAACCGACCTCTCTTAGGAACTCAACCTGTTCCTCTGTCTCCACGCCCTCGGTTACTGTCTCTATACCGAGTCCGGCGGCCATCTTCATAAGCTCGGTGACGATTATCTTGCATCTGTCACCGTTATTAAACTGCTTCATAAAGCTCATATCAAGCTTGATCAGATCAAAATGCATGGTCTGGAGGATATCAAGAGATGAGTATCCGCTTCCGAAATCGTCCATCCAGACACTGTATCCCAAGCTCATGAATCTCTCAATCTGTTTTCTCATGAAGTCCACATCCGAGCCGATCACACTCTCTGTTATCTCTATGGTAAGAAGCTTTCTGTCGATTCCCGCCGCGTCTAATCTATCCGTTATCTCCTCGACCATATCTACCATATCAAAGTCGGTCCTTGACAGATTGACCGATATAGGAACCACATGCAGTCCCTGCTTCTGCTGGCGCTTTATCCTCATGATGATCTCATCCACCATATGGAGATCGACCTTATATATAAGCTTTGCATCCTCAAGTACCGGAATAAAGTCGGCCGGCGAAAGCATGCCTTTCTCCGGATCTATCCACCTTGCCAGTGCTTCCTCATCACATACCCTGCCGTTAGCTGCACGAACTATCGGCTGGTAGTAAGCCCGTATCCTGTTTTCTCTTAATGCTCTGTCTAAATTATCTATAATGTACTGTCGGTTGTTCTCATACTTTAGCATAGATTCGTTGAAGACCTTAAAGCAGGACGCGTGGGATTTTCTCTGCAGATTGCACGCATACCTCGCCCTGTCACAGGCTGTGCTCGTGTCAACCATGCCCATCGCTGACGGATAAACACCGACCCTCACAGTGATATTCTTTTCTCCGCTTTCCTCGTCCACCTCATCAAACAGCTCATACAGCACATTTTCGAGATCTTTGCCTTCATAGAAAAACGCAAAATTGTCCTGCCCGATACGACACGAATTCTCGCTTCCGAAATGCTTTACCAAAAGATCGGCAAAGCCTCTCAGTACTTTGTCCCCCTCCGCGAAACCGTGCTTCTGGTTAAAATACTTCATGCCGTTTAGGTTGGCAAAGCCCAGATAGCATTCCGCACCTCTTTCGAAAGCGTCATCTCTGCTGTTCCTTGCAAGGTCAAAGAAGTATGTCATATTCGGAAGGCCTGTAAGGAAGTCGTAATTATTCTTTCTGTGAAGCACATTCTCATAGAGCGAACCGCTGTAATGTTCAACCAACAGGTCTCCTCTGCCAACCTCACCCGACACATAGACTCCTTCATCCGCATACCACACGAGTCCAAGCCTTACACCCTCCTCGGGATAGATATGCTTTCCGTAGGCATGTATTATGTGATACTCTCCCTTCTTCATGGATCTGTAGATGACATCATATCTGTCTCCTTCCGTTGCAAACCTTAAGGCCGCTTCCGCAACCCTGGCTACATCATCCGGATAAGCATCCCTGTACATATCACTGTCCATCACCTTTACGGCTGTCTCTCTATCGGCAAAGCCGAACAGATCTATAAACCCGTCGGAAAGCAGCACGGTAAGAACCCTCCCTCCGACAAACTGATATATGCCAAAGGGAATGTCGCTTCTCTCCATGATCTCTGCTTCGGTTTTATCATACGCAAATCTTTTCATAAATACCCTCACAAAACTCATTATATATACATCATTTTACACCAAGTTGTCCCCTGTAACAAGCGTATATATCATATTAGATCAAATGCTGTCCGTGAATCTTTTGAAGGCTGCACGTCCATCGTCGGTACATTTGTAAACACCGGCACACTCGAGAACCTTTGCGAATACCATGCCTATCTCGTTCCTGACTATGTCATGTATATTCCCGGCATTTATATCCGCATGATTCTTTCTCCATCCTTCCGCCCAGTCAGCGTGAGCGGCCGTTTTCTCATTTGCCTTAAGGTCTCCTCCCGAAAGCATAAGACTTTCGAGTTCGGCCATCTCGGACTTTAATCTGGCCGGGAGCACTGCAAGCCCCATAACCTCTATAAGACCTATATTCTCCTTCTTTATATGATGATATTCCGGGTGAGGATGGTACTCACCCATCGGATGTTCATCCGTAGTTATGTTATTTCGCAGAACAAGGTCTATCTCATACAGATCACCGCGCATCCTCGCGATCGGCGTTATGGTATTATGAGGAACCCCGTCAGTCTCTGCAAGTATAAATGCATCCTCGTCCGTGTAGCCTCTCCAGGCTTTAAGTATCCTGTCCGAAAGCTCTGACAGCCTTGCCGGATCACCTGCCTGAAGCCTGATCGTCGAAAGAGGCCACCTGATAACGCCCGCATGCACATCCTCAAATCCACTTACCGTGAACTCTCTTTCATACGGTGCCCTCACCATCGGGAATTCGTAATTGCCTCCCTGGAAATGATCATGGCTTAAGATGGAGCCTCCGACTATCGGAAGATCGGCGTTTGATCCCGCCGTGTAGTGCGGAAACTGCCTTACGAAATCAAGCAGCTTGTCAAATGCATCCTTATCAATCTTCATTGGTACATGCTTGTCATTGAATATAATACAGTGCTCGTTATAATACACGTACGGTGAGTACTGCAGATTATACTTCTCGCCACATAGCGTGATGGGAATTATCCTGTGGTTCTGTCTTGCGGGATGTGAGAAATGCCCCGCATAGCCTTCGTTCTCTCTGCACAAAAGACAACTCGGATATCCGGACTTCTTAGCCTGTCCCGCCTTCGCTATATCTCTCGGGTCCTTCTCGGGCTTGGACAGATTGATGGTTATGTCCAGATCTCCGAACTCCGTCGGAGAATTCCACTTCTCATCCTTCTTTATCCTGTCTGTCCTGATATAGTTTGTTGCCCTGGAAAAATCATAATAAAAGTCTGTCGCTTCCTTTGCGCCCATCATATAATGCTCACGGAACTTCGCTCTTACAACCGAGGGTGCCGGAGTGATAAGCCCCATTATCTTCGTATCGAAGAGGTCCTTCTCGGTTATGGTATCCTCGGGGATAAGTCCCTTCTTATATGCAAACTCAAGCATATCCTCAAGAATCAGATGAAGCTCTCTTACCTCGATATCTGTCTCTAGCGCGCTTTCATCAAACTCCTGCTCATCAAAAAGCTCCAGCAGTCTGTTCCTAACATAGACCTCATCCTCTTTGTCTACTAAGTTAGTCACTTTGCCGTATTCTATCAATTCCTGTATAAGTCCCGAAATCATAAGCCATACCCCCTAAAGTGTTCTCTCTAAATAACCTTTATTCCACCAAACCTTCTGATTTTATAGACCATGCACGCACCCTCTCCGTAAAGCCTGTCCATGGCCGTCTTGTACTCCGCTACCGCACGGTCATCCACAAAGGCCTGCATGGTTCCGGCAAAACCGCCTCCGTGAACCCTCGGAACTCCGCGTCCCTTAAGCACATAATCGCTTATGGCGATTCCTATAGATACATTTTGGTGTCCCACATCATGATTTGTATACACATTCTGCAGATACTTGTAGGACGAATCCCCCGAAAGCCTGAATATCCTTAAGAACTCATAGAAGTCGCCCTTCTTAAGTGCCTCTGCTTCCTCAACTGCTCTCCTGTTTTCACCGTAGAAGTGAAGCGCCCTTAAAACAGCCCTGTCTCCGCACTTGGTTCTCACGGTATTGATTTCACGCATGAAGTCTTCCTCCGGAACCTCGCGTAAGACCTCCTTGTTGAAGCAGGCCGCAACCTCCTTCATCTCCTTCGGAACGGCCGCATAATCGGGCGTTAAGTCTGCATGAGAACCCTTTGTATCTGTTATGCACAGACTGTAGCTGACCGAAGCAAGGTCGAAATCAATCTTCTCTATCTTAGGCTCCTCCGGATGAATAAAGTCTATATGGCACAGACTTCCCACCGAGCAGGCCATCTGGTCCATAAGCCCGCATGGCTTTCCGAAGTACACATTCTCCGCATACTGACCAATCTTTGCTATCTCCACCGCATCTATATCCATATCGTTGTACAGTCCGGAAATAATGGTCGCTATAATAGTCTCGAAGGCCGCCGAGGACGAAAGTCCCGAGCCTGAAAGCACATCGCTTGTAATATAGGCGTCAAAGCCGCCTATATTATGTCCGTTCTCCTTTATCTTGAAAAGCACACCCTTAATCAGAGCTATGGTTGTGCCCTCTTCTTCGATCTTTTTATCCAAGTCGTCTAAGCTGATAGTCATAACGTCGTATCCCTTAGACAAAACTCTTACCGTATCCGGGTTTTTGTTTCCCGCTACCGCTATCGCGTCCACGTTTACGGAAGCGCAGAGAACATTGCCGTGCTGATGATCGGTATGATTGCCGCCAATCTCACTTCTTCCGGGTGCGCTGTAAAACTCAACCTCCCCGCTTCTGTCTCCTCCTGCGAATTCATCCGCATAAGCTATCAGCGCATCTATGTATCTCGCCCTCTGGTAGCTTATCTTGGACATATCCATATATATCTCAAGGAGCCTGCTGTCCTTGGCCCCGCCCTCAAAGTCTTTAATAATTTCAGATATGCTTCTCAATTTTGTCTCCTCCTGTCATCAAGTGAAAAACACGCCTTTAACAAAAATCTCTATTCCTATGGCACAGAGTATGATACCGCCCACAATTGTGGCCTTATCGGCTATCTTCATACCCACGGTCCTGCCTATTTTAAGCGCAACCCTGCAAAGCAGATAGGTTACCGCTCCTATGATAAGCGCGCTTACCAGCGCATACACCCAGTTATAATCAGCTATTGTAAAGCCTACCGACAATGCATCTATCGAAGTAGCAATTCCCTGAACTATCAAAGCCCCGTGCCCTATCTCGCTTTCGGTATCCGCATCGCCCTTTATCCCTTCAATTATCATCTTTCCACCGAGGAATAAAAGCAATATCAGCACAATCCAGGGTATAAAGCCCTCCAGACTGCTGAACACACTTACCAGGGTATGCACCAGAAACCAGCCTATCATGGGCATGGCCGCCTGAAAGCCCGCAAACGTCCCGGCTACCCTTCGTCTCTTGCCCTTAGTCATATCAGGCTCGGCTATGCCGTTCACAACAGACACCGAAAAGGCATCCATTGCAAGCCCGACACCCAGCATAAGACTGTTAAAAACGATCAGCAATACATCATTCATCGAGTTATTTCTCCCATAAAAGCAATTATTCATATTTTACCACATTTGACTCCGAAATAAAACTCAAAAATCAGCATTTATACGGCATTTGAGCGAAAGTGTATATGTACTTATGTCTATATCCGATTGACAAAAAAAGACCGCAAGTATAGAATATGCGGGTATGCTGAAATAAATCTGACAGGAGAGTGAATTTAGATGCATGATGAAAGCAAGGAGCGTGGCTCCTTCAAGGGTTCTTTGGGGTTTGTACTTGCCGCGGCAGGAAGCGCCGTGGGGCTTGGAAATATATGGAGGTTCCCCTACCTTGCCGCCAAGAACGGAGGCGGCGTATTCTTAGTTGTCTACATAGTGCTTGCGCTTACCTTCGGTTTTGCGCTGCTTACTTCAGAGGTAGCCATAGGCCGTAACACGAAGCAGAGTCCTCTTACAGCTTACGGAAAGCTTAACAAAAAGTGGGCATGGATAGGACTTTTCGCTTACGCCGTTCCCTTCCTTATTATGCCGTACTATAGTGTGATCGGCGGCTGGGTTATAAAGTACTTCGTCGCATTTGCAACAGGACACGGAGTAGAAGCCGCTCAGGACGGTTACTTCGGCGATTTTATCACCGGACAATATGAACCCATTATCTACATGAGTATCTTCCTGATTGCATGCGCTGTCATCATCTACATAGGCGTAAGCGGCGGTATCGAGCGCTCGTCAAAGATTATCATGCCTGTTTTACTCATACTTGTAGTCGGCATTTCGATATACTCTCTGACCTTAAGACACACAAGCGCCGACGGCGTTACCACTACCGGCTTGGACGGCCTCAAGGTATATGTTGTGCCTGATTTCGAAGGAATGACCATAACCAAATTCTTCGGTGTATTTGTGGATGCCCTTACGCAGCTCTTCTTCTCTTTGAGCATTGCAATGGGTATCATGATAGCCTACGGTTCCTACGTACCTGACAAGTCAAACCTGGTTAAGTCCATAAACCAGATAGAGTTCTTCGATACCTTTGTTGCTGTGCTTGCGGGCGTTATGATTATCCCTGCGGTATATGTATTCAACGGCACCGAAGGCATGACAGCCGGTCCCTCGCTTATGTTCGTCGCCCTGCCCAAGGTATTTGCGGATATGGGTTCCATCGGAAATGTAATCGGCACACTCTTTTTCGCTATGGTGCTCTTTGCGGCCATCACAAGCGGAATATCCATACTCGAGGCAATAATCTCAAGCCTTATCGACAGACATGAATTGTCCCGTCCTAAAGCAACCATACTTGAGACAATCTTTGCTCTCCTGATTGGCGTCTTCGTATGCTTCGGTTACAATGTGCTCTACGTGGAATTAAAGCTCCCGAACACCGCTCCGGGAGGCTCCGCTCAGATACTTGACGTATTAGACTATATAAGCAACAACATCATGATGCCCGTTGTGGCAATCGGAACCTGCCTGCTCGTGGGCTGGGTGCTGAAACCAAAGTTTGTCAAAGACGAGGCCACAAAGAACGGCGAAAAGTTCGGACGCTCGCTACTCTTTGACATCATGATAAAATACGTATCCCCCGCGTTGCTGATCATTCTTTTACTCAAGTCATTTAATCTACTGTAGGAGTGTCATCATGAACAACTACATCCGCGGCTTAAAGTCCGGGATTCCTATAGGACTCGGATACTTAAGCGTAAGCTTTACATTCGGAATAATGGCGATCACTCTCGGCTATACCTGGTGGCAGGCAACACTTATTTCACTTCTTACCGTCACCTCCGCAGGGCAGTTTTCCGGAATAAAAACTATGCTGGTGCCCGGCAACTACGCCGAGATGGTCATATCACAGCTGACAATAAATGTACGTTATTCATTTATGAGCATATCCATAGGGCAGAAGGCTTCAACGAGATTCAGCGGCCTTAAGCGATGGATCTTAGGCTTCTTTATGACGGACGAAATATTTGCGGTGGCCGCTGCCGAAAAGGTAGTGGGCGCCGCTTTCTTCGCAGGTCTTTCCACCATCCCATGGATAGGCTGGACCTTAGGAACCATGGTGGGAGCCCTTATGGGCAACGTGCTTCCCGCCAAATTACTTTCGGCCTTGGGCCTTGCCATATATGGCATGTTCATAGCAATCATTGTGCCGGAGATGCAGAAGGTACGTCCGGTCATCTGGGTTGTGCTTATCGCCGTAGCCTTGAGCTGTCTTTTTTACTATGTGCCCGTGATAAGGGAAATCCCATCCGGTTTTTCGGTGAGCATCTGCGCCATAGCCGCAGCCATTGTCGGAGCTCTGCTCTTCCCGAAGGATTTCTCAGACGAAGAGGAGGCTTACGATGAATAACACTCAATTCTTTACATATCTTCTGATAATGTCGGGAGTGACTTATCTTATACGCGCTCTCCCCTTTGCGTTGATAACCAGGAAAATAGAAAATAAAACCATAAGAAGCTTTCTATACTACATCCCATACGCGGTGCTCTCGGCCATGACGGTTCCGGCAGTATTCTACGCCACCTCAAATCCGATATCTGCTCTCGCGGGCTTTGCGGCCGCCGTGGTTTTCTCCCTGAAGGGATGCAGTCTTACCACAGTCGCGGTAATCGCCTGCGCCTGCGTATATGTAACAGAGCTGTTGGTTTAACCCGACATATAAAGCAGGGGACGAATCTGAGTCTTTATATACATAAGACTCAGATTCGTCCCCTGTCTTACTGCAGAAGCTCCGGTATCTGATCATAATCCATGTTGTCTACCAATCGGAACAGAGTTATTACCTTCTCTCTGTATTCATCCGGGAAACGATGGCCTTTAAGCTGCTCTAAAAGCTCATCCACGCCGCTGTCATCGAATTCCTCTGCCTTCTCGCGTATCTGCTCAAGCAATTCCTTTAATTCCTCCACCGGCATAAGCGGCATGCTTTCATCTTCAATCAATTCTTCCTTCTTAAGCACCGAAAGCTCTGATGCAAGCGCAAGCCCTCTTTCAAAGAGTTCATCTGCCTTTTCATCAAGGAGCTTTTCATCTCCCTTATCCGCAGCCGTCTCAAGCTTCTGGGCAAGCTCGCCGAGCTCGTAAGCCCCCACGGTTCTTAACTCGCTCTTTAAAGCATGTATCTTTATTCCCGTATTCTTAAGATCCTTTTTCTCACGGAAAACCTTCGCCTCTGCCACGCAATCCTCTACCATTCCGGCAAAGGCCGACAGAATATCCATATACATCTCCGCGGAACCGCATTTCTCAACTGCCTGCTTTACATCGAGCTCTTTTATTCCGCGCACAATATCCGGTATTACATCATCAAAGCCGCTTTTATCCTCCTCGTCGTCGGGAGACGATTCCATCAGTTTGTTCTGCGGCAGATACTCCATAAGCATCTCCTCAAGCCGCGCCGAGTCTATAGGCTTTGTAAGATAGTCATTAAAGCCTGCCTCGATATACTGCTCCCTTGCTCCCGAGATTGCATTTGCGGTAAGACAGACAAAAGGAGTGTTTGCATTGATGTTGTCCGGACGACCTTTAAGCTCCTTCAATGTCTCCACGCCGTCCTTTTCAGGCATCCTGTGGTCAAGGAATACTATGTCATAGACCTTATTGCAACAAGCCCTGATAGCCTTATCTCCACTGTCTAAAGTATCAATTTTGACCTTTGTCTTCTTAAGCAGCGACTTGAACACCGTAAGGTTGAGAGGCGTATCGTCAACCACAAGAACCTCTGCCTCGGGCGCAACAAAGCTTGCCCTGTACGATTCACGGTTCAGCGTATTCTCCTTGTAGGTATTCTCGTAGTCGCCGATTTCCTTCCAATCAACTACCGTCTGCTTTATCTCAAACGAGAACTCCGAGCCCTTACCGTACTCGCTCTCCACCTTAAGCACGCTGCCCATCATATTCAGCAGACTCTGGGTTATGGCCATTCCGAGACCGGTTCCCTCGATGTTGCGGTTTCTCTCCTCCTCAATCCTGTCGAACTCGGAGAACAGCTTGCTCATATCCTCTTTCTTTATTCCGATTCCGGTGTCCTTAACCGACACCTTAAGTCTTATCTCATCCGAACCCTCGAAGAGCCTTTCATAGTTCACTGCAAATGTAACGCTACCCTTCTCGGTATACTTTACCGCATTGGTTAAGATGTTCGTAATAACCTGCTTCAGTCTTATCTCATCGCCGTGAAGCTGCTCAGGCAAGTGGCTGTCTACCTTAACGTTTATCTCAAGACCCTTTTCGTCCGCCCTGGTATGAACCATGGTCACAAGGTCATTTAAGACAGATGACAGGCTGTAATCAACGGGTATTATCTCAAGCTTGCCTGCCTCAATCTTCGAGAAGTCAAGAATGTCGTTTACTATGCCGAGCAAGGTGTGACCCGCGGTATTAATGCCCGCCGAATATGAGAGTATGTCCTTATCGCCGCACTCCCTTAAGATCATCTCGTTAAGACCGAGCATAGCGTTGATAGGAGTCCTTATCTCATGGGACATGTTCGAAAGGAACGCCGACTTTGCCTCGCTTGCGGCAACCGCCCTCTCTGATATATCCTTGAGCTTCTCCCTGCTCCTCTTCTCGGAATCTATGTTCTCCACAAGCCAGAGCACATGCGACACCGTCCCGTCATCATTTCTCTCTGATACGAGGAAACGCGCGCGGCACCAGCGATTGTCAAAGCTTATGAACTCCCTGGTTACGGAATCCGTATCCTTCATCCTCTCGTCAATGGTTGTCAAATCGACAAAGTCCATCATCGGAGCCTTGGTTGGGCTTTCGGGTATCCTGCTCATTATGCCGAAGAATATCTCCTGAGCGCCCTTTTTCTCCCCTTCCTGTCTGTTGACGACAGGAGCCGTGGAGGACTTAATCTCAGAAGCTACATTGTTTGCTAAATCCACATCATAAACCGACATATATACATTTGCCGTAGAAGCAAGCTGATGGTTCAGCAGATCTGCCTTGGCTGTTTTAGCGCTCGAGCTTACGAACATAACCGTAAGTATCAGCACAACTACTATAAGTACCAGGAACATAGCTATAACCATGTTATAAAGCGGGCTGTAGCTCTCGGTGGCATCTATAACCGAGATACTTCTCCAGCCGTTGCTCAAAGGTATTGAGTAAACCATGTAACGCGTGCCGTTGTGGAACACCTCAATGCTGTTTTCTTCAACCACAGCCTCTTTAAGCTTCTGTGATATGGCATAACCTAAGGATCCGTCATCCTCACTATAGCTTTTTCCTATCTCTTCCGTTAAGGAGTGCGCAACAACATTACCCTTGTCATCGATTATGACCTGTATGGGCGCGCCGCTTTCCTCGATATCGGACGAGGTCATGGTCTTAATCATGTCAAAGCTTATATCTATTGCCACGACGCTTTTCTTGTCTATCAAAGCAGCGCCCATAGTGGTGATGATCTGTCCCGTCTGCGCATCTAAGTAAGGCTTTACTATAGCCAGTTCGCCGTCCTTCTTGATTGCTTCTATATACCACGGTCTCTCCGTAGGCACATAATCATCATCCGGCACCCAGTTGGCACCGTCATGATACTCACCCATTATATAACCGTACAGGCCGGTATAGTCTTTGTTAACAGCAGACTGAATGCGCTCAGTTTCCTGAACAATGTAGTGCTGTATCTCCTCATGAGTTTTGCCGTCCAGAAGCATCTGATCGAACATCTCCTTCTCAAGCCTGATTAGATTTGAACTCATGGTAAAATATCTGTCAAAGCTTTCCGCCGACTCCATGGCGAACTTCTCGCCTCTCATACGGATATTGTCCTTAACCGAATTGTACATAAATACATAGCAGGCAAGGATAACCGTGATAAAAAAGGCAATAACTGCAACAGCCACGAACACAGTCCTGGTATGCGTCTTTTTTAATGTGCTTTGATACTTGGCATTGTTCATATATGAGCATTCCTTGAAGAATAATTATTGGCGGGATTGCTAAAGCAATCCCGCGCTGTTTATGTGCGCAGATACGAAATAATTCTACCAAAAATAAAGAAAACCGTCAACATAAGCGTTGACAGTTTTCCTTTATATTGCTATTCATTTTCTTCAAAGTGTTTTTCGAAATGCTTTTTTAAGGCCTCAAAGGTCGGATCGCTCAACACATGCTCGGTACGGCACGCATCCTCATAAGCCGTATCCTCCTGGATTCCGAGCGACATGAATATCTTCGCTAAGACCTTATGCCTCTCGTATATCTTCGCGGCTATCGAAAGACCGCTGTCAGTGAGCGTCAGATAACCGTTATCATCCATATTGATATAGCCGTTTATCTTTAAATTCTTTAAGTACACGCTCACACTTGGTTTTGATATCCCAAGGTGCCTTACCACATCTATCGACCTTACATGTTCTCTCGTCTCGGAAAGCTGAAGTATAGCCTCAAGGTAATCCTCAGCCGATTCTCTTATCTGCATTTAGTGTCCCCCTTTATCCCTGTATATCTGTCCGTTAAGCGCTCTTCTTCTTCGGGTATTTCTTTCCTCACAAGCTCCGGCTCCATGCGCTCAGTCATAAGCAGCCGGGCTGTCTCTATGTCCTCGATGGTCACGTTATCCTTTTCCATGAACAGGATATGCTCAAAGCCGTAATATTACCTATCTTATACCCCCGGGTTATATCAAAGGATTTTGAATATTCACCCAACAGCTTTTCAAAGTATTCATCCTTATCAGCCATTCCCGAAACTCCCAAAAGATGCTTATGAAAACATCGTGTTTTACAAAAAACACTACATATTATAGTCCGTTTTTATCTTTTTGCAAGATACTTTGAAGGTTAAACGTTACTATTCACAGTTAAACCTTTATTACCCTATGGCCCGCAGCCTTAATCAGACGGTTCATGATCGCGGAGCTTAAATCCGTGCCCGCAAATGCTTCGCTTAAGATTATATCCGCCCCGTAGGCATCGCACTCGCGAAGAGCCGCATAAAGCCTTGCAGCCACTGTTCCTCCGTCCGCCGCGCTTCCCACCGTGATCACATGCCCCGCTTCAAAGCAGTCCGCATTCTCCTCGGTTGTGAGTATACAAACCCTGTGCCCGTCAATAAGAGCGTTAGAGGCTATATCGTTGATCGCATTGATTACCGATGCCGTAGCCGGAACGGAACCCTCCGAAGGCTCAGGGATCTCATCAAGCAGTCTGTAATCATCGTAGAGCTCGCCATCGCTCTCACTGCTGCTTTCGACTATCGTAAGCTCGCCCTTTGGCGCATAATGGGTATATCTCATACCGGGGGCTTTAGGTCTTGCCGTACTGTCCGGACTTTCCAACGCAGGATCGATTTTTACCTCTCCCACTATGTTTTCAAGCATTTTTTTGGTTATAAATCCCGGCCTTAAGATGGTCGGTATGTCCTCGCTCATGTCTACTATGGTAGACTCAATCCCTATTCCCACGGGACCGCCGTCAATTATTGCGTCTATCCTGCCTGTCATATCCTCCTCCACATGTGCCGCCGTTGTGGGACTCGGTCTGCCGGAGGTGTTCGCTGACGGCGCCGCGATATAACAGCCGCTCTCTCTTATCAGCTGCAGGGCCGCAGGATGTGAAGGCATGCGTATGGCAACCGTCGGAAGTCCTCCCGTTGTAGTATCCGGCACCACAGTCTTCTTCTTAAGGATGATAGTAAGCGGTCCCGGCCAGAATGCTTCCATCAAAGCCTTAGCCTTATCCGGTATCTCCAGAGCAAGCTTTTCTACCGCTTCGGTCTCCGCAATATGTACTATGAGCGGGTTATCGCTCGGGCGTCCCTTCGCACTGTATATCTTTGCCGCAGCCTCCGGGACAAGCGCATCCGCTCCGAGGCCGTACACCGTCTCGGTAGGGAACGCAACAAGGCCGCCGTTTTTTATGATTCCGGCAGCCATTATTATGTCATCATTGTTCTCGCTTTTTAATAATAAAGTATTCATTTTACCCACTTCTTCGCCTGTATTTTAATTCCGCGTCATTCTGAGCGGAGAAACGCAATGACAAAATCATTTTATATATGCGTTTCGACGACCGGACACGACGCTACAAAGCAATTGCTTACGCGCATTAAGCGCCTTTTGTAAATCTACACCAAAGAATAACAAAAGTCAACTCAACTCAAAAATACGAAAAAATTGCTTTACAAGTAATTATTGCTGTGTTATAATACCACTTGCGCTTGCGGAAAGGCAGGTATTATTATTACGGCGCGTGGCTCAGTTTGGTAGAGCGCTGCGTTCGGGACGCAGAGGTCGCAGGTTCGAATCCTGTCGCGCCGATTATTATAATCGATTAGGGAAGACGAAGTCGTACCCTATTCGCTGCGCCGCCCGGGTGTCACGCAAGTGACATTCCACCTTGCACGGGCGTGTGCATAAAAAACAAAGGATTTGGAGGTTTCCAAATCCTTTGTTTTTTATTCATAGTAGCCTGAACGAGAGCCGGTGGCTCCCCGCCAATACGTATTATAGTATCCTGTTGAATTAATGTCACAGAGAACCGCCTTGTTCTCATCTGTAATATATGCTCTCACTCTGAACGGCTCTCCGACCGTCTCGTTCTTCAAAGCTTTAATTCCCATTCCACCATCTTTCTTCTTCCCGGTCGGCTTTGCATCAACCTTGCAAATAATAACGATTGTCTTTCCCCGCTTCTCAAGCACCTTGTAAAATGTGTCAATGTGTCCGACCTCATCGGTAGAGCCCTTTTTAAAGATATCACCCACCGCCACATCTTCGTTAGACATCCTCCACGCCATAATCACACCTGCCCTCTTTATGATCTCTTAATAAACAAAAGAGCTGTCACATCGATTACTGATGTGACAACTCTTTTATCTCTTATCTCGGCATCTCGATAAAACCGACCTTCTTCTTAACCTTTCTCAAGGTCTTCTCGGCATAGTAGGACGCTTGAGCCGCATTGTCCTTCATGATGCGCTCGATGTAGTCCTTATTGCCCTCAAGCTCCTTATAACGCGCCTGAAGCGGCTCAAGCTCGGCCGCAACAGTCTCTCCCACACGCTCCTTTAACGCGCCGTAACCCATGCCCTCAAATTCCTTCAAGGTTTCTACAACGCTCTTTCCGGTAACAGCGTTGTAGATGTCGATAAGATTCTTCACGCCGGGCTGCTCGTCGCGGTATGCTATGCAACCTTCTGAGTCTGTCACTGCACGCTTAAACTTGCGCATGATAGTATCCTTGTCATCTAAGAGGAAGATGCTTGCGTTCGGATTCTCATCCGACTTTGACATCTTCTTTGTCGGATCCTGAAGACTCATAATCTTCGCGCCCGACTCGCCCACATACCCCTCCGGTATAGTGAACACATCGCCGTATATAGAATTAAACCTGGTTGCAATATCCCTTGTTATCTCAAGGTGCTGTATCTGATCCTTGCCCACCGGAACAAGGTCTGCCTGGTAAAGCAGTATGTCCGCGGCCATAAGAACCGGATATGTGAAGAGTCCCGTGTTGATATTGTCCGCATGTTTCGCAGACTTATCCTTGAACTGTGTCATACGGTTCATCTCGCCCATATATGTATAGCAATTAAGTATCCACGCAAGCTGCGGATGCGCCGGAACATGTGACTGGAAGAAGAGACAATTCTTCTCCGGATCAAGCCCTGCCGCTATGTAAAGAAGCATAAGTCTCTTGGCATTCGCCCTGAGCTCCTTCGGATCCTGCCTTACGGTTATCGAATGCAGATCCATAATGCCGTAAAAGCACTTTATATCCTCGTCATCCCCGAAGTGAACCCAGTTCTTCAATGCACCGAGGTAATTTCCGAGTGTAATCATTCCCGTTGACTGCATGCCCGAAAGCATGACCTTCTTGCCATCTATCATGAATAAAACCTCCTAAAATAATCTATTTATCACGACCTGAATCAAACAGCAGCACGAGTGCAGTGTACAAAAGTTAAACAGGCCGTAGAGCGACGTCCCTTCTTAGCAAGGTTCCTCACGAGCTTAGAAGGGTTGGAGCGTGTACCCGACGAACGAAGTGAGTCGTTGGTACCGCCCATGTGACAGTGCTCCGACGAGCTGTGCGAGTCGGCTAAGCACGAACCACTCGTCGTGAAATAGTACTCTGTATAGCTTCGAACTAAGTTCACTGCGTTCACTAAGGTCTCAGCTAAGCGCGAGCGTCCTGTGTACTTTTCGTACCTGCGCTCGTGCTGCGTCATATCATCAGTCATCATTCGTTGCAAAGTTCATAACCTGGCGCTTTCTTGCAAGCTCATCGCTCTCAAGATACTCATCATATGTGGTCTGCTTATCGATAAGTCCTCCGTTGTTCGTAAGCTCCATGATGCGGTTAGCCGTTGTCTGCACAAACTGGTGATCCTGGCAGGCAAAGAGACATACGCCCGAGAACTTGATCAGCGCATTGTTCAGTGCGGTTATGGACTCCATATCAAGGTGGTTCGTGGGCTCATCGAGTATGAGCACATTTGCTCCCATGATCATCATCTTGGAGAGCAGGCAACGCACCTTCTCACCACCGGAGAGTACCTTGACCTTCTTCACTCCGTCGTCCCCGGCGAAGAGCATCCTTCCGAGGAAGCCTCTTACATAGGTTGTGTCCTTGTCGTCGGAATACTGCGCGAGCCAGTCGGCTATAATCAGGTCGTTGTCAAACTCCTTGGTGTTGTCCTTAGGGAAGTAGCCCTGTGTGGTGGTAACGCCCCACTTGTACTCTCCCTCGTCCGGCTCCAGCTCGCCGGCAAGTATCTGGAACAATGTCGTTGTAGCCTTTGTATTAGGTCCTACGAAGGCAATCTTATCCTCGCGTCCTACCGTAAAGGAAATGTTGTCCAAAACCTTCTCACCGTCTACGGTCTTGGAGATGTTTGTCACGGTAAGAACCTCATTTCCTATATCTCTCTTAGGTCTGAAATCTATGTAGGGATACTTTCTTGACGAAGGCTTAATCTCATCAAGCTCAATCTTCTCCAAGGCTCTCTTTCTGGAAGTAGCCTGCTTTGACTTTGAAGCGTTGGCGGAGAAGCGCTGTATGAATTCCTTTAACTCCTTAATCTTCTCCTCCTTCTTCTTGTTTGCTTCCTTCATCTGACGTATCATCAGCTGACTTGACTCATACCAGAAGTCGTAATTGCCTGCGTAGAGAGTGATCTTCGCATAATCTATGTCCGCAATCTGTGTGCAGACCTTGTTTAAGAAATATCTGTCGTGAGATACGACTATGACGGTATTCTCAAATTCAATCAGGAACTCCTCGAGCCAGGCTATAGCATCAAGGTCAAGGTGGTTCGTAGGCTCATCTAAGAGAAGCACATCGGGGTTACCAAAAAGCGCCTGCGCTAAAAGCACCTTCACCTTTAAGTTACCGTCAAGCTCACTCATCTGCTTATAATGAATTTCAGTGTCAACACCGAGACCGTTCAAAAGCGTAGCCGCATCGGACTCTGCATTCCAGCCGTCCATCTCGGCAAACTCAGCCTCGAGCTCCGACGCTCTTATACCATCCTCATCCGAGAAATCCTCCTTCATATATATGGCATCCTTCTCCTTCATGATGTCATACAGACGCTGATTTCCCATGATTACAGTATCAAGCACGGTGTATTCATCAAACTGGAAATGATCCTGTCTTAAAATGGACAGTCTCTCGCCGTCATTCATGATGACCTCGCCCTTTGAAGGCTCTATCTCACCGGAAAGGATCTTTAAGAAGGTGGACTTTCCCGCACCGTTGGCACCTATAAGGCCATAGCAGTTGCCCTCCGTGAACTTGATGTTCACATCCTCAAAGAGAGCCTTCTTTCCGAATCTCAAGGTTACATTGTTTGCACTGATCATAATACAATCCCTTTCTTTTATCGTCTGAAACTCTGTTAAGATTCTTCGCTTCGCTAAAGTTATGACACCGATTCCGTGTCTTTGATTTTAGCACGGAACCTGAGCAATCATTGAATCTATTCTTCAGACATTTCTCTTCTCAAGATAATCCGCAAAGGTTTTCTTCACATAACCGTGGCGGTTCTTGCTTATCCTCAAATGTTCGCCCGTTGTCAAAACCAGCTCCGCGGTTTTAAGCGAATCTATGTAATCCATGTTCACAATATATGATTTGTGAGGCTGAAGAAATGCGCCGCTTAAGATGAGCTCCTCGGCCTCCTTCTCAAAAGCTTTTCTCAGACACACGCTCTCCACGCGTTCACCCTTAACCGTATGCGCGACCATTACCCGGCTTAAGCTCTCCACATACAGAAGGTCTCTGAATTCTATCCTTCTTAAGCCTGTTCCGGTCTTTATTTTGAAGGTTCTGTTGTCTCTGTAATACTTATTGCCTTTTATGGCAATATCAACTGCCTCGGCAAATTCCGCCTCATCTATCGGCTTTAAGAGATATCTGCACACATGCGCCTGAAACGCATCAAAACAATAGTCCTTTTTGTCAGATACTATAACCACCTTCGGGTGTACCGGATCGTCTCTGATGATGCGCGCAACCTCAACACCGCTTACGCCTTCAGCTTCCGCCCCCAGAATATACACATCAAAGCAGCTCGTCTGCTTCGATGCCTCAAGCACCTCTCCTCCGGAATTAAAATAGCTTACTTCCCATTCCTCATCGGCTCTTTCTTTGAGTTTTATCAGCAGTTTTCTTATCTTTCCCGTCTCATCAGTATGTCTATCATCACAAACCGCTATTTTAGTCATGTCTGTCCTCCGTTGTCAATTATGCAAAAACCCTGTTGTCGTTTAATCCCCCATTTTTATATCAGGAACATGGCGTCCCCGAACGAAAAGAACCTGTATCTTTCCTCGACTGCCTCCTTATAGGCGGCAAGCACCTTTTCCCTGTCGTAGAAAGCCGATACCAGCATGAGCAGCGTCGACTGCGGCAGATGAAAATTCGTTATCAGGCTGTCGACACATTTAAACTTATACCCTGGATAGATAAATATATCCGTATCCCTGCTGCCTGCGCGCACTCTGCCGTCATCCCCGGCCATGCTTTCTATCGTCCTGACCGAAGTTGTGCCGACGCATATAACCCTGCCTCCGGCCTCATGCGCGCCGTTAATCATGTCCGCTGTCTGCTGACTGATCTCGCAATACTCGGTATGCATATGGTGCTCTAAGATATTCTCCGTCTTTACCGGGCGAAATGTCCCAAGTCCCACATGCAGCGTGACAAAGGCCTTATTTACGCCCATCTCTTCTATCTTATTAAGCAGTTCGTTTGTAAAATGAAGTCCTGCCGTAGGCGCCGCCGCAGAGCCGGCATTCTTCGCGTATACCGTCTGGTATCGCTCCTTATCCTCAAGCTTATTATGTATATAGGGCGGAAGAGGCATCTCCCCGAGCTTGTCTAAGATTTCCTCGAAAATCCCCTCAAAGGAAAACCTCACCTTCCTGTTGCCCTCTTCAAGTATATCGACTATCTCGGCATGAAGAAGCCCATCCCCGAAGCTTACCTTCGCCCCTATTTTAAGCTTCTTCCCCGGCTTGGCCAGGGTCTCCCAGCAACCGTCATCCAGGTGCTTTAATAAAAGCAGCTCCACGACGGCACCGGTATCCTCCTTGACGCCTATAAGCCTCGCCGGGATAACTCTCGTATCGTTAAGCACAAGGCAGTCCCCCGGCTTTAAGTAGTCGGTTATATCAGAGAAATGCCTGTGGGTAACGCTCCCGCTCGCCCTGTCTATAACCATCAGCCTCGAAGCAGACCTTTCGGCCAGCGGATCCTGAGCTATAAGCTCTTCAGGCAATTCATAATCAAAATCCTCTAATTTCATCATAGCTTATCATAAGCCTGCTCAGGCTTAACCTCTTATCTCTATGCCCATACCCTTTAATTGCTCAAGGAGTTTGTCTACTACGGTAGTCACATCCTTGTCCTCAAGGGTTTTTGTCTTATCTCTGAAGGTAAGCGAGAAAGCAACCGACTTTCTGCCCTCTCCGACCTGCTCGCCCTCGTATACATCAAAGAGCTTCACGCTCTCCAAAAGCTTTCCGCCGGTCTTCTTTATAACCTTCTCTATCTCACCTACGAAGATACCCTTGTCCATAACAAGCGCAAGGTCTCTTGTGATTGCCGGGAACTTGGCTACGCCCTCATACTTCCTGTCAAAGCTTGAAAGCTTGGTAAGAAGCTCCATATCAAGAGCCGCAACATAACAATCAGCCTTGATGTCATAATTGTCGCCTACCTCAGGATGTATCTGTCCTATAAATCCGAGCTTTAAGTTGCCCTTAACAATCTCAGCCTGTCTTCCCGGGTGCAGGTAAGGTCTGCTGCTTCCCGGCTCAAAGCTTACTCCGTCAACTATCGCAAGCTTTTCGAGAAGCTCCTCAACCACGCCCTTCAATGTAAAGAAATCGCCGTCACCGAACATTCCCAATGTAAGTACCTGCTTTTCTATGGGAAGCTCCTCCAACGGAAGTGACTTCGGTATATAGATATTCGCAATCTCATAAAGTCTTGCGTACTTATTTCTTCTGTTATAATTAGTCGCAAGCCAGGTCATCATTCCGTTAAGAGAAACGGTTCTCATAATCGAGAAATCCTCTCCGAGCGGATTCAAGATAGACACGGCCTTTCTCTCCTTTGCATCCTCGGGAAGCAGAAGCTTGTCGAATACCTTCGGACTCTCGAAGGAGTAACCCATAGCTCCCGAGAAGCCGTTGCTCTCGGCTATATCCCTTGCTATGCCCGCAATCCTGTCCGCATAGGAAAGCTTGCCCGCGGTAGACTCTCCATGAGGAAGCGATACCGGGATATTGTCATAACCATGGAAGCGAGCAACCTCCTCCGCAAGATCCGCCATGCATAAAAGGTCCTGTCTGAAGGTTGGAATAGTCAGAGTATTGTCTGCGCTGTTGTATTTTAATTCAAGTCTCTCAAATATATCGAGCATCTCTTCCTTGGAGATGTCGGTTCCGAGGAGGGCATTCATCTTGTCCGGCTCGAAAGGAAGTGTCTTCTCGCTCACCGGCTCCGGATATACATCTATAACTCCGTCCACAACCTTACCGCAGCCAAGCTCCTCGATAAGCTGGCAGGCGCGGTTTATGGCCGTAAGCGCCAGATTCGGATCAAGCCCCTTCACGAACTTTGAAGCCGCATCGGTCGCAAGGTTAAGTCTTCTCGAAGAAAGTCTTATGTTGGTTCCGTCAAAGCAGGCCGACTCGAAAAGCAGCGTGCTTATGCTGTCGGTTACCATGGAGTTTTCTCCGCCCATGATACCTGCGATGCCTATCGGCTTCTCACCGTCATTTATCATAAGCACTTCGCTGTCAAGAGTTCTCTCCTGACCGTCTAATGTGGTGAACTTATCACCGTCCTTTGCGCGCTTTACAACTATCTTGTGACCCGCAACGGTGTCAAGGTCGAAAGCGTGCATGGGCTGGCCGTACTCCTCCATAACATAGTTTGTTATATCGACTAAGTTATTTATGGATCTTATGCCCTGAGCGGCAAGCCTGTCCCTCATCCACTTCGGCGAAGGACCGATCTTCAAGTCTGTAACAACCCTTGCGCAGTAACGTCTGCAAAGGTCTGTGTCCACAACCTCAACGGAAGCGTAATCATTTACATTTCCGCCGCTGCCCTTAACCTCAATAACCGGAGGCACGAATTTCTTCTTAAATGTAACGGCCGCCTCTCTCGCCATGCCTATTATCGAAAAACAGTCTACTCTGTTAGACGTAATCTCGTATTCAACCACTGCGTCGTGAAGTCCGAGTGCCTCAATCGCATCGTCGCCGGGCTTAACGCCGGACTCTGCCGGGAATACATATACTCCGTCCTCGGGTGCCTCGGGGAAGAGGTCCCTGCTTGAACCAAGCTCTTCTATGGCGCACATCATACCGAAGGACTCAACTCCTCTGAGCTTGCCCTTCTTGATCTTGATACCGTCCTCGGGGAGCGGTGAACCGTCATGACCGCCTGCTACCCTTCCTCCGTCCAATACGGTAGGTACAAGGTCTCCCTCCTTAACATTCGGAGCACCGGTAACTATCTGTATGGTTTCCGCGCCCACATTCACCTGACATACCACAAGCTTGTCGGCATCCGGGTGCTTCTCTATCTTCTCTATCTTGCCTACAACTATCTTCTCAAGATTCTTATCTCTTTCCACATAACCCTCGACATGTGAGCCCGAGAGGGTTATCTCATCGGTAAAGGTTTTTATATCTACATCCAGATCAGGGACATAGGCCTTGATCCATGAAATCGGTGTATTCATCTTGTTTTCCTCCCTATGTCTTAGAACTGGCCGAGGAATCTTGTATCATTCTCATACAAGAGTCTCATGTCGTCTATCTCGTACTTCAAAAGTGTTATTCTCTCAAGTCCTATACCGAAGGCAAAGCCCGAGTAAACCTCAGGGTCTATGCCGCACATCTCAAGCACATGCGGGTGAACCATGCCGCAGCCGAGTATCTCTATCCATCCGCTGCCCTTGCACACACGGCAGCCCTTGCCGCCGCACTTGAAACAGGTTATATCCACCTCTGCGGAAGGCTCCGTAAAAGGGAAATGGTGCGGTCTTAATTTGGTCTTGGTCTTCTCGCCGAAGAACTCCCTTGCAAACTGCGCAAGAGTACCCTTTAAGTCAGCCATGGTTATGCCTTTATCGATAACCAGTCCCTCTATCTGATGGAAGGACGGTGAATGCGTAGCATCTACCTCATCCGCGCGGAACACTCTTCCCGGAGAAAGTATCTTGATGGGAAGCTGTCTGTCCTTGGTCGGATCGCTCGCCTCAAGCATAATACGCGCCTGAACCGATGATGTCTGTGTTCTTAACAGGATGTCATCCCTGCTCTCACCCGAAGCACTTCTCTGTATGTAGAAGGTATCCTGCTCGTCCTTTGCGGGATGGTTTGCAGGTATATTCAAAAGTTCAAAATTGTTCCTGTCGTATTCAACCTCGGGACCGGATACGATCTCGTAGCCCATACCTATAAATACTCTCTCAAGGTCCTCAACAGCTATCTGATTGGGATGTCTGTGTCCTATGAGCTTTCTCGTGCCGGGAAGCGTAACATCTATAGTCTCCCTCTTGAGCTTTTCGGCTCTCGCACGCCTGTTGATCTCCTTCATCTTCTCTTCGAGCTTCTGCTCTAAGGCGGCTCTCGCCTCATTCACAAGCTGTCCTACCTTGGGCCTGTCCTCGGGCGCTACATCCTTCATGCCCTTTAATACCTGTGTAAGCTCGCCCTTCTTTCCGAGAATCGCAACCTTGATATCATTTAAGGAAGCCACGTCGGAAGAGCCGGCTATCTTCGCAAGGTTTTCCTTGCTTATCTGCTCTAACCTTTCTTTGATTGTCATTATCAGCACCTCTTATTCTTTATAATACATCAGAAGAATTCATCTTCATCTACTTTATTTTCGCGATGAACCTCTTGGTTCTCGCCATCCGAGTCTATAATCGATTTGATATACTCCGTCACATCATCTGCAAGTCTTTCACTCGAAAAATAAACCTCATAAAAAAGAGCGTCCGGATTGGACAAGGTAACACAATAAACCTTTTTCCTCCCCCGGCTCTTCTCCTCCGACAGGTTATTGGATATGTACTTTACCATATCAAGCTTTACGACATCCGTCTTCGCAAAATAACTCACCACAAGGTAATTCGACGTGACGAATATGTTGTTCTTCTTGAAGATGAGCTCCTCTTCAAGCTCCCTGTCAATATCTTCTATAACCTCATCTATCTCTCCGTATGCCGCAAGCTGTTTTGCCTGAGAATGCATGGACGGGTTCGCCCACGAGAAGAGAAGATACAGAATAATCATCAGGTTAACTAAGATTGGCGCGGCGAACACTATATAGATGGTCCATATATAAACATACGGATAATCCGGTTCGCTTAAAATATACTCCGACGCCATGCCTGTAAAAAGCTCCGGAGGAAGCTTTCCCTCCATGGCAAGCTGCGTCAGTATACTCTCGGTCCTCATCCCGTCTTTTATGATTTTACCTTTAAGACTTATGCTATCTATATGGCTCTTCGGCTTTGTCGTTTTAACCAGAAAGAACTGTATCGTCTCGTCATAGTAGGTATAGTAATACGAAGCCTTAAGCTCTCCGTTCTCGTAATAATCAAGCCCGGAATATGTAAGATCCTTTACGTCGGCTATCACATTTACGCTCCCGTCGGCATAAAGAAGCGAGAACTCGTCCGGAAGCCGTATAATCCCCTTTATGTGATAATTATGCACCTTGTCGAGGATTGGATACCTGATGAACATAAATACAAGCACCAGGAACACCGCCATCGCAGGAAGCGCTATCGCAACGGTGTTCCTGAATAATAATCCTTCAAAGCGTTTTCTTTTCATTTATCTGTAAAGCAATACTCTATAATACAATATTAACGATCCTGCCCGGCACGTAAATCTCCTTCTTTGGCTCGCCGGTTATCCTGTCGCCCAAAGCAGCCTTCGCCTTGGCTATAACCTCTTCCTTCGGAGCATTTACATCTATCATAACCGTTACTCTGGTCTTGCCGTTGATCTGTACAGCAATCTCCTTCTCGGTATCCTTCATGGCAGCCTCATCATACTCCGGCCAGCTCTGGTGGAATACAGATCCGCTTCCGCCGAGCAGCTCGAAGAGCTCCTCGCCGATGTGCGGAGCAAAAGGCGCAATAAGCTTAACCATGGTAAGAAGCGTCTCTTTGTCTACTCCGGTAGTCTTCGTAAGCTCAACAAACTTATTGTTGTACTCCATAAAGGCCGAGATAACCGTGTTCAACGAGAACTGCTCCAATCTGGTGGTCACATCATAGGTGAGCTTATGTCTCAGCTTGACAAGCTCGGGTGTCTCGGGAGCGTTCTTCTCGGCGTTGGCGATAACCATGGTATAGAACCTGTTGATAAATCGGTATATACCATCCATACCGCTGTCATCCCAAATCGAGTCAAGCTCCGGAGGTCCGATAAAGAGCTCATACATACGAAGCGAATCGCAACCGTAGTCGCGCACCATATCATCCGGTGAAACTATGTTGCCGAGCGATTTGCTCATCTTGGTAGCCGCGCCTGTCACCTTATCCCTTCCGCAGACCATGCCCTGGTTGAAGAGCTTTGTAAACGGCTCGTCGAAATCAACAACTCCTATATCATTCAAGAACTTGGTGTAGAACCTTGAGTAAAGCAGGTGAAGAACCGCATGCTCCACTCCGCCTATATACATGTCAACCGGGAGATACTTGTCAGCCTTGTCCCTGTCAACCAAAGCCTTGTCATTCTTCGGATCCACATAACGAAGGAAATACCAGGATGAACCCGCCCACTGAGGCATGGTGTTGGTTTCCCTCTTTGCAGGCTTGCCGCACTTGGGGCAGGTTGTGTTAACCCACTCATCTATGGCAGCGAGCGGTGACTCGCCCGTGCCTGTCGGCTCGTACTTTTCCACATCCGGAAGAAGCACCGGAAGCTGTTCCTCGGGAACCGCAACGGCGCCGCAGTCCGGGCAGTGAACGATCGGTATCGGCTCGCCCCAGTAACGCTGGCGTGAGAATACCCAGTCACGAAGCTTGTAGTTCACTGTCTTCTTGCCGTAGCCTGCCTTCTCTATCATTTCCGGAGCCTTAACTTTAAGCTCCGAAGACTCCATACCATTCCAGTCGCCGGAGTTGATCATGGTTCCGGCAGCCTCGGTATAGGCCTCTGTCATATTTTCAATCTCCTTGCCGTCCTTTGCTATAACCTGGATTATCGGCAGGTCAAACTTCTTGGCGAATTCAAAGTCTCTGTCATCGTGTGCCGGAACGCACATGATAGCTCCGGTACCGTAATCCGCAAGCACATAGTCCGAAAGCCAGATAGGCACCTTGGCGCCGTTTAACGGATTGATCGCATAGCTTCCGGTGAACACGCCTGTCTTCTCTTTGTCCTGGAGACGGTCAACATTTGATTTCATGGAAGCATCGTAGATGTACTTCTCAACCGCTGCCTTTGTTTCCTCTGTTGCAAGCGAAGCAGCCATTGCATGCTCGGGAGCAAGCACCATGAAGGTTGCTCCATACAGGGTGTCGGGTCTGGTCGTGTATACGGTTATTGACTCATCGCGACCTTCTATCTTGAAGTTAACCTCCGCGCCGTATGATTTTCCAATCCAGTCTGTCTGCATCTTCTTAACCTTAAGAGGCCAGTCAAGCTTGTCGAGATCGGCAAGAAGTCTCTCTGCATAAGCGGTTATCTTGAGCATCCACTGACGGAGGTTCTTCTTTGTAACCTCGCTGTGACAGCGCTCGCACTTTCCGTCAACAACCTCCTCGTTTGCAAGTCCGGTCTTACATGAAGGACACCAGTTAATCGGCATCTCCTTCTCATAAGCAAGGCCCTTCTTGAACATCTGCACGAAAATCCACTGTGTCCACTTGAAGTAATCGGGATCGGTCGTATTGACCTCTCTGTCCCAATCGTAGATGGCAGCTATCTCATTTATCTGTCTCTTGATATTCTTTATGTTCTCTGCTGTCGAGATTGACGGATGTATACCGTGCTCGATAGCGTAGTTCTCTGCCGGAAGTCCGAATGCATCCCAGCCCATCGGGTGAATAAGATAATAATTGTGCATCATCTTATAACGGCTCCACACATCGGAGATAACATAGCCTCTCCAGTGTCCTACGTGAAGTCCGTTGCCCGAAGGATAAGGGAACATATCAAGGCAGTAGTACTTCTCCTTTTTGCCGTCATCCACATTGATGGGATTCTCCTCCCACTTTTTTCTCCATTTGCCTTCTATGAGCTTATGATTGTAAGCCATTTTATTACTCCTCCAAACTTTTTTTGTCTGTCTCATTAGACATTTATTTATGCGCAGCGATGCGTAATGTAATTTGTTGCTGCGCAACACGCATCGCGCGCGGCAAGCAGGTTTCGCCTTTGTCTCACCTGCTTGATTATTCTACTCCTGCTTCGCCTGTAATAAGCCAAGGTGAAGGCTGAGTTACAAACACACTGTTCTTGTCGGTCTTGGACACGGTTATCTGAGTAACCTCCATATTCTTTATGCCGTACTTGTCAAAGAGCGGCTTGATGTTCGACAGTATGTTCAACTCAAGCGTATATATCATGAACTGCATCTTCGGGTTCTTCTTCAAAAGTCTCTCTATATCCTCCTCAAGATGCTTGTTCGCTACTATGAATGAAAGTCTCGGAACCGGTATCGTCGACATACAATCCTCGTTGATATCCGGAATTATCATAACATTGTGCACGCCGAACTGCTTTACGTTGTCCTCCATGGTTTCCTTGGCGCCCTTGTCGTTCTCCACACAGATTATGGTACCCTCGCTTGCGATAAATGCTGCCTCGATAGCTATACTCTCCGCATCCACAAGACAGATGATATCCTGACTGTCCACGTTGAGCATGGCCATGATCATCGCGCGAATCTCATTACCCACATACTTAATCGGTCCCTTCGAGAACATCTCGTTCTTCATGCCGATTCTGTATGACTCTCTTGTATTCTCATTCAAAATAAATACAACCGTAGGAGCGGTTATCTTTCTGTCGATAACCTCCTTTATCTTGACGTGCTTAACCTGTCCTTCCTCCTCGATGCCGACTCCGTACCACATATCATACTCGCCGAAGCCCGCCTCCCAGAACTCATAAAACAGATCCTCATGCGCCTCATCCGCAAAGATGAGAACTCTCTTGTGTGTCTCCACGAAGGGGATCACGTTCTTAAGCTTCCCGCAGATGTCCAGGATTTTAATCTTCTCCGGGCTCACATCCATGGTCTTCGCGAAGTATCCCATCCACGAAAGAATTCGATTTGTATCATAGCTTCCTTTAGCCATAACCTCGCCTCCTACTCTTTTCTACTCTATTTACATATTCCACAAGACTCTTCCTGTTGCTTCGCAAGCCCTCGCCGGGCCGGCACCTCAACGCTTCGCATTGAGGTCTGCGTCGCGTCGCTCAGAGTGACACGCTGATTACAAGTGTCATTCTGAGAGGGAGGTGCGATTATGACGAAGTCATAATTTGCATCGCACCGACTTTCGTCATAAGGGGTACCGCGAAGCGGTGGATTCCTTATGACATTAGATTGGGCAGGATTACGTAGTAATCATGCCATTACATAT
>JAFXSQ010000049.1 GCA_017525525.1 Lachnospiraceae bacterium | reverse complement strand
TATCATCATGGTTGGTAGTGAAATGTCTGCTAATAGAGTTATGAGAAATATCTCTCGATTCATTGAGGAGAAACTAGGTCTCAAGGTCAACATGACCAAGAGTAAAGTGGACAAGCCGCAAGGACTTAAATACCTTGGATTCGGATTCTACTTTGATTCTAGGGCTCACCAGTTTAAGGCGAAACCACATGAAAAGGCAGTAGCGAAGTTCAAGAAGAGAATGAAAGAGTTAACACGCCGTAGTTGGGGCGTTAGCAATGACTACAAAGTAATGAAACTCAATCAGCTTATTAGAGGGTGGATTAACTACTTCAAAATAGGAAGTATGAAAACACTTTGTAAAGAGATGGATAAACACATTCGATATAGACTTCGCATATGCATTTGGAAGCATTGGAAAACCCCACAGAATAGAGCTAAGAATTTGATGAAGCTGGACGTACCAAGATGGGCAGCGTATAAAATCGCCTATTGTGGAAACAAATATGCAAGACTCGCTCACAATGGATGGGTACAAAAGGCTATAAGTACAAAGAGACTAACCTCATTTGGATTAGTCTCAATGTTAGATTACTACACCGAAAGGTGTGTTACTTGTCAAGTTGGTTGAACCGCCGTGTACCGAACGGTACGCACGGTGGTGTGAGAGGTCGGAATTTCTCAACTAAGAGAAATTCCTCCTACTCGATTGCACGTGCGTGGAATGTAATTAGTCACTTCGTGACACGCGCGCGGCGCGGCGAACAGGTTTTCAACCTGTTCGATTTATTGTGTTTTGCTTCTTCCTAAGGTTCTACTTGACACAATCTATAAACGACTATAAAATAATATAAAAACTATAAACAGCTATAAAAGAATTCACAAACTATAAACGACTATAAAATAAAACAAAAACTATAAAAGATTGGAGAAGTCTATGAATAATCCGTATTCGCTTGTGTTTGGGATAGAGCCTGATGAATATGTATCTCGAATAAGTCAGAAGCAGGAAGTTGTAAACGCATTTATTGAGGGCACTCAGAGATTGTATATGGTAACCGGAGTCCGTGGTTCCGGGAAGACTGTGTTTATGTCTGACATAAAAAATGTGTTCAAGGGCCGTAAGGACTGGGTGGTAATTGAACTGACCACCGAACGGGATATGCTTACCGGACTTGCAGGAAAGCTTTCAAGTGATGAGAAGCTTGGTGCCGCATTTAAAAGTGCAAAGCTTAATCTTTCATTGTTTGGAATAGGCGTTGAGATTAAGAATGTTGCGCCTATAGCAGATATAGAGGTCGCGCTTCAAAGAATGCTTTCAATTTTAAAAAAGCAGGGAAAGAAGCTTCTTGTTGCTGTTGATGAAGTGGTTGACAACGACAAAATGAGGGAGTTTGCAAGTGTGTTCCAGATATTGCTGCGCGATGAACTTCCGATAAATCTGATCATGACGGGACTTTACGAGAATATAGATGATCTGCAGAATGAAAGAAATCTAACCTTTCTGCACAGAGCGCCAAAGCTTATATTAAACCCGCTAAACATCGGTTCAATGTCTGAAAGCTACAGAAAGAACCTTAAGGTGTCTGAAAATGAAGCAATAAAGATGGCACAGTTGACAAGGGGGTATTCTTATGCTTTTCAGGTGCTTGGTTACTGTGCGTGGGAACGGAAGGAGAGCTATGATGCAATAATCCCCGAAGTCAAGCAGTATCTTGAGGAGTTTGTGTATGACAAAATCTGGTCGGAGCTTTCAAATAAAGACAGGAAGGTTTTGAAAGCGATAGCTGATAATCCTTCAGGGAAGATTGCCGATATACGCAAGCAACTCGGAATGGAACCAAATGAGTTCTCTCCGTACAAGAAAAGATTGGTGAGAAAAGGTTTGATCATGGAGGAAACCGGATACGCAAAGCTTACCTTGCCGCTTTTTGACAGGTTTGTGATAGAAAACTATTTCGAGGAAGTTGGATAGGGAAAGCTGACAACAGTGCAAAACATACTATATCCCCGGTGGAGGAGTATAACTGTATGGTAAGATTAAGATCGAGAGCGTGTCTGCTCGCGCTTGCGGCGGGGCTTTTACTGTCCGCTGCAGGGTGCAGGGAAAAACAGAATAACGACACTATTGTTACCGAGACGGCGGCAGTTTCCGAAACGCTTGAAAGCACACAGGAGGAAACAACCACTGAGTCGACTGAGACTACGACGGAGGAGACCACAGAGGCGACAAAAGAGGAAGCTGCAACCACGGAGGAGAGGGACGAAAAACAGGATCCATACATCTCACCGGAGGTGATTGCAGAGCGATTCCCGGATGACGGGGAATACCATGTGGAAGCGGCAGGGCAGCTCTATAGAAAGAAAGGCGGCATGGATGAGCTGATCTATACCCCTCCGGAATTGCTGATTGCTTACGATCTTATATGTGTCAAGGGCGGTCATGCCTACTATACGGCGTATGACAGGTATCTGAGCTTCGACAAGGTGATGTTGGTAGAGGTTAATCTGCTTTCCGGGAAGATAACCGATTGTCGCGTGTCTGATGAACTCATATCCGCTTATGCGCTTAAGGATGACTATGAATACGACAGGACCTTGCCTAAATATGAGCTTCCGCTCGATGATAGGGAGAAGATAAAGGAGTTTGAGGCACAGCTTGAGGGAAAATACGGCGTGATCATTAACACCTATGATGAAGCAAGGCTTGAAATCAACGAGTACAACATTGTGGAAGAAGAAGATGATATGCTTACGGCGCTTGCGCTTACCAGGCTTGATGAGGCGTACAGTCAGTTCCCTGAGGGACTTATAGAGGATATCAATGGAACCGGTGAACCGCTTGAGATTAATATTGTGAAGGAAATCAATTCCACGGGTGCCGAGAATACTATCTCAAATGCGGGAGGACTTGTGAGCTACGATCTGCCTTCTCCGGTGATGACGTTGTCTACGGATTCGGTTGCATCAGGCTGCGAGACCATTTTCCACGAGACCATGCATGTGATCCACTACCGCCTTAAAAATGAGAATGTGTGGGATTATGTGACTTGGGATGGGCTGAACCCTCCGGGTTTTAATTATGAAATGTCATATGTAGATGTATTGCCCGGAACCTACGAGTATACCTTCGAAGGCCTTATGGACGGGGATTATGGGAATGTTTACTTTGTAAGTGAGTACTCGAAGCGTTACGATACCGAGGATGTGGCGGATCTCATGGGCAAGCTGATGGGAGGCAAGATCATCCCGTACTACTACAGCGGGGAACATATGCAGGCAAAATGCAGGCAGCTTTTCTATATGATCAGAGCGGGCTATGATGATTCGGACTGGCCGGAGCAGACCGCCTGGGAGAAGCGCATCGAGGATGCGGCAGAAGGAAACTTCGGGGACTGAGATTGCCGGTGTCTGATGTGTTAATCAAGAGACGATGTCAGGCAAAAAATCTATTGAGAGCAATAGCGAAATAGAGTATAATCGACTTCGTCGAACTTGCCACCTGATTAGGGCGGGAAGTGACCGATAATTACGAAGAAATCATTCGAGAGGATTACAGTATGAAAAGCAAAAGAAGGAAAACCATAGTACTTACAGGCGGCGGAACCGCAGGGCATGTTACGCCGAATGTCGCACTGGTTCCGGAGTTAAGGAAGAGAGGTTACAAGGTTTATTATATGGGTTCAATCGATGGACCGGAGAGGGAGATGATGAGGGAACTCAGGGTTCCTTATTATGCCGTGAAGACCGGAAAGTTCTGGAGATACTTAACCTGGAAAAACTTCACCGCTCCGTTTAGAGTATGGAGAGGAAATAACATGGCAAAGCTTGCATTTAAGAAGATACAGCCGGATATAGTGTTCTCCAAAGGAGGCTTTGTGGCAGTTCCGGTTGTCACCTCGGCTCAGAAGCTTGGTATACCGACTGTCATTCACGAGTCTGACATGACGCCCGGTCTTGCAAATAAGATATGCATGAGGAAAGCAAAAAAGATATGCTGTAACTTCCCGGAGACGGTCGATACATTTCCGGAGGGAAAGGCTGTTGTAACCGGTACTCCCATAAGAAAGGAGCTCTACTCAGGTGACAGGGCCAAAGCGCTTGAGTTTACAGGGCTTTCGGGCAAAAAGCCGGTGCTTATGGCCATGGGCGGAAGCCAGGGAGCCGGTGCGATAAACGATGCGATCAGAGGCAGCTTGGATGAACTGCTTAAGACCTTTGATGTGGTTCATCTGTGTGGCGAGGGCAAGCTTGATGAGAGCTTAAATGACCGTGAGGGGTATGTGCAGTATGAGTATATTTCAGCGGAGCTGCCCGACCTCTTTGCGCTTGCGGACATAATGGTTTCGAGAGCCGGAGCAAATGCGATATTTGAGCTCTTATCCTTGAAGAAGCCTGCTTTGCTGATACCTCTCGGACTTAATCAGAGCAGGGGTGACCAGATACTGAATGCGGAATCCTTTGAGAAACAGGGCTTTGTGGAGGTTCTTGATGAGACGACCATGACAAAGCAGGATTTCATGGACAAGGTGTTAAAGATATACAACAACCGGGACGAGTACGTGAAGAATATGGGCGCTTACACCGGGATGAATTCAATCAAAGTTATAGCGGATATAATTGACGAGGTGCTTGCGAGTCAGGCTGAGTAAGGTGTGTCATCCTGAGCGTTAGCGAAGGATCTTGAAACAGAAAAAATTCTTCGGACCGGAGGTCCTCAGAATGACACGAATTGCAGTGTCATCCTGATTGCAAGAGAGTTGTGACTTAAGAAGAATGTGTCATCCTGAGCGAAGCGAAGGATCTTGAAATAATTATGATAAAGATAATAAAGGATACAATAAAAATGATAATGCAGCACGCGGTACTGCCGGTGGTCTACAGAATAGCCTGCATGACTAACAGAGTAGACAAAAAGCTGGCAGTATTCGCAGACGCTCACAATAAGAGTTGTCCCGTATATATGCGTTCGCTTGCGGCAGAGCTGAAAAAGCGTGGGTATAAGGTACGGGGCTTCTTTTATGATGCTCCGACGCTTAAGCTGATGTGCGGTTTCATGAAGGCTTACGCGAAGGCAGGGACAGTGGTAATAAGCGACAACTTTCTTCCGGTTGCATCGTGCCGCAAGAGGAAGAAGACAAAGGTTGTTCAGCTTTGGCACGGCTGTGGGGCCTACAAGAAGTTCGGGTATGATACGGAGGATGACATACCGGCTTATTACAAAGGAAATGTGTATAAGAATTACGATCTTGTAACCGTAAGCAGCAAGCATTGCGAGCGGTTTTTTGAGACGGCGATGAGAGCCGAAAAAGGAGTGGTAAGGGCAGTCGGGGTGCCCGCAACGGATGTGCTGATGAGCAACGCGTGGCTCGAGAAGGCGAAGCAGAGGTTTTATGAGGCATATCCCGAAGCGGTCGGAAAGAGGATCGTTCTGTGGGCGCCGACCTTCAGAGGAAGAGTGGGTGAAGGCAGCGAGTGTTGTTCGTGCGGAGAATGTTGCAAAAGAGCTTCGGATGTTACGGGAAAGAAGCGTTTTGATGCGCGTTGCAGCATAATATCGAATGATGCGGATAAGAAGCGTTCCGATGCGCGTTGCAGCATAACACCGGATGATACGGATAAGGATATGCCGGGGGCGGAGTACATTGAAAGGTTGGCTAAGTTCAACGATGTCTATCTTGTTAGACACGTGCATCCGCATAGTAAGAGGATGGAGTCAGGGGGTTGTACCGCGGGAAAGGATAAGGAGAAGGATTCGGACATCAAAGGTGAAGGCGGACAACCGGACATATACACTCTGATAGCGGCAGCAGACCTTCTTATAACGGACTACTCCTCGGTGTGCTATGATTACGCCCTTACCGGAAAGCCGATCATATTCTTTGTGACCGATCTTGAGGAGTACAGAGCAAAGCGTGGCTTTTATATGGATTTGGAAGAGCTTGCCTGGCCTGTGGTTACCGATGAAGAGAGAATTGTTACAGAGGTTGCGAAGGTTCTGGCTACCGGCAAGTGTGAGGGCAGTGTGACGCGAGAAGCATTTCTTGAGAAGTATATGTCGGCCTGCGACGGGCGCGCGACAAAACGGGTTGCGGATATAATCGATGACTGGAATGATAAGTAGCATAAAGAAAAGAATATTGAAAACAACGGTCGGCAAAAAGCTTTATAAGCAGGCGAAAAGGATATACAGGTATATAATGCTTAAGAAGCGTTATCCGGGATTGTACAGAAGATGGTCGTCCGATGTGTCTAACAGGGTAGACAAGAAAAAGGCAGTCTTTATAGCCGTAAGGAATGAGGAGTTTGCGAAGGGACGGATACCGGATAATTTCAGACTTATCTATGAGAGGCTTGAAGAGGCGGGAGATTACAGGATATCGACTCACACGTTGAAGTCGGGCTTTGCCGGGCGCAAGGAGTACGCGAAGCGCTGCAAAGCTATGATAAGGGATATAGCTGATGCGGGGCTTGTGTTTATAAGCGATTCCTCGGAGGTAATCGCCTGCCTGCCGATGAATAAAGAAACCAAGGTGATACAGCTATGGCATGCCTGCGGGGCCTTCAAGAAGTTCGGGATGAGCACGGCGGAGCTGATCTTCGGCGAGGATAAGAAGACTTTGCTAAAGTATCCCTATCACGGGAATTACAGTCTGGTTACGGTTTCAGGTCCTGAGGTAGTGTGGGCTTACGAGGAGGCTATGTCTCTTAAAGGAAAGAATGTGGTAAAGCCTGTTGGCGTGTCGAGGACGGATGTCTTTTATGATGAGGAGTACAAGGAACAGGCGAGAGACAGAGTGTTGAAGGCATGTCCTGCGGTGCGAGGCAAGAAGATTATTCTCTATGCGCCGACCTTCAGAGGACGTGTGGCAAAGGCAAGAACACCGGAGGAGCTTGATGTCAGAGCGTTTAGTGACAGATTTGGCAGTGAATATGTGCTGCTTATAAAGAGACATCCTTTTACCCAAAAGCCGTATGATATTCCGGGCGTGGCATCCGGGTTTGCCTTTGATGTGACCGAGAGTCTGGCTATAGAGGAGCTGCTTATAAGCGCGGATGTGTGTATAACGGATTACTCGTCCATAGTGTTTGAATATTCACTATTCTTAAGGCCGATGCTCTTTCTGGCACACGACCTGGATGAGTATTATGACTGGCGCGGGTTTTACTATGATTATAAGGATTTTGTTCCGGGGCCGATATGCATGAACAATAATGAGCTGATGAATGAATTAGACAAATTGTCACATGGGTTCGACAGTTCTAAGGTCAGGGAGTTTAGGGATAAGTACATGAGCGCCTGTGACGGACATGCAACGGACAGGATCATGGAGTATGTGAAGGGAGCAGATTATGATTAAGAATATAGTTTTTGATGTGGGTGATGTGCTGGTACATTTTAGGTACAGGGATTATATGGCAGACCTCGGTTTTCCAAAGGAGGAGATAGACTTCCTCGAAGAGAATATGGTCCTGACATATTACTGGCACAGGCTGGATATGGGTGTCGAGAATGAGGATGAAGCGGTGACACATTTTCAGGAGCTGTTTCCGCAGTATACTGACGATATAGCTTTGTTCTGGGAGAAGATAGAGGATATTGTTAAGGAGTTTGATTATGCCCCCGGACTTGTGCAGAGCCTTAAGGATAAGGGATATAAGGTCTATGCGCTGTCGAATTATCCGGACAAGCTGTCTGACCTGCATTGGAAGCATTTTGAGTTTTTAAAGCTGGTGGATGGGTACCTTATATCTGCAAAGGAAAAGCTTGCAAAACCTGACGAGAGATTCTACAGGCTGCTTGAGAGCCGTTTCGGGCTTGACCTTACGGAGTGCATGTTCGTGGATGACCGCGAGGTGAATGTTGAGGCGGCAGCAGCTTTGGGGATGAAGGCGGTACATTTTACAGGAGAGGATACGCTGGAATTCCTGAAGGGTCTTGAGGAAGTTTAACGTGATAAATGAAATAGGATTCTTCGAGCTAAAGAGGTGGTATTGACACGAAAGTGTCGGTTCTTACGCAAAGCGACGCAGACCGCAATGCGAAGCGTTGCGGTGCCGGCCTTCGATGTCATAAGGAATCCACCGCAAGCGGTACCCCTTATGACGAAATGCGAGGGCTTGCGAAGCAACAGGAAGAGTCTTATGGGAGTGTTTTTTTATATGGAGAATGATGCTGAGATAAAAAAGCGCTTCGCGGAGCTTTATAACCGGGCGAGACAGGGGAATTATTATATATTCACGGACTTTTGTTCGCCGGCGGATGCACAGGCGGCTTACGAGGAAGCGGCAAAACAAGAGGGCGGTGGTCACGGCGGAGCTCCTATGGGTCTAAAGGCCTGGGGCGGGCGTGAGGACTGTGAGAGACTTATGCTCAGGTTTGGGGATCCCCGGGATATAGGCTACGAGGAGGAGTATCCGATACGAATAGTAAGGATCGCGCCGAAGGCGGCAAAGTTTGCCGAACAGCTGACTCACAGGGATTTCCTTGGCGCGGTTATGAACCTCGGGATAGAAAGAAGCGCCGTGGGAGATATACTGGTGCATGAGAACGTGGCTTATGCCTACGTGGTTGAGCGGCTTAGCAATTATATAGTCGAGTCGCTTGACAGGGTAAGGCATACCGCGGTTGTGTGCGAAGTGATTGACGAGCTTCCTGCGGAGGCAGCGCCGGATATCGTAAGGGTGAGTCTGAATGTGCCGGCCTTAAGACTTGACTGCATAGTTGCCAGGTTATTCGGACTGTCCCGCGAGAAGGCGAAAAATCTCTTTTCTTCGGGGCATGTATCCCTCGGAGGAAGAGAGTGCACGAGTCCGGACAGAAGCCCGGCGGAGGGGGATATAGTATCGGTTCGGGGATTCGGAAAGTTCGTGTTCTATGAAGCTACCGGTGAGACGAAAAAGGGCAGGCTTAATGTGGATGTCGGAAGATACGGGACAGGGAAGTGAAGTGTGAGGGGGGCTCGAGGAGTCTCAAGATGCATTTGACAGGATGTGACTGATGACACATAAAGAATAGGAGATTATCTGCCGATATAAAGTGTGATGGTATATCCGGATATACATATAGTGCACCCGTATTCAAAATCAATTGACTTTGTAACTTGACTGAATTGTCATCTGCTGCGTTGTTCTCATTCAGCGTAGCGCCTCTACGCCTTATTCGAACGCCTTGCAGAGTGAGCAATTCATACTGCGTTAAAAGTAAAAGAATTTGAAAACGGTTGAACTAAAGGATTTTACAAAACTGAGTAGACAGATACACAAGAAATGCCTGGCTTGGCAGGCGTGTTTGCTTCCTGCGGAAAAAGGATTCTTCGGGCTAAAGAGGAGGAATAGACACGGGGTGTCACTCTGAACGTAGTGAAGAGTCTTATCACAGGGAGGAAAGATGTATGATTATTAATTCAGGCAGAGCCGATATTTCGGCGTCAACATGCAGCAAAAAAAGCTTTAAGCGTACGGATGAAACCCGTATGGAGAACGCAAGGAGCGGGATAGTAAAGAATTACAAGAGAGACTTTGAAACCGAGTATGTCACGAAGAGCTATGAGAAGGGTAGCTTTACCGGTGCTGATTCGGATGCGCTTGGCTTAAAAAAGGACGGGGAGGATAAAAGCAAATCAGATAGGATAGAGAGAAATACAAGCTTTACACCGCTTACCATGAGTGAAAGACAGCAGCAGATAAATGAGTTTGCGAGGAGACTTGCTGAGTACGTGGAGCAGATACGTGAGCGCTTGTTCTCCGGCTTCGGGTTCAAAAGAAGATTTCAAGGTATGAGATTTCTTACACCGGGGACTTATGACCTCGGGGTTAGCGGTTACGGACAGTATGGATTTCCGATGTACGGTTCATCGGGTAACAGTCTGTGGGATGCTCTGTACGGCGGAACATATACAGGCGGCAATGCTTACGGCAACGCAAACGCGAATTCATTTGGCAGTGCTTACGGAAGTGTGTATGGAAACACATTTGGCAATGCTTACGGAAACGGGGCGCTTTCAACGGGCTATGCTTACGGTTGCGGAGAGATAGGTGTGTCAACAGGCGACATGCTGGACATTTCCGCGGGAACGGACAGGATACAGATTTGGCACAGGAAGGATTACATGATCGCCGAGTACTCCGAGAGTGAGCAACTGACCTTCACCACGAAGGGGCAGGTCGAGACTGCGGACGGAAGAGTCATTGATTTTGATATGGAGCTGAACATGAGCCGTGAATTTTCCCAGACTGTGGAGGAGTTCTCGGAGGGAACCCAGGTGATCATGACCGATCCGCTTGTGATAAGCATGGACGGGCTGGGTGCTTCGGTAAGCGACAGAACCTGGAGCTTCGACATAGACGCGGACGGAGTGAAGGACAATGTATCCATGCTCGGTAAGGGGCAGGGCTATCTTGCTTATGACAGGAACGGCGACGGAATAATCAACGACGGTTTGGAGCTTTTCGGAGCAAGGAGCGGGAATGCATTTGCAGAATTAGCTGAGCTTGACGCAGACGGAAACGGCTGGATCGACGAGGCTGATGATGTGTACGACAAGCTTTCGGTGTGGGTGAAGGACGAGACAGGAGCGGACAAGCTTGTGTCTTTAAAGGAGGCCGGAGTCGGAGCTATGTACCTGGGAAGCGCAAAAAGCGAGTACTCGCTTAACTCCATGGAGGATAACCACAGGAACGCGCAGATAAGGCGCACGGGCTTTTACCTGACAGAAGACGGAGCCGCAAGAAGCATGCAGCAGCTTGATATGGTAAAGCAGCTGATAGCATAGTGTTTACAGCTTGATTACATCTGTGTAAGATGCGTTATCTGAGAAAAAGCATATAAAGAAAAGAATTATGAAAGCGGATAAAACGGCCGGAACATTTTTGAAAATGCCCCGGCTGTTTTTTTGTGTAAAAAAAGTCTTATTGTTGTGTGCCGGCTAACAAGCTTGTGTGGATGTGCGGTTTTGTTAGCTTTAATTGCGTGAAAATCAGGAGGAGAAGAGTGCAATGGCTAACAGGCTTGCGTGCATGCACAGTTTTGTTAGCTGTAATTGCTTGAAAATCGAGAGGGGGAGAGTGTACTGGCTAACAAAACAGAGAAAACAAGTCAAGTTGTTAGCTGATGCATCCGGAAGAGGAGGAAGAAAAGAATAAAAGGGCTAACAAAACAGAGAAAACAAGTCAAGTTGTTAGCCAATGCATCCGGAAGAGGAGGAAGAAAGAACAAAAAGGCTAACAAAATAGTTGATATACATCAAGTTGTTAGCTGTGGCCGTCAGGGAAACCGGGAGTGACATACAAAAAGGCTAACAAACGCTTTAAAAAGTAATAAACTGTTAGCTTCTGGGTCGTTATTATTGCGAAGAAGCACCAAATATGGTAATATTTTAGTTTGTATATGACTAAAAAACGGTTCCAAAGAGTATTGATACAGGTTGAGGCATCTGTGCATAATTTGACTCGGAGAGATGTCTTTGGCGGCTATGTAAGAGGTGACTTAAGACAGGACTGTGGATATGCTCGCAAATTGTTTAATTACATACTATACAGGAGGATTTTTCATGTCAGCAGACGGAACAACTAAGGTAAGAACAAGATTTGCGCCGAGCCCGACGGGCAGGATGCATGTGGGTAATTTGAGAACAGCGCTTTATGCGTACCTGATAGCAAAGCACGAGGGCGGAGACTTTATCTTGAGGATAGAGGATACCGATCAGGAGCGTGAGGTAGAGGGTGCGGTTGACATCATCTACAGGACACTTGAGAAGACAGGCTTAAAGCATGACGAGGGACCTGACAAGGATGGTGGCGTCGGTCCTTATGTGCAGAGCGACAGGCAGAAGCAGGGCATCTACCTTGAGTACGCTAAAAAGCTTATAGAAAAAGGAGAGGCATACTACTGCTTCTGTGATGAGGAGAGATTGAAGTCCTTAAAGACTGAGGTTGTTGAGGGCAAGAGCATAACCCGTTATGACAAGCACTGCCTGCACCTTTCCAAGGAAGAAATAGAGGCGAACCTGGCTGCCGGCAAGCCATATGTTATAAGGCAGAACAATCCGCTTGAGGGCACGACTACATTTTCGGACGAGCTCTACGGCGATATAACCGTTCCGAACGAGGAGCTCGACGACATGATCCTTATCAAGTCTGACGGTTTCCCGACATATAACTTCGCAAATGTGGTGGACGACCATTTAATGGGCATAACCCATGTGGTAAGAGGAAGCGAGTACCTTTCAAGCTCACCGAAATACAACAGACTTTATGAAGCCTTTGGCTGGGAGGTACCGGTGTACATTCATTGCCCGCTTATCACGGATGAGTCTCACACCAAGCTTTCAAAGAGAAGCGGCCACTCATCTTTTGAGGATCTGCTCGAGCAGGGATTTTTGACAGAAGCTATCGTTAATTTTGTAGCATTGCTTGGCTGGGCGCCGACTGACAACAGGGAGATATTCTCTTTGGAGGAGCTGGTAGAAGCCTTTGATTATCATAACATGTCTAAGTCACCGGCAGTGCTTGATATAACCAAGTTAAAGTGGATGAACGGTGAGTACATGAAGGCAATGGATCCGGATAAGTTCTATGAGATGGCCGAGCCGTATCTCAAGGCGGAGCTCGGTGATAAGTATGACTTAAAGAAGATAGCCGAGATGGTTAGGACGCGTATCGAGGTATTTACAGACATAGCGGAGCAGGTAGACTTCTTCAAGGCTGTTCCGGAGTACGACAATGAGCTCTACACTCACAAGAAGATGAAGACCAATCCGGAGAATTCTCTTGAGCTCTTAAAGGAGGTGCTTCCGGTGCTTGAGGCTCAGGAAGCCTTCGACAATGACAGTTTATTCGAGCGTCTTAAGGCCTTCGGTGAGGAGAAGGGCTATAAGACCGGCTTCATTATGTGGCCCATCAGAACCGCGGTTTCGGGCAAGGCGGCTACGCCGGGCGGCGCGACCGAGCTGATGAGTATACTCGGCAAGGAAGAGTCGTTAAAGAGGATACGCGCTGCGATCGCGAAGCTTGAAGCGTAATATTACGGTGTCATCCTGAGCGACGCAACAGGAAGGATCTTGAAGAAGAATCCTCGGACTTGCGCATTCGGAATGACTACGGTGTCATCCTGAGCGTAAGCGAAGGATCTTATAAAAAAGGAGCAACAACATGGAGGATACAAACAAACCGGGTGAATCAAGCTTTTTCGCAACCGTGTCGCGTATGAAGTACATAAACCGCTGGGCGTTGATGCGCAACACCCGCGAGGAGAACTTGTCGGAGCACTCTCTTGAGGTTGCGATGATAGCGCATGCGCTCTGCATAATCGGAAATGTGCGGCACGGCAGGGAGCTTGATGCGGAGCATGCCGCGATGATTGGGCTCTACCATGATGCGTCGGAGATCATCACTGGCGACATGCCGACCCCGATCAAGTACTATAATCCGAGTATTAAGGAAGCATTCAAGGATATAGAGACAGAGGCGAACCGTAAGCTTCTCGACAAGCTGCCGGAGGACTTGCGCGCGGCATACGAGGACATATTCTTCAAGGACGGAAACTATGTCTACGAGTGGAAGCTGGTCAAGGCGGCGGATAAGCTCTCGGCCCTGATCAAGTGCTATGAGGAGGAGAAGACCGGCAACCGCGAGTTTTCAAAGGCACGTGAGACTATAGAGCAGAGCGTGAGAAAGTACGTGGCAGACTTCCCGGAGGTTGCCGACTTTGTGAGGGAGTTCATCCCGGCATACGCGAAGACACTTGATGAACTGAGCTGATGAAAAAAGATTCTTCGGGCTAAAGCAATAGTATTGACACGATTAATTCATAATCGTGTCATGTTGTCGAAACGCATTTAAAAAAATGACTTCGTCATTTGCGTTTCTCCTCTCAGAATGACACGCTTTTCCGCGGAAGCGCTTAAATAATGACACTCCGGTGTCATCCTGAGCGAGAGGAGGAGTGCAACGACGAAGTCGTTTTGTAGGTGCTCCGACGATAAGACACGACGTAAGTGAGACTCGAAATCTTTGATTTCGTCAGTCGAACTTATGCAAAGCTAAGTATGAGTCGTGTCAATTCCTTGAAAGCGACGCGAAGAATCTTAATATAAAGGAGATATACAATGAAGTTCACTAAGATGGAAGGCATAGGCAACGATTACGTCTATGTTGATTGTACAAAAGAAAATATAGAAAATGCTGCAGAGCTCAGCATAAAAGTAAGCGACAGGCATTTCGGGATAGGCTCGGACGGTCTGATTCTTATCAAGCCGTCGCAGCATGCGGATTTTACCATGGAGATGTACAATGCGGATGGCTCTCGCTCAGAGATGTGCGGCAACGGTATCCGCTGCGTGGGAAAGTTCGTGTACGATCACGGTCTTACCGACAAGACTGAGGTTGATATAGAGACGCTTGCAGGCGTAAAGCACCTTCAGCTGATTGTTGATGAGGCTACGAACAAGGTAACAAATGTAACGGTGGACATGGGAGTGCCTATATTGGAGACGCTTCTTATACCGACAACCGTTCCGGCAAATATTCCGTTTAATGAATTAGACGAAACGCCTGCCGCAATAGACGTACCTCTTACCGTGGGCGGTAAGGTGTACAACGTAACTACCGTATCCATGGGTAATCCGCACTGCGTAACATTTGTGGATGATACGGCAAGCTTCCCTCTTGAAGAGGTAGGTCCGCAGTTTGAGACTGCT
Organism: Lachnospiraceae bacterium; assembly: GCA_017525525.1. Lineage (GTDB taxonomy): Bacteria > Bacillota > Clostridia > Lachnospirales > Lachnospiraceae > Coprococcus_C. The sequence continues at coordinate 625 of JAFXSQ010000049.1, read as the reverse complement.
CCGGAATTCCCTAATCGTGTTAATGCCGAGTTTGTTCAGCTTAAGGATAGGAAGACCGTAAAGATGCGTGTGTGGGAGCGCGGCAGCGGCGAGACCCTTGCATGCGGAACCGGCGCCTGCGCGGTGGCAATCGCCTGCATACTGAACGGACATACCGAGGATGAAGTTACTGTACAGCTCCTGGGCGGTGACTTGGATATACGCTACGATCGCGGCTCGGGACATGTGTATATGACCGGCCCGGCGACCACTGTTTTTGAGGGCGAATATGAGATTTGAGGGTGCCCACGAGACTAAATTATTTTGGACTTCCCGTAGATGTATGTGTCTTGGCTACCAAAAGTGTTGAAAATCGCGGTTTAGGTAGCCAAAACAGCGGGAAAATGCGTGAATAAGCCGGAAATGGCTACCAAAAGTGTTGAAAATCGCGGTTTAGGTAGCCAAAACAGCGGGAAAATGCGTAAATAAGCCGGGAAATGGCTACCAAAAGTGTTGAAAATCGCGGTTTAGGTAGCCAAAACAGCGGAAAAAAGAGCAAATAACGCCAAAATGGCTACCAAAAGTGTTGAAAAGTGAAGTAAAGGTAGCCAAAACAGCGGGAAAATGCGTGAATAAGCCGGAAAAT
>JAFXSQ010000048.1 GCA_017525525.1 Lachnospiraceae bacterium | reverse complement strand
TCATCATCATTTGTGGGAATGTAGTACTTCTTTTCTCCGTTCTTATCCTGAACATACTTCTGGTAAGGATTCTCCATTTCACCAGGCATATCCTCATCATCTGCGGGAATTACATATTTCTTTTCTTTCACTTCTCCGGCTGATGCTTTCTCCTCTTCCTTCAAGCTCTCTTCTGTCGAGTAATGCCCGGTTTGTAAAAGATCCTTATAAGTTACGCCCAGAGCATGAATCAGTCGCTCCTTTTCAAGCTCCGACCCATAAACCTGCTCCCTTCTTATGCGGCCTTTCCTGTCCTTCTTGTACCTGTATCTGTCATCGCTTTCAACATCATATTTTCCTTCTTTATACTCAATACCGTTTACCCTAAGCTCATAATCAAGATACTCGTCTACAGCCTCAAGGTATTCGATTTTTTTCATGACGTAAGGGTGATGCGCAAGATACCTGCCTGCCACCGTGTCTTTTCCTATCTGATTCTTGTAGTAAGGAAGTGCCTTCTTGGTCATCTCATACAGGGTGCGCAGATTTTCTTCATATACCTTATTTACACTTCCATTTGTGAGCGTTTTAACATCCGGGATCTTCGTATTCTCAAATCTCTTCAAAGCTTCGAGTTCTAATTGGTCAAGCTTCTTCTGATCCTTTTTCTTCTTTGCATCTATGTACCGCCTGTTCCAATCGCGCTTTTGTGCCTCAGCATAATTTACAGGAGCAGTTCTCTTATCTGTTACGAATATGCTCTCCGGCCATTTATGATTCTGCGTATACTTCTGCATGGACTGCAGCCTGAAAAGTGTGCCTGCATTTTTTTCACTCATGACTAAGGCTTTGGCAAGATAATCCTTTCTTGCCTCACCTATGCGCGTTGAATTGATTTTATTCGTCGATTCCCACTCCTTCTTCATCTTCGGAACCGCCAGCTTCTTAACACTCTTGTATGCGGAAGCTATCTCCTTGTCAAGCGACTTGAGCTTTGAGTTGAGTTTCGTACGATTTTTTTGATTCTCCGCATCATTTATAAGGTGATTAAGCTGATCTTTAAGTATCATAAGGCATGAAAGCTTAGCGCGCCCCTTCAGGTACTCCTCCTGCAGATCACTCTTTCCTTTAACCTTGGCTGCCGCGATCATTCCCTTCATACGAAGCCTCATTACCTCCTCACGGCGCTTGTAGATGGTCACCGTATCGAGCTTGCTCTCGTCGTCCGAATTATTTACATATATTTTCATTTCCATTGCAGAAAAAGCGGCTGCAGCATCTTCAGCTCTGCTCTTACGCTTGCTTGCGGATCTGTTGCTGTGCATTTTTGCATACTTGTTCAACATTGCATCCTTGCCGGAAATATTTCTGTATCTGTCTGCCTTGGCTCTTGCAAACGCTGAATCCTTAAAATAGTACCGTGTACGCTTCTCAAAGTCTTCCTCAGATTCATTTCTGTTTTCGTACTTCTCCATAAGCTGATCCGGATCGTATTTATAGGAAAACTCATCCTCTGACGGCAGCTCTTTGTTCTTCTCAACATTAATAAAATCCGATAACTCAACTATTGAATCTTTCTTCTTATACTCTTCAAACTTTGACATAATGTGACCTCCTGTATGATTTGATGTTATTGATCAGCCTTATCCGCTGACAGATTTTCCTGTTATTTGCTCATTTGCGGTATTCCGCTGTCAGAATACCGCCTCGTAGATATATGTCTTTTCCGCTTTCGGGAACAGCCGCCCGGATATCTTTGAAGTGCTCTCCTCCAGACAATCGTAGTACAGAACCGAATCCGGATAAAGACGCAACGCATCGGCAGCGGTATATGAGATAAGCTCCAGCATGCCCTGCATATCTCTGCTGTACAGATAGTCCAGTGACAGATTCCCGTTGACGTCCTTTCTTACGAATATAATGCACACCGGTTCATTTCCCTTCATGACCACTCTGCTTAATTCCCCGCATATCTCTTCCCTCCACCTGTCGGGATTATTTATCACATATACCCCCTTTTCAAAAAGCCTGTATAAAATCTTCTTTTGAAGCACTGTCGGAAGCATAAAGAAAGGAACCGGCTTATCCTGAGTATTTCTCTTGCGTGCTGCGAGGTGCGAGCTTTCGATGTTCTCAGGATCCAGGTAGTACCTTTCATGAGAGTAAGACACGTCCATCCAGCTTCCAAGCGAAAGGAAGAAGGTGTGCATCGCGCTGTCCTCTTCGGTATACTCGAACCTGGCTGATGCCAGAAACCTGTCTCCTGACTTCTCTATGGCTGTAAGAGCCTGCTTCATAAGAGCCGTTCCTATCCCTTTCCTCCTGTATGCCGGTTCAACGTATATCCAGTCTATATCATACTCATGGTCGATAAGTACGTAGGACACCGCACCGTAAACCGTGCCGTCGCTTCCCGCTGCCCCTAAAGCCACGCGGAAGCCTTTCAGATTCACATTTTTCGGCAGCACTCCTGCAAATGCTTCTCTGTCTTCATTTTCAAGCTTGATTATCATACTTTCCACCTTTCCCCATTCCGTTTTATCGGATTATACTCAAAAAAGGTCACAACTCAGTCACTAAATATACAGCAAACGACAAAATATTTTTACTTTTGTCGTTGACCATAACTTTTATAATTATATCCTCCCGCAGCTGTGACCGCAAGCAAAAAGACATTTTCAAAAAAAAGATTTTCAGAGACTCGGAATACAAGGGAACATCAACCTACGCAGAGGTCGTGGAGCGCTTAAAGAAGGATCCCGACATAATGATAGATGACCTTAAAGCTCAGTTCATATACACGATCGAACTCCTCAGAGATTCAGAGGCATAAAAGCAACAGGGCAGGCTGTATAAGCCTGCCCTGTTTAAGTTTTCTAAAGCTTCACGGCACACATCATGCTTCTGTCAGCACTGTCTGCATAAGGTAATTATCCTGTCGGCAACCTCGTCTATAGTCATGTCCGAGGAATCGATAAGAACAGCATCATCCGCCTGCACAAGCGGTGCTATCTCCCGGTTCATATCCTGGTAGTCACGCGCGATTATATCCTGTTTTATCTGCTCGAGCTCCGGAGTCTGCCCTTTTGAAACAAGCTCGTTGTATCTCCTCTTTGCTCTCTCATCTGCCGAAGCCGTGAGGTATATCTTAAGCTCAGCGTCGGGAAGCACAAAGGAGCCTATGTCGCGCCCGTCCATGATAACATCCTGCTTTTTGGCAAGTCCTCTCTGAAGGTCAAGAAGCTTTGCCCGCACTGCAGGCTTTGTCGCAACCTTTGAAGCCATGTTACCGACAGTCTCCTGCCTGATCTCTGTCGATACATCTCTGCCGTTTAGGAAAATATGCTGCGCGCCGTCCTCATAAGCTATGCTCACATCTATTTTGTCTAACGCCGTAGACATTGCAGCCTCATCATCCGGATCTACATCATTTTCGATCACATACAGAGCTATGCTTCTGTACATGGCCCCCGTGTCCACATATACGAAGCCGAGCTTCTTCGCCGCAAGCTTCGCTATGGTGCTCTTGCCCGCTCCCGCAGGTCCGTCTATTGCTATGTTCATCTTTCTTTCCTCCCGTCTAAGATCCTTCCTGTTGCTTCTCAAGCCCTCACATTGCATCCTGAAAACCCGGCGCATAAGCGCCCACCAATACTATGGCATCCTTGAAGGCCGAAGCGGGAACCTTGCCCGAAAGCACAGCCACAAGCGAAAGCTCGGAGAACTCACCGGTCTTTCCGGAGTACATAAACTGAAACCGGTTGTCAACATTCTTCTTTACTTCACGCAGGGGCTCCGGTCTTCTCGCAGTACAGCCTGTATATAGCATAAGCGAAGCTGTCCTTATGTCCGTAATCAGTCATAATCTGCTTTAACCTTAACTATCACCTATATCGATTGAAAAAGCTACAAACGCTTACACTCAACCAAGGATATCGAATCGTCACCGCATTGTCAACATAGAAAAGAAAAACTATTGTATTATGATTGACTTTAATATATACCGGTGTTGATATAATTATGATAATTTATGACTAATTATGATGAATTATGAAAGGAGATGATTTGATGGCAGCAAAACCCAAAAAGGGGACTGCAAAAACAAATCCATTCACTCTTTCGTTTGGAATGCAGCCCGAACAGCTTGTTCATAGATATGAGAGCGTGGAAAAGGTATTGAATACATTCGGTGCCGAACACTCGGTAAGTCAGGCTTATTTGATAGAAGGAATACGCGGTAGCGGAAAGACAGTTTTAATGACATCAATATCTAAATTTCTATGACCTCAGGCTCCTTTTCTCAGTATAGAGACAGGCTTATCGCCTCTGCCGCCGCATGCGCCGTGCTCCAGGCTATCTGCAGATTAAAACCGCCGGTAAATGCATCGACATCTATCAGCTCCCCTGCCACATAGAGATTGTCAGACTTCTTTATGCGCATGCTTTTCGGATCTATCTCCTTGACCGAGATACCTCCCCTGGTGATTATTGCCTCGTCCATTCCGCCTGTACCGATCACGGTCAGCGGGAAATGCTTGAGCAGCCTTACAAGCTCCGCCCTCTCCTCCTTAGTCACCGAGTTGACCTGCTTGTGAGGTTCGATCCCGGAGAGGTCAACCACTACAGTGATCATACTCTTGGGGAGGAGATCATCAAGAGAATTGATAAAATGCTTGTTCTTCTCCGTCTCGAAATCCCTCAGTATACGCTTGTCGAGAGCGTCCGCGTCTAAAGCTGTCTTCAGGTCAAGCTCTACCCTGAGCTCCTCGCCTTCATACTTTCCGAGCATCGCCGAAGCACTAAGTGCAACCGGCCCGCTTATGCCCGTATGCGTGAAAAGCATCTCTCCAAAGTCCTTAAAGACAAGCTTTTCCTTGCCCTTCTTTATTGCATACATAGAGAATCCCGTATTCTTAAGGGTAAGCCCCGCCATGTCGGAGCAGTATCCCTCACGGCACTTCAATTGTACCAATGAAGGCCTGCCGTCCTTTACATCGAGTCCGAGCTTCCTTGCAAATGTAAAGCCGTCCCCTGTCGATCCCGTAAGCGGATAAGAAAGCCCTCCCGTCGCAAGCACAAATGCATCACCGCCAAGTTCCATAATACTTCCGTCGGAAGCTTTAACCCTTACCGCATTCACTGTGAAGGAACCGTCCTCTCCCTGTGCGGTAAGTATCTCCTTAACCGTACATTCACGAAGAACTCTTACATTGTACTTCTTCAAAAGCCCTTCAAGAACCGCTGTCACATCCATGGCCTTGTCCGACACAGGGAACACTCTGTTGCCGCGCTCCACCTTAGTGGCAAGTCCGTTCCCGTTAATGAAGCTTATCACATCATCGGAATTAAAGCCCGAGAATGCGCTGTACATAAACCGCGGATTGGTCACGGTGTTCTTGATAAGCGTGTCTGTGTCGCACGCATTAGTCAGATTGCACCTTCCCTTTCCGGTTATGTTAAGCTTCATCCCGAGTCTCTTATTCTTCTCGACCAAAGTTACGTCTATTCCCTTTTCACCGAGCAGTGCCGCGCACATCATGCCTGCAGCGCCGCCACCTACTATTATTGTTTTCATAATTCCTTATTATAAGACTCTTCGCTTCGCGTAAGACATGACACCTTCATTAATCACTTTACTATATTTTTAATTTATCAGATATGTATTTGTCGCATAGGTCACATAGGTTGATGTGTTAAACCACTTTTCGGGTCCGTTAACCGACGAGTTGTTCGGATCGTAATATCGCCCGTCCGCGTATACCCAGCCGTGTACCTCGTTCGTGTATAGATAAACATCTCCGAAATCAAGCTCTACAAAAAGATATGCTAAGGCCGCCGCTTCAGCCACACACTCTCCTCCGCACTGGCCCTGGTCCCCGTAGGCATTCAGGATATTATTAGCATAGTGCGCGTCGAGGCAGCTCCATTTTCCAACATAATCTCCGACGCCGTAATCCTTCATAAGATACGGAAATGATACTACATACTTATAACACTTGTCCTTCTTTACATTAAGGCTGTCACCGGGCTCGCATATCTCATCCACCACCTCTGCTGCCCTGACCAAGACCGGAAGCTTCTCTTTGGAATATGCGGTCATAACCGCCGAGCCATCATCCTTAATGGTTATTCCGTCCTGCACGCCGCCACGTTTCATAACCTGCTTTTCCCTGTCGTAGAAGAAGTATCTGCCGTTTCTCTCTATCCACCCATGATGCTTCTCCATAGAAAAATCATTTCGGAAAAAAAATGTACCGATGACCATCTCCTCCCCGCCCGATACGGCGCGAACCTCTGTGCAGTAAAGCCCCGACGAGCTGTGAGTGTTGCCGTTAAAGCTTGCGAACCATACGCCGCTTCTTTCATTCTTGACCTTAAGTCCCCTGTAGCGGTAGAGATCATTCTTGTAGCCCTCGTCGCTCCAGGTATAAAAGTATATTTCGGATATCTTATGTCTTCCGACCACAGGATTGATAATGCTCATGGTGCACAATCCGTCACCCTCATGCCTTACGGTAAAGCTGTTCCACATAGCTATCCCGGTATCAACGACCTGCTCCGAATCATCCGCCGCTTCAGTGCTTTCTGCCTCGGCATCCGTCTGCGAAGCCTTAGCCGCAAGCACATCCCCCGCCGGCATTAGTATAAGTATCAACATCACAATGAGCAGAAAATATTTTGATAAATATTTCTTCAATATTGTATTCATCACTTTTTTCATCACCCGTCTAAAACTTCGGTTCATCTGTCAAATAAACCGCCACTTATTATATACAATCAAGCCTTTATCCGCAAGAAAATCCGACCGCCAAAAATTATTTTCAATAAAATTTAAGTATTTTCCATAAAATGAAAACCGGCGTCCGTATATAAGCTATCAGCAAACAAAAACGGATTTCGCAATCCAAAAAACGAATTCAAAAAAAGGAGAGAAAAACTATGAAGAATAAAAAATTTAAGGCAATCTGCATATCCTGTTCACTTTCATTCGCAATGCTTCTTACAGCATGCGGCACAAATAAGCCGGCAGTCGGTGGATCAACCAACGAACCCGCAACCATAATATCAACCGAAGAGCTCAGCAAAAAAGAGCTTGACAAGGTCAATGAGAGAATACAGGAAGTCGGCAAAGCATACGACGGATTATACTCCTACAGAGTTGACTACGGATACAATGCAAAAGGTAGCCTGTCCTTCAACGGCGTATACGCAGAGTGTACAGAGGCAGCGGTTTGTGAAGAAGCTGCATGTGATGCCGAAGCCGGCGCAACCTACGCTCCGTCAGCAAGCTATCGCGACGATATAAGCATCGAAGAACCTGTCGACTGGAACCGTGAAGGCTACAACAGCATCAGCGAGTCAGGTTTTATAACAACCGCATCAAACCGTTTCTCCACCTTCGGAGCCGACGTTGATACAGCAACCTACTCAAACTTCAGAAGAACCCTTTACGAGATGTACGGCACAGGCATAAACGACGACCAGTACTCACCCTATTTCCCGGGCGGCGGACTTGACAAGGATGCGGTTCGTATAGAAGAAATGATCAACTACTTCAACTACTCCTACCCTAAGGCAGAAAACGGTGAGAAGTTCGCAGTCGATCAAAAATTAGTAAAGTGTCCATGGAACGAAGACACACTTTTATACCGCGTAGGCATACGCGCCGAGGAGGTTGCCCCGACAGCCGGCAGCAACATAGTCTTCCTTATCGATACATCGGGCTCCATGTTTGACAACAATAAGCTTCCTCTCGCGCAGAAGTCCTTCAAGATACTTCAGGAAAGCCTTACCGAGAATGACCGTGTTTCCATCGTAACCTACGCCGGTTCATCTACGGTATTACTCGAGGGCATAAGCGGCTCCGATCACGAGAGCATCGAAGCAGCTATCGACAGTCTTCAGGCAGGCGGCGGAACCAACGGCGCACAGGGCATAAAAACAGCTTACGACATCGCCATGAGATACTTTATCAAGGGCGGAAACAACAGAGTTATCCTCGCAACGGACGGAGATCTTAACATAGGTGTCAGCTCGGAAGCGGGACTTATAGACCTTATCGAAGAAAAGAAAGAAACCGGTATATTCTTCTCAGCCTTAGGCTTCGGCGAAGGCAATTACATGGACGACAAGATGGAAGCCTTAGCAGATCACGGCAACGGTAACTACGCTTATATCGACTGCGTAATGGAGGCTGAGAAGGTCTTAAAGGACGAGATATGGTCCACACTTTACACAGTTGCCAAGGATACAAAGTTCCAGGTCGAGTTCAATCCCGACACGGTTGCAGCTTACAGACTTATCGGTTACGAGAACAGAAAGATGGCAGCCGAAGACTTCTCAGACGACAAGAAGGACGGCGGCGAGGTTGGCTCAGGACAGACAGTAACTATCCTTTACGAGATAGTTCCCTCAGACTCAGCTTATGCAGATAAGCTTAACACGGTAAACTCAAGATACGAGACAACCGAAGCTCAGACCGATGAAAACAGAGAAATCAGCGCTATATCATCTCAGGACAATGAATATTGCGTACTCAACCTCCGTTACAAGGAGCCTGACGCAGACGAGAGCACACTTAAGACCTACCCCGTAACGATGAACATGGTTTCGGAAGAAATCGACTCCGACACCTCATGGGCAGCCGGTGTTGCACAGGCAGGCATGATCTTCAGAGACTCTGATTACAAGGGAACCTCAACCTACGCAGAAGTTATCGACAGATTAAAGAAAAGCCCCGAGGTCATGACAGACGACCTCAAGGCACAGTTCATATACATGCTTGAAATGCTTGACAAGTAAAAACCATACAGCCAGTCGAGCAGGTGAGACGCAGTCGTGTGCATAAGAAACGGGCAGGGACGCTGATACCGCACCCTGCCCGTTTCGATTTGCATTATGTTTCAACACTTAAATCTCATCGTCAATACATTTCTGTCATCCGTTCTGCTGTAAAGCATTTCGTCGGAATTCATGCGAGCCAGCTTTATCCCCATGCCGCCCGTGTCAAGCTCTTCGAAATCCTTCTCCTTGAGCTTCGCCCTGACAGGATCAAAGGGCTTGCCGTTATCCGAAAATGTAACAGAATACGTACTGCCAACCCTTTCACATGAAAAGCGCACATTGTCCGCCCCCGAGTAGAATACGATGTTAGCGAACATTTCTTCACAGGCAAGAATGGTATTCCTCGTCTTCTCATTATCTCCGAGTGAGTTAAGAATCGTCTTCTTCACCGAATCAAAGGACGCAAGCTCAAGTGTAAGCTCCGTCTTATCTCCCTCATCATGCTCGAACAAAAGGGTTGCGCAGGTCATGTCGTCGAACTGCTCCGCCTCTCCGGCAAACTCCCTGACGGTGTCGACTATACACGAAGTAATCTTCCGTGCATTAACGCCATTATTGCTATCGGCATATTCATTAGCAATATTCCCAATCAGGCGTTCCTCACCGTACTGCTCCTTCACCGGATTGATCGCTTCGGTAATTCCGTCGGTGTAGACAAATATTCCCTCGCCCTTCTTAAGGGTAAGCTCCTCTTCCTCTATATCGATATCGTCAAAGAGTCCGATTGCGATACCGCTGTCCACCTGCATAAACTCAGGCTTCTCCTTGACAAACACCGGCGGGTTGTGCCCTGCGTTGGCATATCGTAACAGTCCTGTTTTTTTGTCCAGGACGGCACAGAAAACAGTTGCGAACATATTCTCGGGATTAGAAGCACACACATCCCTGTTGACACTACACAAAGCCTCCTTCAGGGACGCACCCGCGCTAAGCCTCTCCTTCAATGTGGTTTTCACCATAACCATGAACAGCGCCGCCGAAACACCCTTGCCCGACACATCTCCCTCGACAAGACAAATCCGGCTGTCATCAAGTTCAAATATATCGTAGAAATCGCCGCCTACATCCTTCGCCGAATACTCACAGCCGTACACATCATATCCGTTACCTGACACACTGTGCTCCATCGGAACTATTCCGAACTGGATATTCCTCGCTACCTCAAGCTCGGTCTTAGCCTGCACTCTTTCACCGGTCAGTTTCTCAATATCGGTTATGTACTTGGTTATATCCGCCGTCATTATGTCAAAGGATTTCTCGATATCCGTTATCTCATCATCAAAGACGGTCCTTCTTTTATTCCGTTCAGGCTCAATACTCTTGTAATGTGCGAATTCCTCCATCCTCTTCGACAGCTTGCCTATGGGCTTTACCACAAGAGTCCTTATAAGGGTAAATGCTATGACATACGCAATCGCAATAACGATTACCCCTCTGAGTAACGTGGAACGACGATTTTCCTTAGCGATTTCCAAGATACTTTCCATGCTGTAATCAACACCTATCATCGCCAGTATATTATCGTCATCGTCCAATACGGGGATAATGAACATGCACACGTTACCGTAAGCGTTATCAATAAACTGATGCGTGCCGTCATAATCTCCGCCCAACACCTCTAACTCCGATTCATATAAAGGAGTTGTGTTTGTGCTTCCGAAGCCGAATTCGGTATTCATTTTTTTGTCTTCTTCATCATCCTGCGCCGCGGTTATTATGTATCTTCTCGAGTCACCGTTTTCTATCGTATACAGATACAGATACCTGATATTCGCGCTCTGACAGATATATCTGAAGGTATCGTGAAGCTCATCCCTGTATTCCTCGTCTGTATACAACGATTGAAAATTATCCTGCTTTCCGATAGAAGTTAATACAGCTGTTGCAGCCACCTCCGCAACCTCTTTCGCCTGGTTGGCTGCACTCTCCTTAAGGTATCTGTTACTTAATATGGCCGTCAGTGCGAAAGATATGATCACCGCAACCGAAAAGAGCAGCGCAATTCTTGCAAGAATAGAAACCCTACGCTTTTTTTTCTCAGTCATTTGACCTCCCTGTAACTTGTAGCGGCACGCTTACTCAAACTTTATCTTCTTATCTATGCCCGTTGCCTTGAAGATGCTCATTATACCCGCAGAGGTATTCTTCACAACAAGAGCTCCGTTCATCTTCTTGTAGGCAGCTACAACTTCCCTCACACCTGATGAAGAAATGTACTCAAGCCCCGCAAGATCAAGAACAAGCTTCTCTACTCCGTCCTCCAGATTCTCAAGCTCCGTGTGCAGCTCCGGCGCAGCCTGAGTGTCAAGCCACCCTGTCACCGTCAATACTGCCTCGTTTCCGTTGATTGTCTTTTTAATATCCATCTTTTTAAACCTCCTTACTTAAGAAATGCCTTCGGCATTTGCGTTACTCCTCTAATGTATCGCCCCCTCACTTCGTTCGGCGGCATGTCGTCGTAGCCATTATAAATCATGACTGCGTCATGATGGCTACTCCTCTAATGTACCGCCCCCTCACTTCGTTCGGCGGCATGTCGTCGTAACGCATGCAAGAAATGCCTTCGGCATTTGCGTTACTCCTCAAACATAATCAGTTCATCCAATGCCTTGATCATCTTCACGATATACTTTTCTCCCGACACAGGCCACTTGAACCCTAAGCGGTAGAGAGCATTCGTCGTGAAGTCAAGACTTGCGTCAAGCACATAACGGCGAGCCGCACCCTCCTTGCTGTTGTACGCAGTAAGTGCGCTTGAGGCGCTTCCCGCATTCTTCATAAGCTCCACAAACTCGTCATCCTCTACATTTGCCACCTCAAAGCCGTATTCCCTCATGGAATAAACAATGTCTGCAAAGGTGACACAGTGATTGTTGACAGGATGGAACACTGTAAACTCCTTCGGTGTTCCCGAAAGGAGCAAAATCGCCTTGGCCGTCATATCTATCTCAGAAAAATCGGTCACGGCATTCATCACCGAATACGGAACCGCTCCTATAGCCTTGTAGCTGGCTAAGGATCTGATAAATGCGTTGCTGCCGAAATTCACCTGGAACTCTCCGTCGGAGTGACGTCCCATCAAGTTGCCGAGCCTCATGATCTTTGCGTCTAATCCGTTAGACACAGCTTCAAGCACAGCCTTCTCAGCCTTGAACTTGCTTAACGCATACGCATTGTCCAAAAGCTGACCGTTATATAATTCATCCTCCCTTATCTTCCAGTCTCTAGGAGGATTGCCGTCCAGGCCCTCTCCCGAAACCGAAACCGTCGAGGTCTGGATCAGGCGCTTATTCGTCTCGCTGCAAAGAGCTATAAGGTTCTTAACTCCCTGTACATTTATTCTTTCAAGGCTATCGTCATTCACAAAATGCTTGACTAAAGCTGCACAGTTGATAAGCGTATCAAAAGGATATTCCTTAGCCTTTTCAAGCGACTGTTCATCCGTCACGTCGCCGCTTAAGATGACCAGCCTGCCGTTCTTAAAGTGCGGCTCCAATGCCTCATCAAAGTAGTAGAAGTAAAGCTGTTTTAATCTCTCCTCGGGAGTCTCACCCCTTAACAGACAGTAAACACTGCCCGTATATTCCGTTAAATATTCGTGCAGAACATGTATACCTAAAAAGCCCGTTGCGCCGGTCAGGAGAAGATTGCCTATCTCTCCCGGCTTGATCTGCGTCAGATGTTCATCGTTATTACTCTTAAGCGGAAGCTTGCCGTAATCGAAGGTTCGTATCTCTTTCAAACCGTTTGATGTCTCCTCTGTTCCATCCTCCTTATTAACTAAGGCCGCAAGCTCCTTCGGGGTCTGCGCTTTAAATATATCGGCGTAGACTATGGGGTATCCCTTATCCGAAGCATTCATGGCGATTACCGAGGCCGAAAGTGAGGTTCCGCCGAGTTCGAAGAAGTTGCCTTCCGCACTGACCTTCTCCATATTCAAAACCTCTGCGAACCAGCCGCAGAAATCTCTTTCCACATCATTTGTGGGCTCGACATACGTCGACTGATCCGGAGTAAACTCCACCTTCGGAAGCTTCTTTTTGTCTATCTTTCCGTTCTGTGTAAGAGGCATCGCATCAAGCTGCATCAGCACACCCGGTACCATGTACGGAGTAAGTGTCTTACTAATCTCCTCCTTTAACACATCAGGTGATATCTCCCTGCTTGCGGTATAGTACCCGGCCAGGAACTTGTTATTCTCCTCGCCCGTCATGATAACAATGCTCGTAAGCACACCGCTTACCGCATTTATCGCATTCTCTATCTCACCGAGCTCCACTCTCAAGCCTCGAAGCTTGACCTGGTTGTCCGATCTTCCGTGAAACTTCAGTCTTCCGTCGGAGGTCCATGCAACCACATCTCCCGTCCTGTAGGCCCGTCTTCCCTCTATCTCAAAGAACTTCTCTTCGTTAAGCTCGGGCCTTCCTATGTAGCCTCTGCCTACACCCTCTCCGCTTATAACAAGCTCTCCGGGAACAAGCGGCGGAAGGATATTTCCTCTCTCATCCAGTACATAGGCGTGTACATTTGATGCCGGACGACCGATGGTGATCAAGGCCGTCTCGGTCACCTGATCCATGGTACAGCTTATGGTCGCCTCCGTGGGCCCGTAGCCGTTCATGATATAAGCGTCTGGATTTATCTCAACTATCTTGTCATATAATGCGGCAGGAAATGCCTCCGCGCCGAAGTCGTAGGACTTAACATTCTTCAGTGCCTGCTTCATGGCCGAAAGACCTATGCTGTTCGTAAGGAATGACGGCGTACAGCTCATCATGTCAACATGATTTTCAATCATGAACTTTGACAGCGCCGCAGGATTGTGGATCTCCTCCTCAGTTGTAAAGCAGACCGTCATTCCGTGGGTTAACGGGATGAATTCCTCCATGATCGACACATCGAAGGTTATGGCTGCAAGCGCAAGCGATACATGCGCCTTTTCCACATATCCGAGTATCTCCGGGTTCTTCTCATTCGCATCAAGGAAGTTGAACAGATTGCCCTGGGTAAGCATAACACCCTTGGGCTTGCCGGTCGATCCCGATGTGAAGATGGAGTATGCCAGATCATCCTTCTTGGCCGGAAGCTTCAGGTTATCCGTGCGGCTGTCTTTAAGAAGCGCTTCAACAGTTACAGCCTTGCAGTTAAGCGTATCTATAAATTCTTTTCGCTCCTTGTATACCTCCTCATTTACGATGAGCACAAGTGATGAAGAGTCCTCAACCATTACCTTCACACGCTCGTCGGGATAGTCCGGCGCTATGGAAAGAAATGCTCCGCCAGCCTTTAATATACCCTGTCTAACCATGTAGACATGCTCCGTTCTCGGAAGCATAAGCGACACGATACGCCCCTTTGCGCCCTCATCATAGAGCACGTGCGCAATCCTGTTCGCATTCTCATTCAGCTCTCTGTAAGTAACCTTGTTTGAAGGCGTGATTACCGCAGCCCTGTCGGGGTACTTTTCCGCGCACTCTTCAAAGAGGCTGCTGACCGGACGGAAGGGTTCTTCCACATCTGTATCATTTATCCTGTCAAGGAAAGCCTTGCTCTCATTTGACAAAAGCTTAATCTCGGACAGCTTGGTCGTACTCATAAGTCCGTCCGCAATCATTCCATATAGGCCGCACATCCATTTAATCTGTGCCTCGCTGTACATATCAGCCCTGTATTCGACAGCTATGACAAAGCTGTCGTTCTTTTTCCACACATCTACGCTTAGGGGCTCCTTTGCATCCTCAAAAGGCTGCTGGATCTCCGCCGCCTTCTGACCCGCGACGGTAAAGCCCGTGAAATTATCGCCCTGGTACGCAAAGAGTATATCCGCGTTAACATCATAATCGCGAACCGCCTCCGCGAAGGAGTACAGGTCATTTGCGGTAAGCTCCTGGATCTGCTTTTGCACTGCGGCTATATAATCCTTAGGTTGTTTTTCCTTGTCGATATTAATATATACGGGATATGTCTTTACGAGCATGCCCATAATGCGGAGCGTCTCTGTTCTGGTCCGTCCGTTGTAGATGGATGCGAAGAGTGCCTCCTCACTGCCGCTAAGCTTTGCAAGCATAAGTCCGAAGGCCGCAGTGAAAAATGCATTTTCGGTAAGCTTGTTCTCTTTACAGAAATTACTTACCGCATCCGCATTAACACCCTGAAGAGCAAGCTCAAATGCTGCAGCTTTCCCGCTGCCCTCCTTTGATGCCGCCTTTTCCGGATCGGGAAGTGATGACACACTTACACCGTTAAATACATTATCATACACTGCCTTTGCTTTAGGCAGCGCGTCCGAAGCGCGCTTATCTCTTTCGTCAAGAGCAAGCTTTAAAGAATTGTAGGTTTCGGTCTTCAGTTCCTCTCCCTGATATGCACGCTCTATATCCTCTATCAATACGGCAACAGAAGTTCCGTCCATAAGGATATGGTGGAATATCATGGACAGGTAAAGTGATGTACCTGACTTTATTATTCTGAACCTGAACAGCGGGGCACGGGACAGCTTGAATATAACACGTTCCCTCTTAATCTTCTGCTCAAGCTCCTCATCCGGAAGGGACGATGTCTCCACCGCAACATCCCACTCAAGCTCCGGGTGCATTATCATCTCTGCACCGCCGTTTTTACTCGGCTCAACCGAGCACTTCATAAACGGATGTGCCTCAACCGCCTTCTTTACTGCCTCGGCAAGTCTTTTTTCGTCCGCATCAGAGCCAATCTTCAATAAGAACGGAATGTTATACTTGTCGCTCGTCTCATCCATGCGGCACTCCAAATATATGCCGAGCTGAGTCTGTGTAAGAGGCGCCGAGAGGTGTTCAT
The DNA here is from genome assembly GCA_017525525.1 of Lachnospiraceae bacterium. Lineage (GTDB taxonomy): Bacteria > Bacillota > Clostridia > Lachnospirales > Lachnospiraceae > Coprococcus_C. The sequence continues at coordinate 13,979 of JAFXSQ010000048.1, read as the reverse complement.
TTTCCTCCGACTGAGTTTCCTCCTTGACGGTCTGTCTCCCTGCACTTATCAGATGAGACACGATAGAATTCTCTATATCTATGATGCGCATCCCGTTCAAGAGCTCATTTACGTCCGGACTAAAGCCGTACTTTTCTTCTATCTCAACCATAAGCTGCATTGTTGTAATAGAAGTAAGTCCCGCATCCGTTAATGCGGTATATACACTAAAGTCCTTATTACCGATCACGCTGCTGCTTATGTCAAAAAGCTCCTTCTCAAGGGCTGTCATCTCGTGATTGGCCGGTTCCTCCGAAGCTCCCTGTTTTCTCTCCGGTTTTGGAAGCTTCTTCTTGTCTACCTTCTGGTTCTGGTTTAACGGGATTGCATCTATCCGCATGATCACCGCCGGAACCATATATGGCGGTTTTCTCTCGCGGATAAAGGCTTCAAGAGCGCCCGGAGCCACTTCCTCACTGTCTTTGACCACGATAAATGCAGCCACGTATTTTCCGCTTCCGCTCTCATTATCATACGCCTGAACGGTCACATCATCTATCGCAGGGAACTCACGTATAACGGATTCAATTTCGGAAAGCTCTATCCTGAAGCCTCGGATCTTGACCTGTCCGTCATTTCTTCCGACGAAATCTATCTCACCGTTCGGCATAAAGCGCACGATGTCACCGGTATGGTACACGCGGTCACAGCCTTCCTTGTTGCAGAAAGGATTAGGCGTAAAGCTCTCTGCATTCTTCTCCGGACGGTTTAAATATCCCCTGCCGACTCCGCGCCCGGCTATAAGCAGCTCACCCGGAACACAGGGCGGAACACGCCGTCCCTTTTCGTCAACCACATACAGCAATGCGCCTGCCGCGCTGCTGCCGATCGGAATTCTTAAGTATTCCTTGTCAACACTCTTCTTAGTAACAAATATCGTACATTCGGTAGGTCCGTACACATTATAAAACTCTATCCCCTCAGGCGGCGCCATGGGCGCAAGCTTCTCTCCTCCGACCGACAAAGCCTTAAGACAATCCGGCATGTAGGAGGATACGGCAAACTGCCTTCCCACCTGAGTAGTCATAAATGCTACGCTCACGTTGTTATCTTTAAGATAACTGCCCAAAGCCGGTAAATTCAGGCGTATATCCTCCGGTACAACGCACACACAGCCGCCGCAGGTAAGTGTCGGATAGAGATCCATCATATTCGCATCAAAACCGTAGCTTGCATATGCCGCATGAACTGTTCCCGTAGTCAAACCGTATTCCTTTTGATACCATATGCAGAAGTTGACCAAATTGCTGTGCTCAAGCATCACGCCCTTCGGAACTCCCGTAGAACCCGAAGTATAAAGCAGGGTAAAGAGGTCATGCTCACCCGGAACCGGAAGATTTCTTTCAGTCGGCACTTCAAGTCCGGGGATATCCTTTGTGAGAAGGATTTCACCCTCGTAACCGTCTATCAGACCTGTGAGATCCTCATCTGCTATAACCAGAGCCGCCTCGGCATCCTGCACCATAAAAAGCAGTCTCTCGGGCGGATAGGACGGATCAAGCGGCTGGTAACCGGCACCGGATTTTAATGCGCCGAGAGACGCCGAAACCATATATTCGTTTCTGTGTATCAGGATAGATACCACCTTTCCGGTACCTATTCCCTTTGACGCAAGATAGCAGGCTATCTTCTCCGAAGCCTCATCTATCTCGCGATAGCTTCTCTTGATATCACCTATGATAAGAGCTGTGTTGTCCGGGTTTTCAGCCGCCTGTTTCCTGAACAGCGATACTATATCCCTCGGACCATCGTAGTCCTCAAGCTGCGGCAGGAAACCATCGAGCATCTCAAGCTGCTCTGCAGCCGTGATATCCACCTCACCGAAGCTTTCTCTCTCCAAAAACTCAGCCACAGTCTTCTCATATGAGACAGCAAAAGCTTCCATACTCTCCTTCTCAAAAAGATCCGTACGATAGGACACCCTTAAGCGATATACGCCGTTTAATCTGAACACCTCCGCGACAACCTCCTCCTTTGGATCGTCACTCTGCAGGTTTTCGACTATTATATTTTTGCCGAGGAACTCGGTCTCTGATAAAAGCTCTCCCTGATAAGCAAAAAGCGTAGGAACACTTAAGTGCAGATCTCCGCATATATCCGCATATGAATAAAGCCCGTTGCTGCGGCTTCCCGCTATCTGCTTATCGAGCTCACACAAATGCCCGGCTATAAGCTCCTTATCGGTAAAGCGTTCTACCACCGGAAAGGTCTTGACGAACATGCCTATGTCAGCCGCCGTCTTCTTTGTCCTTCCACTGTGTACAGAGCTGTACAAAGCTTCATTGCTGCCCGAAAAACGGCTGAGCAGATAACCGTAAGCTCCGGTGAAAAATGTACTGGTACGGATTGCATGCTGCTTTACAAAGTCCGTTACCTTTCCGGCATCTATTTTGAGTTCTCTTTCGAAATAAGCATTCTTCTTATCCCCGCCCTCTTTGTCATGCACCGGCGAGCTGCAAATCTCACTGTCAGAAAGAAGCTTTTCGTACCATTCCTTTGCCTTTTGAAAGGAGTCCATTTCGCGCTCCTTCTGCTCTGCACAGGCAAAATCGCCCGCCGTAAATTCTTCACCGGCCGGCTCCTCACCCCTGTATGCCCTGTTTAATTCATTTATAAAAACAGGAGTAGAAGCCCCATCGAACAAAAGATGATGTATGTCCATATAAAAGCAGGCTTCTTTGCCTTTGTAGATAGCAAATCGGCACAATCCTCCCTCTGTATCCGAAAAAGGCTTTACAACCGACTCCCTGTCGATTTCTTCATCCTTTTCCTCTATCACAAGAGGATACTCATCTGGATTCCCGTACGGAGTAAGCCGCACGACGCTTGTGCCCTCCATTTTAAAGCGCGACAGCATGAACGGGTGCTTTGCAACCACAGCCCTGATTGCCGCCTTCAGTCTCTCATAATCAACATCCCCGGGTAAAGAGAAAATAAGCGGGATATTGTATGCCGTTCCCTCCTTATTCTTCTTCCAGTCCAGATATATCCCCATCTCCGTCATGGAAACCGGAGATTTTCTCCATTCAATACTCATGCCACACCCTCCTTTTTTGAGAATACTTAAACAAGCATAAGCTGACGGCAAGTGACAGCGCCTGGGCAACCACCCAGGAAAGCCATATTCCGTCCTTGCCGAAAGCAAAAGTCAGCCCAAAAAGTGCAAGAATTAAGAATATTGAGCCGCTTAACAGCGAAATGATAAGCGCCCTCGTAGTCTTCTCCTGTGCCTGAAAATAATACATTATTATACTGTTTAATCCCATAAACGGGATGGAAATTGCGTATATCCTGATACCTTTAATCGAAAGGGAAAGCAGTTCGCCTTCTTTGATAGAAAAAAGTCCCGCGATCTGTCCGGCAAGAAAAATATATAACAGAGCAATAAAAGCCGTACCCGCAAGCTCTAAGAACACGCCTGTCCTGAACACCTGCCCGACTCTCCTGCTGTCCTTTGCCCCCGTAGCTGCGGCAATTATGGGCTGTGAAGCCTGACCTACGCCGTCATATACCGCCATCGAGGTCATGATCAGCTGAGTTATTACGGCATAGACCGCAACATAATCCTCATTTCCCACACGCATGATCGTGTTGTTGAAAACCTGTGTCGAAATCGTCATTCCAAGCTGTGCCGCCGCAAGCGGAAGACCGGCGCGCCATATACGCAGGAAGCGTCCCGGCATGCTGTTCTTAAGTAATTTTAAACCGTTTTTTGCACTCGTGAAATGAGTAAGGTTAACCGACATTCCTACCGTATACGCAATACAGGTAGCCATGGCAGCTCCCTTGGGTCCCAGGTTAAGAGGACCGACAAAGAAAATATCCAGCACAAGATTGGTTACCGCGCAGCTTATGGTTGCCGCAAGAACGCGGTTCGGATCGTTATCTACCCTTACAAAGAACAATAGATGCACATATACCATAAGCGGTATCATGAAAAAGAATAATACATGCGCATAATCAAGAGTAGCGTCAAAAATAGCATCATTTGCGCCCAGCATCCGTATCACAGGCTTTGTAAATATAAGTCCGATTGCGGAAAGCACTGCCCCGAAGATCAGCACCTGCCCCACCGAAGCCGAAAAGAAGCGAAGCCCCTCTTCCTTATTCCCTTCCCCGAGGCACTGAGCGTAAATCGTCGAAGCACCCGAGGCGATCAGCATTCCTATTGTATTCACCAGCATATATACCGGCATGCATATCTCCACAACGGCAAGCATATCCGAGCCAAGGTAATAGCTTAGTATAACAACATCAATAAGCGAAGCCACCGTCGCCGTCAGAAGCGAGCCGATGGCAGACGGCAGCAATCGCTTGTATATCCCGGCAATTCCGTCATTGACGTAATCGATTTCTTTTGTTTTTTTCTTTTCTTCAGACATCCTTACTTTTCTCCTTAGAATGCTTTATTATTCTCCCCACTCTTTAAGGCCGTAGCCTCTTTCATAAAGCACTTCTTCAAGATACTCGATACCTCCGTCGGACGTATCTGCTACTCTTGGGATATTTACAGGAAGTATACCCTGCGGAACGGACTGACCAAATGCAGTGCACACACACACAGCAACATTCATATTGAACGGTCCGTTACCGAACTCGTCATGGGCATCTCCATATTGATTATAGGCACACATAACCGCATCTGCATCCTCGTAACATGCTGCATCGTACGGAAGACCGACACTCAATAAAGCAACCTTTGCGCCTTCACGCCGATGCACGCGCTCTATCACCTCCGTAAGCAGTTTCTGCTTTGATGCCGACTGCGATATGATCAGTACCCTGTCCGCGCTGTCTATTGCAGTAGTCAACTCTTCGTCCTCCATGGAACGGCCTGTATAACACATAAACCTCACAGCTTCGGTATCAAATACTCCTTCCCGTTTTACGCGGTCAAGCGCGTATTCCACCGCAGGCTGTCTGTACTCATTCGAGATTAGGATCAGAGTTCCGGCAGCTTCTTCCTGCTTAATCGGAAGGATACCGCCTTCGTTCTTAAGAAGCGTAATGCCCTTCTGCGCTATCTGCCATTCCCTTATATGATGCTCGGCCGAACCTACCACGGCCTCAGCCTCGGCAATCTGCTCGTCCAAAGCAGGAAGCTTTTCGGTCATAATGCCTTTTTCAAGCTTCAGCTTCAGTATCCTTGAAACCGAGTCATTTATCTCCTCTTCCTTTATATCACCGGCTTCAACCCTTGCGATAAGCTTATCCATGTAAGTATCCATATAAGTAAGCGTATCTATGGTAGCATCCTTATAGAGGTTAACCGGCATAAGTATGATATCCACATCCGCATTGATTGCAAGTACAGCCGCATCAATATCATCGAAATGAGCAGCTATCGCATCCATGTCCATGGCATCCGTTATTACTATTCCGTTGTATCCAAGTTCCTCTCTGAGGACACCTGTTATCACTTCACGTGAAAGCGTTGCCGGAAGATATACCTTCTCTCCGTCCTTCTTTGAGACGTAGGTGTTCTTCTCTATATTCGGGTACTGAATATGTGCTGTCATGATCATATCCACCCCTGATTCTATTCCTGCCTTAAAAGGGATAAGCTCACAGCTTTTAAGCTCATCAAGGCTAAGCTCGGACAGCGGAAGATGCGTATGACTGTCCTCTCCTACATTTCCGTGTCCCGGGAAATGCTTTAACGCCGATGACACGCCGTTTTTTTCAAGTCCCGCTATAAATGCCTTCACATGCTCGGCTACTGTCTCCGGGTCATCCGAAAAAGCTCTTGTGCCTATTATCGGATTTGAAGGATTGTTGTTCACGTCCGAAACAGGAGCAAAATCCATGTTAAAGCCGAGTGCCTTAATCTCCTGTCCGAGTATATCCGCGCTTTCTTTGGTCAGCTCAGTGTCGCCGGTCGCAGCAAGCCCCATGCTTCCCGAAGAGGTGGTTCCGAATTCCACGCGGTTAACAAGTCCGCCCTCCTGATCCACACAAACCAGCATGGGAATGCCCTTTTCGGAGTTCATGGATGTTTCCTGACAGTCATGGATCAGTGTTACCGTCTGCTCTGTATCGCTGATATTTCCGCCGAAAAGAATAACGCCTCCGAAATCATACTTCTTAAGTGTCTCCTTATAATCGTCACTCAGCTTCGTTACCGGTCCCGAACCGCCGGAGTACGGCCTGAGAGCCACTATCATCATCTGGGCAAGCTTTTCCCTGGTGCTCATATTTGAGACCATCTGCTCAACCTGCTGATCTATCGTGGGTTCGGGGTTTTCACCATCTTTTGTTTTGTCATAGAACCTCTTGGCAGAGCCCCTGTCAAATGGTACTCCCTTAGGAACAAGCTGTATCTGAAAGGCTTCAAGCTTTCGTGCATAGCCTGATGAACCTGCTTTCTCCTTACTGTTCGCACTTGCCCATCCGAGCCATCCGAATTTCTCGCAATAGGTTCTGTAATATACATCACAGAGCTTCGCCACTTCTCCCGAGGCAGAAAGTTGTATCATCTCGATACGTCTTGATTCTCCCTTGGTTCCGGCGTAAGTCGTAGTGTCCGCTGTTGTAGCCCACTGCGTCCAGCCCTTCTTCTGAACATAGGCGCGGTACTTTACCTGTCCTCCCACACCCTTAAGCTGCATCTGAATGGTCTCCATCCTTAAGTCATCGGTGGTTCCCGCAAAGTCCGTATCGGCAGCCTTATTTCCGATGCCTGCAATCTGCCAGCTCATCCATTTCTTCTTCTGCACATATGCTCTGTAACGAAGAATGATCTTATCCGCAGCTGATGAAGTCCCCTGCACCTCGGCAGTCTTTTGGGTCTCCACATCATCATGTTCATAATAAAAAACGGCCTCTGTCTGCTCATCGGCATATACCGTAAATCCGCCCAAAGAACAGGGCATAAAGCAGCAAAGCACCATTGCCAACACAAGAAATGCAATTCCTAATTTTTTTTTCATCATATGTTACACCCCCCCAATAAAACATACAAAGGCGTGTCTGCAATCCAAAGCAAAGATTGCTGACACGCCTTTTAATATTATTCCTATACCGGATAGGTCTTATTTGCTGTATCCGCAAGAGAAGCGTCTACTCCGGTAGACTGAGCATCTCTGTATTTGAAGAACTCGGTTGCAACCTGAGGGAAGAGTGCATATGAAAGCACATCCTCATCCTGACGCTTGTACTGAGCCATCTCCTTCTCAAGCTTGTCGAGCTCATTTTCAATAAGATCTGCAGGTCTGCATGTAATAGGCTCTCTGTCGCCGATAACCTTCTTTCTGATCTCCTCGCTTATCGGAAGAACGGTCTGTCCGTACTCTCCGGCAACAAGCGCCTTTGACTCCTTGGTGCACATCTTGTAGCGCTCGCCCGTAACAACGTTCATAACCGCCTGAGTACCGACAATCTGGCTTGACGGTGTAACAAGAGGCGGCTCACCGAAGTCCTTACGAACACGCGGTACCTCTTCAAGCACCTCCTGGAACTTATCCTCTGCATTCATCTCCTTGAGCTGTGACACAAGGTTTGAAAGCATACCGCCGGGTACCTGATAGAGAAGAGTCTTAACATTAACGCCCATAACCTTGGTTGAGTAGAGACCGCTCTCGATCCACTGCTCACGAAGAGGTCTGAAATACTCAGCTATCTCGGCAAGAAGCTTCTGATCGTAACCCGGATCATAAGGTGTGCCCTCAAATGCCTTGGCAAGCACCTCTGTAGCCGGCTGTGAAGTACCCATTGACATCGGGCTCATAGCACAGTCGATCACATCGCAGCCTGCCTCTACAGCCTTCATGTAGGTCATTGCAGCCATACCTGAGGTGTAGTGTGTGTGAAGCTGTATAGGAAGCTTGGTTCCGGCCTTAAGAGCGGTAACAAGCTCGGTAGCAGCCGAAGGAACAAGAAGACCTGCCATATCCTTGATACAGATTGAATCGGCACCCATCTCCTCGATCTTGGTTGCCATATTCTTCCAGTAATCAAGTGTATAAGCCTCGCCTAAGGTGTAGGAAAGTGCAACCTGTGCATGTCCCTTCTCCTTGTTGGCAGCCTTGACAGCTGTCTGAAGATTTCTGATATCGTTTAAGCAGTCGAATATTCTTATGATGTCGATACCGTTGGCAATCGACTTCTGTACGAAATACTCAACCACATCATCCGCATAGTGACGGTAGCCTAAGATGTTCTGTCCTCTGAAGAGCATCTGAAGCTTTGTATTCTTGAAGCCCGCACGGAGCTTTCTTAAACGCTCCCACGGATCCTCCTTTAAGAATCTAAGGCACGCATCAAATGTAGCACCGCCCCAGCACTCTACCGAGTGATAGCCGACCTTGTCCATCTTCTCGACTATCGGGAGCATCTGCTCTGTTGTCATTCTTGTAGCTATAAGTGACTGATGCGCGTCACGAAGTATAGTCTCGGTAATTCCTACCGGTTTTTTCTCAACTGACATTTTTGTCTCCTTTCAATAACTCTCCGCAGCCCGCGAACCGTCTGCACGTTGTGCATCCGTCGCAGCTTCGCTGCTCATGTTCGCGGGTCGCTGCGAAGCAATTGCTTCGCAGCTTTGATGTCGAAGCATAAGCTACTCTTTACGTGCAAGCACGACAGAGCAGCTTACACTTCAACATCACCTGCGTATAATTACTAATGTACTCCAAAAATCGCAAGGAATGTACCCGCTGCAACCGCGGTTCCGATAACACCGGCTACATTCGGTCCCATAGCATTCATGAGAAGGAAGTTTGTCGGGTCTGCCTCGGCGCCGACCTTCTGGGATACACGCGCTGCCATCGGCACTGCGGAAACTCCGGCCGAACCGATGAGCGGATTAACCTTACCCTTTGTTGCCCAGCACATAAGCTTACCGAAGAGAACTCCGGCTGCCGTACCAAACGCAAAGGCGATAAGTCCGAGAAGGACTATCTTTAAGGTCGAAAGCTTAAGGAAAGCCTCCGCGCTTGTCGATGCGCCTACGGAAGTACCGAGCAGGATAACTACGATATACATCAAAGCATTTGAAGCAGTCTCTGTGAGCTGCTTAACAACGCCGCACTCTCTGAATAAGTTACCGAGCATAAGCATACCTACGAGAGGAGCTGTGGTCGGAAGTATGAGACATACAACAAGTGTAACTATGATCGGGAAGAGGATCTTCTCGAGCTTGCTTACCGGACGAAGCTGACCCATCTTGATCTTTCTCTCCTTCTCTGTGGTAAGTGCCTTCATGATAGGCGGCTGTATAACCGGCACAAGTGACATGTAAGAGTATGCCGCAACGGCTATCGGTCCCATAAGTGTTCCGCCCATTCCGAGCTTACCTGCAAGGAAGATTGATGTCGGGCCGTCCGCGCCACCGATGATTGAAATAGCTGCTGCCTCCTTGCCGTTAAAGCCCATTACGAAAGCAAGGAAGTATGCTGCGTAGATACCGAACTGAGCCGCTGCGCCGAGAAGAAAACTCTTCGGGTTTGCGATAAGCGGTCCGAAGTCCGTCATCGCGCCTACGCCTAAGAAGATAAGCGACGGAAGGATACTCCACTCATCCAGCATGTAGAAGAAGTGAAGCAATCCGCCCTCCTGTATGATACTCGGGAACATATTCACGAGGAACATACCGAAGGAGATAGGCACAAGCAATAATGGTTCAAAGCCCTTCACTATGGCTAAGTACATGAATATACACGCGATGAGAATCATCACATAGTGCTTCCATGTAAGCGTTGCAAAGCCTGTCTGAAGAGCCAGATTTTGTAATACATCTGAAAAGCTTGACATGTAGCTTTTTACCTCCTGTCTAAATGTGGAACCTCTGACTAATTAAGTGTTGCAAGAGTATCTCCTGCCTCAACTGTGTCGCCTGCAGATACATTTATGCTTGCTACGGTTCCGTCCTCAGGAGCAACTACCTCGTTCTCCATCTTCATAGCCTCAAGAAGAAGGATAACCTCGCCCTTCTTAACGCTCTGTCCTACGTTTGCCTTAACATTTATTATCTTACCGGGCATCGGAGCTGCAACTACTATGCTGCCTGCTGCGCCTGCTGCTGCCGGTGCGGGTACCGGTGCTGCGGGTGCCGCTACCGGTGCTGCAACGGGAGCTGCTGCCGGAGCTGCGCCTGCTCCTACTTCCTCAACTGCCACGTCATATGCTGTTCCGTTAACTGTGATCCTGTAATTCTTCATTTCTGATTACTCTCCTTTTCAAAGATCCTTCGCTTCGCTCAGGATGACACTTTATTCTATCATATTCTATCATATTCTATCCTATTCAATCCCGGCCAGCTCAGGTATATGTATTTTTTATTTTACTCTTCTTATCGATCTTACTACAAGCTTATCCTTGCTGATTGCATTTACGGTAGTACCTGCCCTGTCTGCTTCCGCCGCATAAATTGCCGCGGTGATAACAGCCACAAGCTGCTGATCGTTCATCAGCGTGCTGTCGGGAACTGCTGCCGGAACCGGTGTCGCAAGTGCGTTCTGTGTTACCTTTGCGGGCGCTGCCGCAGGTGCCGGCGCAGGTGCCGGGATTTTCGGCTTCTTCGCAAGGAGAGCCGGTAAAAACTTCATCAGCGATATGATGAAGGATATGAACAAAAGCACAATGAACACGGTACCCATACCAATCAGCGTGTTCATACCCGCCTGCTTTATAAGCTGGCTATTGTCATAGACAACATTTATTACCATCTCCTCAGCCTTGAAGGACTTTATACCCTGCTGGTCGAGAGTACCGTTGATGTCATGTTCATAGAGATCCTCGAAGTTCTTGAAGCCCTGCTGGGCAAGAAACTCATCAACAGTCATCTGGTAATATGCCGGAATTAACTGCTCAAGCTGTTCGCGGTAAGAAATGATATCGTTCTCCGCCTCAAGCTCTGCCTTCTTTATGTAATAGTCGGCATTCTCCGTATACTTTACGGTAACCTCCACATCCTTATCGGCGTGGTTCAATACTGTTACCATCACATAATCGGACTCAGCTTCAACCTTCGGATAATCACCGCTTTTATCTATCGGCTTCTCACCGTTCACATAGGCTGAAAAGTCCTCAAACTTACTTATCTTATCGTTGTTACGCGCCTGTTCGATGCCTGAAACCGCTGACTTGGCAAGGTCCTCTCCATCCGAGATGTAATACTTGGCAAGGTCTGACGGCACAGCCTCGTACTTATCAAAGAGAGCCATGGTATTAAGAATCAGCTCGTCTTCGTTATAATCAAAGCCTTTCTCTGTATCATCTCCGCAGGCACATAAGGCAAGCATGCTGCAAAGCGTAAAAGCGATAAGAAGTAATCTCTTTTTAAATCTCATCTCTTTTCCTCCTAAACAGCTCCATGCTTCTTATACGGTCTATCCTCATTCTTGGTATAGAGCATGTCAAAGGCAGCCACAAGTCTCTTTCTTGTAGCATCCGGCTCTATTATATCATCCACATAGCCTCTCTTTGCGGCTGCAAGAGCATCCGACTGCAATGCGACATATGTACTCTTGTACTTTGCGATCTCCGCCTTCTTGTCCTCTGCAGCGGCTATCTCCTTCTCATACATTATCTTAACAGCCATCTCGGGATCCATGGTTCCAACCTTAGCCTGAGGCCATGCGTAAACCATATCCGCGCCGATTGACTTTGAATTCATTATGGTATAAGCGGTTCCGAACGCTTCGCCCACGATAAGCGTAACCTTGGGAACCGTAGCATTGGCAAATGCATAGGTAAGCTTTGCTGCAGCATCCGCAATGGTTCTCTCATTTGAAACCGTCTTCGCAAAGCCGGTTGAATTCACGATCGAAAGCACCGGTATGCCGAAGGCATCGCAGAATCTCACAAAGTCAGCAGCGATATAAGCGCCTGAGGTAGTGATAAGCTTTCCTTCCTCTGCCGCCTGGTTAGCAACCACACCCACTGTCTGTCCTCCGAGCTTTAATAGGCCGATAACCATATCCTTCGCGTAATCAGCCTTTAACTCCATAAAGCTTCCCGCATCCGCAATCTGGTTTACGATACCCTTTGCATCTGCGGCAAGAGTTTCAAGATTCGGGATGATCCTGTTCAAGTCATCAGCAGCCTCGCAGTAGCTGTCATCGCTCATATTGGAAGGAAGAAGCGCAAGCGTCTTTCTTACACCGGCGATAAGCTCTGCATCATCCGCAAATACCGCATCCACAAGAGCGGTGTTCTTGGAAAGGTAATCAGCTGACGCAGTATCAAGCTTCTCCTTGTAATTGCCATCTAAAGCGTTGGGGCTGTTCACGAAGAGCTTTGAGCCCTCAGCTGTCATAAATGTGATGTCGGTAAGAGTTGGAACTATGGCAGTTCCGCCTCCGCACATGCCGAAGATACCGGTGATCTGCGGAACAACTCCCGAGACAAGAGTCTGCTTTAAGTAGACCTCACCGAAGGCGTTCAACGCGTCTGTGGCTTCCTGAAGTCTCAGTCCCGCGCAGTCGATGAAACCGACAACCGGAGCACCGACCTTCATAGCCATGTCATAGACCTTTGCGATCTTCTTTGCATGCATCTCTCCGATAGCACCGCCAAGAACTGTTGCGTCCTGACTATAGCAGTAGACAAGTCTTCCGTCCACTGTACCGTAGCCTGTCACAACACCGTCCTTAGGAGTCTCGCTCTCGGAAAGGTTAAAGTCTGTGCTTCTTGCTGTAACATATGCACCGACTTCAACGAAGCTTGCGTCATCGAGCAGTGTCTCAATCCTCTGCATCGCTGACAAACTCTGTTTGTTGCTCATTTTGTGTCCTCCATTATAAATATAGCTTTCGACAGGAAGCTCTCCCGCCGAAAGCCGAATTTCTTCCGATTGTATATTCTACGACTTTACCGCGTGTAAATCAAGAAAAATCTATATTAGTATAATTATTAGTTTGACCTGTTCACTCAAAACAACGCAAACACGCGCATTATAATGATTTTTCTCCCCCGCGTCAAGCATAATTCGGTTTGAAATAATACTGATTATACTCACTTTAATCATATAACTCTTCTAATGTAACAAGTCTAACCCTATCTGAGTAGGCATTTTCTTTTACCCATTTCGAAAAACCGCTTAAAGAGAATAACAAAAACTCCACTTCTTCATAACGCTTGTCGACAAGACCACGCCTGTCCATCAGCGCTTCGTACACTTCTTTATCGAGCGCTTCATTTTTGAACTTGCACTCCCCAAGTACTGCCTTTTTATTCGCATCATCGATTCCGACCACATCAATGTCCGTAGGTGTATGCTCATGCCCCGGGCCCCACCAACTTCCTACATTTGTAACAAGGCAATTAAGTTTACCGTCCAATCCCTGTAACAGGGTATAATATCTGCACATCTTCCAATTAGAAACGGCCGGACCTAAGTCCAGCCGTCATTTACTTAAATTCAGCATTATTTTTCTTCAAAAAGTCTATATTTCTGCCATATTCCATAGCAGTCTCCATGTCATTATTCATAAAGCATTCAAACAATTCCGTCGGAATCCTTCCATGATGCGTCCTCTCATAAATCGTGAGGTTTTGGGAATGCTTGCATTTCTTGCAACGGTAGATCAGCCAAATGTCTACGCTTTTACCATTAGCATTTACTCTGAATTTGTACGAATTAACAAACTCCTGCTTTTTCCCGCAACCTCCACAACGAAAATATATTCTGGTCTCTTTCTTCTCAGATACTCTCAATGCCTTCGCTTACGGCATGTCTCCGGTTCCTGAGAATCCTTTGAATACTCTTCTCCGATAAGGAAAACCTACGTGCAAGATCACACAATCTCATTCCGCTTTTATAAGTCTCGTAGATTTTTTCGTTACGCTCACGAAAGAACGCCTTGGCGGAAGTGGTCGTGCCCCACTCTTGTTTCTCCTTGCATGGAATATATATCATTTTTCCGTCTACATATTGCTGAATCGTTTCTATTAATTCCTGTGGCAGTACAGTTTCTGCCTTTATATAGCTCATCATGCTC